>JACKNX010000002.1 GCA_024234635.1 Pseudomonadales bacterium | reverse complement strand
CGAGGTGACGCTGGTCCGTCACGCCATCGAGTACCGCGATGATTTCAGCCCCGCCTATGCGGGCGACGAGACGGTTGTCGTTGAAGCCGCGTGGCATCACGATGTCGCTGCCGCGTAGTTCGCCCGCCACCTTCTCCACCAATGCAGCAAGCACCCGCTGGCCTGTTACATAGCCCAGCGTCTTGCAGAGCTCCCGGTAGTTGGCAATGCTCAGAAAGAGAATACTTCCGTTCGACTGGGCGTTGATGCGTTCCTCGATGGCCTGTAGCGGGTCGCTGCCCACCGGCGTGCCATTTGCCTGCCTCGGGGCGGACATCGCACGCGGCTGGCGACGGTTGATCCGTTGCCAGGTGAGGTCAAGGGTCGAGATATCTCCGTTCGCATCGCGGCGCACCCGGCCGCGGCATATGAGCGAGGCGTCCTTTTCATCGTCAAGCGCGCAACGGCGTTCGATTTCCTCACCCGTGGCCAGTGCATTGAGCACCGCCCTTTCGATCTGCTCCCGGTGTATCGGCAGCACACAGGTCAGCATGTCACGCCAGTGCACGGGCTGATGAATCTGTTTTTCCTGACTCGGCTTCCGCAGTCGCAGGAGACGTCTCAGCGGCATGGACAGGGTGCACGACTGTGTGCCCGCGTCGATGCTGCAGCCGGCGGCGTCGAGAAGGTCCAGGGCCAGTTCGTCCTGTTGCCAGGCGCGCTCCATGTTCTGCACCTTGCGGCTCGAGCGGGCCATCAGCTCGATCTTTGGGACGAGAAGATGCCAGTCATCTGGCAGGGAATGGCAGCTTACCAGGCTGGAATTCACCAGGGAGGTATTGCGCAGGACGTCCGGTGCGGTGACCAGTACGGTATACACCTCGCCGTCTCGATTGGAGCGACGTATGGCGCTGCAGATGTCCAGCACATCGTCGTTGACGGTGCTGGCTGTAATTACCGCCAGGTCGGGCCGGTCAGTCGCTGCGTGGGCGGATGCGTCGCGCCAGTCAGCGGTAGTGAACAGGTCGAATGGCGCTTTGCCCAGCGCGTCGCGCGCGTTTTCAGTCGTGGCGCAGGCGGCCAGGTCGAGCAGCAGAACGCGAAGAGTGTTCATGATAGGCGGATATGATTTCCGGCAGGTGTCGATCAGGACTCGCGTTTGCTCGCCGCGACCAGTGTCCGCCCGTTTGGCAGCAGATCCGACGGCGGCATGGTGCCTTTGCTCGCCAGGGCAAAGCGGGCACACTTGGCATGGTTGGCGGAGTTGCAATAGGTGGTCTGGAACATCCTCAGCCCAAAATCATTGCGAAAGGTCTGATACATGGGGCAACGTGAGGAGAACCGGCAACTGTCCGTGTTCGGTTGTTCGCGCTTTGCTGCATTGTCTGGCATGGTGACCTTTTCTCGCCGTGTAATCGACGAGCCGCCCTGGTTGATCTGATGCGGTAAGGATAGCGTTGTACCGGGCCGCGAAATTCACGGAGACTGTGAAAAATTCCGGCAGTGTTAATGGGTGCACATTTTCCTCGCTGCACCCCGCGTTGGGTAACATGTTCATGTCAGAAGAGAAACCAGCACGCAGCGTTTTTCCGGCGCATCGAACTCGTGTTGCAGTCAATGGAATGACGGCCGAGGAATTGCCTGCTTGCAGCTCGGGAACCACGCGCTTCGAGCGCTTCGGCCTGATGGTGATGCCTGCCTGTCAGGGTGGTGCGTCTGGTGTCAGGGTGCATACCTCGGCGCAGGCGTGTGGGGCGTGGTCGTGACAGGCGAGCAGGGTGCAGGGCAGTGGGACCGCCTCGTTGCGCAACTTGATCCACACGCTCAACTGGTAGCGGCGCGGCCACTGACGGGGGGCGTATCCGCGCAGGTGCATGCACTTACCTTGCGCCTTGCCGATGGCGGTCAGCGTGAGGTGGTGGTGCGGGAAAAATCGGGCACGGTCGCCAAGGAATATGTGGTGCTCAAGGCGGCGCGTGCGTGCGGTATACCTGTTCCGGAACCGCTTCTGGTGGATCCGTTGGCGACCCTGCGTCCGTTACCGAGCCTCGTGATGGCGTTCGTCGCGGGAGAATCCGCCGTCGCGCCGGCGCAGCTCGATGCGGCACTACGTGCCATGGCCACGCAACTCGTGGCCATACACACGGTACCCATCAATGGCCTCGATGACCTGCCGGTACTCACCGATCCCGTGCCCGAAGCGTTGCAGTTTCTGGCGGTGGATGTCCGTTTCAACGCCCTTCGGGCCCTGATGCGCGCACTTGTCGATACGGACTATCGGGGGCCGAACCGGCTGATCCAGGGTGACTACTGGCCGGGCAACCTGCTCTGGCGCGATGGCGAACTGGTTGCAATTCTCGACTGGGAGGATGCTCATGTTGGCGATCCACTGGCGGATGTCGCGTGCGCGCGCGTGGAGATCCGCTATCGTCATGGCGCGCACGCGTCCCGGACGTTCACGCGGTACTATGCGGACCTTGCGGATCTGGACCCGGTACGCCTGGCCCTGTGGGATGTGTACGTTGCCAGTGCAGCGCTCAACTACATGGGTGAATGGGGGCTTGCGGAATCGACTGTTGCACACATGCGTGAGCAGGCTACGCAGTTTGTCCTGGAAGCGGAATTGACATTGCGTAACGCCGCATCCGGGCGTTAATAGTCGGGCGGGCGGCAAAAAGGCGGCACAGGGGCGGATGGGACTGGCACCGCAACTGGTGTCGCAGTGAGTGGAGATTGGAGACGACATGCGAAAGGCGATGGTAGTGATGGTTACGCTGGCAGGATTGCTGGCTACGGGCCTGTTGTGGGCGGAGGACGCCATAGTGGCAGCGGTGGATGGCAAGCATCGCAATGCCGCCAATACGGCGCGCGATGTGTACCGCCATCCCGCGGAAACCTTGTCGTTCTTCGGCCTCAAGCCGGAAATGACCGTGGTGGAAGTGTCCCCGGGCGGTGGGTGGTATACGGAGATTCTGGCGGCCGTTGTCGCCGGCAGCGGGCAGCTGTACGCGGCCCAGGCGCCGCTGAATGGTCAGCCCGCCTATCAGCGTCGTAATCTGGGCGCATTCTTCGCGCTGCTGGGTAGTAACGACGACTTGTTCGGGGCTGTCCAGGTCACGCACTTTCAGCCGCCGTATGCACTGACCATGGCGCCCGCGGCCAGCGCGGATATGGTGGTCACGTTCCGCAATCTGCATAACTGGATCATGGCCCAGGAAGCGGATGGGGTATCGGGTCGGCTGGCGTTTCGGGCCATGTTCGACGTCCTCAAGCCGGGCGGCACGCTGGGGGTGGTGGACCACCGCTGGCCGGAAGACGGCGACCGCGCGGCCGGACTGCGCGCGGGGTACGTGAAGGAGTCGGAGGCCATTGCCCTGGCGCAGGCAGCCGGATTCAAACTGGTCGCCAGGTCAGATATCAACGCCAACGCGGCGGACACGCACGACCATCCGCGTGGCGTGTGGACCTTGCCACCGTCACTGGCACTCGGTGCCCAGGATGCGGCGCGTTACCAGGCTATCGGTGAGTCGGACCGCTTTACGTTGCGATTCGAAAAACCCGTGGTGTCATCCGAAGGGTGATCAACGTGGGCAAATTTGTCGCCCCGTTTTTGCAGGTAGAACATTGACGGCAATGCGGCTATCGCCGGCGGGCAGCGGTGTCCGTCCGTGCGGTTTGGCGGATGTGGCACACGGCGGAACGCAGGCGCGAACGGGAAATGGCTTCGCCGTCAGAGCTGTCTGACGGCGATGCGCGTGGCATCCAGACCCAGATTGTTCTTCTCCAGCATGCGTTCCGCGCGATAGCTCGAGCGCACCAGGGGGCCCGCCGCCACCTCCAGGAAACCAAGCGCAAGCCCGGCGTCGCGATAGGCGGCAAATTCGTCCGGGTGCACCCAGCGGGCAACCGGGAGGTGGTTGCGGGTGGGGCGCAGATATTGTCCCAGTGTCAGCACGTCGACGTCGTGCGCGCGCAGGTCACGCATGGTGGCCAGAATCTCGTCGTCGGTTTCGCCCAGTCCCAGCATCAGACTCGACTTGGTCAGCACCTCGGGCCGATGGCGTTTGGCGTGGCGCAATACGTCCAGCGTGCGGGCGTACCCGGCACGCGGATCGCGAACCACGTGTGTCAGGCGCTCCACCGTTTCCACATTCTGCGCGAACACTTCGAGGCCGGCGTCCACCACGGTCGCCACGGCCGCATGGCTCCCCCCGAAATCGGGTGTGAGGGCTTCCACCGCGGTGGTGGGGTTCACCCGCTTGATGGCGCGGATGCAGGCGGCGTAGTGGGCGGCGCCACCGTCAGGCAGGTCGTCGCGGTCAACTGAGGTCAGCACTACGTAATTCAACCCCATCAGACGTACGGATTCCGCGGCATGCGCGGGTTCGTCCGGGTCCAGCACGCCGCCCGGATTGCCGGTGTCCACGGCACAGAAACGACAGGCTCGCGTGCAGACCGCGCCCATGAGCATGATCGTAGCGGTACCGTTGTTCCAGCACTCGCCGATGTTCGGGCAATGCGATTCCTCGCAGACCGTGGCCAGGCGATGGGTGCGTACGGTGTCACGCACGCCCTGATATCGTTCGCCACCGCCCAGGCGCACGCGCAGCCACGCCGGCTTGCGTTCGCCCGGAACCTGGCTGGCGGGGTTGGGCTTGATGCCGTCCCGGATGGCGCTGATACCGTCAGCGGTTCGGAATTTCTGGCCGCTTCGGGGGGGGTTGGGTTTGTCCATGAGACAAGTTTAGACCTCCACCACCCGAATCGGCAGTCCCGGAACTCGCCCTGACGGTCGACTGGCGGTATCTTGGGGCGGTGTCACCAGGGGGGAAGGTGTGACCGCACAACGGCTACCGCTTGGCCTGAAGCTGGCCTACGGCTTTGGCTCCGTTGCCTACGGCGTGAAGAACAACGGCTTCGACTATTTCCTGCTGCTGTTCTACAGCCAGGTCATCGGGCTGGATGCGCGTCTGGTGGGCATCGCCATCACCACCGCGCTGGTGGTGGACGCCATATCCGATCCGGTGGTGGGGTACTGGTCGGACAACCTGCGTTCACGCTGGGGGCGCCGGCACCCGTTCATGTATGCGTCGCTGTTGCCCGTGTCCCTGAGCTATTTCCTTCTCTGGAACCCGCCGGCTGACGCATCGCAATCCACGCTGTTCTGGTACCTGCTGAGTCTTGCCGTGTGTATCCGCACCTTCATCACACTCTATGAAACGCCCAGCTCGGCGATGGGGCCGGAGTTGACCGAAGACTACGAGGAGCGCAGCTCGCTGCTCAGCTTCCGGTACTACTTCGGCTGGACGGGAGGCAACACGATGACGGTGCTGATGTTCTTCTTCGTGTTTCCCGCAATGGCTACCGCAACCGTTGCGGATGGTCGCTTCAACCCGGCCAGCTACCAGTTGCTGGGTGAGGTGGGTTCCGCGCTGATCTTCATTTCCATTCTGATTTCGGCCATGGGCACACACGCGCGCATTCCACAGCTCAAGCAACCACCGCCAGTCCGGCAGCTGACCTTGCAGCGGATCTTTCAGGAGATACTTCAAACGCTGGCCAATCCGTCGTTCATCGCCCTGTTCCTTGCGTCACTCATAGGCGCCATTGCCACCGGATTTGCCGCCTCACTGAGTTTCTACTTCTATACGTATTTCTGGGAATTCACTTCGGTGGAAACCGGCATCATCACGGCGGGCGTGTTCCTCTCCGCCATCATCGGCTTCCTGATGGCGCCAATTGCCACCCGTCGCCTCGGCAAGAAACGCGGCGCCATGATCATCGGATTGATCGCGTTTCTCGGTGCGCCGTTGCCGATGGTGCTGCGGTTGTTTGATCTCATTCCCGACAACGGTGATCCCTTTGTCTTCTACCTGGTGCTTGTCACCGCAGTCATCGACGTCGGTCTGATTATCTGTTTTCAGATTCTCTCCTCGTCGATGATGGCGGACCTCGTGGAGCAGAGTGAACTCAAGACGGGCCGGCGTTCCGAGGGTTTGTTTTTCTCGGCTGTTACGTTCATACGCAAGTGTGTGCAGGGCGTGGGGCTGATGGTGGCATCGCTGGTGCTTTACGTTGCCGAGTTCCCAACGGGAGCGGGTGTGGCGGACGTTTCCGAAGCGACAATCTGGCGGCTCGGCGCCTGGTATGTACCGACCATATTGACCCTCTGGCTGACCATGATGGCAGTGATGTCACGCTATCGACTCAGTCGTGACGAACATGAAGACAACTTGCGGCGCCTGGCCGCCGGCAAGGCCGAACCAGCAGTCCACTGATCTGAAAACTCCGGGGAGAGTACGATGGATAAACATGCAAACCACCAGCTCAGCGCCATGCGCTGTCCGCACGCGCTCGCCGATGTCGATCTGTTTTCGCCAGGTGCGCAGGAGCACTGGTACGAGGCGTACGACATCCTGCACGCCCAGGCGCCCGTGCATCGCCTTCCTGGTGAAGGTTACGAACCCGGTACCGATGCCTTCGTCCTGAGCAAGCACGAAGACATTGCCATGGTGGTGCGCGACGAAGAGCGCTTTCCCGTTGTTGGCAGCATCGGCATTCGCAAGCTGGTTGAGATGGGCGGCGATCCGTTTGCCCTGCCTGGCGTCACCACCATTGCGGCGTCCATGGTTACGCTCCGGCCCAACCCGGAAATGTGGCGCGCGCACCGCCAGGAACTGACGGACCCCTGGGTGGGCCCTGGTTCTTCCCGCAACGAGCCCATGATCCAGCGGGAAGCCAACTGGCTGGTGGATCAGTGGATCGATCGCGGATCCGTCGAGTTCGTGTCGGAGTACGCCCAGGCGCTGCCGCAGCGCGTGATGGCAAATATTCTCGGCTGGCCGATATCGGACCTGAAGCTGCTCAAGTACTACGGTGATGGCTGCGTGAAACCGTTTGTCTACGGCAGCCGCCACAACAACCTGCTTACCGACGAGGAAACAGCGTCCCAGTACAAGGTGTTGGAGGAGTTCCGCGACTATACCGCGGCGCCTATAAAGGAAAAGCGCGCGAAGCCGCAGGATGACATGATCACCTTTCTCACCCAGGTGGAGTACTCGCCGCTACGGCGCAGACTGACGGATCTGGAGATCAACGGCATTGTCTACGCCATGGTGATCGGCGGTCTGGAAACCACGCAATACGCCCTGGCGGAGCAGATGCAGCTGCTCATCGAACGACCACAGGTGTGGGAAGAGCTTCGCCAGGATCGCTCCAAGCTGCGTGCCTTCACCGAGGAAGGGATGCGTCTGCGCGCCCCTACGCAGGGTTTGTCCACCCGCATCACCAGTCAGGACGAAGTATTCCATGGCGTGAAGGTGCCGAAGGGGTCGTGGCTGCACCTGCGCTGGGCATCGGCCAACCTGGATCCGGACGAGTGGGAGTGTCCGCTGGAGCTGCGCCTGGACCGCAAGGCCGGCACGCGCCATCTCACATTCTCCCAGGGTGCGCGCGTCTGCCCGGGAGCAACACTGTCGCGACTCGAGCAGATGGTGGGTTGGACGACACTTCTGGAGCGCGTGAAGTCGTTTGCCTACGCCAAGGACAACACGTTCCTGCACCAGCCCGGCATCATGCTGGGTATCGTGGCGTTGAATCTGACGTTCGAGAAGGCCTGACCAGACGTCGCGGAAACCACCGGGCGGGCGCTGCAGTCGCCCGCCATCGAAGGAGAACCTCACGGTGAAACTTTTATCGCCCATCCGTATCGGCAATATGGAAGTGCGCAATCGCGTAGTCTCCACCGCGCACTCGGCCTACGTGGATTTTTTTCAGCCTGGCTGTGATGGCGAGCGGTACATGGCCTACCAGGAGCGTCGTGCGGAAGGCGGTTGCGGCATGATCATCATGACCGCGATGCATGTGCATCCCACCAGCCCCAACAGCAGCCACTTTTTCTACGATGCCGACGACATGGCGCCCAAATACCAGCGCATCTCGCGGCGTGTGCACGAGCGCGGCGCGAAGCTGATACAGCAGCTTTTCCATTTCGGCATGCAGGGCAAGAGCGACCATCGACAGGATTTCGAACCCATCTGGAGCTTTTCGGGTGGTATCACCTCGGCTGGTGAAGCCACGCATGCCATGACGGACGAGGAGGTGGAGGAGGTAATCGATGCCTTCGCGCGCGCGGCGAAGGTGGCCACCTCGAATGGCGTGGACGGTGTGGAACTGCACGGTACGCACGGCTATCTCATCCAGCAGTCCTTCAGCCCCTGGGGGAATCAGCGCACGGACCGGTGGGGCCAGGAGCTCTATTTCGTGAAGACGCTGGCGGAGCGGGTACGCGCTGCCATCGGTCCGGACAAGGTGCTGGGATTTCGTATCTCCGCGGATGACTTCATTCAGCCGGACGATGGTGGACTGGGTCACGCGCGGCTGTGTGACATTGCCGGCGAGGTCATCCGTACCGGTCACTTCGACTACCTCAATCATTCGGAGGGCGCGGGTGGCGTCCACTACGCGCGTGCCATTGCCTCGTATCGGTACCCGTTCGGCGAATATCTGCCACTGACCCGTGGCCTGCGCGAAGCCGTGGGCGGTCTGGTGCCGATGATCGGGGTGGGCAAGATTCCCACGCCGGATCTGGCGGAACGCGCCCTGCAGGAAGGCGACTGCGATCTCGTCGGCATGACGCGTGCGCAGATTGCCGATCCGGACCTGGTGAAGAAACTCCAGGAAGGCCAGGCGCACCGTATCCGTTTGTGCACGGGCGCCAACCAGGGCTGCATCGATCGCACCGGCGCGTTTCCGATCACCTGTATCCAGAACCCGGAAGTAGGTGAGGAACGGCGCTTCCAGGCGCTGGCGGCGGCGGTGGTGCAACCGAAGAAGGTGCTTGTCGTGGGCGGTGGCCCGGCCGGTATCAAGGCGGCGGAGATTGCCGCCCGCCGCGGTCACGCCGTGACGCTGGTGGAGGCCGGTCAGCACCTGGGTGGCCGGCTGCGCCTGGTGGAGCCAATGGGCGCGGCGTCGAACCTGATGGCGGCGGTGAGCTGGATCGAACAGGAACTCAGCCTGCTGAAGGTGCGCATCGAAACGGGTCTGATGGTGGACGAAGCGTTCGTACGTGACATGGCCCCGGACGCCATCATCATGGCTACCGGGGCACGGCCCGTGAGTTCGCTGGAACTGTCCTCCGATGGTTCCGTACCCGTGCTGTCATCGGACGATGCCGCGGCGGGCATGTTCGAAGGGCAGCGTTTCGACATGGCCGGCACACGCGCGGTCATCGTCGATCGCCGCGCCAACTACGAAAGCGGCATGGTCATTCACGAAGTGGCGCGACGTGGTTGTCAGGTAACCGTGGTGACGCCGTTTGCCACCTTCGGCGCCAACACCGGCATGACGCACCTCGTCTGGTATCAGCGTGAGTTGCCAAAGCTGGGGACGCGGTTCCTGACCGGCTCGGTGCCGGTGCGGGTGGGTAATGGCCAGGTGGTGGTGATGCAGGGGCTGACAGGCGAGGAACTCGCAATCGACTGTGATTTCATGGTCGCCTGCGTGCATCCGCGTCCAGCCACCGACCTGCGCGAGATGCTGAGTCGCCACGCTCCGGTGAAGGCGGTGGGTGACGTGGTGGCGCCGCGGTCGGCGCTGGAAGCCTTCCGCGAAGGCGATCGCGCTGGGCGCACTGTGTAATCGGGGATCTACCGGCAATCGGTGAGTGGCGTTGTTGACGCCGGCTCCGCGCCGGCGGCGGAACTGGATAGCCTCAATCCATTGGCAACGTCCACATCGGGAGTAGCCGTCGTCGGGAGGGTGTCGACGTGGCGTGGCGACGTGTCGCCGGGCGCGCGGCGTCGGTTGTGGTGCGAACGGGAAGGCCTGGCGCAGTTCTGCCAGATCCTTCTCGTCGCCCTGCGCGTGATGAAGGGGATTGCGGCTTACGCGGGCAGCCCCATGGCGTATCCTCCTTGCTGAATCGCGAACACGAGGTTGCGGTGTGCTGAACGCCCTCAGGGATTTTCTCAGGCTCGAATCCGCCAGCGGGATGTTGTTGATTGCCGCCACGGCGCTGGCCCTTGTTGTCGCCAATTCACCCCTTGAATGGGTGCACCAGGCGTTGATCGATCTGCCTGTGGAAGTCCGCGTCGGCCCGTTGCTCATTGCCAAGCCCCTGCTGCTGTGGGTGAACGACGGGTTGATGGCGGTGTTCTTTCTTCTGGTGGGGCTGGAGCTGAAGCGGGAGTTCTTCGAAGGCGAAATCGCCGATCCGCGTCAGGCCATTCTGCCGGCCGCAGGTGCAATTGGCGGCATGGCGGTACCCGCGCTGGTCTACCTTGCGTTCAATCGGGGCGATGCAACGGCGATGCAGGGATGGGCCATACCGGCGGCGACGGACATCGCCTTTGCGATGGCGGTGATGACCCTCCTGGGCAACCGCGTGCCGGTAGCGCTGAGGGTGCTGCTGGTGTCGATTGCCATCTTCGATGACCTTGGGGCCATCATCATCATCGCGCTTTTCTATACCGATCAGTTGTCGCTCATGGCGCTGGCGGTGAGTGGGGGTGGACTGTTGCTGCTCGTTGCGATGAACCGCGGCGGTGTGATGGAACGAACGCCTTATCTGCTGGTCGGCATCGTAATGTGGGTAGCGCTGCTGAAGTCCGGCGTGCATGCCACGCTGGCCGGCGTTCTGCTGGCGATGTGCATTCCCATCCGCGATTCGGAAAAGACGATTTCACCGCTGCACGACCTGGAACACGATCTGCATACGGCGGTGGCGTTTGGCATCCTGCCGTTGTTCGCGTTCGCGAATGCCGGCATATCCCTGCTCGGTGTCGGCGTGGCCGATCTGCTGCACGGGGTACCGCTTGGCGTGGCGGCTGGCCTGTTTGTCGGCAAACAGGTTGGCGTGTTCCTGGCCTGCGGGCTGTGTGTCGTGACCGGGCTGGTGCGCATGCCGACCGGCATGTCCTGGGCACACCTCTATGGCGTGAGCCTGCTGTGCGGTATCGGCTTCACGATGAGTCTGTTCATTGCCTCGCTTGCGTTCGAACATCGCGGCGGCTATCTGCTGTTCGACGAACGCCTGGGAATTCTGGTCGGATCGCTGTTGTCCGCCGTTGCCGGCTACCTCGTGCTGCGCTTTTCCCTGCCGTCGGAAGCCGAATCCGGGCAGGCGGCGGACCGTGAGGAAACGTGAGCGCCGCCGCAGATCGAAAATAAGCACTTGACAAGCGTGGGTAAACTTGAAGTTACCCGCTAACGAGTGTTTATAATTTGCTTCGGTTCCGCCCGATTTCCTCGTGATCGAAGTTTCTACGTGTTAGTCGGCAATCGTTGGGTTTGCGCCGCGCTGCGATTGATCTGCAGGACAAGCGCGGTTTTCGAGTTCGACTGATGCGAGGAGAGTTGATCGCATGAAAATCTATGTAGGCAATCTGCCGTGGCGATTCAGCGACCAGGAATTGAATGACCTGTTCGCGCGCTTTGGACAGGTTCAATCCGCCCGGGTCATTCTGGACCGGGAAACCAACAAGTCGCGGGGCTTCGGTTTCGTGGAGATGTCGCAGGGCGACGGTGAACGGGCGATCAGCGAGCTGAATGGCACGCAGGTGCAGAACCGTGCCTTGCGCGTAAACGAAGCCAACGAACGTCCGCCGCGTCGTGGTGGCGGCGGTGGTGGTGGCGGCTACGGCGGTGGCGGTGGCGGTGGTTACGGCGGCGGTGGCGGTGGCTACCGTGACCGTGGCGATCGTGGGGACCGCGGCGACCGTGGCGACCATGGAGGCGGCCGGTTCTGAACCGCTGCTGACATGCAGGACAGGCGCCGCTTCGGCGCCTGTTTTATCTGCGTAGCGGCATTTCTGCGGTGGCCGCGACCCCATGGTGTGGGGCGCAGGACATCGCCCGTCCGAAGTCGCGGTCGGCGCCTCAGTCGGTAGCGGTCTCCTGAAACTGCAGTTGGTACAACGTGGCGTACAACCCACCCGCCGCGAGCAGTTCCTCGTGTGTTCCGAGTTCCTTCACCTCACCGCTCTCCAGCACCAGGATGCGACTGGCTTCCTGAATGGTCTGCAGGCGGTGGGCGATCAGGATGGACGTACGTCCCGCCGTCAGCTTGCGCAGCGCATCCTGAATCAGCAGCTCCGTCGCTGTGTCGATGCTGGCGGTGGCTTCATCCAGGATGAGAATCTCGGGGTCCGCAGCCAGTACGCGTGCGAATGCCAGCAGTTGTCGCTGTCCCTGGGACAGGTTCTGGCCCCGTTCCGAGAGCTGCGTATCGTAGCCATCGGGCAGTGCCGAGATGAAACCATGCGCATTGACCGTGCGCGCCGCCTGTTCCGCCCGTTCGCGCGTGATGCCGCCATCGCCGAGTGCGATGTTGTCGTAGATGGTGCCGGAAAAGATGTGGAAGTCCTGTAGCACCACGCCGATGCGCCGGCGCAGGTCCCGGGTGTGGATGTGATTCAGGTCGATCCCGTCCAGGAAGATCATGCCGTCCGGGAAATCGTAGAAACGCGACAGCAAACGGATGAGCGTGCTTTTGCCTGAGCCCGTGGGGCCGACGATGGCAAGCTTCTCGCCGGGTGACACGTTCAGCGACACGCCTTTGAGTACCGGGATCTCGTCGTAGCGGAAGCGCACGTCGCGGAACTCGATGGCGCCGCGCAGCCGCGGCGGGAGGCTGACTGGCGTTTCCGGTTCGTGGATCTTCTCGTCCCAGTCGAGCGCCTGGAAGATGCGTTCACCACTGGCCATGGCGCGGAACAGGATGTTGGTCTGTTCGCCCAGCACCACAATGGGGTTGAACAGCATGTTGATGAACTGGGTGAACAGCACCACCTCGCCCAGGGTCATGCTCGACTGGATGGCCTGCCCGCCGCCGTACCAGATGACAACGCCGATGGCGAGATGCGCCATGCTGTCGGTGAAGGCTCCGTACAGGGTTTCCACGCGCGCGGAGCGTAGTTCGTGGTCCCGGTTCTCGGCGTTGATGCGATCGTATCGGGCCAGGTTGTAGTCTTCCCGTACGGACAGTTGCACAACCTGCATGCCAGCCAGGTTTTCGTGCATGTTCTGGTTGAGCGCCGAGAGCGTCATGCGCACCAGGCGGAACAGCTGACTGGTGGCGCGACGGAATATCCACGTCACCACGCCCATCACCGGTAACGCCAGCAACAGCATCAGCGTCAGAGGCACGCTCATGGCAAGCATCACCGTCAGGGCAACAAAAAAGGGCACGAATTCACCGATCAGCGAACCGACGCCGCGCAGCAGTTCGTACAGCGCTTCCACGTCGTTGGTAACCCGTGTCATCACCCGGCCGACGGCTACCCGGTCGTAGAAGGAGAAGGGGCGTGTCTCCAGGTGCGCAAACAGATCCCGCCGCAGATCGCGCAACCCCCTGATCACGGAGTCGATGAGCGTCATGCGATGCCAGTGCCCGCTCAACGCCCAGCCTGCCTGCAGAACGGCATAGAGCACGCAGGCTGATACCAGCGGCGGCAGACCGGTACTGGCGGTCAACCAGTCGTTCAGGGCGTGCATGCCGAAATCCGGTCGTTCGCTGGCTTCCCCGCGAATGATGCCGTCGATCACCACCAGCGAGATGATGATGGGCATCAGTACCTGCAATGCCGACATGATGAGGATGAGCACCGCGGAGACGGCGAACGTTGCACGGTACGGGCGCATCCAGCGCATCAGGCGGCGGAGCAGCGTGAAATTGAGCGCGGCGCCGGAGAGTTCGGCGTCGAAGGCCGCGTAGTCGCGTTTTTGCGGCGCCTGGGGCGCGACGGCACTCATGACGCCACCAGGCTCGAGTAGTCGTCCGCGTCCGCGCCTTCCCGCTGAATGCGTTCCAGTTCCGCATACCAGCCACCAGCGCGCATCAGTTCCGCGTGCGTACCGACTTCAGCGATCCGGCCTTCATCCAGCACCACGATGCGGTCAGCGTGCCGCGCGGTGGACACCCGGTGCGAAACCAGCAGTGTCGTCATGCCGCCGCGCAGGCGGGTCAACGATTCCAGGATATGTTCTTCCGTTTCCGTATCCACGCTGGAGAAGCAGTCGTCGAGGATCAGTACGGGGCTCTGACGGATGAGTCCGCGAGCCAGCGTGGCGCGCTGTTTCTGCCCCCCGGAAAGGGTTACGCCGCGTTCGCCGACCAGCGTGCCAAGGCCATCCGGAAAGGCGCGGATGGTATCGGCCAGATCCGCCGCGTGCGCGGCGCCCCAGATGGCGTCCACAGCGCGCGTAGGGTCGTCATAGGTCAGATTGTCCCTGAGCGATTCGCCGAACAGGAAAGGGTCCTGTGGCACCAGGGTCACTTCCGCCCGCAGCTTGGCCAACGGGAAATCGCGGATGTCGTGGTTGTCGATGAACACGGTGCCGGGTGGCGGATCCGTCAGGCGGGCCAACTGGCGGAGCAGGGTGGTCTTGCCGCTGCCGACCTTGCCCATGATGGCAATGGTTTCGCCGGTCCGCACGTGCAGTGACACGTCATCGAGCACCCAGGGCCGGTTGTCCGCGTAGCGGAAACGCAAGTGCTCCAGCCGGATATCGCCGCGGATTGCGGGCAATGGCTGGTCCGCGGCGAGATCCGGTATCTCCGGTTTCAGGTCCAGTACTTCCTGCAGCCGCTGTACCGCCACACCCGCACGCTGGAACAAGTTGACAATGAAACCGGCCACGCGGAACGGCTGCACGATCATGTTCACGTAGAAGAAGAAAGCGACGAACGAGCCAACCTGCATCCGCCCGGTCATCACCAGGTGCCCGCCGTACCCGAGAATGGTGATGGTGCAGATGGCCGCCAGCGTGGGCATCCAGGCCGTCATCAGGGAATTCACCCGCGCCTGGTCATAGAACGCATCGGCGTACGCCTGATTGGTTGCGGAAAAGCGGCGCACTTCGTTCTCTTCCTGGGCCATCGCCTGGATGGTGCGGATGCCGCTGAGATTTTCCTGTACGTGCGTGCCGAGGTCCGACAGGCGTTCCTGCACGGCTTCGGAGGTTGCGCCCATGGCGCGCGCGGAACGCTGCGCGTACAGGAAGACGAAGGGCAGGGGCGGGATCAGCAATACGGTCAGCTCCGGCGACAGGTAGAGCATGAAGCTGAAACCGACGAGCGTGGCGTATATCAGGATCACGAACAGGATCGTGCCCATGGCGATGAAGCGCTGGATGAGGCCGATATCCGCCACCGCGCGCGTCATCATGTCGCCGATGGTGTGCCGGTTGAAGAAGCGAATGCCCTGCCGCTGCAGGCTTTCATAAAGCGCGCGACGAAGGTCATAGGCGACGTACTGACCAACACGTCGCACCGAATAGCGGGCAAACGTTACCACCACATAGCGACAGGTTACCGCCAGAAAGATGCCGACCACGGGCAGGGTGATGTCGTGGTTGCCAGCCGCCAGGCGGTCGATGCCCATGGCCATGCACAGGGGAACCATGGCTTCCAGCACGCGCGAGATGCCGAACGCCACCACGCCGCCGGCCAGCGACCATCGATAGGGCGCGGCAAACGGCCTGATGCGCGCAAGCGTGTGCAGAAATTTCATGAGTGGCGCCAATCCCACCGTTGCCGGGTGTCGCGGCTGTGATGCTCCTTCTTGTTCATGTCAGAACGCCGCGTTGTGCGGCGTGCGAGGAAACGGGATCACATCGCGGATGTTCTCCATGCCCGTCACGTACAGCACGAGTCGCTCCAGGCCCAGGCCGAAGCCGGCGTGGGGCACGGTGCCGTAACGACGCAGGTCGCGATACCACCACAGATCTTTCGCCAGGCCGAGTTCGTCCAGGCGTGCATCGAGCATATCGAGTCGCTCCTCGCGCTGGCTGCCGCCGATGATCTCGCCCACTCCAGGGACGAGTACGTCCATGGCGGCGACGGTACGGCCGTCGTCGTTGCGGCGCATGTAGAAGGCCTTGATCTCCTTCGGGTAGTCCGTGAGCACCACCGGTCCCCCGACATGTTTCTCGCACAGGAAGCGTTCGTGTTCCGATTGCAGGTCAAGCCCCCATTCCACCGGGAACTCGAACGCATGTCCGGCGCGTTTGAGAATGTCGATCGCCTCCCCGTATTGCAGGCGTTCGAACGGCGTGTTGGCCACGTTCTCAAGGCGCTGGATCACCCCTTTGTCGATCTGCGACGCAAAGAACGCCATGTCCTCGCCGTGCTCGTTGAGCAGTCGTCGTATGACGGCTTTCAGGAAGTCTTCCGCCAGCGCCGCGTTGTCACCGAGATCCGCGAAGGCGATCTCCGGTTCCACCATCCAGAATTCGGCAAGGTGACGGGACGTGTTGGAATTCTCGGCGCGGAAGGTCGGCCCGAACGTATACACCTTCGACAACGCGCAGCAGAACGACTCCACGTTGAGCTGACCCGACACGGTGAGATACGTCTGCGTGCCGAAAAAGTCCTGACTGAAATCGGTCTGGCCCCGCGCCATCTCATCCAGCGTGGAGACGCGGAACAGTTCGCCGGCGCCTTCGCAGTCACTGGCCGTGATGATGGGGGTGTTCACCCACAGGAAACCGTTGTCGTTGAAATAATCGTGGATGGCCTTGGCGATGCCGTTGCGCACACGGGCAATGGCGCCAAAGGTATTGGTGCGCGGGCGCAGGTGCGCGGTGGTGCGCAGGTATTCGAAGGTGTGGCGTTTCTTGGCGATGGGATAGGACTCGGGATCATCCACCCAGCCGAGCACCTCGACACGCGAGGCCTGGATTTCCCGGTCCTGACCGCTGCCCGCCGATGCCACCAGACGGCCGCTCACACGTACGGAGCATCCGGTGCCCAGGCGGTCGATATCGGTGGCGTAGTTGGGCAGGTTGCCGTCGGCCACGACCTGCACCGGCGCGAAGCAGGAGCCGTCGTACACATGGATGAAGGCGAACCCGGCCTTGGACGTGCGCTTGGTGCGCACCCACCCCTGAATGGTGACCTCGGAATCGAGGGGAAGCGCGCGCAGGTCGAGAATGGACGGCGACATGGTTTCCACGAAAAAGGCGAAGCGCGCATGATAAATCATTCACCTGCCCGCTGTGGCGGCTGCCGCGGCAATGGCCGCCTCCGGTGGAGCGGGTGATTGTCGGCCGGGACTCTCTCCCCTACAGTCGCCTGCCGGGAATGGGGGGAAATCGGGTTGGCGCCGCTTCCTGGTTTCGAGCGGTCCTTTGTTCCGGTCGTCTGTTGCAATGACTGCCGTGCGTGCCCTCACCAGGGGTGCCCGCGGCCCCGACTGGAGATCAACGCCACCATGGCAGGCATGCTATCGCCGTACATTGTTCTGGATTTCACTGACGACCGCGCCCAGATTGGTCCCATGCTCATGGGCGATCTGGGGGCCGATGTCATTCGGGTTGAGCCGCCCGGTGGCAGTACCGCCCGACGCGAGCAACCGCTGGCGCGGGACCCCGAAGGGGAGGCGATCAGCCTGCCGTTCGTGGCGTTCAATCGCAACAAACGGTCCATCATGCTGGACCCTGCGGATCTGCGGGACAGGGCGACGCTGGAAGACCTCGTGCGCCGTGCCGACTTCCTGTTCGAAGTTGCCCGGCCGAGTCCGCTGGCACCGTATGGCATTACCTTTGAACGTGCCCGGGAGCTCAATCCGCGCATCGTCTTCGTTCGACTGACGGCATTCGGCGACGATGGCCCGCATGCGGAGCTGGCGGCGTCCGATCTGGTGATTGCCGCGATGGGTGGCCCCGTGGCGCTGCAGGGACCGCCGGACCGGCCGCCGGTACGGCTGAGCGTGCCACAGGTGTGGCGGCACGCCGGCGCGGAAGCCTTTGTCGCGGCGATGGTCGCGCACGCGCGCATGTTACGGGGGGCCGGCGCGCAGTTCGTGGATGTCTCGGCGCAGTGCGCGATGACGTGGACCATGCTCAACGCCATGGATGCCTATGCCATACAGGGTTTTGATTTCGAGCGGGGTTCCGATACCCGGCGCCTGGAGATCCTGCACGCGGTAGCGGATGGCCATCTGGTGGCGGTGCCGCACGGCAAGGTGCTCAGTGCACTCAGCGAACGCATGATCGAGGAAGGTGTCGGCGAAGCCTGGCTGCGGGACGTGGACTGGGCCGAATACGATCTCAATACCCTGAACCCCGATCATAAGCCGCTCAACATGGCGGAGGGGGTCGCGCTCCTGCGCGCGCTGCTGATTCGCCATCCTCGGGCACACTGGTACGAATACGGGCTGGCGAATCGAATTTCGCTGGCGCCCGTCAACACCTTGCAGGAACTGCTGGCGGTGGAACAGCTGCACGTGCGCGGCTACTGGCGGCCGCAACCGTTGGCCGGGCGCGCGGACGTGCGTTTTCCAGGCGTGTGGGCGAAACCCACGACGAGCCCGTTACAGATCGTGCGCGCCGCCCCCCCGCTGGATGCGCATGGCGCGGAAATTCGCGCGGAACTGGCCGTTGCGGCGCGTCGTGGTTCGGTCAGCGAGGCAACGAATGTCGCCACCTCGTTACCCTTTGAAGGGCTGCGGGTTACCGATTTTGCCTGGGTGGGCGTGGGCCCCATCACGACAAAGTTCCTGGCGGATCACGGTGCTACCGTGGTGCGGGTGGAGTCGGAAAACCGCCCGGACGTGCTGCGCGGGAATGGACCGTTCAAGGACGATGAGCGGGGCTGGAACAGATCGCAATTTTTCGGCGATTTCAATACGTCGAAGCTGAGCATCGCGCTCAACCTGAAGTCTCGCGCAGCCATAGAAACGGCGAAGCGGCTGATTGTGCAGTCCGATGTGTTCGTGGAGAGCTTTGCCCCGGGCGCCATCGAGCGCATGGGACTGGGTTATGAGGAAGTCTCCAGGCTGAATCCCGGCATCATCATGGTCAGTACCTGCCTGATGGGGCAGACCGGACCGGCGAGCGCGATGGCGGGGTACGGTTACCACGCGGCGTCCATTGCCGGGTTCTACGAAGTTACGGGATATCCGGACCGCCCGCCCAACGGACCCTGGGTTGCCTATACAGACACCATCGCGCCGCGGTTCGTGTCCGCGCTGCTTGCCGCGGCGCTGGATCACCGGCGTCGCACCGGTGAGGGCTGTTTCATCGACGTGGCGCAGATTGAAACGGCATTGCATTTCCTGGCTCCGGAACTGCTGGATCTGCAGATCAACGGGTTTGCCGCGCGTCGCAATGGCAATCGGTCCCGCTTCACGGCGCCGGAAGGTGTCTATCCCTGCTGCGGCGATGATCTGTGGTGTGCCATCTCGGTGCTGACCGACGATCAGTGGCAGGCGCTGTGCCGGGTACTTGGCCGGGAAGACTGGCTGGCAGATACCAGCCTTGCCACGGTGGCCGGGCGACAGGCGCGGCACGATTCGCTCGATGCGGAGATCGCCGAATGGACCAGGCTGCGCAAGCCCGACGAGGTGATGCGCGCGCTGCAGGCGGTTGGTGTGCCGGCGGGTGTGGTCCAGCGCAGCAGCGATCTGCTGGCCGATCCGCAGTACGCGCATCGGGGTTTCTATCACTATCTCGATCACACGGAGATGGGGCACATTCCCTATGCCGGCCACCAGTTTCGTATCGCCGGATACGACAGTGGTCCGCGTCGCCCGGCGCCGTGTCTCGGCGAACACAGCTACGAAGTGCTGAGCGACGTGTTGCAGTTGAGCGACGATGAAATCGCCGCCGCCTACGAAGCCGGGATTGTTGTGTAGTTCCACCATTCGCCCGCAGGGCGAATGGTGACGGCAGCACATTGCGGCGTGCCGCAATGTGCGAGAGGGAAGGCGCTGCGGTATCGGGGACGCCGATCGAGCGGGGTGGCGTGCCGCAAGGAGCTCTCCGCAGGGCGAATGGTGACGGCAGCACATTGCGGCGTGCCGCAATGTGCGAGAGGGAAGGCGCTGCGGTATCGGGGACGCCGATCGAGCGGGGTGGCGTGCCGCAAGGAGCTCTCCGCAGGGCGAAGAGCAGGGACAAAGTCCGCGCGGTGCCGCCGGGCGCGTCGGAATGACGGACACGGCTCATTGGCCCGTTCCCGTTCCCTTTCCCGTTCCGGTGGCCTGCAGGTGCAATGACGCAAAGGACTTCACCGGCGTTCCGCGTCGCCAGGCGACGGCGCGCACGCACCCTGCCAACCGCGCTCTGACAGCTGGCCACGTTGCGATTGCCAGCGCTGTCGCGCATGGAACTGAAGTTCCATGAGAGGAGGCTGAAATTGTCCCTCCTGGAACTTTTCGGCTGTTCTCGGCTTCGTCGCCTTGTACCCCAATCAGCGCTTTCGCTGCATCGGGTGGCCAGTCATCCCTGGCTGGTCCGGCAGTTTGCCATTTCAACTGCGGCTGAGTAGTACAACCTGTTTCACACAAAAAAACTCTAGGTATATACATTCAAAGATATGCAGATATATACTTGCGCAGCGAAATGATCAAAAACAGGAGATCCTCATGCCTCACTTTGCGAGTGGTGTTGTCCGTTTCCAGGAAACCGTGTTCCCGGAGAAGCGTCCGCTGTTCGAGAAACTTGCGCTTGGCCAGGCGCCCGAGGCGCTGTTCATCACCTGTTCGGACTCCCGTATCGAAACGGCGATGATTACGCAGACGGAACCCGGCGAGCTTTTCGTATGCCGTAACGCCGGCAATATCGTCCCCCCTCACTCCAAGCAGACCGGCGGTATCACGGCCTCCATCGAATTTGCAGTGTCGGTACTGAAGGTTCCGCACATCGTGGTGTGCGGTCATACGGAGTGCGGCGCCATGAAAGGCGCCATGAACCCGGAGTCAGTGGCCAGTCTCGAACACGTCAGCGAGTGGCTCGGCCACGCGCGTGCAGCGGTCAGTATTGCTAACGAACTTGGCAAGGATCTGGACGACGCGCAGCGCATGTGGCTGCTGCTGAAGGAGAACGTGAAGCTGCAGTTGCAGCACCTGCGCACCCATCCATCCGTTGCGCTGGCGCTTGCCACGGGCAATCTCACGTTGCATGGCTGGGTGTATGACATCAAGTCAGGGGAAGTGGCGGCGCTTGCCCAGGAGGGGGACCAGTTCCTCCCGGTGCGTGATCGGTATGCCGCCGAGATCGCCCGGCTCCTCGACCATCGGTCGTGTGCCGCCTGAGCCGGAGAGGAACCACCATGAACCTATTCCGTTTCGACCTTTCCAACATGCGTGGCGACATCTTCGGCGGTCTGACCGCGGGTGTCGTGGCGCTGCCGCTGGCGCTTGCCTTTGGCGAAGCTTCCGGCGCCGGTCCCATCGCCGGCCTGTGGGGAGCAATCTTCGTGGGCTTCTTTGCCGCCTTTCTGGGCGGCACCGGTGCCCAGGTATCGGGCCCCACCGGACCGATGATTGTCGTGTTCGCAGGTGTCTTCGCTTCCCTGTCCGGCGAACCGGCGCTCGTATTCGGCGCCGTTGTGCTGGCGGGACTCCTGCAGATCCTGTTCGGTGTGCTGCGTTTCGGCGACTACATACGGCTGGTACCGTATCCCGTGATATCCGGCTTCATGAGCGGCATCGGCTGCATCATCATCGCACTGCAGGTAGCGCGCCTGTTTGGTCACGAACCGGCGGATGGCGGCACGATTCCCGCGCTCACGGCCATCCCTGGCGCGGTGCTCGACCCGAACTGGTCCGCGCTCCTGGTCGGTGCGCTGTCGCTGGGCATCATCTTCCTCTGGCCGGCATCCTGGGGGCGCTTCCTGCCTGGACCGCTGGCGGCGCTCATCACCGGTACGCTGGTGGCACTTGCGCTGCCCGGTATTCCAATTCTCGGCGATATCCCCACGGGTCTGCCGTCGTTCATCCTGCCCGAGTTTTCCAGCAGCACGTTCCTGTTGGTCGGCGAAGCCGCCCTGATCCTGGCGGTGCTCGGCGCCATCGACAGCCTGCTCACCTCGCTGGTGGCGGACAACATGACGCAGACCCGGCATGACTCCAACAAGGAACTCATCGGGCAGGGCGTGGGCAATACGTTCGCCGGTCTGTTTGGCGCCATTCCCGGCGCCGGGGCGACCATGCGTACGGTGGTCAACATCCGCACCGGCGGCCGCACGCGCATTTCGGGCATGATCCATGCCCTTATCCTGGTTGCCGTGGTGGTCAGTCTGGCGCCGTTGGCTGCCAATATCCCCCACGCGGTGCTGGCCGGTATCCTCATCAAGGTCGGCTACGACATCATCGACTTCTCCTATCTGCGTCGCGCCCACAAAGGACCACGCTGGGATCTTGCGCTGATGGCGCTGGTACTCAGTCTGACCGTGTTCGTGGACCTCATCACGGCGGTTGCCGCGGGTGTGGTGCTGGCGGCACTGGCGTTCGTCAAACGCCTGGCGGACGAACAGCTGCGCAATATCGGCGGCGATTCCGACACCGTGCTGCTGTCAGCCGAGGAAGCCGCCATCATTGCCGACAGCAAGGGGCGAATCACGCTGTTCCAGTTTGATGGGCCGATGAGTTTCGGCGCCGCGGCGGATCTCGGTCACCAGGTCCGTGAGCGCTCCAGGGACAGAACCCATGCCATCGTTCTCGATTTCTCCCGCATCCCGTTCGTGGACGTGTCTGCAAGCCGGGCGGTGGAGACGATCGTGTGCGATGCGCGTCAGGCGGGAAAGCGGGTCTTCGTGGCCGGAATGTCGGAGCCGGTACGCAAAGTGCTGTCGGGTTTGAACTCGATCCACTGTCTGCCGGAAGATACGAGTTTCGCAACGCGACTCGACGCGCTGAAAGCCTCGGCGCTGTATCTGGAAGGCATGCAGGACGGTACCCCGCCAACGGTCTTGCGGCCGAGTACGCAAGCAGTGTGAACCACATGGGCAGGCGCGCAGCAATGCGTTGCCTGCCCGGTGGACCAGACGATTTTGGGGAGTCCTGATCATGCCGAGCCGACACATTGTCGCCAAAAATCTCGCTGACATTTTCAAAGTCATTGCACACCCGGACCGCATCCGGCTCATTGAAGAACTGCGTGGCGGGGAGCGGGACGTGAATTCGCTGGCAAAACTGCTTGGCGTCGCCGGCCCGCGGGTATCGCAACATCTTGCATTGCTGCGCGCGCATTCCATCGTCGAAGAGCGCCGGGATGGCCGCACGCATTATTACCGGCTTACGCAGCCGGAGATTGCCCAGTGGATTGTCGAGGGCCTGGCATTTCTGGAAGGGCGGCGGGCGGATGAGTCAACCAGCGAGCAGATTGCGGCGGTGCGCCGTCTTTGGGCCAGCGGCGAGTCACGTGACCGCGAAGCGGCGACATCCACACGTTCAGGCGGTTGACCGCTGCGCAGACGGCTGCCTGCCATGGCATCGCGGTTACTGCTCCGGATCCGTTGCCTTGAACGGTGAATGGCTTTCAACCCAACGGATATCCTGGCGCACGTAACTGGTCTCTTCTTTCAGGAAACGCGCCACCGCATCGCGGAAGCTGGCATCGGCAATCCAGTGCGCACTGTAGGTTGGCGTGGCTTCGTAGCCACGCGCAATCTTGTGTTGTCCCTGTGCCCCTGCCTCCACGTGCCGGAGGCCGCGGCTGATCGCAAAATCGATGGCCTGGTAGTAGCAGGTTTCGAAGTGCAGAAAGGGATGGTACTCGGTGCAACCCCAGTTGCGACCGTACAGTGTGTCGTCGCCGATGAAGTTGAGGGCGCCGGCAATGTAGTTGCCCCGACGCCGACAGAGAATCAGTAACGTGTGCTCGGCGAAGGCGCGGTTGATCTCACTGAAGAACTGCCGTGTCAGATAGGGTCGACCCCATTTGCGGGAACCCGTGTCCATGTAGAACGTGAAAAAGGCATCCCAGTGGGCTTCGGTGAGATCGCTGCCGGTTACCCATTCCACCTCAATGCCGTCGGCGAGCGCGTCACGCCGCTCGCGGCGCAGGTCCTTACGACGCTTTGATGTCAGCTGCCCCAGGAACTCTTCGAAGGAAGCATAGTCCCGGTTGTGCCAGTGAAACTGCTGGTCAATGCGCTGCAGCCAGCCCAGTGAGCCTGCATGCTGCCACTGAGCTTCGGTGAGGAAGGTCATGTGCAGGGACGAGACACCGGTCTCCTCGGCGACACGCTGACAGGCCGAGAACAGTGCCGTTTCCAGATCGGGCTCATCGCGCACGGGTAAGACCCGCCGGCCTGTCGCAGGAGTAAACGGGACCGCCGCCTGCAACTTGGGATAGTAGCGTCCGCCAGCGCGCTCCCAGGCATCCGCCCAGCCGTGGTCGAATACATATTCGCCCTGGGAGTTGCCTTTTACGTACATCGGCACCACGCCGACCAGACCCGCGTCGTCTTCCACGAGCAGATGTAACGGACGCCAGCCGGTGCGGCCGCCGACACTGCCGCTGGTTTCCAGCGCCTGCAGAAACGTGTGCGACAGAAACGGATTGAAGCGACCGTCCGATGTGGCACACGTGTTCCATGTTGTCGCATCGATGTCGGCGATGGACTCCACCATCTTCACCCGCAGTTCGGTCATGCCGTGGCGCTGTCCGTTGCCGGCCGCAGGGCAGCCTGAATCGCGCTCAGCTTTTCACGATTGAGCGAATAGCCACGCAGACACAGCAATCCGGGGATGGCCAGTATCACCGAAACCGGATGGGCGATGATGGCCAGCGTGACAAGGGTGTCATGCGGAATGTCAGCTGCCGTGCGTACCGCCTGGCCCACGGGCCAGTTGATGGCGGCAAGCACCAGTCCGGCGAGGTAGCTGCCGAGCGCGCCGGAACACTTGCCTGCGAAGGCCGATGCGCCGAAAAACACGCCCTCCTGGCGGCGGCCGGTGCGCAGTTCGTGTTCATCGGCAATATCCGCCATGGTGGTGCCGGAGCCCACGATGAGCTGGCCGATGGTGGCGCCGGCGAGGATGGTGATGGCGGTGAGAAACAAGGCGCAAGCCCATGTGCCCGGAGGCGGCGTGAGTCCGGCCAGATAAAGCAGTACCGGCGAGGCGTGGATCATCATCCATGCAAAGCCGCCCCAGATCATTGCGTCCCGCTTGTCCAGCCAGGCGAAGAAACGACCGGAGAAGGCGTATCCGACCATGCTGCCGAGAGGGCCCGAGAGGAGCACCATAAGGATCTGAAACTGATTGAGTTGCCAGAAAAATGTCGCCATGTACAGGCTGGTGGCGCCGGCCACGCCGAACGCCACGATGATGATGATGAAGCCCACCATCATCCAGCGGAACGAGGGGCTCTTCATGGCGTCCAGCGCTTCGCGCACCACGTCTGCGGCCGTAACCCGCGAGGCATTCGGCGTCGCCGCGGGCAGGTACGGGATGCGTTTGCGCGTGCCGTGCGCGGTGATGAATACGGCGGCCGCCATCAGTGTGGCCATCAGCGCCGCGAACGGCGGATAGGCTTCCGGATTGGTCTGCCCGTTCGGGTGCGCCTCGCTGGGGGCAAAGAAGAAAACAAAGCCGATCACGTAGACCAGGATGAACCCGGTGGCGCCGAAGAAATGCCGCAGTGCCACCAGCACCGTACGCTCGTCGTAGTCGGTGGAGAGTTCCGCGCCCAGGGCCATGTGCGGCACGTAGTACAGGGTCATGGCTCCCCGGGTGAGCACCGTGAAACTCAGCATCCACAGGAACATGGCCATCTGACCCTGATCCGCCACGCTGATGAGCGGCGCAAACAGCAGGTAGAAGGCCAGGCCAAGCGGCAGGGCAGACGCGTAGATGAACGGGTGACGCCTGCCGAGACGACCGTGCCACCGATCCGAAACGCTGCCGGCGATGGGATCGGTGACCGCATCGAAGATCAACGCCAGGGCGATTGCCAGCCCTGCCATGTCGGCGGCAAGCCCGAGCACCTGGTTGTAGTAGAAGAGCACGAAGGTGCCGAAAGCGCTGGACTTGATGCCCTCGGCGATCTGGCCAACGCCGAAGGACAGTTTCTGGCTGGTGCTGAGTGGGGGCGAATGCATGGATGCGTGTCCGTGTGGTCCGGTCGCCGGGCTGGCGCGGACCCCGACCTCCGGTCAATGGTTCCAGGCGTCAGTAGATACCGGCTTCCAGTCCCGCTGCAAGCGCCAGTCCCAGATCGTGGGCTGCGGCGAGCTGAGCCGACGTCGCCGCGCCGCGAACGATCAGTGGTTCCTGTACCTCGCGCAGCGGATAGCCACCGATGATGCGGCGAATGGCGCGCACGGCGCCGGTGCCGTCGTTGCCGGCGGCGATGAACAGAGCGCAGGGCAGGGGGCTGAGGCGCCCTTCGACCTCGTAGAAAGTGCGATCGAAGAAATCTTTCAGGGCGCCTGACATGTAGCCGAAATTCTCGGGGGTGCCGAGCAACACCGCGTGAGCCCACAGGAGATCATCGGGGCCCGCGTCCGAGGCACGTCGAAGGCGCACGTCCACATCACCCGCATCCGGGTGGCGGGCACCCTGTTCAACGGCTTGCGCGAGTCGCTCGGTGGCGCCGGTCTTGGAGTGGTAGACGATCAGCAGGTGTTTCACCGCGCGAGTATACTCGCGCGTCCATGGACATTCAGACCATACAGGCAGCGCACGAGCGGTTGCGCGGGCAGATCATCCACACGCCCTGCCAGCAGTCCTTCACGCTGTCGAAGCTGCTCGGCTGCGAGCTGTTCATCAAGTTCGAGAACCAGCAGTTCACCGCCTCGTTCAAGGAGCGCGGTGCGTTGAATGCGCTGCTGCAACTCGATGCCGGGCAGCGCGGAAGCGGCGTCATTGCCATGTCGGCAGGCAACCATGCCCAGGCGGTGGCCTATCATGGCGCGCGGTTGGGCATACCGGTCACCATCGTCATGCCCCGCACCACGCCCAACGCGAAAGTGGAGCAGACCCGCGTGCACGGGGCGGAAGTGATCCTGTTCGGGAATCAGTTCGAGGAGGCGCGGGCGCACACCCTGGCACTGGCGGAGCAGCGCAGGCTGACCCTCCTGCATCCGTTCGACGATGAGCAGGTGATGGCTGGCCAGGGCACGGTGGGGCTGGAAATTGTCGATCAGGTCCGGCATCCGGATGTCGTGGTTGTGCCGGTCGGTGGCGGCGGCCTGATTTCGGGTGTGGCAACGGCGGTGAAAGCGCTGTCGCCGGCAACCCGTGTGGTGGGTGTGCAGATGCAGCGCTTCGATACGGCGGTCAAACTGTTCTGCGGTGAATCTCCCGGCCACTCGCGTCTTGCAACCGTCGCCGAGGGCATCGCCGTGAAACAACCGGGCGAACGTACCATGCCGATCATCCGGCGCAACGTGGACGCGATGGTCACGGTTTCCGAGGAGGCGGTTGAGCAGGCAATTTTTGTTCTGCTTGAGATCGAGAAGACCGTTGCCGAAGGCGCCGGGGCGGCGGCGCTCGCCGCGGTGCAGAGTGACAGGACAAGCTACGCGGGCAAGCGGGTAGTGGTGGTGCTGTCCGGCGGCAACATCGACATGATGATCCTGTCGTCAGTGCTGCAGCGCGGCATGGTGCGTACGCATCGGCTGGTACGCCTGCGCGTGGAGATTCCGGACGTGCCCGGTGCGCTTGCCGACATGGCGCGTGTCATCGGGTCGCTGGACAGCAACATCATCGAGATCCATCACCAGCGGGCGTTTGGCGGCTCCTCCGTGCGTGCCACGGTAGTGGAACTTGTGCTGCAGATGCGCGGTGAGGAGCAGATCAGCCAGGTGCTCGCGGGGCTGGTGGCAGCGGGGTACGAAGCGGTTGTCTGTTGACCGTCCGTTGGCTGACCCCTTCCGCTCGCACGGCTGTCATGCGCGGTGGCAGCACAAACGTCGTCATCCCCATCCGCACTGAACGATTCAGGCACGGCGTCAATCCGGATCGGCGTACTGCTCATGGCGCTGCTGGCGTCCCTGGATGGCGTCACCTGCAGGTGTGCCCGGGTGCGCCGAGAGCTTCGCGTCGCCCGCTGCCGTCGACCGCGTCTGCCGGTTCGGAGGGATCACTTTTGCGCGAAGTTGTATTCCAGCTGAGCCAGTATCGACCGGCCGTTCAGTTTTGCGTTGACGCCGATCAGCGTTTCCGCCGGGTGTTTGTCCGTCAGGTTCCTGCCGATCAGACTGAACCGAATTGGCCGGTGACCACGTACCGCCACGGGTAGTCGGTAGTCCAGGCGGCCGTTGAACAATGCGTAGCCCGGCAGATCGTAGTCCGTTTCCTGAACCATGATGCGCGACCAGAAGTCAGGAGCCCGGTAGTCGCTCCGCCAGCGCATATCGAGATGTGCCGAGAGACTCTCAACGGGCGTGTAGTTCAGGCTCAGATTCACCTTGTGTCGGGGAGAGTAGGTCAGCTCCAGTTTGTTTCCCGCCGAGTCGACCCCGTGACCTCGTCGCCCGTTGTGCTGGTAGCTGTAGTTTCCTGACAACGCAATACGCGTCGAGAGCTGCCAGTCGAAGTCGACTTCCAACCCGGAAACCACTGCCTGCTGTGGATGGTTTTCAAAGTGGATACGCGGGTACGCGATGACGATGTAGTTGTCGATAACGTCCCGATATGCATCAACCTTGAGGCGTAGCGTCCGGGTTGGCAGCAGGTCTACCCCCACCGAGAATGTCTGGATGGACTCCGCGCTCAGGTCCTCGTTGGGAACGAACCGGGTTAGTGGCAACACCGAACCGTCCGGTAGTTTTGCGTTGATGAACCAGTTTGACTGATACATCTCGCTGAACGACGGGTAACGCGCTGCTTCGCCGTACTGCGCGCGCACGGTCAGCCTCTCGCTGTGGCGGTAGACCATATCCACCCGTGGGGAAACGTTGTCCTTGAACAGATCCGGCGAGGTCGGTGCGTCGTAGCGCAGGCCGAGGATCGTCTGCAGTCGATCCGTCAACTGAATCTGATCCTGCACGTAGACTGCCGGCCTGTCATACGCCAGCACGTGGTCCGTGGTGGATGTGGCGTTGTCTCCGTGACGCGTATGTTCGCCAGCGTCGAGTTGCCGGTATTCGAGCCCTCCGAGCAGTTCCTGGCGTGCTCCGAGCCGGAACCGGAGTTGGCCTTCGACATATGCCTGGGAACCGTGATCGGCCGGTGAAGCGAAGGTCGTGCTCTGTCCGTTCGCGTGGCAGGCGCCACAATGACTGCCATTGCGGCTGGCGCGCGTGGCGTGAATATTGGCCGCCCAGCGATTGTCGTCCGCCTGAGCCGTGTACCGCACGCTGGCAATATCGATCGTCTGCTGGATTGTATCGGCGCTGCGAAACTCACTGCCTGCCAGCCCGCCGCCGAGTGGCAGCACAAAACCGTCGAGTTGGTCGTCGATGCGGTAGTAGGTCAACTCCCAGCCACGCCACTTCAACTTGGTGAAGAGATCATAACCGTCGGTCTTTCCTGTCCCGTATTTGTCCCAGAATTCGGTCGGCATGATGCCTTCGAATTTCCGCGCACCCAGCAGGAAGCTGCCTTCGGTGCCGAACTGCCAGCCCTGCGTCACCGACGCCATGACCGTCTGGTCATCGCCGGCCAGCGCGCGCACCCGGTTCACCTGCTGGTTGTCGCCACTCAACGTCACGATATTGATCACGCCGCTGAACGCGGATTTACCGTACAGAGCGGAACCCCTGCCGCGCAGCACCTCGATGTGTTCCACGTAGTCCAGGTTGAAGAAGTCGAAACCGGGGTGTTGGGGAAATCCCCCTTTGTTCCAGGAGTTGTACGGAACGCCGTCGATCAGCAGCAGGATACGACTGGTGAATGGGTTGGAGCCAAAGCCGCGGATGTCGATGGTCTGAACCATGGGATTCCAGCGTACGTTGACGCCAGGTATCCCGCGCAGGAGCTCGGGAATGGTTTGCGCCGGGCTCTTGAGAATCTGCTCGCGTGTGATGAGCGTGACGCTGCCGGGAACGGCGTTCAGGGCGACCCGGTCATGTGTGGGCGTGATCACCTCGAAGTTCATGAGCTCCTCGAGGCTCATGTTCAACATAGCCTCCAGGGAATCACGCGGGCTGGCGGACTCCGCGCGCACCATCAGTGTCACGAGAGCGATACCAATGATGAAACGCATCGAGTTTCCGAAAATCGCACCGACATGAAGCGTAGAAGCGTTTCCCGAAAATGGAAGGGATTGCGGACGGCGTGAGGGAGCGAATCCCGCAGCGTTCAGGTGGCTGGATCAGAAGGGAAGACCCGTGGAGCGAACGGGGGCAGGGGGCGTGTCGACCGGGAACGCGCGTTTGCGCCGTGGACGGTGCAGGACGGTTGACGTGATCGGACTGCATTCAACCGCAGGGTGGTGTTGATCGGATCCCGCCGGAGCCGACGCTGGCTGCACGTGCCAGTGTCCCCAGTGACGGCGCACCAATGCTTGCGCGGATTCCGGGTGCCGGGTCAGGACCCTGGTCCGGGAAAAACTGTATGGATGATCCTGCGAGGGCAAATTTCCACCCCCCGGTTCCTCGATTCCCGGCCTGTTCGGTAGCGGAGCCGCTCGCTATAGTGGGACCGACAATTTTTCGGAGAGTGAACCGCATGCGACTGGACAAACCTCGAATACCGGCGCTGGAATCTGACCAGTGGACCCCGGAAGCGGCGGAGATGATGCAGCCGTTCACGAAGCAGGGGCGGGTGTTCAACATCTTCAAGACACTCTGTAACCACCCCGAGCTGGCGCGGCGCTGGATGGTGTTCGCCAATCATATCCTCGGTAAGTCCACGCTCACCGTACGTGACCGGGAGCTGCTGATCCTGCGCATTGGCTATCTGTGCCAGTCGGGCTACGAGTGGGGCCAGCACGTGCTGATCTCCCGGCAGGCGGGCATGAGCGAAGATGAAATCCGCCTGGCAAAGACAGGGTCGGCCACCCCCGGCATCAGCGACAAGGACCGTCTTCTGCTCACCGCCACGGAAGAGCTGCACGCGGATGCACATGTCAGCGATTCAACGTGGGCGGGTCTGTCAGAGCACTACAACACACAGCAGCTCATGGACATCGTCTTCACGGTGGGCCAGTACAACCTCGTGTCGATGGCGCTCAACAGCTTCGGCGTACAGGCGGATGAAGGGTTGCCCGGATGGGACGTCTGACAGACAGGATCGCCGTGGTGGTGGGCGGCGGGCAGACGCCGGGTGAAACGATCGGCAACGGCCGGGCCACGGCGCTGCGGTTCGCGCAGGAAGGGGCACGTGTGCTGGTGGTGGACCGGCGTCTCGATTCGGCGGAAGAGACGGTCGCGATGATCCGGGAGGCAGGTGGCGACGCCAGTCCCTGTGAGGCGGACATCACGCGGGCGCAGGACTGCGCGCGTTTTGTTGCGCAATGCCTGGATCAATATGGTCGGATCGACATCCTGCACAACAACGTCGGTATCGGAGCGGGCGATCGCAGCGCCGCCACCATGACGGAGGCTGTGTGGGACCGCATCTTCGACGTCAACATGAAGGGCATCATGCTGAGCTGCCGCGAGGTGCTCAAGCCGATGCGTGAACAGGGCCATGGCGTTATCACCAACATTTCCTCGGTCGCCGCCGTGTGCGCCGTGGGTATCGTCGCCTACAAAACCTCCAAGGCTGCCCTCAACGCGTACACGCATGCGCTCGCCACCGGCAACGCCAAATACAACATCCGCGCCAACGTGATCATGCCCGGTCTCATGAATACGCCCATGGCCATCGAGGGATACGTTGCACAGGGCGCGGACAGGGCCGAACTCATCGCCCGCCGGGACGCGGCGGTGCCGCTCGGCGGCAGGATGGGCACTGCCTGGGACGTCGCCAATGCGGCACTGTTCCTGGCGTCTGACGAGGCGCGTTTCATCACCGGCGTCTGTCTGCCCGTGGACGGCGGCCAGGCCGCCATGATCGGCTGAGATACGTCGTTATGGAATTTATCGGGAGAGCAGGCCATGAAACCCAGACGATCGGTACTGTACATGCCGGGCGCCAATGCGCGGGCGCTGGAGAAAGCCCGTGACCTGCCTTGTGACGTCGTGATCTTCGACCTGGAGGATGCGGTGGCGCCCGATGCCAAGACCACGGCCAGGGCGCAGGTGCTGGCTGCCGTCCGCAGTGGCGCGTATGGCTATCGGGAACTTCTGGTGCGGTGTAACGCTCTGGAAACTCCCTGGGGCGCCGCGGATCTCGCCACGTTTGCCGGGGAACCGGTGGCAGGCCTGCTGTTTCCGAAGATCGAACGTCTCGCGCAGATTGATGCCATCTGCGCCGAACTGGATCGCCTGGGTGGTCGTCAGGTTCCGCTGTGGATCATGATCGAGACGCCCATCGGTGTGCTCGACGCGCGCAGTCTGGCTGCGCATCCACGGGTGGCCGCACTGGTCATGGGTACCAGTGACCTGGTCAAGGAGTTGCATGCCACGCACACACCTTCGCGAAGCAACCTGCACTACGCGTTGCAGCATTGTGTGCTCGCGGCGCGGGCGGCGGGCAAGGTAATCCTCGATGGCGTGCACCTGGAGTTCCGCAACCTTGAATCCTTCCGCGATGCGTGTGAGCAGGGGCGCGCCATGGGCTTTGACGGCAAGACGCTGATTCACCCCGGCCAGGTGGATATTGCCAACGAGACCTACGGCATCGACGCAGCCGGTGTGGACCATGCACGGCGGGTGCTGGCGGTGTGGCAGGAAGCCCTGGCGGCGGGCAGGGGGGTGGCGGTGCTGGACGGTAATCTGGTGGAGAACCTGCACGCCGCGGAAGCGGAGCGGGTGGTGGCGTTTGCCGATGCGCTTGCCGCCAGGGGCTGAATTTTCGTCAGCGCCGGGCGCATTTCGAAACCTCTGCTATACCTAAAACCAGGCGGTGATGGATTCATGGACTGGATCCGATGAAGCCGCCCCAAGCTCCGGTGGTCGAGCTCTCTCCCCCTCCAATCCCCCGGCCGCCGGAGCTTGCTTTTCCCCTTCCCCGGGGCACTCAGGACAGGCGATTGCGCCCCCACCATTGACGGACGAGCCAGCTCACGCACTGCATTGTGAGCAGGATGCCGAGCGATACCACGACAGCTCTTTTCCCCGCGTCCGGAAACACCACGATCGCAAGCAGCAGCAGCGCCGCGAGCCACATCACACGCACCAGGCCCCAGGTCATCGAGGCGCCGTCGCGCAAACTCATGACGGCCGCCAGAAAACCGCTCGACAGGGGCAACAGCGCCAGCGTGAGCAGGGCCTGGGTCATGGCCCGTCCACCAGCTGTACGAAGCCCAGATCAGCGCAGAGCCTTACCCGCTGCCCATCGCGAATGCGTGAAACACAGTCGCGCACGTCCACCAGACAGGGGATGCGCAGCTCCCTGGCAATGGTGCCGGCATGCGAAAGGTAGCTGCCCATGCCGACGACGATGCCCGCCAGCGATGGAAACAGCGGCGTCCAGGTGGGATCGGTGTAGGGCGCGATCAGGATATCGCCCGGTTGAATATGGCCGGCCTGATCCGGATGCAGCACGACCCGCGCGACGCCTTCGGCTTCGCCGGAACTGGCCCGTTGTCCATACAGAACGTTGGCGTCCTCGTCAGGCATCAGGGCATGTGCGAGATGGAGATTCAGGGTCTCAGGTGGTCGTGTGCGTGCCAGGCGCTGGTGGGCGATACGACGCTCCCGAATGACGCCGGCGAGCGCGACGCTGGGCTGATCCGCTGCCTGCAGGCTGCGTACCTCCGGCCAGGTGAGGAAAAACAGATCGCCGGCTGTCTTGATTTTTTCCGCCAGCAGCAGGTCGTGCTCCAGTGACGTCAGTTTGCGACGCAGCCTGTCGAACAGCATCGTGTGGTAGTGCCGCGTATTTTCGCGCAGCGCAATGTAATAACGGATGCGACTGACAAGGCGGTTGATACAGCGCGCCTTCAGTCCGTTGCCGAGTTGCCGTCGAAGTTTGTCGCGCGCCACCAGGTGTTGCGCATAGGCGGCGTTGCTGCCCGCCTCCGGCAGGGAAAGCTGGTTGCGAATCATGATCAGCACCGGCGTCGGGTCCTCACGCCAGCGCGGGGACGCCAGATCCATTTCGCGCGGGCCGCGATGTCCGTAGGTGCGCAGGAAATCTCCAAGCCCAACGACAAACGGGTGGTCCTGTGGCAACAGGCGAACCTGGGTCAGGCAATCGCCTGCCCGCAACGCTTTTTGTGCGTCCGGGTGCGCGTTGGCCAGCGAGGCGAGTTCGCGCACTGCGTCGAGCATGCGCCGGCTCCACATATCGCTTTCGTCATGGACCAGGTCGGCCAGGAGGTCCGGGTCGAGTGACGGCGCCCAGCGCCTGAGAAGCTGGCGCGCGAGTCCCATCAGAAGGAAATAGCGGCCGGCGGAGATGTTCAGCGCCAGCACGTCGCGCCACACCGGAGCAAACGGCGACGCGCCGAACATTGTCGCCCGCATGAAGCGAACCGGGTCGTTGCCTGTTTGCCGGGCCACACCCTCGAGCCAGGGCGGAAAGCGCTCCAGGGCCTGCGGCATTAGGCGGGCACTACGTGACCAGAAGGCTCCCTGACTGAGCCAGACCACTCCCAGGCCAGCGAGCAGGAGGGCCAGTCGCCCTGGATGGGGCACCATGGGGTCGGGCATGCGGCGCAGCAGCAGCAGGTCGACGCATTCGGCATCCGTCAGCTTCAGCGGCATGAAACGGCGCAAGGCTGCGAAGCCGACGTACAGGCGGCCGTCCACGAAGGTGCTGCCGGGAGGTATGACGGCCTGCATCAGGCTCACCGTCAAGGGGGTCAACGGTTCGGTGAAATTCTCCGCAAGCGGTTTGAACAACACCATCGGCCCAACAGGTGCTGGTTCGCCGGTGGTGAGGGTCGTGATCGGACGGGCCTGCAGGATGTGCAGCGTGTCCGCGTCGTACGCCCATTCCACGTCAACCGGCTCACCGAAGAGGGTTTCGATCTGCTCCGTGATCTCATGCAACTGGAAGGCGTCATCGTCGGTGAGCACGCGGGCGGTACGCAGATGTTCCGGCACCGCTTCCAGACGCCCCATGGACGGGTCGGCGCGCGTGGCCGCCACGCGTTCCCGTTTGTCGCCGAGTTGAAGCAGCGTGACCGCGCCGCGATCATCCACGCGCAGCCGGTCCGGTTGCACCCGACCATCCACGAGTGCGGCGCCCAGTCCCCAGCTCGCTTCGATGACTACCGTGCCGGCCCGTGGGTCCAGAGGGTCGCGGGAGAAGCAGACGCCGGAACGCCGGGCATCCACCAGTTTCTGCACGATCACGGCCATTGGCCGGATGGGCTTGTCGCGGCTGGCACGATAGGCCAGCGCTGGTGGGCTCCACAGGGACATCCAGCAATCGACAACCGCCTGCTCCAGTGTTGCAGCGTCGATGTAGTAGTACGTTGCGTGCTGGCCGGCGAAGCTTGCGCCCTGCCCGTCTTCATCTACGCCGGAGCTGCGTACCGCAACGCGCTCGCCGGGTGCAAAGTACGCCTGGAAGGCGTCCGCGAGCGATTTCATGAATTCCGGGGACAGGCGGGGAGGCGGCGGCCGCGTATCCAGAAAGATGGGGTGGTGCAGAAGGAACGCGTCCGCGGTGATGACAAACCCGTCCGGTACCGGGAAACCGGCACGCATGAGCGCACCCAGGCGGGCAGCTTTGCCGCCGGTCTGGTCGATATGGGTCAGGGTGATGTGATCGAGTGGGAGTATCCAGTCCACCCGCGCAGATTAACTCAACACGGCACCGAAAGAGCACCGCTATCGCGGTATCTGCTATCGATACATTGCGCAGCGGAGGGTGCGGTCTACTCAAACCGGCCCGCGGACGACGTTCGGCATGGGACCTGTTGTGCCGGCAGCCGTGGTTGCCCGAATTGGCCAGCACGTCATCAGCGTGCGCTGAGACGTCAGTCGGTGGCGAATGTACCGCGGCTGGTGGTTGTTGTTGCGGGGGCCGGGGATTTGCCCGCGCGTCTTTGCCACAAACCCCTCAGCTGGTGCGGGAGGGCGAGCATCGCCGGTGTCGTCACCAGCGTGAGCAGGGTGGAAACCGCCAGACCAGCAACGATGGCCTGCGACAGCGGCACCCAGAACATGGACATCTGGCTGCCGACCACGATCTCCCGCGACACCAGGTCGATGCTGATGTTGCTCGCCAGAGGCAGGAGTCCGAAGACGGTTGTGATGGTGGTGAGCATCACGGGGCGCAAACGTTGGGCGCCCGTACGTACGATGAGGGAGACGTAGTCCAGCTCCGGATGCTCCTTGCGCAGGTGATTGTAGGCGTCGATGAGGATGATGTTGTTGTTCACCACGATGCCGGCCAGCGCGACGATGCCGATACCGGTCATGATGGCGGAGAACGGTTGTTGCGAAATCAGCAGCCACAACAGTACGCCAGCGGTGGAAAACACCACGGCGAACAGGATCAGCGTGGCCTGGTACAAGCTGTTGAACTGGGTGACGAGAAGCGCAAACATCAGCAGAAGTGACAGCAGGAAGGCGACGCCGACAAAGGCCATTGCCTCTGCCTGTTCTTCATTGGCGCCACGGAAGCGGATGTTCAGGCGGGGATCCCACTCCTGTGACTTCACCCACGCTTCGATCTGCTTCACCACGTCATCGGCGAGCACGTCCGCCGCCACGTTGGCGCGCACGAACTCAACGGGCACCCCGTCGATGCGCTGGGTCGTATCCACGTTTGGCGCCGGCTTGCGGGTAACGAAGTTGGAAATCGGCACCATTCCCTGCCGCGTCATGATGCGCAGATCGTCGAGCGCGTTCACGCCGCGGTACTCGGACGGGTAGCGCACCCGGATGTCCACATCGTCGTCAGACTTGTCGGGCCGGTACTTGCCAACCAGAACGCCGTTGGTGACGAGCTGGACCGCCAGTCCGACCTGGGTCACGTCGGCGCCGTATATGGCTGCCTGGGCGCGATCCACGGTGAGTTCCCATTCCAGGCCGGGCAGGGATCGCGTGTCGTCGATATCGCGCACCTGCGGAACGTTTTCCTTCAGATAGTCGACCACGCGTGTCACGGCCGGCTCGAGCAGGGAGCGCGTATAGGAGGCGAATTCGATCTGCACCGGCTTGCCCGTCGGCGGTCCCTGTTCCATCTCCTGGATTTCCACCGAGATACCGGCGAGGTCGCTGGTTCGCTGGCGGATCTCCTCGAAGATCTCGGAGCCCGTGCGCTTGAGGTAACGCTGTTCGTGCAGCTCCACGAAGATGGAGCCGATGCGGTCGAAGCCGGACCGTGACGGTCCGCCCTGGATCATGGTCTGGGTATTGGCGCTCTGCACGCCGTCGATCTCCGCGATGCGCGCGTCGACATCGCGTACCAGCCGGTCGATTTCCTGCGCGCTCAGGTTGCCGCGGGCGCGAACGGTGACGATACCGAAGTGCGGCTCCGAATCGGACATGAACATCATGCCCTTGCCGTAGTTGCCGTAGGCCCAGAAGCACAGGAACATGGCCAGCAGCGCGATGCCGAGCGTTACCACCGCATTGCGTGTGGCGCCGGAGAGAAAGCGGGCATAGATGCCGGTGAACGACGAGAGCAGCCGCGGGTCGCCATCTTCCAGTTCCTGCAGCGTGCGCTGCGCCTTTTCATCGCGGGCGCTTGCCTTGCCGAACAGTGCGCCGAGTACCGGCCCGAAAATCAGTGCGTACAGCAGCGAGCCTGACAATACGGTGAACACGGTAACAGGCAGGTAGCGCATGAACTTGCCGGAAATGCCCGGCCAGAACATCAGGGGCAGGAAGGCGGCGAGCGTGGTTGCCACCGACGCGGTGACCGGCCAGAACATGCGTTTGGCCGCCAGGGTGTAGGCGCTGCGCGGCGAGTATCCTTCCACCATCTTCCGGTCGGCGTATTCGGTGACGACGATAGCGCCGTCGATGAGCATGCCCAGACCCAGCAACAGCCCGAACATCACCATGAAGTTGAAGGTATAGCCGAGCGAGTAGATGAAAATGATCGAAAACAGGAACGAAACCGGGATGCCAAGGCCCACGATGACACCGCTGCGAAAACCGATTGCACCGACGACAACCACCATGACCAGGGCCAGTGCGGTGAAGATGTTGCCCTGCAGTTCGTTGACCTGGTTTTCCGCGAACGGCGCCTGGTCCTGGGTGTAGAACACTTCCACCGCTGAAGGCATCGTGGTTCGGAAGTCTTCCACCACCGCTTTGGCGGCGTGAACCGTGTCGATGATGTTGGCCTGGGCGCGTTTCTCCACACGCAACGTGATCGCATCCTTGCCGTTGACGCGGGCGTAGGTACTGCGGTCCTTGAATGTGCGGTGCACCGTTGCCACGTCACGCACCGTGACGACATTACCGTCCTTCGCGCGAATGGGCAGATCGAACAGGTCCCGGGCCTCCTCGATGAGGCTCGGCACCTTCACCGAGAAGCGTCCATTGCCGGTGTCCATGCTGCCGGCAGGAATCAGCCGGTTGTTGCGCATGATCGTTGTGATCAGTTCCTCACCGGAGATCTGGTAGGACTCGAGCGCCTGCGGGTCGATGACCGCCTCCAGCATCTCCTCACGGTGTCCGCTGAGTTCCACCTCGCGAACATCCGGTATGGCGCGGATGCGATCGCGCAGATCGATGGCGAGGTTGTAGACGAGGCGTTCCGGCAACCCTTCGGAAACCAGATTCACCTGCAGGATGGGAAAGTCGTCGGTCGACTCCTCATTGATGATCGGCTCTTCCGTATCGCTCGGCAGTTTCGGTTTGGCGCGGTCCACGGCTTCGCGCACATCGGACAGCGCACGCTCGAGGTTGTAATCCGCATCAAATTCCACCATGAGCGCGGCCCCGCCTTCGTAGGCGTACGCGGTCATTTCCTCCAGGCCTTCCACGGCCCGGATCTCCACTTCCATCGGCATCACCAGGAGGCGCTCGGCATCTTCCGGTGATATCCCTTCGTGGATGAGCGTGACGACAAAGAACGGGACCTGGATGTGCGGGTCGTTTTCGATGGGCATGGCGCCACGCGCGAACACACCGGCGATGACGATCATCACCAGCGCGAGCAGGGTGGTGCGTGTGCGGTTTATCGCCGCTTCAATGAAGGCATTCATGCTGGTGACGGCGCGGCGATCGCTTCCGCGGGAACGCCGCTCAATCCCGTCTGGTCACGCTGCGCACCTTTCGGGTCGGTACTGGGTGGCTGAGACTGGGCGGGCATCGCTCCGGAGGGTTCGAAAACCGGATCCACGCGCTCACCTGGCACCACCATTTCCTGGCCGACGGTGATGATGGTGGCGCGCGCCGGCAGGCCGCCCAGCCAGATGCCATCGTTTTCCTGGTTGAGGATGACCACCTGGTGGAACTCGACGATGTTGTCGTCGTTCAACAGGCGAATACCCGTATTGCCCGCGTCGTCCAGCGCCAGCAGGGCCGGGCTGATCTTGTGCGCGCGCGTCTCCCGTACGGGGATGTCGATCTCCGCGGTGATACCGCTGCGCAGGGCGTGATCGGCGTTTGGCAATTCGATCTCGATGGGATAGGTGCGGGTATCCGCGTCGCTCTGCTGGCCGACGAACGTCAGGGAGCCGGTGACGCGTCGTCCGTCGATGAGCCGGCCGGTAACCGGCTTGCCCACATGCAGATCGCTGACGTCGCGCTCGGCCACCGCTCCGACGAGGAGCATGGGGTCCAGGTCCACCAGCGTCACGCAGGGTGCACCAGGACTGACATAGTCTCCGAGTTCGGCATTGACGTCTTCCACGATGCCGCTGAACGGCGCGCGGATGGCTGTACGTCGAATCTCCAGCTCGGCCCGTTCGACATCGGCTTCCGCGGCCGCGAGGCGCGCCTTCGCCGATGCCACGGCCGTATCGGCGACAAGACCCTGGCGCTTCAGCCGGATGGTGCCGTCGAAGTCGATGCGCGCCTGGTTGAGGGCTTCCGCAGCCTGTGTGCGGGAGGCGTCCCGGGCATCCAGGTTGATTCGGCACAGCAGATCGCCCGCGGCCACGCGGGAGCCCCGCTCGACCGGACGAGCGGCAATTTTTCCGGAGGTTTCCGCCCGCACGACGACGGTGCGTTTGTTTTCCGTGCGGCCTCGCACTGTCAGTACCGCGGTGTGGGATTCGGCTTCCACCACACGGGCGCGCACCCGCGTTGGCGGGCGGTCGTCTGCCCTGGCAGCTGCCTGCGCATTGGCTTCGTTGATCGAAGCCGGCGGCTGGCCGCCGTGCTCCGAGCGCAGGCCGCTGGCCAGCCAGGCGATCAGGACGGCAGCGATCAAAAACGCTGTGATATAGGTGCCGCGCATGCGAATGCTCTGTCGTGAGGGGTGGAGTTGCGGTCAGTGCTACAAAACGTAACACAAAATGCTAGCAGCAGATCGAAAACGCCGCTACAACAAAGTTCTCAGCGCGGTAAAAAAAGCGCCAATTCGTGATGGCGGGGTGCGAATCAGGGGTGCTTTCGGTCCGTCGGGGCGTGAACAACCGGTGGTGTTGCCGGTACGCCGCCGCCCGCGGCATGTGCTGGCGAGAGGTTGGCGCCCGCCGCTGGCAGGGCGGGCACCGGCTCGAAAGCCCCGTCAGGCGCTGGCGCTGGGCCGCGCGGCCATGCGGTCGAACCAGGGTTTGATGTTCGGCAGATTTTCGTCGAACGGTTGGCCGACATTGCGGCCGAAGGCCAGCATGCAATACAGCAACACGTCGGCCAGCGTGAGCCTGTCGCCGCCGATGAACTGCCGCCCGGCCATCAATCCGTCCAGCCAGGCCAGTTTTTCGCGGGCAATGCGCTTGAGGCCTTCTGCGGCCTCCGGGATGGTGATCATGCGCGATTTGAACAGCGGCAGGCCTTCGGCATACCGGAAGCCGTTGGCCAGCGGCTCGGCGATATTGAGATCGACGCGACGCACCCACATGCGGGTGAGGGCACGCTCTTCGGGCGTGGCACCAATCAGCGAAGGTCCGGGACCAATTTCGTCCAGGTACTCGCAGATGGCAGTAATTTCGGCAAGGTACTCGCCGTTGTCCAGTTGCAGGCAGGGAAGCTGCCCCGCCGGGTTCCGGGCCAGATAGGCCGACTGGCGGTTTTCCCCGCCCATCAGGTCAACCTTTTCGGTCTCCAGCGTCACGCCCTTCTCGGCGGCGAACATGCGCACGACATGGGGGTTGGGGCCCATGGAGTCAAACAGTTTCATCAAAATCCTCCTTCCGTAATGCGGGCTGGCCTACCACTCGCCCGTGTTCGGCATGCTGGCCCAGGGCTCGCTCGGCGGCAAGGCGCCGCCCTTCTGCAGCAACTCGATGGATACGTTGTCCGGCGAGCGCACGAACGCCATGCGACCATCGCGCGGCGGGCGATTGATGACGACGCCCCCGTCGCTGAGCTTCTGGCAGGTGGCATAGATGTCATCCACCGCATAGGCAAGGTGACCGAAATTGCGTCCGCCACCCAGAGTTTCCGGATCCCAGTTATAGGTCAGCTCGACCTGGGCGGATTCATCGCCCGGCGCGGCGAGGAAGACGAGCGTGAATCGGCCACCGGCATTCTCATGGCGGCCAATCTCGCGGAGCCCGAGTTTGTTGCAGTAGAAGTCGAGTGAATCGTCGAGGTTCGTTACGCGAACCATGGTATGGAGATATTTCATGGCATTCCCGGAATAGTGTCGTGGCAGAGCTTACCAGCCATGTCGGTGTGGCGGGTGTGCCTGCAGGCGACGGTTGACGGTCAATAGATGAGGATACCCAGAATGATGAGCGCCAGGGTGCCCAGGGAGACAAGCAGCAGGACGGCTTCGCTGGTGCTCAGCTCGTCGCTCACGGGAGATTGTCGGTTGGTCATTTATGTTGCCCTGCCTGGAGGTGGCGAAGGGTAACCAATCAATGCTTGGTCGTCAGCGCCTGCAGTTGCGCCATGCGCTGTTCGATGCTCTTGCGGTAGGCGGCGGCGACGGAGCGGGACATGGGTCTGCCGTTGCCCCGGCGGCTCCTGAATTCGGCTTCCAGCTTGCGGATTTCCGCACTGAGCAGGTCTTCGTAGTTTTCGGTGGTCATCGATACAACTGACGCCCCTTGGTTCTTCCTTGTCATCCTCGTGCCCCGCGGGCGCGAAGCTCCCCGTTACGCTATCGCAGATGTCTGCCGCTCGATGCATAAAATTGTAATGCCTCTGTCAATTCCGGCTGTGACGAAGAGCGCAGGTTGCCGCTACCGGAGGGGGTGGGTAGCCTACCCGCACCGGCAGGTCGGACGTCAGCGTGGGGTTCGATCGTGAACCAGTTCCCGATGCCTGCCGATCCACAGGAGTCGTACACGATGGTCAAGTCAGCGCTTCCCCTCCTGCTTCTCGGCCTGCTCACCGGCTGTGCCGTGAACCCGGTTACCGGCAAGAACGAGATCGCATTCATCGGTACCGAGCAGCAGATTGAAATCGGCCGCAAGAACTATGTCCCGGCACAGCAGATGCAGGGTGGGCAGTACAAGGTCGATCCTGACCTCACCACCTATGTCGCGGGAGTTGGCAAACGGGTGGTGGCGCACAGCGGTGTCGATCTGCCATATGAGTTCGTCGTGCTGAACAATTCGATTCCCAATGCCTGGGCGATGCCTGGCGGCAAGCTGGCCATAAACCGGGGGCTGCTCACCGAACTGGAAAATGAAGCGGAACTGGCGGCGGTTCTGGGCCACGAGGTAACGCACGCAGCGGCGAGGCACGGCGCCAAGAGCATGGAACGGGGCACGATCCTTCAGGGCGTGCTGCTCGGTGCCGCCATCGGCACCCGCAACAGCGAGTATGCGGGCGCGCTGCTGGCTGGTGGTCAGCTGGCGGCGGGCCTGGTGACCCAGAAGTACGGGCGGGATGCGGAGCGGGAGTCGGACTATTACGGCACGAAATTCATGGCGCAGGCCGGCTACGACCCGAATGCGGCGGTGACGCTGCAGGAGAAGTTCGTGAAGATGTCGCAGGGCCGCAAGTCGGGTTGGATCGATGGCCTGTTCGCCAGTCACCCGCCGTCCGCGGAGCGGGTCGAGAACAACCGGGCACGTGTGCAGGAGCTGAAAGCACAGGGTATAACCGGCAGTGATCTTGGCGTGGAGCGCTACCAGCGGGCGACGAAACGCATTCGCGACGACAAGCCTGCGTACGCGGCATTCGATGCCGCGCGCAGCGCCATCGAGAGCAAGCAGTACGACGTGGCGCTGGGGGAGATCGACAAGGCATTGCGGCTGCAGCCTGCCGAGGCGCAGTTTCATGGCCTGCGTGGCGATATCCGCCGACTGCAGGGCAAGCATGCGGATGCGGTGTCGAACTACGATCGCGCCATCGGCAGGGATGATGGGTTTTTTGCCTACTACTTGGGCCGCGGTGTCAGTCATGCCGCCCTGAAGCAACGGGCGGATGCCAAAAACGATTTTTCGTCGTCGCTGAAGCTGCTGCCCACGGCGGTTGCTTACAACGAGATGGGCAAGCTGGCGGAAGCGGAAGGCAATCAGGATGAGGCGGTGCGCTACTACGCGGCGGCATCGCAGGCCCAGGACGCGACCGGTCAGGCGGCGCTCACCAGTCTCGTTCGCCTCGATCTGCCACGGCAGCCCGAGCGGTATACCAAGGCCGAGCTGTTCAACGACAACGCCGGGCGGCTGTTCGTTCGGGTGACCAACGGCACCCCGGTTGCGATGCGCGACGTGCGTGTACGCGTCATGCTGCGCTGGGCTGCCAGTGGCGAGCAGAGTCTGGCACTGGACGTCGGGAACGTCGCCGGGGGTCAGTACGTCGTGCGTGAAGTGCCGTTGCGTCAGGAGTCGTTGCTGGCGGGGCAGGCACAGGTGGTGTCGGCGCGGACCAACTGATCGGTTGCCAGCATTGCGGCAGCGGGAGACCGTCCGGTCGTCCCGCCCCGATGGCGCCGTCGACTCAGGCCGTGCGTCCGATGTATTCCGACATGTTGGCGTGCTCCAGCGCCAGACGCTTGGCGTTTTCCAGATCGTAGTGCAGGCGCGAGACAATGCGCTGGGCATAGAGCCCACCACCAGCCTGGATGTTCGTCACCGTGCTCCAGCCGCCCAGGGCATCGGCGGTGGTATCGCGAATGGCGTGGAACAGTCTGGTGCGGTACAGGCCGTCCACGTCCTGACGGGTGCCCATGTACTTGCGGGCCAGGTGACCGACCTCCTGGTTTTCGATGTCGGCGATGGAGGGCGCCGTCACCACCGCGCCGCCGGCGATATCGTGCAGGTGGCGCACCATCAGCGAATAGTTGGCCGCGCCGTGGTACTTGCCGACGTTGGTGTACAGCTCGTCGGGAAAGGCGGCGCCGTCGGAGGTGATCTTGCAGTTTTCGATGGCGGCTTCCAGCGACGCGCGGATGAGCGTGGCGTTGATCATCATTTCGGAGATTTTTTCGCGGATGTGCGCGGTCTTCGCCAGACCATTCGCTTCCGAGATGAGTTGGGCGTAGCCCACCAGGCGGTCGTAACCGGTTGCCATGCCGGCGAGTCCGCCGAGGCGCTCCCACAGGCCGAGGCTGTGGGCGAAGATCGCCGCCAGTTCCGGCGGGCCGTCCAGGAAGACACGCTCCCTGGGCACGAATACGTCGTCAAAAATCACGAACCCTTCCGGAGTGTGATGCCGGCCCGAGACCGGAAAGTCACGCACGTCGGCATGCCGCGGGAAGTACGTGGTGTTGATGATCTTCACGCCCTTCGCGTTCACCGGCACCATGCAGGCGATCGCGTAGTCATCTTCGCCCGTTTTCATGGATTTGGTGGGAATGGTCATGAGCTCGTGACCCATGCTCGCCGCGGAGATGTGCAGTTTGGCGCCGCGAATCACCACGCCGTCGCTCGTGCGCTTGACGACGCGTACGTAGGCATCGGGGTCGTCCTGCTTGGAAGGTGAACGGCTGCGGTCACCTTTGGCATCGGTGATGCACTGCGTGATGCGCAGGTCCTTGCGCTGGACTTCTTTCACGTAGGCCCGAATGCGCGCGGCGTTCTCGGGTAGCTGCGCCTCGATTTTGTCCGCGGCGGTGAGCAGCGTCATGATCGATGCATAGGTGACGTGTGTCAGCAGATCCACTGTCTCGTGCAGTTCGACCTGCTCGCGCAGTTCCTTTGCATTGCTGGGAACTTTCATGAAGTCCCCAACCGCATCCTCGCCCGGTTTGTAGAAGCGGTCGTAACCCTGCGCCGCGGAATCCACGGTCATGCCGAGGATGGGGTCGGTGGCGACGTTGTCGACGCGTTCGCCCTGGAAATATGTTTCTCGACCGTCGTTCAGCGATGCCTTGTACTGCTCACCCGTCATCATGATGTGTACCCTCCCGGTGGATCGAACCGCGCCAGATTCTGGTTTACGGGATGCCTGGAAGCAACAGAACGCGTTATATTTTTTGCGTTCCCGGCGTCCTAGCAGACTGCTTTTTCAGCAGCCTGCCAACTTATCAAGCGGACCACTAGCGTTGCACCCAGCCGCCGGAAAATGGGATGGCCTGGCCGACGAAAAAATCGGCTTCGCTGCTGGCCAGGAAGGCGGCGAAACGGGCATCTTCGTCGGGCCTCGCCAACCGACCGAGTGGAACCTGACGTTGCAGCGAAGACTGAAAGGCCGGTTTCGCCTGCAGTTCCGGCGGATAGTAGGCGGGATTTTCCACGTAATTCTGTGCGATCAGGTTCACCTGCACATTGTCCGGCGCCACCTCCACGCCGATCGACTGCACGTAGCCGACCTGGGCTGCCCGCGCGGCGCTGTAGGCAGCCAGTGTCTTCATGCCCCTGAGCGCCACAGCGGAGCCGTACACCACGATCTTGCCGGCGCGGCGGGCCTGCATCTGCGGCAACACTGCCCGACACAGGCGATGCAGCGGATGCACCATGATGTTGAAACAGGTATGCCAGGCTGCGTCGTCGACCTCGGCGATTCGCCGTCCGGAATAGTTTGGCGCGGCCAGATTGGCGATGAGAATGTCGACTTCGCCGGCGTCCGCCACCAACGCTTCGCAGGCGCCCGGCTGCGTGAGATCACGTGTGTCCAGTGTCACGCGTGCCCCCTCCGCCTCGAAAACCTCTGCAGTGACGGGGCCCATGAAGTCGTTACCCTGGGTGATGACGGCATGTTTGCCGGTGAGCCTGCCACGCATGATGTGTCTCCCTGGTTGGCCGGTGGTGGTGGGTCAGTGTGGCGACAGCGGTGCCCTGAAAACGCTGCCGTCCGGCAATTGCGCCTCCACCGTGAACACATCGTCTGCTGAGCGGGAATAGGTGAGCCGTTGCAGCCCCGGTGAGCCGTCGGCTGGCGCGAACGAGACGGTCCGCTCGCCCAGTGACGCCAGTGTCATCGTCTGCGGCGCGGGCGTGCGCGGCGTGTAGTCGGGGTTGAACTGCTGCAGGGCAAGAACGAGTGTGCCGTCCTGTTCGCGGATGATGACCATTTCCAGCATCTGCGTGGACGCCGCGCCCGCCATGCGCACCGCGGAGGACATCGTGCCGCCCAAGGGTGCATTCCAGTTCTCTTCCATCGTGGCTTCACCGACAGGCCCACGCCAGTAACCGGTCATCCAGGCGAGATCGTTCACCGTCGGTGTGCCGGCGTGCGCGAAAACGCTGAAGCAGAGCGACAGGGCGGCAACGGTTCGTGACAGGTAGTGCATCGGGTGGGTCTCCGGGTTCTCTCGGTTGACCGGCGTGTCCAGCGGCACGCCGGCGGGGTAGGGGAGGTTAACCCACCCCTGTCCCGTGCGGAATGACTTCGACAAGCGGAAGGGTTGCCGGGTAGTCTTTCCGCCTGGTCAGCAACAAGCCACTTTGATGCACCTGAACCGATTCAGCGAAGGACTCGATGCCGTGAACCTGGCCATCGGGCCGGAATTCGACAGCCTGAAAGCCAGCGCCGCGGACCTGTCCATCACGTATCCGCCGCAGGTGCGTTATGTATCCGCCAATACCGTGCTCAGACACCTGCGCTTCCATTACCTGCAGTGGGGGGACGCGGCGGCGGAACCCATTCTGCTGCTGCACGGTGGCAACCAGTCCGCGCACAGCTGGGATCTGGTCAGCCTGAATCTTTGTGACCAATGGTCGGTGTTCGCGCTCGACCAGCGCGGCCACGGTGATTCGGAGTGGAGTCGTGGCGCGCATTACGACATACCGGAACTCATGGCCGATGCGGCGGCCTTCATCCGTGCGGTGATCGGTCGTCCCTGTATCGTGGTGGGGCATTCCATGGGTGGCCTGGCGGCCTGTGCGCTTGCCCTGAATCATCCGGAGCTCGTAGAGCGCCTTGTTATGGTGGATATCGGGCCGGAAGTGAACGAGGAAGGGCGACGCATGATCCGCGAATTTGTCGGACGCAATATTGAATTCGACGACATGAACGAGTTTCTCGATCGCGTGGCCAGGTACGACCCCTATCGGTCACGCGCGCACATCGAGCGCACGCTGAAGTACAACCTGATTCGCCGGGCGGACGGCAAGTATGTGCCCAAGGCTGACAGGCGTCGTTACCATCGCGCGGATTCGCACCCCGCCATTCCCGGACTGGCGGCGGTGCAGGCCATCAGCTGTCGGGCACTCGTAGTGCGCGGCGGCACCTCCACGGTTCTGGACCGGGAGGCGGCGGAACGCTTCGCGCGCACGCTTCCCCGTGGACAATTTGTTGAGATTCCCGACTGCGGGCACAACGTTGCGCAACAGAATACGCTGGCGTTTCTGCACGCGCTCCGCGGGTTTCTGGGTGGGGTCTGAGCCCGGCGGATCAATCGTCGAAACGTCCACTGCGCCCGGCACCCGACGCAAACCGTGCAGCGCCCTCCCGGGTTTCGCCGGAACGGATGGTGTCGATACCCAACTGCGTTTCCCGGAGCAGCGCGTCCTCCAGTGACAGGTGCCATTGCGTCAGCGCGGACTCGCGGTCGCTGCGCAGACAGCGCTGGGGAAAGCTGAGCAGCGACCGGGCCAGTTCGATGGCCGACGGCAGCGCCTCCCCTTTCGGCACCAGGCGATTGACCAGCCCCATGCGCAGTGCTTCTTCGCCCGAGACGCCGCGGCCTGTAAGAATCATGTCCATGGCGTGCGACTGGCCGATCAGGCGCGGCAGACGAATGGTGCCGCCGTCGACGAGAGGCACACCCCACCGCCGGCAGTAGACACCGAACACCGCGTCCTCCGCGGCCACGCGCAGATCGCACCAGAGCGATAACTCGAGACCGCCCGCCACGGCATGGCCCTCCACCGCCGCAATGACGGGTTTGGACAGCAGCATGCGCGTGCAGCCGAGCGGCCCGTGGCCCCGCTTGCTGACGCGATTGCCGTCTCCCTGTGCAACTGCCTTGAGATCCGCACCCGCGCAGAAGGTACCGGCGGCGCCGGTGAGGACGGCAACGTCGAAGGCAGCGTCGGTGTCGAAGGCGCCGAAGGCCGCGGCCAGTTCAGCGGCCGTGGCTCCGTTTACCGCATTGCGGACCTCGGGTCGGTTGATGGTGACGACGAGGACTCGGCCGTGCGCCTGCGTGTTGACATTCATGGCCGGTCAATCCGGCAGACCAAGCACACGCTTGGCGATGATGTTGGACTGTACTTCGTTGGTGCCGCCGTAGATCGTTACTGCCTTGCTGGAAAGCCAGGAACGCGTGGCGCCGAGTTCGTCGCTGGCAAAATTGTCGCCGTCCCAGCCGAGGCCCTGGGTGCCCATGAGTTGTACGAGCAATTCCTGCCGGTCGCGTGCCAGCGTGGAGCCGTAGAGTTTGAATATGGAGGTGGCTTCGCCCGGCGCGTTGCCGCTGCGATTCTCTTCGCCGGCGCGGCGCTGGGTGAGGCCGAATGCGGCACTGTTCATCTTCCAGCGCAAGACGATGTCGCGACTGCCGCTGTCGGCAATGCGGCCGTCGCGTGAGCCGATGTATTTCAATGCCGTCGTCGCGGGATCCAGGTCCACGGTGACGCCGACCGGGCGCGTGGCGGTGGGTCCCAGTCCCCCCTGGCCTGAGCGCTCATGCTGCAGCAGACGTTTGCCGATGGACCAGCCGTCGTTCATGCGGCCGACGAGGTCCGCCTTGCTGGCAGTGGCGTTGTCCAGGAATGTTTCGCAGAACGGCGACGAGCCGGAAATCAGGCTGATCGGACGCACGGTGACGCCAGGCTGGTCCATCGTGAGCAGTACGAAACTGATGCCCAGGTGCTTCGGTGCCGCTGGATCCGTGCGCACGAGGCAGAACATCCAGTCCGCGTACTGGGCCCCGGACGTCCAGATTTTCTGCCCGTTGATGACAAAGTGATCCCCGCGATCTTCCGCGCGGGTGCGCAGACTCGCCAGGTCCGAACCCGCGCCCGGTTCGCTGTAGCCCTGACACCAGGCGGCGCCTCCGCGGGCGATCAGCGTGAGGTGGCGTTGTTTCTGATCTTCCGTGCCATGTTCCAGCAGCGTTGGTCCCAGCATGCGGGTGCCCATGTTCACGAGCGGCATGCGTGCCTGGATGCGGGCCATCTCCTCGTACAGCACCGTCGCCTGATCCCGGCTGAGGCCACCGCCGCCATACGCTGCCGGCCAGGTGGGCACCGTCCAGCCGCGTTCGGCCATGCGCTCCATCCAGGCCTGGGTATCACGCTGGAAAGTCAGCTTCGTGCTTCCGGTGTGCACCTCTCCCGGGCCGCGGGCGCCGGCGGGACAGTTGACGGCGAGCCAGGCGCGGGTCTCCTCCCGGAAGGTGGTCAGGTCGGACATGGTGGCGGGTCTCCCTGCGTCTGCAAATGAGGCCGCACCTTACCGCAAGGCGCGCTGAGCCTGAAAGTCGAGGCGAAGACCGCCTCGACGGTCAGCGCGCCAGGGCGACGCCGTGGATCATGAAGGCGGCAATTTTCGGCCCCGGTACATAGCCGGTGGTGCGCTCGGTGACGTCGAAGCCGGCGTCTGCCAGCAGTTCGTCGGCCCGGCGTGTGAGGTGGCAGCCGCCGCCGATGATCTTCCACAGGGGTTCCACGCGATGCTGCCACTTGACGATGCCGGGATCGTCCGCGCGACCATGTTCCACGAACAGCAACTCGCCACCGGGTTTGAGCACGCGCCGCATCTCGGCCACGGCGCGGTAGGGATTGGGTATGGAACACAAGGTCCAGGTGCAGACGATGGAGTCGTAGCTGGCGTCGTCCGCCGGCAACGCTTCGCCGGACACGCCGATCACATCCACCGGCTTGTTGAGAGCCGCAGCCCGGGCACGGGCCATGACATTCAGTTCCGCGGACGGATCGACGCCGGTGATGGACGTCACCGCGTCACCATAGTGAGGCAGGTTGAGGCCGCTACCGATACCGATTTCCAGGACCTTGCCGCGTGCGCGCGGCACGTAACGGCTGCGCAGTTCGGTCATGGGAGGCTGACCACAGGCTTTCTCGATCAGCTTCGGCAGAATGTGCCGCTCATACCAGTTGGCCATGATTTGGTGTCCCGACCCTAAGATTCGTGGTGTTTCAGCGCGTGCCGCCCAGTCTGGTGCCTGGCACGGCACGCAGGCAATGGTGGACCCCATTGGCAGGTGTCGCAACAACGCTCCAGGTGCAACACCGGCCCGCTTGGCACGCCCCCTGCGGGTGGCCTGCCGGTACCCACCGTTGTTCGCGTCCGCCGGCTGTTTCACCGCGTTCGGCGCCTTTTCCCCACGACGCTGCCCGATTAGGGGCGGGGCAGATTCTCAGATGCGTCTGTCGCTGCCCTGCCAGTAGCGGTCGCGCAACAGACGTTTGTACAGCTTGCCGGTCTCGTGACGGGGCATGTCGGTTTCGAAGTCGATGCTGCGCGGCGCCTTGTACCCGGCCAGGTGGTCGCGCACCCACTGCACCAGTTCCGCGGCCAGCCCGTCGCCCGCGGCATACCCGTCGTTCAGCGTCACCGCCGCCTTCACTTCTTCGCCGAACTCTTCGTTGGGAATGCCGAAGACGGCAGCGTCGCGTACCGCCGGGTGGGTAGCCAGCACCCCTTCGATCTCCGCCGGGTAGATGTTCACGCCGCCGGAAATGATCATGTCGATCTTGCGATCGCTCAGGTACAGGTAGCCGTCCGCGTCGAAGTAGCCGATATCACCAAAGGTGAATACGCCGGGCTCGAGGTGTACGTCGCGTGTCTTGTCAGGCGCATTGTGGTACTCGAAATCAGTGCCCATGCGGTTCTTCACATAGATCTGACCGTGCTCACCGGCGGGCAGCACGTTGCCGCTGTCATCGCGGATGGTGATTTCCACCAGCGGTGACGGCTTGCCGACGGTGCCGGGGCGTTCCTGCCATTCCCCGGCGCTGGCTGTGCTCACGATGGAACCTTCGGTGCTGCCGTAGTACTCGCTCACGATCGGCCCCCACCAGTCGATCATGGCGCGCTTCACGCCGGGCGGGCAGGGCGCGGCGCCGTGCCACACGATCTGCAGCGAACCGCCGTCGAAAGCTGCCCGCACGTCGTCCGGCAGCCGCAACAGGCGATGGAACTGCGTGGGTACCAGGTGGACGTTGGTCACTTTGTGCGTGTCGATCAGCGCCAGGGTCTCAGCCGGCTCGAATCGGTGCCGCATCACCACGCGGCTGCCGGCAATCAATGGCAGGAAGGAGAACGCCCACTGCGCGGAATGGTAGACAGGACCGCACAGTAACGTTGTACCGTCGGACGGTATGCCGAGCATGCCGCTCAGTCCCTGGCTCATCATGTCCAGAGTCGCCAGTGGCGCGGCCTTTGCGGACGTGCTGGAACGAACGCCCTTGGGGCGGCCGGTGGTGCCGGACGTGTAGAACATCGGCCCGCCCATCACCTGGTTTTCGGGTTCATCGGGCGCCCCGCCGGCGAGCCATTCTTCGTACGGCGTGAAACCCGTCGCGTCGCCGCGAATCTGCACCACGCCAGCGGCGGTCATGCCATGTTCTTTCACCGCGTCACGGGCAGTCTGTGCGAAGCGGTCCTCAACGAACAGCCAGCGGGCGCCGGAGTCCGCGACGACATACGCGAGTTCCTCTGCCGAGAAGTGCCAGTTCACGGGCACGCACAGGAGCCCCCCATGCGTGGCTGCCATCAGGATGTCGAAGTACTCCGTGCAGTTGCCGGCGAATACGGCAATGACGTCGCCGGCATCGAGGCCCTCCGCGCGCAGCCGATTGAGCAGCCGGTTGGCGCGTTCGTCCAGTTGTTGCCAGGTACGTTCGCCGCGTTCGTCGCTGACGGCGATCGCGTTCGCCCGCTTTTCCGCCTGCCGGCCACAGAACAGCGTCACAGCGCCTTCCTCGACAGGCGCATCTTTCTTCGGCAGAGCGGCAGTTCGCGGTGCACGGGGCGGGTGCCAGCGATGGTGACGCGATGCCCTTCACGGGTTGCCGGCCAGTAGTCCCACAGGGCGAAATGCTGGGTGGAGCGGTTATCCCACAAGGCCACGGCGTTCGGTGTCCAGCGGAAGCGTACCTGGAATTCCGGACGCTGCTGGTGCTCGAAGAGCATGTTGAGCAGGGCGCGGCTTTCGTTGGCGGCCAACCCTTCGATGCGCGTGGTGAAGCTGGGATTGACGAACAGTGCCTGCTTGTCCGCCTCCTCATGCGTACGCACGACGGGGTGCAGGCAGGCAGGGTAGGTGCGTCCGGCATCGTCCACGCCGCGGTCCGAATAGCGGCCGCGATAGATGTGTTCCGATTCGTGATGCGCGCTCAGCCCGCAGAGGAACCGCTGCATTGGCTCCGACAAGGTCTCGAACGCAGCAAACATGTTGTTGAACAGCGTATCGCCACCACCGCTTTCGGGCACGTGATGGATCTGCAGCATCGTCGCCATGGGCGGCTCTTCGTCGCAGGAAACATCGGAATGCCAGCCATGCCCGTTCGCTACCTTGGAATTGGCGTCCGCGCGAATGACGAAAATTTCGGGATGACCCGGCATGGTAGGCGCAGCCGGATGGCTGTGCAGGCCGCCGAACTGGCGGGCCCACGCCACCTGGGCGCCAGGTTCCAGCCGGGGCTGGTCGCGGAAGAAGAGTACCTGGTGGCGCACCAGCAGTTCGCGGATGGCCTGGTACTCCTGTGGATCGGTTCGTGTGAGATCGGCGCCGCTGATTTCGGCGCCGATCACCGGTGTGCAGGGAACAACCGTCAGCCCCACTTGGTGTGTCTCCCTGTCAGCGGCTCAGAATCGTGACACCGGACAAACCCGGCGCACCGTAGACGTGGGTGTAGCCGGTTTTCGGCTGGTTCGGCACTTGCCGGGCACCGGCGTCGCCGCGCAACTGCAGCGCAATTTCATGCACCTGCCGCAGTCCTGACGCACCGATGGGCTCGCCGTTGGCCAGGCAGCCACCGTCGGTGTTCACGGGCAGCTTGCCGTTGATTTCGGTATATCCCTCCCGCAGCCACTTCTCCTGCTCGCCATCCTTGCAGAAGCCGTTTTCGGCCATGTGCATGATCTCAGCGCCGGATTCGGTGTCCTGCAACTGGGCGACGTCGATGTCCTCCGGGCCGATTCCCGCAAATTCGAAGGCCGCCTTTGATGCCTTCATCGTGGGGGCATCAGCGCGGTTGAGCGCCTGCGCCTGCGTGAAGACCTCAAACGATCCGAAGTTGCGGGTCTTCACACTTACCGCCTTCAGGAATACGGGCTTGGAGGTGTACTGACGGGCCTTGTCGGCGCGGCAGAGAATCATCGCGCAGCCGCCTTCGGCAGGCGAACAGAACATGTACTTGCGCAGGGGGTCGGCAACCATATCCGACGTGGCGACGTCTTCGTAAGAGAACGCCTTTTTGCGCCAGGCGTTGGGATTGAGCACGCCGTTTCTGTAGTTCTTGACGGCCACGCGCACGAGCGCATCTTCGCTGATGCCGAATTCGTGCATGTAGCGCTGGATCTTCATGCCGAAAAACTGCGGCGTGAGGGCCATGCCGATATCGCCGTACCACTTGCCGAGACCACTGGCTTCCGGATCCACCGTGAAGGCGCCGCGCGGGTGTTTGTCGAAACCCACCGCCATGCCGATGTCGAACATGCCGGACTGGATAGCCATGTAGGCGCTTTGCAGGGCGCTGCCGCCGGTGGCACAGCCGTTGGCGACGTTGATGAACTGCAGCCCCGTAAGGCCCAGTTTTGAAACCAGGGCGTCCGCGTTGCCGGCAGCGGCACTGCCACCGTAGGCGAACTGCATGTCACTCCAGTCGACACCGGCGTCTTCGAGCGCCTTGCGGGCGGCGTACGCCCCCTGTTCTAGGCCGCTGACGCCGTCAGTGCGGCCGAAGGGATGCATGCCCAGTCCAATGATTGCTACGTCCATAGTGTTCTCCAGGCTAGTTCAGTTCGTCGGCGGGTTGGAAGAAGAACGCCACCACGTCCTTGCCGTTGCGTTCCATGAATTTTTCCACCACCAGTTCCATGTCCATGCCGATCTTCAGTTTGGACACGTCGTTGGTCTTGATGCGGGCTTCGACGCGGGTCTGGTCGGGTAGTTCCACGTAGCCCACGCCAAAGGGTTTGAAGGTTGCCGGCGTCTCCGGCCCTTCGTAGGGGGGGCGGTTGGGCAGGAAGCACTGGATCGTATAGGTCCAGAGCTTGCCCTTGCGCTCCAGTTCGATGGTTTCCGTGCTGGTGCTGGAGCAGGCTGGGCAGCTCGATTGCGCGGGGAAGACCACCACGCCACAGTTGTTGCACTTGCTGCCCAGCAGTCGCGGATCGTTGGAAGGCCAGGTGAACAGCCCCTCCGCGATCGGTTCGCTGTTGGCCACGTTGATTGCCATCGACACGCTCCCATGAATCCGTCAGAGCGGACTGTTTTACCTGAATCGATGCAGGTAAACCAGCCGCTTGGCAGCTGACCACGTTGCGATTGCCAGCGCTGTCGCGCATGGAACTTCGTTCCATGCGAGGCTGCTGAAAAGCAGCCTGGTATGCCAGCCGGGGACGGCTGGCCCGCAAATGCAGCGGAAAACGCTGCATACGTCGCGAGTCGGCGAAGCCGACGGCTGCTGAAAGCAGTCCAGGAGGGACTTTTTCAGCAGCCGGCTGGACGGGGTCGCGGTTACACCAGCAGTCGATAGGGTGCTTCCAGCAGACCCTTTACCGACCGCAGGAATTCCGCGGCCGGTGCGCCGTCCAGTACCCGGTGGTCCCAGGTCAGCGACAGCCGCATCACCTGCGCTTTCACCGGGGTATTGCCCTCCCAGCGCACGTCGTCGCGAATGCGGTTGACGCCCAGGATCCCAGCCTGCGGCGCGTTGATGATCGGCGTGAAGGAATCGACGCCGAACATGCCGAGCGCCGACACGGTAAACGTGCCGCCCTGCAGGTCGTCCAGGCCGACCTTGCCGTCCCGGGCGGCTACCGCGAGGCGGCCGGTCTCCTGAACCAGCGACTTGAAGCCGCGACTCTCGGCATCCCGGACCACGGGTACGATCAGCCCTTCCGGGAGGGCCACGGCCATGCCGACGTGAATTTCGCCGTGCAGCGTGATTTCGCTGTCGCCCCAGGAACTGTTCATCAGCGGATTTTTCGCGAGTGCCTTCGCCACCGCGCGAATGACGAGGTCCGTGTAGGTGGGTTTGATGCCTTCGTCCGCCCACTCCTCGACGAGCTGCGTGCGCAGGCGCACCGCGTCGTCCATGTTCACGTCCATGTCCATCGTCAGCTGCGCCGTGGACATCAGGCTTTCGTGCATGCGCGCGGCAATGGTCTTGCGCATGCCGCGAACGGGTACAGTGCCGGCGGGTGCCGTAGCGGCGCGCGGTGCAGCCACGGGTGCTGCCGGTGCACGCGCGCGGGCTGCGGCGGCGGCTTCCACATCGTCCTTCGTGATGCGACCGCCGGGTCCTGTCCCCCTGACGGCGGCAATGTCGACGCCGAGTTCACGGGCCACCTTGCGCGCCAGCGGGGAAGATGGTCCGCCCTGGGCACCGGCGCCACCTTCGGCGGCGGCGCGGGACACGTCAGCTTCGACAATGCGTCCGCCGGGCCCGGTCCCCGCGACTTCGCCGAGTTCCACGCCCAGTTCCCGGGCCAGACGCCGGGCCGCGGGTGAGGACAACAGTCGGCCGCCTTCTCCTGCGGTCGGCGCGGCGGCTGCAGGTGCGGCAGCCGGAGTCGAAGCAACCGGCGCGGCTTCCGCCGCCGCGGCGGCGCCGCTGCCGGAAGCGGCGCCCAGATCATCGGGGATGGTCTCGCCCGCCTCGAAGATGTATCCAACCACATCGCCCGGCAGCATGGTCACACCTTCGGCGACCAGGTGTTTGACGGTGCCGGTGACTTCGGCGTCGACGTCCAGGTTGACCTTCTCGGTCTCGAGCCGATAGAGCAGTTGCCCCTTTTCCACGTGACCGCCGTCGGGGATATACCATTCCTCGACGATGCCTTCGGTCATGTTCATGCCGACCTTGACGAGATAGATTTCCGCGGGCATTGGCTCCCCCTACAACTGATTCCGATCAATGCTACACCACCGACGACAGCGCCCGCTGGCGCCAGCGCCGTGGCACGAATTCATGTGTTGATGCTGAACAATCCAGCTTCCGCCGCCCGGCGCAGCGCCAGCGGTACGTTGATCACCTTCGGACCCGTGCGGCTGAGCGTCAGGAACGCTTTCTGGCCGGGCAACAGCCGGCGCTCCCGTTCGCCGTCGAAGGCGAGTACGCCCGGACCCTCGACGACAATCTCTTCCGCGAATCCCACCACGCGGTGCGACTGGATGCCCACTTCCCGGTAGTAGCCGGGAGCGATGGGGGCGTTGATGCGCGTGGAGGCGTTTGCATCGAGCCGCAGCAGCAGTCCCGAATCTTCGCCGCCGCCCATCGGTCGCAGCAGTCCGCCCAGGGTGGTCATGCCGACGGCAGCGGGCTCCGCGCGGGTCAGCAGCGCAAGGCTTAGCGAATCCGGGTCCAGCAACGCGCGTGCGCCGACGAAGCGGTCCTTGCAGAACACGGCGTCGATGAGCGCGATGTCGTCCCGCTCACCTTCGATCATGACGCGGATCGCCTTGTGCTGTGCGCTGACCAGTTGCGCGTCGAGCTTGCCGGTGGCGATGAGTCCTGCTGCGGCGCCAGCCACCGTTGCTTCCGAGAGAATCGGAAATACGTTGTTGGTCCCGGTCGAGATGGGAATCAGATACGGATCCCGCCAGCCGAGGGCAAATGCCCGGTTGGTGCCATCGCCGCCCAGCGTGACGACCACGTTGCACCTGGCGGTGCGCATTTCCCGGGCTGCGGTGATCGTATCGTAGGCGGTGCTAGTCTCGGGCGAGGGCAGGGCGGTGGCGTGCCCGATGCCCTGGTCGCGCAGTGCACCACTGACGATGCCATGGGCGTCAGCCATGTACAGGATGTCGACACGGCCGGCCTGCGTGGCGCCAACCAGCAGGCGGCGTACGATGGCCTGCTTTTCCTGGTTGTCGAAAACGGAAGCGCGCGCGACAAGGCGGCGAACATCCTTGCCGGAGGCGGGATTAGCGACGATACCGATGATGCCCATGTGTGGTGACCGGTGGTTGTTGTCTGCCGCTTGCGGACGCTGCCCGGCGCACCCAGGGTGGCCGGGCGGGGACGTCGTTCAGCGCGCCGCTGTCGCGGCGGGTGGCATCAGATGCCGAGCTGTGCCTTTACACCCGCAACGATGGCATCCGCATTGGGCACATAGTGCTTTTCCAGTGCCGGGCTGAACGGTACCGGCGAGAACGGCGCGCCTACGCGGCCGATCGGCGCATCCAGGTAGTCGAAAGCCAGTTCCTGGATCTGGGAAGCGATTTCGCCACCAAAACCACCGAACCGCACGGCTTCGTGCACGATCATTGCGCGGTGCGTCTTCTTCACCGATTGCACAACCGTGGCCGTATCGAATGGTTGCAGCGTGCGCGGGTCGATGACTTCGGCATCCACACCCAGGTCCTTCAGCTTGTTCGCGGCGGCGACGGCTTCGTGCACCATGCGACCCCAGGCGACGATGGTGTAATTGCTGCCCGGCCGCACGATGTTGGCCTTGCTCAGCGGAATGGCGTAGGTCTCCTCGGGGACCTCGCCCTTCATGGCCAGCGACATCTTGTTCAGCACCACGAACACCGGGTTGTCGTCCCGGGCGGCACTGATGATGAGGCCCTTGGCGTCATACGGGGTGCAGGGCATGCAGATTTTTACACCCGGCAGGTGGCAGACCCAGGCTTCCAGGCTCTGGCTGTGCTGTGCGGCCAGGCTGGCGCCGGCGCCGGCCATCGTGAGCACGGTTACCGGCAGATTCGCGGCGCCGCCGAACATATACCGCATCTTGGCGAGCTGATTGGCGATCTCGTCCATGCACTCGCCCATGAAGTCCATGAACATCAGATCCAGGATCGGCCGGCAGCCGGTGGCGCCAGCGCCCACCCCCAGACCGATGATGCCTTTCTCGGAAATGGGCGTGTCGTACACGCGGTCAGCGCCGAATTCCGCCTGCAGGCCGTGGAAATAACCGTACACGCCGCCGGCACCGCCAATGTCCTCGCCGGCGGCGAAGGCATTCGGTTGTTCCTTGAGTACCGTGCGCACGGCCTCGTTGATGGCCGCCACGTAGGTCAGCGTGCGGGCCTTGGTTGCTACTGCTTCAGCCATGATCTTTCCCGCTCCTTATGCGTAGACGTCTTGTTCGATGGCGGACGGGTCCGGGAACGGACTCGATTCCGCGAACGCGATGGCCTTCTCGATGTCCGCGGCCACGGCCGCGTGCACCGCCTGGATTTCCGCTTCGGACAGGATCCCCTGTTCCTTCAGCCGGCCTTCGAACAGGTCGATGGGGTCCTTTTTCTTCCACTCTTCGAGTTCGTCGTCCGTGCGGTAGGTCAGACCCATGCCGCGCACGCCCACGTGGTCGTAGAAGCGGTAGGTCTTGCATTCCAGCAGGGTGGGACCTTCGCCGGCGCGCGCGCGGGCGATGGCTTCACCGGCCGCTTCGAAGACCGCCACCACGTCCATGCCGTCGACGATGACGCCAGGCATGCCGTAACCGGCCGCGCGATCGGCGACGTCGACGATGGCCTGGTGATTGCGCTGCGGGGTGTATTCACCGTAGCCGTTGTTTTCACACACGAAGATCACCGGCAGCTTGTACAGGCCGGCCATGTTGGCAGCTTCGTGGAAGGAGCCTTCGTTGCTGGCACCGTCGCCGAAGAAGCAGCAGGCCACGTTCTTCGTCTTGCGGAACTTGTTGGAGAATGCCGCGCCCATGGCGATCGGCGGGCCGCCTCCGACGATGCCGTTCGCTCCCAGCATGCCGAGCTTCATGTTGGAGATGTGCATGGAGCCGCCTTTGCCCTTGCAGTAGCCGGTGGCCTTGCCGAACAGCTCCGCCATCATGGGGCTGAACTCACCGCCCTTGGCGATCAGGTGACCATGCCCGCGGTGGGTGCTGGTGATCTGATCGTCGTTGGACAGGTGCGCCATGACGCCTGAGGCGACAGCTTCCTCGCCGACGTACAGGTGCAGGGCGCCCGGTATTTTTCCGGATTCCATCATCTTGCCGGCCGTTTCCTCGAAACGGCGTATGCGGACCATGCGCAGGTGCAGGTCCTTCAAAATCGAGTCAGTGAGCGTGACCGCCACGGTGCCTCCCCATACTTTGGTGTGATTTGCTGCTTTCGGTTGGCAGGAAATGAGCGCTCCTTTATAACTGAAACCCGTTACAGCACCAACAGGGGAGCATCATGACCACCTTTGCCGCGCGTCTCGCCGTCGAGCGACCGGACGAGATTGCGCTTCGCGACGAAACCAGCGCCTACCGCTGGGCGGAAATCGAGGACATCCTGAACCGGGTTGCGAACGGCCTGCACGCCTGTGACCTGGGCGATGCCCGACGTATCGCCGTATTCGCCGAAAACGCCTGCGAGACGGCGTTTGCGAATCTGGGCGGGCTGATTGCCGGTTGTTCCGTCGTGCCGGTCAACTTCCACCTCACGGCGGAGGAAGTCGCCTACATCCTGCAGGATTCCGGCACCCGCGTGCTGTTCGTGGATGGTCGTACCGCGGAGCGCGGCGTTGCCGCCGCGAAGGAAGCAGGGGTCGCCACGGTGATCGGCTGGGGTGATGTTCCCGCGGGCGTGACCGCGTTCCGGGAGTGGCTCGGGCGTCAATCGGGCGCCACGCCGCCGCTGGATATCCCACCCCGGCCCAATCTGCTGTACACCTCGGGCACCACCGGCAGGCCGAAAGGCACGGAGCTGCCGCCCACCATGTTCGCCGGCGGCAGCACGGTGGGCGAGCATCTGGACAACCTGGGGCAGAGTCCGATGGCCGCGCTCGGCCGGCACCTGGTGGTGGGGCCGATGTATCACACGGGCCCGCTGTCGGGGGCACGCCTGCTGGCGGCGGGAGTCTCGAGCGTCATCCTCGGCCGCTTCGACGCTGAAAAAACCTTGAAGACCATCGACGAATTCAAGATTGGCAACTCGGTAATGGTACCCACGCACTTCGTGCGCCTGCTGGCCCTGCCCGATGACGTGAAGGCGAAGTACGACGTCAGTTCGTTGCAGCGCATCAGCCACACCGGCGCCAAGTGTCCGGTGGATGTGAAGCGGGCCATGATCGAATGGTGGGGACCCGTGTTCGTCGACGCCTACGGCGCGAGCGAAGTCGGCACTACCTGCATGATCACTTCCGAGGAGTGGCTGAAGTACCCGGGTTCGGTGGGCAAGGCGGTGAATCCGCCCTTCGAGGCGATGATTCTGGACGATGACAACAATCCGGTGCCGCCCGGTACGGAAGGGCGTCTGTATTTCCGGGACGCCACCGGGCGCGGCGTGATCTATCACAACGATCCCGAGAAGTCGGCCGCCGCGCACATCGCCCCCGGAGTATTCACGCTGGGTGAAATTGCCTACATGAACGAGGAAGGCTACGTCTTCATCACGGATCGTTTCAGCGACATGGTGGTCTCCGGCGGCGCCAACATCTACCCGGCGGAAGCCGAGCAGGTGCTCATTCACCATCCCGGCGTTCTCGATGTGGCCTGCATCGGTATCCCGCATCCCGAGATGGGCGAGGAACTGAAGGCGCTGGCCATCCCGAAGGATGCACAGAATCCGCCGTCCGCCGCGGAGGTCATCGCCTGGTGCCGCGAGCGACTGAGCCATTACAAGTGCCCGAAGACGCTCGACTGGGTGGACGATCTCGGCCGCAACACCATGGGCAAGATCAACAAGCGCAAACTGCGCGCGCCGTTCTGGGAAAAGACGGGCTGAGCCCGCGCGGAAGCAGCGCCAGCGCTGCTTCCGCCGTTCAGCAATGACTGTCGAAGGTGATGTGCAGCCGTTTCAGGCCGCGCAGGATCATCGACGGGTGGTGCGCAAAATCGTTGTCCCCGGCGCGGAATGCGAGGTTCCGCGTGCGTTCGAGCAGCACGCCGAATGCCTGGGTCATTTCCTCCCTGGCCAGATTTGCGCCGATGCAATGGTGAATGCCGGCGCCGAACGCCACGTGCGTTCCCGTGTTGTGGCGCCAGACATCCAGATCATCGGGATTGGTGTATTTGCCCGGATCCCGGTTGGCGGCGGCGAACCGCAGCATGAGTCGCGCGCCGGCCGGCAGCGTCACGCCGCCGAGCTCGGTGTCGCGCGTGACGATGCGGAACAGGCCCTGCACAGGTGCTTCCAGGCGCAGCACTTCGTTGGTGAACGTCAACAGCCGTTCCGGGTGCTGCCGCAGGATAGCCTGCTGGTCGGGATGCGCGATGAGCAGTTGCACACCCGCGGCGATACCGTTGGTGGTGGTTTCGTTGCCCGCCACCAGGAACTGCTGGGTCAGCGACAGCATCTGCGGCAGCGTCAGTGGTTCATTGCTGTCGTCGCGTGCCTGTGTCAGATGCGACAGCAGATCGTCCCGCGGTTGCCGTTGCCGCGCTTCGAGTTCGCTGATCATGAAGGCCTGAAATTCCTGCATCAGGCGTGCGCAGGCCACCAGGCGTTCATCGCTCACCATCATGCCCAGCGGCTCCACCGAAGCGTCGGACCATTCCTTGATCTTCGGCGCCATGTCGCGGTCGATGCCGAGCATGTCGGCAATCACCCGCACCGGGATCGGTATGGCGTAGTCGCTGACCACCTCGCAGGTGCCACGGGAAATGAACGCATCGATGCACTGATTCACGATGTCGACGATACCGGCGCGCAGCGTCTCGATACTGCGTGGCCGGAAGGGGGCGTCGACCATGCGGCGGATGCGCGTGTGGTCCGGCGGGTCGTTCGTGACAAGCGTATTCACCGGCGGAACCAGCTGGCGACGAATGGTCAGCGCTGCCTCGGGTGGCGTACGCAGATCATCCATGCGCTGGCTGTCGATGCTGGAGAAACGTTCGGTATCGCGCAGCACCTCGCGCAGCAGGCGGTAGTCGGAGCAGATGTAGAAGCCGAGCCGGGTGTCGTGAAAAACCGGCTGGGCGCGCAGCGCATGGTAATAGGCCTCGGGATGTTCCTGAATGTCGGGGTCGGCCAGCCCACCGGCCAGGTCTGCGGTCATCGCTTCGACTCCTTCTGTCGTCGTTCGGCCTTGTCGCGAGGCACCGTACCCAGCACGTCGCTGAAGTCCCTGCGCAGCTCGCGCTTGAGCCATTGCATCATCATTTCCACCGGCGCTTCCGGCCCTTCGATGGCCAGCGTACCCGCCATGCCCTCGAGGATGTAGCGGGTCATGTAATTGGCGCGCGTGAACGACTCCGACAGGGCCAGGTCGGGAAAGATCTGACGTGACGCTTCTCCCCAGGCCAGCTCGAATTCCTTCAGCGCCGGCAGCAGCACGGTGGCCAGCTGCGAGTCGGTGCGCGCGGCGACCTTCAATTCCTGGAAGACGATGAACGTTGGCGTGTTGAGCTGACGCCAGTAGGCATCGATGCCTTCCTCCACCCGCGTGTACTCGGCGCCGGCCTGTACTTCGCTTTCCTCCCGCGCGAACATCGCCAGGCGCAGTTCGTTGAGATGGCGTACCGTGGCTTCGATGAGTTGCTGGCGATTCGGGAAGTGATGCAGCATGGCGCCGCGGCTGACGCCTGCGCGCCGCGCCACCGCTTCGGTGGTGGTATTGGCGTATCCGAGGTCGTAAATCACGCTTACCGCGGCATCGAGGATGGAATTGCGCGTGAGCTGGCTTTTCGTCTGCTGCCAGCTCAGCGTATTGCCTGCATTGTCGGTGTTGCCGTTCTTCGACATGCCGGAAGCTGCCGTTGCCAAATAGAAGGGAGAGTGTAGATGCGCAACGTCCTGTTAGTCACGAAAGGCCATCCGTACGAACGGCAACCGTTCTACGACATATTCGACCAGATGGATGGCGTGGACTACACGCTGGTGGAGCAGCCGGCGGCGCAGGCGCTGTTCTCGGTGGAGGAAGCGGCGCCGTATGACGCCTTCGTGCTCTACGACATGCCGGGCATCCGCTTCAGGCCGGATGGTCCGCCGGATTTCCTGGCGCCGTCCGAACGCTTCCGGCGAAATTTTCGGGCGCTGGTGGATGCGGGCCACGGTTTCGTCTTCCTGCATCACGCCATCGCCGGCTGGCCCGCGTGGCCGGAATTTGCCGAGCTGGTTGGCGGGCGCTTCCTCTACATGCCGGGTGAACTGCGGGGCCGGCAATGTCAGGACTCGGGCTACCGTCACCACGTGACCCACAACGTGCGCGTGGTCGCAGAACATCCGGTGACGGCGGGGGTGCCGGAGGAATTCAGCATCACGGACGAGCTGTATTTGTACGAGGTGTTCGAAGACGACGTGCAGCCGCTGCTCACCAGCGATTACGCGTTCGTGCAGGAAAACTTCTATTCGGCCGAGTTGGCCGTCGCCCAGCGACGCATGTTCGACAACGCCGGCTGGACGCACGCGCCAGGCAGCAACCTCATCGGCTGGACACGCGAAGCGGGTAACAGTCGCGTCGTCTACCTGCAGTGCGGCGATGACCCGGTGGCGTACGCCAGCGAGCCGTTCCGGCGGCTGATACGCAATGCCATCGAGTGGGTGAGCGACCGGTAGCAGGCAGGGTGGCGAGAGGAGGGATGCGGTGATGCCGGGAAGTCTCGAATCCAGGCGCGTGGTGGTCATCGGCGGTAGTGCCGGTATCGGGCTTGCGGTTGCCCGGCTGGCTGCCGCGGCGGGTGCGCACGTGTGTATCGGCTCGAGTGATAGCGGGCGGGTTGCCAGGGCGGTGTCGGCGCTCGGCGGCAAGGCGTCGGGGCGCGCCATCGACGTGCGCGACGAAGCCAGCGTTGCCGCTTTCTTCGCCGCAGCCGGTCCTGTCGACCACCTGGTGTACACGGCCGGCGACTGGGGCAGTTTTCGCGCGCCGCGGCCGGTGGCGGAGCTGGACCTTGAAGCAGCCGGCGCCGTTTTCGCCGTGCGCTTCTGGGGTGCGCTGGCGACGATCAAGCACGCGGCGCCGCATCTGGCGGAAGACGGGTCGATCACGCTCACCGATGGCGTCGTCGCCCATCGGCCCCGCAAGGCGGCGCCGCTGAGTACCGCCATGGCTGGCGCCGTCGAGCATCTGACGCGTGCGCTGGCCGTCGATCTGGCACCCTTACGGGTGAACGCGGTGTGTCCGGGGCTGGTGCTGACCGGCGTGTGGGATGACATACCGGAGGCCGAACGGGACGAACGCCTGCGCCGCATGACCGGGCATCAGCCGCTGCCCAGAGCCGCCATGCCCGACGAGGTGGCACGCGCGTATCTCTATCTCATGACTGGCACGTACACCACCGGCCAGGTGTTGGTTGTCGATGGGGGCAGAACCCTGGTCTGAGCGCGCGGTCGCGGGTTCAGATCCCGCTGCTCCCGGATCTGTCGGGTGTCGCGGAAGCGTTTGCGCCCGCCGCCTCGGCACGCTGCACGAGGGTCTGGAATCGCGGCTCGGCCTGCAGGGCGCGCAGGCGCGGATCGTTGCGCAGACCGAGCAGGTGCACATCGTGCACGGCAATGGCGCGCTCGATGGCATCGAGCGCAGGTCCGGTCTCGCCCAGCGCCACGTGAATGACCGCAAAGGCGATGGGTGGCAAATAGCCCGTGCGTGCCCGTTCCGTCATCTGGCCAAGTATCTCCCGCGCCTCGTTCGTGCGGCCCAGCGACGCCAGCAGCGCCCCGAGCGCCGAGACGACCTTCGAATTGTCGCCGGAAAGGCGTGCCGCGCTGACATACGCGTCAATGGCTTCCGCTGGTTTGCCGAGCGCCCTCAGCGAATTACCGAGGTGGAAGAAGGCGACCCAGTTATCCGGATCGATGGTCACGGCCTGGCGCGCGTACTCCAGTGCTTCCGCGGGATCGCCCGCCATAAGCGCCAGATTTGCCGAATTTGCCCAGGTAAGCGCAAAAAAGGGATCGAGCTCCCGGGCGCGTCGCAGGGCCATGCGGGCTTCGACGGCATCGCCCGTCATCGCCAGCGCCATGCCGAGCAGCATGTGTGCCGTGGCGCTGTTCGGATCCCGTGCGATGGCCCGGCGCGCGGCGGCGACTGCGGCCGGCATGTCCCAGTCGATGAACAGATGCAGATACCCGGTGGCGTAGTGCACCTCCGCGAGGTCGGGGCTGAGGTCCACCGCCCGACGCAGCGCCTCGCGCGCCTGGGCAACCGCGATGTCCGGCGCCGCATCGGCGATCATCACCGACGTGCTGGCGACCTGCGACAGGCCGGCCCACGCGAGCGCAAATCCGGGGTCGGCTTCGATGGCCGCTTCGAAACGTTCCTGCGCCTGACGTACGTTCAGCGGTGACAGCTTGCTCCACGCATAGCGGCCTTGCAGGTACAACGCGTAGGCGGTGGGGTTGGCCGTCAGTGCTGATGCCGTCGGTGCATCCGCACCGGGAACCAGACGCTGGCGTACCTGTTCCGCGATCGCGATGCTGAGCTCCCGCTGCAGGCCGAGCAGGTCGGTTCGTGCGCGATCGAAGGCTGCCGACCACAGCGCTTCACCGTCGGCAACGCGCACCAGTCGCGACAGCACGCGCAACCGGGTAGCGTCGGCTCTGAGCGAGCTGTCGACGACGTAGTCCGCCCCCAGGCGTCTGCCGGCCTCCTGGGTGGAGACGTTCGGCGCCGTCATGGCGCGCCCGGACACACCGCCGAGCAGACGGAGGCTGGCGAGGTCGATGCGGGCGAGCGACAGGCTCGTCTCTTCCGCCAGTCCGGCGGCCAGGAAGTCGAGTTCGGTATCACCGGTGAGATTGCGAAACGGCAGCACGGCGATGTGCACCGTCGCGGCTTCACGTGGCCAGAGTCCCCAGACCGCCCCCCCTGCGATCAGGAGCAGCAGCATCGTTACCATCGCCAGCCGCGTCCGTGGCCTGGATGCCGGTGCGGATTCTGGCGGGACGGGCGGTACCGGCGTCGGCGGATCGGCGCGGGGCGGGGTATCCGCCGGCGTCAGGCTGTCCACAGGAGCAATGAATCGGTAGCCCCGCGCCGGCACGGTGGCCACGTACCGGGGCTCGTCCACCGTATCCCCGAGTGCCTGCCGCACCTTGCGCACCAGCGTGTTGAGCCCCGCCTCGAAGTCGATGATGACGTTGTCCGGCCAGAGGCTGGCAACAATTTCCTGGCGGGTGAACGTGCGGGTCGGATCGCTGAGCAGCAGTGCCAGAAGATCGAACGGTCGACGCTCCAGGGGCACGACCTGACCGGAGCACCGCAGCTGACGGATGTCCGGATCGAGTTCGAAGTCACCGAAGCGATAGATGGGCATGGGTGCAATGGTCTGGCGGCAGCGAATGGTACGGCATCGGTCTGATTTTCGCGCGGGTTGCAAGGCGCCAGGCAGTGACTCGCCGAGGGTGTACCAGGCATGGCTAGCCATCGGTGATTTTCGCCAGTATTTCAATCATCTACGACACATTGCTGCGTACGCCAGTCCCGCCTGCGCGTGGTGTCCCCACCCACCTGCAGACAGTCTCCATGGCATCTGCAGGTGATCTCCATGGGCGCATCGCAGGACACACGCCACGCTTCGCGGACCTTGTTCAGAAACCGGGGAGCCAGGCGTGCGTGGGAACGGTCTGAGATCGATTGTGCTGTCGTTGGTTGTGTTGCTCTTTGCCTGCAGTGGCGGCAGCTCGGGCAACCCCTTCGATGCCGGGGCTGGTCGACGCTACGACATCACCTTTGAGGTAAAGGATGTCAACGAGCGCCCGATCAGCAACGCGCGGGTGCAGATAAGGTCAGGCACGACACAACTGCAGGCCCTGACCGATGGTGCGGGCGAGGTGACGTTCACCCGGCTTACCGCGGAGCAGATTGTCGTTGATATCACGGCGGACGACTTTGAACCCTTGACGGACCAGGTGGTGGATCCGGCCGAGGTCGGCAGGGGCATGGGTTTTACGCTGGCGGCGGAAGGGGCGTGGGCTGTGGGCCGGCCGCTGATACTGGGCACCCGCATGCTGGAACGCGAAGACGATGGGCGCGCGATGACCGTCCTGCTCGATATCGCGGTCATCGGTGGCAACTCGGCGCCCATTCGCAACCTGACGGGGGCGGATTTTTCCTGGCGCGGCTATGAGTGCTGGGCTCCTTCGTACTGCGCCAGCGATGCCGAGGACAATTTTGCGGGCGATGGCGGTGCCTTTTCGGTAGAGGGCATTCCGCAGTTGCGTGCCTTTCAGGAAGGCGGCGTGCGCCATCCCTATATTGCCGGCATCGCTGTTGAACGCTATGACCAATACAACGAACAGGAACAGATTGCCGCGCTGCGTCGGTACTTCGCGGACCTGGGCGGCAACGACAAGGCGGCGCTCTTTGACTATCAGCACGATGGCAGTGGGGTGGTATTGACCACGCGTGGCGAATTCACCAACGCGGGTGAGATATTGGCAGCCGCTGCTGACGATCTCGCGCAACCGGCTGGTGCCACGCCGCCGGTGGCGCAGGTGCTGACACCATTGCTGAGTGCCGTGGCGGCAGAGGAAGGCTTTGGTCTGCCCGGGACGCTGCGGCATGCCGTGTTGCTGGCGAACCGTGCGGAACTGTTTCTCGACGAAATCCGTTCGGTTGCCCGGACTGCTGTCGATGCGGGGGTGCGGATCGATGCGGTGGAGGCATTCAACAATGGCCTGTCGCGACTGGCAATGCGCACCGGTGGCGCCAGCGTTCAGGTGAGCGACCGCCGGCAGCTACCCATGGTCCTTGGCGCGATGGATGCACTGATGGCGGGCACGCTGCCCTACTACCAGCTCGAGCTTCGACTGGTGGGGGCGGCGGACCAGACCTTCGTTCCCGGCGGCAACGCATCGTTTGCCCTGGAAGTCGCTATCCCAGCCGACATTCCCGTGCGGCCAGCGGTAGTGATCTGCGATGTGGCCATTCCTCTCTAGACAGAGTCGCTCCGCCGCCCAGCACCATACCTCTGCGTTGTTGCCCGTTGCTGGCAACCCTGCCGCTGCGGGTGCCATGCCGGAAGGCATTGGAGGGATGGCGACGGGAGTCTTTTCAGTAACCCGGTACCTGGTTCGGGCGATGACCTGCAACCCATTGACGTCGCGCGTCGCCACCTCGTCGTCCGCGGCGGCAGATAGTGGCAATCACGGAGTCGCGCCAACCCGGGCCTGTGGTAAAAGGTTCGCCGTACAAAGCGATGGTCGAAGGGCATATGCCGTGCGTCCATCGGTCAGCGGAATCAACGCCCTTGTCGGTCGGGGAGAGTCCCGGTCCTGCCGAGGGGGCGGGCAAGGCAATCGTCAGGAGGGTAATGGTGGGCGCAACAGAGCTGAAAACGAAACAGGACAAACCGACGCATGTGGACGTGCTGATCGTTGGCGCGGGCGTTTCCGGGGTGGGCTCGGCCTACCACCTGCAGGAGCAGTGCCCGGACAAGAGCTACGTGATCCTGGAGATGCAGAAGACGTTCGGTGGTACCTGGGAAACCCACAAATACCCGGGCATTCGCTCCGATTCCGACCTGTATACCTTCGGCTACCGGTTCAAGCCGTGGGTTGGCGTACCGATTGCCAGCGCCGGGGCCATCCTCGATTACATGGGTGAGGTCATCGAGGAAAACGGTATCGACAAACACATCAGGTACGGCCATCGCATCATCGGCTGCAGCTGGTCCAGCAAGGACAACCTGTGGACGGTGGAAGCGCGGCGGGAGGACGATGGCGTCGTCGTGAAATACACCTGCAGCTTCCTGTGGATGTGCCAGGGGTACTACGACCACGAGAATCCCTACATCCCCGACTGGCCGAACCGGGACAAGTTCAAGGGCCTGTTCATTCACGCCCAGCTCTGGGATCCGAAGATCGACTACACGGGCAAGAAGGTGCTGGTCATCGGCTCGGGCGCCACGGCGGCGACCGTGATTCCCGAGTTCGCCAAATCAGCCGCCCACGTCACCATGTTGCAGCGTTCACCGACGTATTTCTTCTGCAGCGAAAATCGCAACGAGCTGGCGGACCGACTGCGTCAGATCGGTATCGATGAGCCGACCATCCACCGCGTCGTTCGGGCGCAGATCCTGTACGACCAGGATGTGATGACGAAGCGCTGCCTCGAAGAGCCGGACGCGGTGTTCGAGGAACTGAAAGCGCTCGTGCGTTCCTACGTGGGCGAGGATTTCCAGTTCGAGCCGCATTTCATTCCGAAATACCGGCCCTGGCAGCAGCGTCTGGCCTTCTGCCCCGAAGCGGATGTCTTCAAGGCGGCGGTCGAGGGCAAGCTGTCCGTGGTCACGGATACGCTGGAGACGTTCACCGAGAAAGGTGTTAGAACGGCCTCGGGTGAAGAGATCGAGGCGGACATCATCGTCGCCTGCACCGGTTTCCACCTGTCCGTGATGGGGAACATTCCCTTTACGGTGGATGACAAGCCCGTGGACTGGCACGACACGGTCAACTACCGCGGCATGATGTTCACCGGCGTTCCCAATCTCGTGTGGGTGTTCGGTTATTTCCGTGCCAGCTGGACGCTGCGTGTGGACATGCTCGGCGACTTCGTGTGCAACCTGCTCAATCACATGGACGACATCGGTGCCAAACGGGTCGAGGTGACGTTCAGGGATGAGGACCGGGACATGCAGATCCTGCCCTGGATCGAGCAGGAGAATTTCAACCCGAATTACATCATGCGGGATATCCACAAGCTGCCGCAGCGGGGTGACAAGCCCGAGTGGCGTCACAATCAGGACTACTGGGCCGAAAAGGAGCAGATTCCCGCAACGGACCTGGACGGTGCGGAATTCCTGTATGACGGCAAACGGCGTACTGGCGCCGCCAAAACCCGCAAGGTGAATATCGCCTGAGTCTGCTTCCCCGCGTCCCGGGCCCGGCAACGGCCCCGGGACAGGGAGGAGGCAGCGAAGACGCCGTCCCTTCTGCGGCTGCCCCCGACTCGATGCTGAAAAAAGTCCTCCCGGGAAATGTTCAGCTGTCGCCGCCTCGCGCCAAATACAGTTTTTTTCGCCGCATTTTCGGGCCAGCCATCCCTGGCCGGCATACCAGGCTGCTTTTTGAGCAGCCTCTCATGGAACGAAGTTCCATGCGCGACAGGGCTGGCAATTGCCAGGTGGCCAGCTGCTGACCGATGCCTGTGCGTTTCTTCACACGTGCCGTGTGATGCTTTTCGCGCATCTCTCCTGGCCGTGTTCGCCGCCCGATCGTCACTGCGTGCGCTGTCCCGGTACGCAGTCGCCTGGTATTACACAGTTCGCATTCCGGATATCGACACACCGCTAGAATCGGCCAGATCCGTGTGGCGGCATGTCGCAAGGCGCAGGCGCAAGCCGTGCCGGGAGGCGCCGCAGGAGCACAGCCGCGGCAGCGGATGACGGTCTGTCGCACGACGTGGCAAGGGAATCGATATGCAAAGCCTTCACTGGTACTACCACCGCCTTCGGCGCATGGATCTGTCGGAAATTCTGTGGCGGATCGGTGGTGCCTCGCGCGAGCTGATCGACCTGGCCCGCATCCCGACCGGGTTGTTTCCGAAAACGCATCCTGCCGTCGCCTGGGCGGCGCTGGAGCCGGGCTTCAGCGTGCGGCCTGCCGTGCATCGTTTGCCCGAGGCCCGGCTTACTGAGCTCAGGGCGGCTGCAGACCGCGTTCTCGAGAACCGGCTGTCGTTCTTTCAGCACGCCGATCTGCATCTCGGCGACGATATCGACTGGCATCGGGACTGGAACCAGGGACTTGCCGCGCCCACGGCGCCCTGCCCGCTGGTGGACTATCGGGTGGCCAGTGTGTCCGGCGACTGCAAGGAAGTCTGGGAGCCGTCCCGGCATCATCAGCTCGTTGTACTGGCGCGCGCCTGGTTCCAGACGCGTGATGCGAAGTATGGCGATGGCGCGGTGCGTGTGTGGGAAAGCTGGCTCGACGCCAATCCGTTTGGCCACGGCATGAACTGGAAAAATCCGCTCGAGCTTGGCGTGCGCCTCGTCAACTGGGTGTGGGCGCTCGATCTGCTGCGCGACTATCCGATGCGGGAGTCGAGCTGGGCGCGCATCCACGTCGCGCTGGCGCAGCATGTGTGGGATCTCGGCCGGAAATTCTCCCGGGGCAGCTCCGCCAACAACCACCTGGTGGGCGAAGCCGCCGGCGTATTTGTTGCTACCAGTTACCTGCCGATGCTGCCGGATTCCGCGCGCCTGCGGGCGCTGACGCGCGAGATTCTCTGCCGCGAAATCCTGAGCCAGTTCCACTGCGATGGTGGCACCCAGGAACAGGCACTGGGCTACCAGTTCTTCAGTATCCAGTTCTTCACGGTCTGCGCGCTGGTCGGCGAGCGCACCGGGGAGCCCATGCCGCCAGATTATCTTGACCGGTTGCAGCGCGCGTGTGCCTACCTCGCCACCTTTGGTGAGGGCGGCAACGAGTTGCCGTTCTATGGCGACAAGGACGACGGTTACGTGCTGAATCTCGGTGATCACTCGCACGACGTGCGCTGGGTTTCCGCGGTGTCCCGCGTGATGTTCGGCGATGCGCGTGTGGCCACCTGTGAGACCGCCTACTGGCTGTTCGACGTGCCCCTGGAAACGCAGGCCGGGCACGAGGACACCACGCCCGGCGCGTTGCGTTCACACGCGTGGCCGGAAAGCGGTCACTATCTGCTCCAGTGTGGCGAAGGCGCGAACCGCATCAGCGTGCATGTGGACTGCGCGCCGCTGGGCTACGGCAGTATCGCCGCGCACGGCCATGCGGATGCGCTGGCGTTCGATATCCGTCTGGGTGGTCTGGCCATGCTGGTGGATCCCGGAACCTTCGACTATTTCACCCAACCCGACTGGCGCGATGCCTTCCGCCGAACGCTGAATCACAATACGGCGTGCATCGATGATGAGGACCAGAGCGAAATGCTCGGCGCCTTTCTGTGGGGCCGGCGCACGACGGCAACGCCCCTGTGCTGGCAGGACGATGAGGCGGTCACGTTCTTCCGTGGCGCTCACGATGGTTACGCCGTGCTGGTCGATCCCGTCAGCGTCGAGCGAAGTTATTGCCTGGATAAAGCGCGGCGCGTGCTCGAAGTGGAAGACGACGTGCGTGGCCAGGCGCCGCACCGCTACGCGGCGGCGTTCCACTTCCATCCCGATTGTGCGGTGACGGTGATCGATGGGGTGGTGGAGGTTACGCGGTGCGGACGTTCGCTCAGCCTGCGACTGCCGGAAGGCGTGGACGTAGCCATGTTCCGGGGTGATGAGAAACAGCGGCTGGGCTGGTTCAGTGCCGGGTACCACCACAAGCAGCCGGCAACCACGGTGGTGGTCAGGACCACCTTTGAGGGCGCGTGCAAGTTGCGCTACGCCATCGCCCTGAACGCGGCTGACGCCGCGGCGGAATCGCGACCGGTGCGCCGCGCACGCGCCTGAGCACATCCGGTGCGGCATGCGGCCATGCGCGGCATGCCGTACGCCAGTCAGTCCGTCTTCACCAGCAACTTGCCGGTATTCACGCCGGAGAACAGTTGTACCAGGGCCTTCGGCAATGCGGTGAAACCGTCGATGACGGTTGCCCGATGGCGGATCAGGCCGGCATCGATCCACTGCTTCATTTCCCCGGCCGCCTGGTCGAACCGGCTTGCATAGTCGATGACGATGAAGCCCTCCATGCGTGCCCGCCGGTAGACCAGGTTGAAGTAGTTGCGTGGCCCCGGAATCGGCCCCGTTGTGTTGTAGCGGGAGATTCCACCGCAGATCACCACGCGTGCGTGCATGGCGATGCGCGCCAGGCAGGCATCCAGAATTTCACCGCCGACGTTGTCGAAATACACATCGATGCCTTGCGGACACAGGCGATCCAGTTCCTCGCCCACATTCTGCGTCTTGTAGTTGATGGCGGCGTCGAAGCCGAGATCGTCGACCAGCCAGCGGCATTTGTCGGGGCTGCCCGCGATGCCGATCACCCGGCAGCCTTTCAGCCGCGCGATCTGCCCTGCGATGCTGCCCGTGGCGCCCGCGGCGCCCGACACCACAACCGTATTGCCCTGGCGGGGTTGGCCGAGCTCGAGCATGCCGAAGAACGCGGTCATGCCGGTGCCGCCGAGTACGCCAAGTGCGGTCACGGCATCCACGCCGGCGGGAAAGCGGCGCAGCGGAATGTCGCGGCCGTTGGAGAGGCAGTAGTCCTGCATGCCGAAGCTGCCGGTGACGAGGGTGCCGACGGCGAGGTCCGCACGGTTGGATGCCACCACCGTGCCGGCGCCGCCGGCGCGCATCACATCGCCGATCTGCAGCGGGGCCACATAATCAGCGCGATTCTCCATTTGTCCCCGCATGGACGGATCCAGCGAGATATGGGAGGTTTTCACCAGTACCTCGTCCGCGGCCGGCTCAGGTACCGGCGCCTCCGCGTAGGCAAGGTCGCTTTCCTTCACCATGCCCTGCGGGCGGGCCGCAAGGCGGAACTGGCGATTGATGCGGTTGGCGGTCATGGCCCTCTCCCGAAATTCTGGAGGCGGCATTGTGCGTCGTACCGAAAAACAGTCAAGGCTGCCGGTTTATGGGGGCGGGGGGAAAGGAACATCCAGGACCCGGTGGTGGGGCCGTCGGCGTGCGGGTACACTAAAAACCTTCAGCGATGACTGTTTTCCAGAGAGCGAGCAGGAGGGAGAAACATGACCGTTTATCGGAAGATCGAACGCTTTGCCGATCCACAATCCAGCAAGACACCGTGCGAGAAAGCGCCGGACCCGGATCTGGGACACGATCTGATTCCCAAGGAGCGCTATACCTCCACCGATTTCGCGCGACTCGAGTGGGAGCGCATGTGGACCAAGGTCTGGCTGATGGGGGCGTGGATCGGCGATCTGAAAGAGGCTGGCGACTACGTCGTCACCAGCATCGGCAAGGAAAGCATTGTCCTCACGAAGGACGAGAAGGGCCAGTACAACGCCTTCTACAACGTCTGTTCGCACCGTGGTAACCAGGTGGCCTACGGGGCGCGCGGCAACACCGATGCTTTCCGGTGCGCGTATCACCTGTGGGAATACAACCTGCGCGGTGAGCTCACCCATGTGCCCGACGCCGAGACGTTCCCGCAGGGGGCGCCATGCGACAGGCTGTCCATCGTCAAGCTGCCGTGTGATGTGTGGGGTGCCTGGGTGTGGTTCAGCCTGAATCCCGACGTGGAGCCGCTGCGCGATTTCCTGGGGGTCATTCCGGAACACCTCGACCCCTATCACATGGATCGCATGGCGCTGGTGAACGACGTCACCGTGGAGTGGGAGTGCAACTGGAAAGCGTCGGTGGACGCGTTCAACGAAACCTACCACGTGGCTGGCACGCACCCGCAGCTGATGGGCTACATCGAGGACTACGATGTCCAGATCGACTGCTACGAGCGGCACAATCGCTATCTGATCCCGTTCGGCGCCGTTTCCACACACATCGAGGATGGCTCCATCATCGATGACGGCCTGCGCATGTTCCTGCAGATGAACGGCATGGACCCGGACAATTACCAGGGCGACGGCCTGGGGGCGCGGCGAGCCATTCAGAAACACCTGCGCGCCAATGCGGAGAAGATGGGTTACGACTATTCGGATCTGAACGACGATCAGCTTACTGATGATTATCACTACCTGATCTTCCCGAACCTGACGTGGAACATTCACTGCAACAGCGCGATGCTGTTCCGTCAGCGGCCACATCCGACCGACCCGAACAAGATGTACTACGACCTGCAGAACTACTCGATGATTCCCAAAGGGCAGCCCTGGCCGGAGCGCCCGGAGCATCGTCAGTTCAAGCACGGTGAAGAATCGATCGGCGAGGTGCTGGATCAGGATGCCTCGAACCTGTCGATGGTGCAGGCCGGCATGAATTCAGCCGGCTTCCGGGGGTTGTGGATATCTGCTCAGGAACTGCGCATACGGCATTTCCACAAGACCATCGATGACTACATGTACCGGAACCCGGCCAAATGGGTGAGATGATTCCGGTGGTGCCTGTCGCCGCCCTCGAGGAGGGCGGCATGATCGGCACCCGGGTGAATGGCGTGGATGTGCTGGTGTGCCAGGTCGAGGGGCAGTACTACGCGCTCAGCGATCTGTGCTCGCATGCGCGACAGGCGCTGAGCAAGGGCAGGCTGGCCGGACACCTGGTGCGCTGTCCGCTGCACGGGGCACGCTTCGATGTCAGAAGCGGCGCCTGCATGTCGCCGCCGGCCTCACAACCGGTAAAGACTTTTCCGGTTGTGGTGGAAGGCGGTAAGGTGTGCATCTCCGTGTCCGCGGATGACAGGCCGCCACCGCCCCGGTTCAGTCCGTTCTGAGCCCGCGGCGAGGCCGGTCCTGTCACCGAAGCGAAACTGGGGCCAGAACGACACGTAACTGAAGCGAACTACGCGGCCAGCCAACCACTGGCGATGAAACGCGACGAATAACGCGACCAATAGAGAGGGCAACATGGATCTGAAACTGAAGGGTGGGAAAGCGCTGATTACCGGAGCAACCCGGGGCATCGGCCGTGCAATTGCGGACACGTTTGCCGATGAAGGCTGCAACGTTGCCATCTGCGCGCGCAACCAGGCGGAAATCGACGAAGCGGTGAAGGCGCTGTCCGCCAAGGGCGTGAAGGCGTTCGGTCAGGCGGTGGACGTCGGCAATGGCGACTCGCTGAAGGCGTGGATCGAAGCGTCTGCCGCGGCGCTGGGTGGTATCGACACCATCGTCTCCAATGTCAGCGGCGGCAATGCGCCGGGCGAAGCCGGCTGGCGCGCCAACTTCGAGCACGACGTGCTGGGCACCGTTCGCCTGGTGGAAGCGGGCCTGCCGCACCTGGAGAAATCCGGCAACGCAAGCATCCTGATGATTTCCACCACGGCAGCGCTGGAGAAGTTCATCCGCGCCGGGGCGTACAACTCGATGAAGGCGGCACTTCTGCAGTACTCCGGTGCCCTCTCGCAGGACCTCGGTGCGAAAAAGATCCGCGTCAATGCCATCAGCCCCGGCCCGATCATGATCGAGGGTGGTGCATGGGACAACATTCGCAAGAACATGACGGCGTTCTACGACGCAACCGTGAAGGAGATTCCGGTCGGTCGCATGGGCAGCGCGCAGGAGATCGCCGACCAGGTGGTATTCCTCTCCAGCCCGCGTGCCGCGTTCACGACGGGTACCAACATCGTCATCGATGGCGGGTTCACCAAGCGCATCCAGTTCTGAGCGAGTCCGGCAGGTGCCGGTGCCGTGTTCGCGGCGCCGGCTCCCGGCAGAATTCCCGCCCGCGGACAATCCGTGGGCGTATTTGTGAGAGCCGACCAATTCACCTGAAGGCCGGCGCGAGCTGCCTGCCACCCGATGGGGCGTCGGCTCAAGGCGTCGGTAGTAATTCGCCCTTTATACAGTTGCCTGGGGGAGGACCACCATGCCTGAGCCATTGACCCGTGTGTATCTCGTTGCGGCCGGTCAGTTTCACGATATCGACCATGCCCGCCTGGAACTGCTCAAACTGCTGGCGGAGCATCCGTCGATTCGTGTCACGGTTGCCAAGGACTATGCGGACACGGCGGCCATCCAGGCCAGCGATTTCCTGATTACCTATACCTGCAACCTCGTGCCCACGGAGGATGAGCAGAAAGCGCTTCGCGAGTACATCCGAAGCGGCAAGCGCTGGTTTGCACTGCACGGTACCAATTCCATCCTCGAGTTCCTTGCCAATGGTGTGAACGCACCGGAAAACGCACCGATTCTCATGGAGACCCTGGGCACCCAGTTCATTGCCCATCCGCCGATCATGCCGTTTACCGTCAAAGTCACGGACCCTGAGCATGAACTGGTGAAAGGCATCGGCGAATTCGAGACTGATGACGAACTCTATCTCTGCCGCATCCACGGCGATCTGCATACGTTGCTGCACACCAATTTCACGGGTGAGGCGACGGGTTTCATCGAAAAGGACTGGCCTGATGACGAACCGCGGCCGGTTTACTACATAAACAAGGTGGGCAACGGTGAGGTGCTGTATCTGAACCTCGGTCATTGTCGCGGGCACTGGGACATGCAGCCAATCGTCGACTATTACCCGAATATCGAACGCGGCAGCTGGGACAAGCCCCAGTATTACGAGTTGCTGCGTCGCGGCATCCGCTACTGTCTGGACCGTGTGCACTGAGGGGGGAGCATGAGCCGACCATTTCGTTTCGCGGTGCAGTCTTTCAATGCCGACTCCGGCAGGGACTGGACCGATCAGGTACGCAAGGCCGAGGAACTCGGCTATTCCGCCTTTCATCTGGCTGACCATCTGCTGGGCGACGGGCCGGCCCTGCAGAAGGCGAATCACCCCGTGCAGAACCTTGCCGCCATTCCCGCCATGGCGTGGGCTGCGGCGGTGACAAAGTCCATCCGGATTGGCTGCCGCGTCTTCTGCATCGACTACCACCTGCCGGTGGTCCTCATCAAGTCAGCGATGACGATCGACAAGCTGTCCGACGGGCGGCTCGAGTTCGGTCTCGGCGCGGGCTGGATCACGGAGGAGTATGCCGCCGTGGGTCTCACCATGGACGACCCCCGGGTGCGCATCGACCGTCTGGCCGATGTCATCGAGGCGGTGAAAGCCTTCCGCGGCGATGGCATGGCTGATGTCAGCAACCCATCGGTGCACTGGAAGGATTTCAGCGGTGTGCCCAAGCCGGTGTCCAAGCCACCGATCATGGTTGGTGGCGGCAGCCCGCGGGTGCTGCGCCTGGCCGGACGCGAAGCGGACATCGTCAGCCTCAATTTCAACAACCGCAAAGGTCTGATTGGTCCCGACGGCGTGCAGAAGTCCACGGAGGACGAAACCCGCAAGAAAGTGGGCTGGATCCGCGAAGGGGCGGGTGACCGCTTCAACCAGCTCGAAATTGAAATCGGCGCCTATTTCACGTTCGTGATGGACGATCCGTCGCCCATCCTTGGGCCGTTCGCGGCCAATTTCGGGCTGAGCGAAGCGGAGATGCGCAAACACCCTCATGCGCTCTTCGGCAGCGTCGGCACCATCTGCGAGGAGCTGCAGCGACGTCGCGAACTGTTCGGCATTTCCTATGTCACGGTGTCGAAGGACAACATGGAAGCCTTCGCGCCGGTCGTGGCGCGACTGGCCGGAAAATAGGCACGAACGCCCGGGAGTGTGACATGACGACCATTGCGCAGGCGCGGGCGGAACTGGAAGCGAAGACCCCGCGCTCGCGCCGGATCGCGCAGGATCGCTCCGAGATTCTCAACTCGGGTCTCGCCGCCAACCTGGAGATGCCGCATCCCATCTTCATCGAGCGCGGCGAGGGCGCTTACGTTTTCGATGCCGACGGCAATCGGTACATCGATACCTCCGTCGGTTTTGGTCTGCACATGCTCGGCCATGCGCATCCCGAGATCCGGCGTGCCATTCAGTCCCGTGCTGAAGACGGCTGGATGTTCGGTATTCACACGACCGCGCAGATGGGGCTGGCCACGCTGCTGCACGAAGCCAGTCCCTGCGCGCAGCGAGTCGTATTCTGCAACACCGGTTCCGAAGCGACGATGTATGCCTTCCGCGCGGCGCGGGGCTTCAGCGGTCGCGAGAAAATTGCCTTGTTCGATGGCTTCTACCATGGCGCGCACGACTACGGCATGTGGCGTACCGATGCGTCGAGCCCCGTGGATGAGCCTGTTGCGGTGCCCATGGGACATGGTATTCCGCGCGCGCTGTCAGACCTGGTGCTGCTGCTTCCCTACCGCAACCGGCATGCGTTCGATCTGATCCGTCGTCACCGCGATGAGCTCGCGCTGGTGTTCGTGGAAGGCGTACAGAGTTCGAACCCGCAATCGGAAGCCGGGGAATTCCTCCGCGAACTTGCGCAGGTGTGTCGCGACAACGGCGTGCTGTTCGGCATCGATGAAGTCATTACCGGATTTCGCGTGGCCTATGGGGGAGCGCAGGCCCGCTTCGATGTGGTGCCTGACATCGCCACCTACGGCAAGGTGCTGGGTGGCGGCCTGCCCGTGGGGGCCATTACTGGCAAGGCGGATGTCATGAACGTGTTCACGGGGCTGGCGGCCGAGCGGGGGGTGTTTTCCGGTGGTACCTTCTCCGGCAATCCCCTGACGATGGAGGCGGGGCGTGCGATGCTGACACACCTGCGGGCGCACCCGGACATCTATACGCGCCTGGAGGCAGCGGGCGCCCGGCTGGCGAATGCTGTGAACGGCTACTGCGAGGCCAATCAGATCCCGGCGCAGATGAAACACGTGGGCAGCATGTTCCACATGTTCTTCCAGCGCGAACCTGTGAACAGCATGCGCGATGCGGTGCACGTCAATGTGGCGGCCGAGAAGGCGTTCTACCTGCACGCGCTCAACCAGGGCGTCCTGGTGCCCGGCACCCAGCGTGCATTTCTCAGCGCGGCACATGGCGAGACGGAAATCGACCGGCTGATCCAGGTGTTTCAGACGTCGCTGGGCGCGGTACGCGAAGAAGGCATATTCTGAACGGGTGGCCCACTGGCGAGGTTCGGGCTGTAATAAATCATGTTTCCTGAGAGCGAGGAGCGAAACCATGAGTCGACTGAGCAAACTCACCCCTGACCAGTGGGATCCCGAACTGCGTGCCATTGCGCGGCCGGAGACGGCAACGGATCTCGAGCAGGGTCTTACCCGGTTTTTTGCCCACACCCCTGGCCTGGCCAAGGGGCTTTCCGCGTTTGGCGGCGCGCTGAAAATGAACCGCACCCTGCCGGAGAAGCTCATCGAGCTGGTGCGGCTGCGTGTTGCGTTCTTCAATCAGTGCCGCAGCTGTATGGCCATCCGCTATACCGCGGCGTTGAATGATGGCGTGACGGAAGACCTGGTGTGTTCACTGGAGCGTCCCCAGGAGGCCGACAATCTCACACCGGCGGAAAAGGTGGCCCTTCGCTACGGCGAACTCATGGCCACCGATCACCTGGCCGTCGACGATGCCCTGTATGAGGAATTGCGTCAGCATTTCACCGAGCCACAGATTGTGGAACTGGGCATGAACGTGGCGTTTTTTGTGGGCTTCGGCAGGCTGGCCGCCACCTATCACATGGTGGAGGAATTGCCCGAGGCATTCCGTGGTGAAGGTACGGTGTCGCCCTGGAACAACGAGCATATCGTGGTGCGCTGAGCCGCGATGGTCGAGACCTCCCTGCCACGCATGCCTGACGGTCTCACCGCTGCCTGGCTGACCGAAAAGCTGCACGCTGCCGACCTGCTGCCTGCCGGGTCGGCCATCGCCGCGGTCACGCAGTCACAAATTGGCGAGGGCGTTGGCATGATGTCCGAGCTTGCCCGCCTCACCCTGGATGTCGCTGGTGATCCCGGCGCCGTGCCAGGGACGCTGGTGGCGAAGTTTCCTTCGCGTAACGCCAACAATCGCAACGTGGCGATGACCTACCGGCTCTATGAGCGGGAGACGCGTTATTTTGCGGAGCTGGACAAGCGCACGGCCGCGTACAGTCCCAGAACCTACCTGACCGAACTCGAAGGCGACAACTTCCTCATTCTGATGGAGGACATGTCGGAGTATCGGGTGGGCGACCAGGTGGCTGGCGCTGATCTGGCGGACACGGAGCGGATGCTGGATGAACTGGCCAAGTTGCACGCGGCGTTCTGGAACCGCGTCGATGATCTCGACTGGGTGCCACACATCGCGAACAGCTACCACGCGGACAACATGGCGTCGCTGATACGCATCGGCTGGCCAAACATGGTGAAGGTGTTCGGTGACTACCTCCACGCCGATTGCGTGAGCATGGAAGCAGCGTTCGTCGATGCGTTGCCGGCGCTGCAACAGGCCATGAACACGATGCCGGTGACGCTGATCCATGGCGATTTCCGCATGGAGAACGTGTTTTTCGGCACACGTCGCGAGCACCACCCGATTGCCATCATCGACTGGCAGGGACCCCTCCTCGGCAAAGGCGTGGTGGACGTTGGGACGATGCTGGGGCAGAGCACCCGCAGCGATGTTCGCACGGCGCACGAACGGGCATTGATCGCGCGGTACGCCGAACGCCTGGCGGCGCTTGGTGTGCGCGAATACTCCGCCGCGCAGGCCTGGGACGACTACCGTCTCGCCCAGCTCTACAACTGGGTGTACGTGGGTGTTGTGTCCGGCACGCTCGATGCCACCAACGAACGTGGATTTGCGTGGATGTCGCAGATGGTGGCGCGCCAGTCAGTGATGACACGGGAACTGGATCTGCCGGGACTGCTTCGCGAATTTTCCTCCCGGCGCTAGTTGCGGCGGCGACCTGCTGACCGATTGGCGGCTTACCGCCCAGTGCGTTTGCCCGTCAATCCCGGGGAGCGCGGTCCGTGAGTTGATAGGCCCAGGCCACCGGTGAGACCACCGCAAGAATCGGGTTCGCCCAGGCGATTTCCACGTCGAACTCCACCTGGCGCTCGATGTACTCGATGTACACCCGATTGCCGTCCCGTTTCGGCCAGCCGACACGCTGGGTGCCATTGGCACGACCGATGATGCTGCGTTGTCCCCACGCCCGCTCGTCCACGCCATTCGTGTTCGCAACGAAAAAATAGAGATGGCCACGCATTGCCGCGACGCGTCCCGAGGGCTCCCAGCGAATTGCTGCAAGGCGAGCGGGGTCGGGAACGATGCGGGGGGCGGGAGTCTGATGCGCGCTGCCCGGCGGGAGCGGGAGCACCTCGGCGTCGGCCGTCATCACCCCGACGATGGGAACCAGGACCTCACGTGTCAGCACATCGGACACGTCCACGTCGATGGCGCGGCAGTACGCCAGTAGCGCGTCCACCGTGAGTCGCCGCGAACCGCTTTCCAGACGATGGAGTTGGGTGGGGCTCATCGCCAGGCGACTGGCCATGCTGCTGGCGCTGATGCCGCGCGCGCGTCTCAGGTCCCGGAGCACTCCCGGATTGAATTCCATGGAAAGAGTCCTCGCGAAATTGGTAATTACGATACCAGAATGGTAACCATATTCGTTTCTGGTGCAATGTCGCTTTGCTTTGTGTGACATTTTGTTACCCGAATGGTTGTTTTTTACAGGTGTGTCTATATATTCTCGCGCCATCGCCAGAGGAGGAGAGCGTTATGCGGCGTTGTGTCGCGCTGGTTGCACGGCTGATGGTGCTGGGCGGCGGTGCACTGATCTGTTTGCCGGCCTGGGCTGCTGAGACGGGTGGGGACCAAAGCCCTGAAGCCCGCTACGGTGTGCTCGAAGAAGTGGTGAGCACCGCGCGTAAGCGCGAGGAACCACTGCAGGATACGCCGGTGGCGTCCACCGTCATCGGCGGTGAAGCGCTGGAACTGCTGTTCGTGGCCGACCTGAAGACATGGAGTTTCCCGCGCCAAACGTGAATATCGCCACGGTGAGCGCGTTTTCAAACGCGGTGTCGGTGTCCATTCGCGGTATTTCCAACTCGGATATCGATTCCACGGTGGATCCGCCGGTTGCCATGTTCGTGGATGGGGTATACATCCCGCGTCCGGTGGCCAGCAGCCTCGACCTGTTCGATGTCGAACAGATCGAAGTGTTGCGTGGCCCGCAGGGCACCCTGTTCGGACGCAACACGTCCGCCGGTGCCATCCAGGTGCGCACCCGACGCCCGTCGGGCGAGTTCGGCTCGCGCGGCCGTGTGACGATGGGGCAGTACGGCCGCCAGGACATCCGCGCCGCGGTCGACATTCCGCTCGTGCAGGACGTGCTCAATGCGAAGATCGCCGTTCTGTCGCAGAACATGGACGGCTACTACAAGAGCACCATCACCGGCCGGGAGCTGGGCAAGGAAGACATCTTTGCCGTGCGCCCGATTGTTGTGTTCACGCCCACGGATAACGTGGAATTGACCGTGATCGGTGAATATCACCGCAACAAGAGCGATCCACGCCCGCAGCAGAACCAGTCGCCGGCCAACCGGCTGCTGTGTTCCCTGCACCAGTTCTGCGGCTTCCCCCTGGGTCAGGGTGCGGAGTTCCGTGTGGCTACCTCGGATGTCGGTTATATCGATGCCGAGATCTGGGGCTTGACCGTTGATCTGGAGGTTGACGTCGGACCCGGCACCATCTCCTGGATCACCAACAAGCGGGATACCGACGAGGACGTGGTCTATGACCCGGACGCGCAGGACTATCCGATGTTCCTGGTCGATCGCAAACAGCCGCACAAACAATGGTCGAGCGAACTGCGCTTCCAGTCCACAGCCTGGGACCAGTTTGATTTTGTTGGTGGCATCTACTTCTTCCACCAGGAATACGAGCTGGAGCGCAACACGACACTGGCGATCGTCAGTCCGGCTGCGACCACCCATCAGCTCAGTTTCACCGGGCAGGATCACGATGCGTGGTCGGTGTTTGGCGAGTTCAACTACCACATCAACGACCGGCTGACGGTGACGGCGGGTGGCCGCTACGGCAAGGAGAAGAAGGATTTCTTCCAGTTGCCGTTTGGCATCTTCCCCAACACCGGTGCCCGCATCGATGTGGATGAGTCGTGGTCCGATTTTGGTCCGAAGCTCGGTGTGCAGTACGCGCTCACGGACGACATGATGGTCTATGCGACATACCAGAAGGGCTTCAAGAGCGGTGGCTTCAACGGCCGTTGCGGCCAGGTGGCCACCTGTCTGCGGCCGTTCGACCCGGAAGAAGTGGATGGCTACGAGGCCGGCTTCAAGGGTGAGTTCCTGGACCGGCGCCTGCGCGCCAATGTCGCGGTGTTCTGGTCGGACTACTCCGATCTGCAGCGTGGCGCCATCGTGCCGTTGCCACCCGGCTCCGCCAACCCGCAGGAAACCGTTACGGACAATGCGGCCGGCGCGGACATGCGGGGTATCGAACTGGAGTTGACGGCGGTACCGATGACGGGTCTGCAACTGCAGTTCTCCGTTGGTTATCTGGACGCCGAATACCAGGACTTCTGTGCGGATGTGAATGGCGCGGGGACTTACGCGACCCAGCCCACGTCGAACTGCGGCGGTGCCGTCACGCAGACCTCCGGCACGCCGGGTGGCGCGGGCGCGTACCTGGTGGACGAGGACCTGTCCGGTTTCGACATCGCGCGTGCGCCGAAGTGGAACTACACCTTCAACGCGACCTACGACATGCCGCTGCCGAACGGCGCCAGCCTGCTCTTCAATGGCCGGTATACCTGGGTGGATGACCTGTATACGGACGTGACGGAGCAGAGCCCGCGCAAGAGCGTGGAGCAGCTCGATATCAGTATCGGCTACCGTGATGCCGAAGATCGGTGGAGCATCAGTCTGTTCGGCAAGAACCTGACGGACGAAATCTACCTGGATTCGGCGACCCTGGTGCCGCCGCTGTTCGATACCCGCACGGTGAATCCACCGCGGCGGTACGGCATCGAAGTGTCCTGGACGCTGTAAGTCCGGGCGTAAGTAAAAGCAGCAGACCAACCGGCCCCTCGTGGGCCGGTTGTGTTTTCACCTCTTGGATCAGCCTTCTCCTTCCATATTCGTCAACGGTTGAGGTCGCTCATGCACACATCAGGAATTGCGACAGGTTTCGGTGCCCTGGCACTGGCGTTTTCGGCGGCAGTATCGGCGGCGGAGTATTCGTCCCCGGTCGGCACCGACTACCCCCAACAGGTGTACTGGGGGGATACCCACCTGCACACGCGCAACTCGGCGGATGCGTATTCGCTGGGCAACATGAATCTCACGCCGGCGGATGCCTTCCGCTTCGCACAGGGCCAGGAGGTGATCGCACACAATGGCATGCGGGTGAAACTGCGCAAGCCCCTCGATTTCCTGGTGGTGTCCGACCACTCGGAGTACCTCGGTGGCTATTACCGCTTCAACGTCGGCGATCCCCTGGTTGTCGGTACCTCGGCCGGTGAACAGTGGAAGGGGTACCTGGCTGAAGGGAATCCGACCAAATTGATCGGCGCCTTTTCCGCCAGCATGGCTGACCCCGAGCACAACTATCCCTTTCCGGAAAGTACCCGCCGGCGTATCTGGACCGATGTGGCGATGACCGCCGACGAGCACAACCACCCGGGCGTCTTTACCGCCTTCTCGGGCTACGAGTGGACGTCCATGATCAATGGCAACAACCTCCATCGCATCGTCATCTACCGCGATGGCGCTGACAAGGTAGCGCAGTTGCCGCCGTTTTCAGGCCAGGATTCGCTTGATCCAGAGGAACTCTGGAAGGCGCTGGCGCGGTATGAGGAAACTACTGGCGGCGAAGTGCTGGCGATACCCCACAACGGCAACCTGTCGAACGGCATGATGTTCGACGACAAGACCTTCAATGGGAAACCGCTGACCCGCGCCTATGCGGAAACGCGCATGCGCTGGGAGCCCCTGTACGAGGTTACGCAGGTGAAAGGTGATGCGGAGGCGCACCCTACGTTGTCACCGGACGATGAATTTGCCGAGTTCGAAAACTGGGACTGGGACAATATCGGTCGAACCGAAGCCAAGCGGCCTGAGATGCTGCCGCACGAATACGGCCGCGGCGCACTCAAGCTGGGTCTCGCCTGGGAGAAGAAGCTCGGCGTGAATCCGTTCAAGTTCGGCATGATCGGCAGTACGGACGGGCACAACACCATCTCCACCACGGAGGAGGACAACTTCTTCGGCAAGTTCCCGGAGTCGGAGCCGGGGCCGGAACGCATGAAGAACAGCATGGCCGCCAATCGGCTGTGGGAGAACTGGCGCATCGTGGCTTCCGGCTATGCGGCAGTCTGGGCGCGCGACAACACGCGCGAAGAACTCTTCAATGCCATGAAGCGTCGCGAGGTGTATGCCACCACCGGTTCGCGCATCCAGGTACGTTTCTTCGGTGGCTGGGACTACGCGGCAGACCTGGTCAACAGGCCGACGTGGCTCGATACGGCCTACGCCAACGGCGTCCCGATGGGCGGCGATCTCACGCAGGCGCCCAAGGGCAATGCCCCGCGCTTCATCGTGGTGGCGGCCCGCGATCCGGATGGCGCGAATCTCGATCGGGTGCAGATCGTGAAGGGGTGGCTGGATGCGCGCGGCGAACTGAAAGAAAAGGTCTACGACGTGGTGTGGTCAGGGGATCGCGTGCCGGACGCGCAGACCGGCAAACTGCCGCCGGTCGGCAGTACCGTGGATCTCGCAACGGCAACGTATACCAATGGCATCGGCGCCACGGATCTGGCCGCGGTGTGGGAAGACCCGGACTTCGACGCCGCCGAGCGGGCGTTCTACTACGCACGCGTGCTGGAGATTCCGCGCCCGCGCTGGTCCACCATCGACGCCGTGTATTTCGGCATTCCGCTGCCTGACGAAGCCCCACGTACCGTGCAGGATCGGGCGTATACGTCGCCTGTGTGGTACACGCCCTGACGGGCGGGGCCGCGGAAATCCGGCAGGTGTGGCGGTGCGCCACGCCTGCCAGCGGTGGCGTTGTAGCCTCCGGTCAGTGGTTCATGATGCGGTAAAGAAGTCCGCCCGTGCCGTGCCGGTGTTGTCATAGACCGGCTCTTCCAGATCCACCCGATACTTGGCGGTCACCGCGCCCGTGATGCCGTAGGCGCCAAGGTGGCCCCGCATGTTCGTGTACCACTCGCACTGGAAGTGGTTCGCAAGGCTTTCCTCGGACTCCCACCTTTCGAACACGCGGATGCGGCCGGGGATGCGCGGGTCCGGGCACCAGTCGTAGTCCAGGCAGCCGGGTTCGGTGAGGGCGCCTTCGATCAGCGGTCGTGCCGATTCGAGTGCTGGTGCGACGTTTTCCGGCGGCATGTCGATGGTGCCGGAAATGATGATGCGGGTTGCCATGGCTCGCTCTCCTTGGTTGGTCTGTGTTTGCTTGCGGATAGATGTCAGCGCCTTCCCGCCCACCAGTCGGCCACCTGGATCGGCGAACGGTTTTCCCATTCCCTCAGGTTGTCCGGAGTGTCCGCGGGCAGGGGGCTGTCGGTTGTATGTGGCAGGGGCGAGGCGCCGTCCACCGGATCCAGCCACTCCAGATGCATGTCTTCGATGCAATCCCCGTAGGGCTGGTCGCGATGGTAGGGCGCATCCTGGTGCGTGAAGAAGGCCAGCTTCGAAACGAAGCTGAGCAGGCCGTACCAGGTGCGCGGCTCCTGTCCCTTCCAGTATTCGTAGCGGATCACGCCGGTTTCATGCGCCAGCGTGTTGTCCACGAGTTCCGCCATCATGGTTTCCCAGCGCGCCTCCATGCCGGCGCGTACCTTCAGGCGGGCGAGCAGGGTGGCCATGTCATGTCTTCCCGATGATCGGTGGCGGTTGGCCGAATCTACCACATCTGCGTCCGGCAACCGGATGCAAGCGAGGTAGATGGTTGATGACCGCCGGGATTTGCTAAAATTGCGCTCTTTTCCCCCCGAACCACCAGGGAGCCACCGCCATGAAGATTGCCTTTTCCGCCGAAGATGAAGCCTTCCGGGCCGAAGTGCGGGCGTTCCTGGACGAGAAGCTCACGCCTGAGATGCGCGAGGAAGCGCGCAAGACCACCACCGTGTTTGCGGAAAAGGATCTGGCCATGCGCTGGCAGGCCATCCTGGTGGAAAAGGGCTGGGCGGTACCCAGCTGGCCCGTGGAACACGGCGGCACCGGCTGGAGCATCACGCAGAAGTACATCTGGAACGAAGAGTGCGCCAAGGCCGGTGCGCCTGGTCTGATTCCGCTGGGTCTGCGCATGCTGGCGCCGGTACTGTTCAAGTACGGCACTGACGAGCAGAAGGCTCACTATCTTCCCCGCATGCTGTCGGGGGAAGACTACTGGTGTCAGGGTTATTCGGAGCCGGGATCGGGGTCTGACCTGTCCAGCCTGAAGACGTCGGCGGTGAAGGATGGCGACGATTACATCGTCAACGGCACCAAGATCTGGACCACGCACGCGCAGTTTGCCGATCACATCTTCTGTCTGGTGCGCACCGATCCGAACGTGCGGCCGCAGAAAGGCATCACCTTCCTGCTCATGCCGATGAACCTGCCCGGTATCAAGGTGGATCCGATCATCACCATGGCGCACGACCACGAGGTGAACCAGGTGTTCTTCGACGATGTCCGTGTGCCGCAGAGCAATCGCGTCGGACCGGAAAACGAAGGCTGGACGGTCGCCAAGTACCTGCTGGAATTCGAACGCGGCGGCGGCGGAGCCGCGGCAGGCATCAAGATTGCCCTCGGTGAGCTGAAGTCGGTGGCGTCGAAGGAGCGTGACGACGGCACTGCGCTGATCGACGATCCGGGTTTCCGCGCGCGCATCAACGAACTGGAAATCCGTCGCGAGGCGCTGGAATTTGCGGAGCTGGTTACGTTGTCCCGTTTGTCACGCGGCGACAGCCCCGGCGCGGGGTCGTCACTGTCGAAGAATACCAGCGTCGAAATCAGCCAGCAGATCAGCACGCTGAAGATGGAAGCCATCCACTACTACGCGATGCCACACGCCAACCTGATTTCGCTCAACGGCCACACGGATCCGCGGGTTGGTCCGGATTACGCGGAGACCGCCACCGCGCGCTACCTGAATTCACGGGCGGCATCCATTTTCGGTGGCGCCAGGGAAGTGCAGAAAAACATCATCGCCAAGACCGTGCTGGGTCTCTGATCCCGCGTTTCATCCGACGCCAGTGAACCTGACGGGTTGCCTGTTTACCGGGCAGGCAGCCTTCACCCGTTTTTTCGGAGAGTAGTCATGAGCCAATCCCGTATTGCACGCCACGGTCTCGCCGTTGCCGCCGAACTCGACGCCCTTGTCGCGGACAGGATCGCTCCGGGTACCGGAGTGTCTCCCGACGCCTTCTGGGCGGGATTTGCCGCCACGCTTGCGGAACTTGCACCCGTGAACCAGGCGCTGCTGGCGAAGCGGGACGATCTGCAGGCCCGCATCGACGCCTGGCACGAGGCGCGCCGGGGCAAGCCGCACGATGCTGCCGGGTACAAGGCGTTTCTGCGTGAGATCGGCTATCTGCTCGATCCCCCGGAGCCGTTTGTCATCGCCACCGCCAACGTCGATCCGGAAATTGCTCTGACCGCCGGACCGCAGCTCGTGGTGCCGGTCATGAACGCACGCTACGCGCTCAACGCCGCCAATGCCCGCTGGGGGAGTCTGTACGATGCGTTCTATGGCACGGACCTGATTCCGGAATCGCCAGGATGCGAAAAAGGCCGAAGCTACAACCCGGCACGCGGCGAACTGGTGGTGGCGGAAGCGGCCAAAGTGCTCGATCAGGTCATTCCGCTGGAAGGCGCCAGCCATGCGGAGGTGACCGCTTACCTGGTGGCGGAAGCTGGTGGTCGCCTGTCGCTGCGCGTGCTCACCGGTGACGGTGGCAATACAGGGCTGGTCGATCCGTCGCAATTTGCCGGTGTGGTGAACGACAGGGATCCGTCCGCCTTCCTGTTTCGACACAATGGTCTGCACCTGGAAATTCAGATCGACCCGAAACATCCCGTGGGGGCTGCGCACCCGGCCGGCGTGAAGGACGTGGTGATGGAAAGTGCCATCACCACCATTCAGGATTGCGAGGATTCCGTGGCCGCCGTCGATGCCGCGGACAAGTGCGTGGTGTACGGGAACTGGCTCGGCCTCATGACAGGGCAGCTCACGGAAGTCCTGGAAAAGGACGGGCGCACGGTGACGCGCAGCCTCAATCCGGACCGGACCTATACGGGCGCGGACGGCAATCCGCTGGTGCTGCCTGGCCGCAGCCTGATGCTGGTGCGTAACGTTGGTCACCTAATGACCACTGATGCCGTGCTGGATGGCGACGGTCGCGAAGTTCCGGAAGGCATGCTGGATGCCTTCGTCACTTCGCTGTGTGCCATCCACGATCTGAAAGGGCAGGGCAGTTTCCGCAATTCCCGCGCCGGCAGTGTCTACATCGTGAAGCCGAAGATGCACGGGCCGGAGGAAGTGGCTTTCACTGTTCGTCTGTTCGGCCGTGTGGAGGAAGTGCTTGGTCTTGCGCCCAATACCCTGAAGGTCGGCATCATGGACGAAGAGCGTCGCACGACGGTGAATCTGCGCGCCTGCATCCATGCCGCGCGGGAACGCGTGGTATTCATCAACACCGGTTTCCTCGATCGCACGGGGGACGAGATTCACACCAGCATGCTGGCCGGTGCGTTCCTGCCCAAGGATGAGATCAAGGCCCAGCCCTGGATCCAGGCGTATGAAAACGCCAACGTGGATGCGGGGCTGGCAGCCGGCTTCCGTGGTCATGCGCAGATCGGCAAGGGTATGTGGCCCAAACCCGATGAAATGAAGGAGATGCTGGCTGCCAAGATCGGCCATCCGAAAGCCGGCGCCAACACGGCCTGGGTACCGTCGCCAACGGCCGCGACCCTGCATGCCCTGCACTATCACCAGGTCAGCGTGGATGCCGTGCAACAGAGTCTCGAACACCGTGAGGCTGCCAGTGTGGACGACATCCTGCGCATTCCGCTGTCTCTCGGGCGTAATTTTTCGGCGGATGAGGTACAGCGAGAGCTCGACAACAACATCCAGGGCATCCTGGGGTACGTGGTGCGCTGGATCGATCAGGGCGTGGGCTGCTCCAAGGTGCCGGATATTCACGATGTCGGCCTGATGGAAGACCGCGCGACGCTGCGCATCTCCAGCCAGCACGTGGCCAACTGGCTGCATCACGGCGTCTGTACCGAGGCGCAGGTGATGGCAACGCTTCAGCGCATGGCCGCGGTCGTCGACGGGCAGAACGCGGGTGATGCGGCGTATCGCAACATGGCGCCAGATTTCGCCGACAGCGTGGCATTCCAGGCCGCCTGCGACCTGATTTTCAAGGGACGGGAGCAGCCGAACGGTTATACCGAGCCGGTGCTGCACAGCCGCCGTCGTGAAGCCAAGGCAAAATTCGGCAGCTGATCTGGTTAGCAGCTGGCCTCGTTGCGATTGCCAGCGGTGTCGGGCATGGAGCTTCGTCCCATGAGCGTCTGCTGAAAAAGCAGCCTGGTATGCCAGCCAGGGATGGCTGGCCCGTAAATGCAGCGGCAAACGCTGCATTTGGCGCGAGTTGGCGAAGCCGCCGACCGCTGAAACAAGCCCGGCAGGGACGTTTTCAGCATCCTGCCAGGTTGCAGAGGATCACAATTTCCTCAGTACCGATCTTTCACGCGCCGGTGCGCTCGCCAGCTTTGCCGTAATCTGGAACCTGTTACCCAGTCCGAAAGTACCAATGTGGTATGGTCCGGGGCGGTTGGTGACAGTGTCGTCCAACGCTGGTGTGCTGGCAGGTTTGCTGGCAGACACCAGTGCAACACATGCCGGGATGCTGCGCGTCAGAAGTGAGCGAGGCGAGGTAATCCCAGAACATGGCCGTCTTCGACCATCGCCGGAAGAGCGTGTTGGGTGCTTTGTAACGAAAGCGATCAGCCAGATTGGACTGATTTATAAAAGGTGCAGCCCGGTCTGGTCCCATTGCGAAGAATGCTGGCATGCCTCGCTTGTTGCTGGCGACGGTGGGCAGAGATTCGCACAGACATTTGGTGACTGCATGAAACAAGCTGACGAAAGACGGGAAAACCTGCTCGCGCGTGTTGGAAAGCGTGTTGGTCGGTCGGGTGTGGGCACCCGCTACAAGCGGATGTTCCGGAATCCGTTTCAGGATGGTCAGCAGCATGTATTGATGCATACCGCGCACCACAAGGTTGGGACGAGTTGGTTCTCCGCGATCTATCGGGCTTTGGCGAGTGAGTTCGGTATGCCGTTTGTTCTCAATGATCCCAATCGAATCCGTCCGGGAACCAGCACGTTGTTCTTCCAGAATCGTGTAAAGATCGCCCCGGAGAAACTTAATCCCTACCGCGGTTCTCATATGATCCGTGACCCTCGTGATGTGATCGTTTCTGGCTACCACTACCATCTGTGGACCCGGGAGGCTTGGGCGAACACGCGTATTGCGGATCTGCCTGAGGAGGCTTTTCGAGCCTGGAGATTACTCCCACTGGATAAGATTCAGGACATGACGTACGTTCAATACCTGAATACGCTGTCGCAGGAAGAAGGGCTCATCGCGGAGATACATCGCGTTCTGATGGAATTTGATGAGGTCTTCGACTGGAACTATGCCGACGAGCGGATTTTCAATTTTCGTTACGAGGACATCATGCGTGACGAGGTTGGGGTGCTGCGAAAACTGTTCACGCACTATGGGTTCCGGCCGGAAATGGTGGAACGATCGGTGGAGATTGCTGGTCAGTTCAGCTTCAGCCGGCGTACCGGACGGGCTAAAGGCGATGTGGCGGAACAGAGCCACATTCGTTCCGGCAAGCTCCAGCAATGGAAATCAGCGTTTACGCCGGTTGTGACGCAGAGGTTCAAGGAGCTTTTCGGCGAAAAGCTAATCAGGCTCGGTTACGAACAGGACCTGAACTGGTAGTTCCCTACGCGTGGTGAGTGTCGTGTGGCTTTTCCACCCCGGCCGGAATGCGGATCTGTTCCACAAGTTGCGCCACGCTCGCGGGCGGCGGTGCGGCGAGCCGCGCTACCGCGTAGGCCACCGCAAAATTCAACAGGGCGCCTACGCTGCCGATACCCTCCGGTGAAATGCCCAGCCACCAGTGTTGTGGATTGCTGCTCGCGGGATCGATGAACTTGAACCAGGAAATGTAGGCTGCGGTGAACACAAGGCCTGCCAGCATGCCGGCGATGGCGCCCTCGCGGTTCATGTTGCGGTCGAAGATCCCCATCAGGATGGCGGGAAACAACGACGCCGCGGCGAGACCAAAGGCAAACGCCACCACTTCCGCCACGAAGCCTGGCGGATTGATGCCGAGATAACCGGCGATCACGATGGCTGTAGCCGCGGAGAGTCGCGCATACAGCAGTTCCTGGCGATCCGTCAGCGGCCTGGCCAGCGTCTTCTTGAGCAGGTCGTGCGAGACCGACGTGGAGATGACCAGCAGGAGACCGGCGGCGGTCGAGAGCGCCGCGGCCAGCGCGCCGGCGGCCACCAGCGCAATCACCCAGTCGGGCAGCCGCGCAATCTCCGGATTCGCCAGCACCATGATGTCGCGATCCACGTAGACCTCGTTGCGGTTCGCCGTGGGAGTATTGGTCAACGCCCGCGCGCCATCCGCGGTGCGCTCGCCCGTGTACTGGGCCTTGCCCTCATAGGGCGCGCCGGGGCCGTACTGCACGCGGCCGTCCGCGTTTTTGTCGACCCAGGCGATCAGGCCGACGTCCTCCCAGCGTCTGAACCAGGACGCCGTCCGGGCGTAGGGCTGATCGTGCACGGTGTCGATGAAGTTCAGGCGGGCGAACGCGCCGACAGCGGGAGCCGTGGTGTAGAGCACCGCAATGAAGAGCAACGCCCAGCCCGCCGAGATACGGGCGTCGGATACCTTGGGCACGGTGAAGAAACGCACGATCACGTGCGGCAGGCCGGCGGTGCCGATCATCAGCGCCAGGGTGATGGCGAAGACGTCGATGGTGTCCTTTGCGCCTTCCGTGTAGGCCGCGAAGCCGAGCCCGAGCAACGTGTTGTCCAGCTTGTCGAGCACGCTCTGGCCGGAACCGTCGTTCACTGTGTCGCCCAGGCCCAGCTGCGGTACGGGATTGTCGGTGATGAGCAGGGAAATGAAGATGGCGGGTACCAGATAGGCGAAGATCATCACGCAGTACTGTGCAACCTGTGTGTAGGTGATGCCTTTCATGCCACCCAGCACGGCATAGACGAAGACCACGGCCATGCCGATGATCACGCCGGTGGTGATTTCGACGCCCAGGAAGTTGGAGAAAACGATGCCCACGCCACGCATCTGGCCGGCGACATAGGTGAACGAAATGAGGATGAGACACAGCACCGCCACGGCGCGGGCACCGTTGCCGTAGTAGCGGCTGCCGATGAAGTCGGGCACGGTGAACTCACCGAACTTGCGCAGGTACGGCGCGAGCAGCATCGCCAGCAGCACGTAGCCTCCCGTCCAGCCCATCAGGTAGACCGTACCGTCGTACCCCATGAAGGCGATGATGCCGGCCATGGAAATGAAGGACGCGGCGCTCATCCAGTCCGCGGCTGTGGCCATGCCGTTGGCGATCGGATGTACACCGCCGCCGGCGACGTAGAAATCATTGGTGGACGACGCCCGCGACCATATGGCGATGCCGATGTACAGGGCGAAGGATGCGCCCACGAACAGGTAGGTAAGGGTCTGTACGGTCATTTCAGTCGTCCGCCACGCCATGCTTGCGGTCGATGCGATGCATCAGGAAGGCATAGACGAAGATTTCCGCCACAAACAGGTAGATCGCACCCTGCTGCGCAAACCAGAAGCCCAGCTTGAAGCCGCCCAGGCGCAGTTGGTTGAGCGGTTCCACGAACAGGATGCCGCAGCCGAAGGACACGACAAACCAGATGGCCAGCAGAATACCCATCAGGCGCAGGTTCTCGCGCCAGTACGCGGTGGAATTCATTTGTCTCCCCTCCCCATCGCAGGCCGCCATTGTACGGGCAAACGCGCGATGTTCAGGATGGATTCAGTCCACGCCCTTCAGATTGGCGCCATGCGAGTATTGCTTTTTACCCTGTTGTGGGTCGTTCCGGCGTTTGCGCTGGCGGACCTGCGTTGCGAATACGGTCTCGTGCGGCGTGGTTTCACGCCGTATGAAGTGCTGGAACGCTGTGGCGAGGCGAAGTACGCCGAAAGCCGCCTCGAGCAGCGTCAGCCCGGCTATTTCGTGCAGGTGGAGGAGTGGATCTACGCGCCGGGCAGCAACCAGTTTCAGCGCCTGCTGACGTTCGAGAACGGGCGCCTGCGTCATATCCGGCTGATCGACAAACCCCGGGGATATTCGCGGGATCTGTGATGATGGCGTGGGGTGGGCTCAGAACACCCGCGAAAACGCCAGCGACTCCGTGGTTGCCGACAAGGTCAGCAAACGGCCATCCAGGGATTCGATGTCGAGCAGCATGGTCGGTTCGCCGGTGTCGAAAGTGACCCCCTCAGCCAGGTCGCCAAGGGTGCTGCGAAGGCGCGGTGCCTGCGGCGTGCGCACCACGAACCTGCGCAGGCTGCCGCCGACAGGATTGGTGGCGCCGGGATGGAGGCAGTCGAGCCAGTCGATGAAGAACGGCATGAGCACGCCGAACGCATGCCCGCGCGGAAATCCCAGCAGCCAGTCCAGTCGATGCCCGTCCGGTGTGGTGCGGGAGGTGGGTACGGGCCCGGCCATGCCGATTCCCGCCGCGTCCAGTTGCCGTTTGGCCTCATCCAGATCCGCGCGCACCGCCCAGGTGATCAGCGCGCCGCTGGACAGTGACGCCAGTCGACCGCCCAGATTGTCGGCGCGGGGCTGGTCGGGGTCCGGCGCGATGAGCTCGAGGTAAGTGTCGCCGAGCGACAACAAGGCGTTGCACGTACCCAGGCCGGGGTGGCTGCCACCGATCGCAGGCTGTACGCCGAACGCTTCCCGAGCCCAGCGCAGCCCGCTGTTCAGATCGGGCACGCCATACATGAAGTGGTCGATCACCGCAGGTGTCCTTTGACCGGTTGCCGAAAAAACAGCCGCCTATGCCAGCCAGGGATGGCTGGCCCGCAATTGCAGCGGAAAGCGCTGCTACTGGCGAGAGTCGGCGAAGCCGACGACAGCTGAAAAACGTCCAGGAGGGACTTTTTCGGCATCCGCTAAATCGCTCAGCCCAGTGCCGCGCGCAGGCGGTTGTGCAGGCTGCCCAGTTTGTCTATCAGTGCATCCAGGCTGCGGAAGCCGGCCTGGAAGATCGCGGTAGCGTTGAGCGCTCCCCACTGGAAGCCCATGGCGTGCACCTGCTCCGCCCGGCGTACGACGTTGTCGTCGTCGTTGTAGAACCGCTTGCCGGCTTCGTCGCGCGGCGGTACGTCGAGCATGCTCTGCAGACCCAGGGTTGCCGGATCGCGGCCGATTGCCTCGGCGTTGGCGCGCAGCGTGGCCAGCGCCCGGCGTGTCCAGTTGTCGTCCGGATGCGCGGTGGCGAGCCAGCCGTCGGCGAGTTCCGCCGTGCGCCTGAGTGCGGCAGGGGAGGCGCCACCCACCCAGATGGGCAGGTTTGCACCCTGCGGCGATTTGGGCTCCATTGCCATGGCAACCGCCTGGTAGTAATGCCCGTTGAAATCAACGCGCTCGTCGCTGAACCAGGCACGCAGCATGCGGATGGCCTCATCCATGCGCCGGCCGCGATCGTTGAAATTCTCGCCCAGCGCCTCGTACTCCGAAGCCTGCCAGCCAACGCCAACGCCGAGGCGCATGCGTCCGCCCGACAGCGTGTCCAGCGTACTCACCTGTTTGGCCACCAGTGTCGGCTGGCGCTGGGGCAATACCAGCACTTCGGTGCCGAGCGTGACGCGTGACGTCACCGCGGCGATGTAGGAGAGCATCACCATCGCTTCCATGATCGGCATCTTAGGGGGGTACATCGGCGCTGCGCGGGTGTCGGTGGGATACCCCATGATGACGTGATCGAACATGTCGATATGGTCGTAGCCGATGTCTTCGATGGCGCGTGCCAGACGTTTCACGCCCTCCGGCCCTTCCCGGTACGCAACGCCCGGAAATTCCACGCTGAGTTTCATTGTCGCCTTTCCCCCCGCCATCGATTGTTGCGAAACTGGCGGCAGACTATCAGTCGGCTCCGGCAGCGGCCACCCAGAAGGCCGGGTCCCGGCGTGTTCAACCAGGGGAGAGGCATCATGAGTGAGTTACCCGGCCGATATGCCGGCCCGATACCGGTGCAGCCGGTGCGCCCGGCGGCCACCGTGATCATTGTGCGCGAGGCACCGGCGGGCTTTGAGATCTTCATGCTCAAACGCGCGGGTGCGTCGGCGTTTGCCGGTGGCATGTACGTGTTTCCCGGCGGGCGGGTTGACGCGGACGACCACCTGCACGCGTACGACGCCTGGCGCCAGGGGCCGAGCCAAGGGCAGGCACCGCAACAGCGTGCGCTGGGTGATGAGTGGCGCGGCTTCTGGGTGGCGGCAATTCGCGAGACTTTCGAGGAGGCCGGACTGCTGCTTGCGTACAACGAAGCCGGCGAACTGGTGTCCTATGCCGATGCGGCGTTGCACGCGCGCCTCGACGCCCTGCGCAAACCGCTCAACGACGGCGAGGTGTCGCTGCTGGACATCTGTGCCCGCGAGCGACTCCGCCTGGCCGTCGATCACGTGCACTACTACAACCGGTTCGTCACACCCATCGGTCGCCCGCGCCGCTTCGATACGCGGTTTTTCATTGCCGAGACGCCGCCCGGCCAGGTGGGTCGCCACGATGAACACGAGACCGTGCACAGCGTGTGGATATCGCCCCAGGAGGCACTGGCGCGCAATGCCGCGGGTGAGTTTGACCTGATGAACGTCACCCGCCGTCAGCTGCAGGATCTGGCGGCGCGGCCGGACTATGCGCAGGCGGTCGCCATGGCACGCGACAACCGTTATTTCCCCGTGCACCGGCCTGTGTTGCCCGTGGCTGGCTGACGCGTGTCATGGCGCGTACGACAATCATCAACAAATGTTCTGCACACCGCATGCAACGCCAGGTTCTTTGAGTACAATTTCCCGGCATCGATGGGGCGGTAAGGGACTGACCATCTTGAATCGAGAATTTCGCGTTGAAGAGCTGGTGGTGGAATGGCGTGAAAATCGTCGCCGCAAGCAGACCGTGGGTTTTCTCTTCCAGCCCAACGGGCGGCTGATCCTGGATACACCACCCAGGGTCGATCGTTCCGTGCTCAAGGACATGGTGAAGGAAAACCTGCGCTGGATCCGGTTGCGCCTGAACAAGGTGCGTGAAGAAGCGAAGGTCAATCCGCCACTGCGTATTGCCAACGGCGCGCGCATTCCCTATCTCGGCGAACGCCTGCAGGTGCAGTGGATCGAAAGCGACAACAGGAGTGTGCTGCGCAATGGCAAGGTGCTGGAGGTGTACGCCCCCTCGACACGTCACGTGCGGGCCGCGGTGGTCGACTGGTACAAGGCGCGCGCGTCGCGTCTGTTCTGCCGCCAGATCGATGCTTTTCAGCATCTGCCCTGGCTGGCGGCGCGCCTGCGCTCCTGGCGACATCAGTTCATGACCAGCCAGTGGGGCTCCTGCAGCGTCGACGGCGATCTGTCCTTCAATACGCATCTGGTGAAAGTGCCGGAGCACCTCGTGGAATACGTGGTGCTGCACGAGATGTGCCACCTGAAGGTGCACAATCACGGTCCGCGTTTCTACTCGCTCATGCGCGAGTACATGCCGGACTGGGAAGCCCGCCGTCGCGAACTCAACGGTTACCTGCCCGTGCTGTTCGGAGACTGATCGATCTCTCCTTCACTTCATTCCCTTGGCTGGTCGCTCTGGTTTTCGGATCGGTACGACGCGGAGCAGGGTGGCCCGGTCGGTCGCGTGGTTGCGGTGCAACGCACTGGTCTGAGCATCCGGCATGCCGGTGGAGAATGCCACGTGCCTCTCGGCGGACGCTGGTTTCACGATGGCGTGGATGCCCGGCCCACGGTGGGTGACTGGGTACGGCTGGATGCCGCGCTCACGCGCGCGGTGGAGTTGCTGCCCCGGCGCAATCTCGTCCGCCGCCGGGAAGTGCACACGGGTGGTGTGCAGGCGGTGGCCGCCAATGTCGATACGGTACTGGTTGTTACTGCCTGCAACGAGGAGTTCAACACCTCGCGCCTGGAACGTTTTCTCACGCTGGCGAGCGATGCCGGCGTGCCTGCCGTTGTGGTTCTGACCAAACCTGATCTGACGCCGGATCCGGCGGCTTACGTGGGCGCCGTGCGGTCCCTCGAGGCCGGGCTGCCGGTGTTTGCCGTGAATGCCCGTAACAAGGCGGAGGTCCGGGTGCTGCAACCGTGGCTCGGCGAAGGGCTGACCGTTCTCATGATCGGCTCCTCGGGCGTTGGCAAGTCCACGCTGCTGAACAGTCTTGCCGGCGAGGACCGGCAGCGCACCGGCGCCATCCGCCAGGCAGATGGCAAGGGCCGTCACACGACCTCGCATCGTTCCCTGCATGCGCTTCCCGACGGCACCCTGGTGATCGACAGTCCCGGCGTCCGCGAACTGGGGCTGCTGGAATCCGATGGGGATGCAGCGTCGCACTTCGACGATATCGAATCGCTTGCGCGGAGTTGCCGGTTTTCGGACTGCCGGCATCAGTCGGAGCCGGGTTGCGCCGTGTCCGCCGCCCTGGCGGCAGGAACCCTCGATGCCCGTAGGCTCGCCAGTTACCGAAAACTTGCCGGGGAACGGGCAGCGCCGAAGATCACCGCACCCGGCAAGACTCGCGGTGCGCGTCGTGGCAAAGGTAAACTCACCGGCCCGCTCGACTGAGCGGCATCGACATCCAGATACGGCCAGCGCGCCCGCCCGCGGTGGCAATCGCCGGAGACCCCGATCCATGAGCAACCTGTATGCGCCGCGCGTCCGCCAGCAGCCGGTGTCCGTTACCCGCAAGATGGCGGCCTCATTGCCGGGCCTGCGTGCGGCGGCGGAACGCAACGGCCTGCGCATTCACCACCTTGGCGCGGGCTATCCGCATCCGGAAGTCACGGATCCGCGCGGTTTCCTCGAGCACCAGGCACGCTATTTTGCGCATCTGGACGCCCAGGAAGGTCGCAACGACCCCACGGCGTTGCCCGAATACCTCCGCGAGATGTACTCCTACACCGACACGCTCGGTCCGCGTGCGGCGCGGGCAGCATTTGCGGGGGCGTACGGAAACGACTGGGGGATACGTCTGAACCCGGATCGTCTGATCCCGACCGTTGGTGCCACGGGCGGGATTCACCTGGCCTGTTCCCTGTTCGAACATGCCGGCGAGCCTGTTGCCTATATCACCGACGCACCCACCTACGCCGGCTTCACGGCGCGTGCGGATCTTTGTCAGCACGCGCGCATCTACAGTGTCGAGATGGATACCGAAGGCGCCGATCCGGACGGCTTGCGCCGGCAGATCCGCCAGGCGAGGGCGGACGGTTACTTCGTGCCGTTCTACTACACCATTCCGGACGGTCACAATCCGGCGGGCTTTTCCTTCAGCCAGCGGCGGCGTCTGGAAATCCTGACGGTTCTGCGTGAGGAAGGTGTGCTCATCCTCGAAGACGCGCCTTACGTCTACATCAGCTTTGCGGCGGCCGGGCACCGGCCGACGCCGTTTGTGGCGCTTGCGCCGGAGCAGACCATCCATCTGTTTACCGGCTCCAAGATCGGCTACCCGGGGCCGCGCGTGGGTTTTGTCTATTCTGAGGCGATGCTCACCATCGAGGGCGGCAGGCAGGTGGCTTTTACGGATCTTGCGCTCACCGAGGCGGCGGCCGCGATCCTGTTCCAGAATCCGGCGGCGCTGCGTGGTTTCGAAGCCTTGATGCATGATGCCGATTTCCAGCCGCGCGCGTCGCTGTGGCCGCTGGCTGACGAAAAACTGGCGGTGTACCGGGAGAATCGTACGTTGCTCCTGGACGGCTTGAACGCAGGGCTTGGCGACAGTCCCGACCGGTTCCGCTGGACAGTGCCGGAGGCGGGATTTTTCAGCGTGTTCACGTTCCTCGATGAGCATGTGCGTACGGACGAGGCGTTCACTGAAGCGCTGGTGGCGAAGTACGGCGTGGTGGCCATTCCCATGGCCGATTTCTACCCGCGCGACGCGCGTCAGCGCAACCCGCGCGCGGGGCTGGATCAGCTCCGGCTGTCGTTCTGCTTTTCGGAGAGCGTGGGCGACGACCGGCGCCGTGATCTCACGGAGGCGGTGGCGGCGTTCTGTCGTGCGGCGAAAGCGGTTGGCTGAGTGCGGCGTAGGCTGGCGCGGACGCCAGAGCTGACTCGCGGGGTGGTGCGTCGCCTACAGCCGCCGCGCTTCAGCCGGCCTGCCGCCGCCTGGCGGATATCTCCCCGGTATTGAAGCCCAGCACGTACATCCTGCCCCGATACCGCGCGTGTTCGATCTTGATGCAGCGGTCGGCGATCACCGTCATGCCACCGGCCTCGGCAATGCTGATGCCTTCCTCGCTGATCACGTTGTACTGCAGCCACAGGAAGCGCGCACCGATCGCCAGCGCATCACGTGCGATATCCGGCACCGCGGCGGGTTCGCGGAACACGTCCACGATATCGACCTTGCCAGGAATGTCCCCCAGCGTGGGATAACTTGTGAGACCGAGTACTTCCGTCTCGCGGGGATTCACAGGCACCACCTCGTAGCCGTGGCGCTGCAGGTAGTAACCCACAAAATGGCTGGCCCTCAGGACATTGGACGACAGGCCGACCACGGCAACGCGCTTGCAGGCCAGTGCTGACTGGATGCGGATCGGGTCCTGATAGGGGGTGAGATCCATGGCGTACTCCCGTGTCAGCAGGCAGCCAGTGCCTGGTTCAGGTCCGCGATCAGATCATGGGCGTCTTCAATGCCGATGGACAGGCGAATGGTGCCCGGACCAATGCCCGCCGCGGCAAGTTCGTGGTCCGCCAGCTGGCGGTGCGTGGTGGTGGCCGGATGGATGACCAGGCTCTTCGCGTCGCCGACGTTGGCCAGGTGCGAGAACAGGTTCAGCGCAGCGATGAAACGCACGCCGGCGTCGCGCCCACCGGCCAGGTCGAAACAGAACACCGAGCCGGTGCCTTTCGGCAGGTATCGCTGCACCAGAGGCGCGTACGGTGATGCCGGCAGACCCGGATGACTCACGCGCGTGACTTTCGGGTGTTCCGCCAGGAACGCAGCCACGGCGTTGGCGTTGGCCACGTGCTGGCGCATGCGCAGCGGCAGGGTTTCGATACCCTGCGCCAGCAGGAAGGCATTGAAGGGCGACAGCGCGGCACCGAGGTCGCGCAGCGTTTCCGTGCGCAGTTTCATGAGCAGGCCATACGTCCCGAAGGTGTCGTGGAACTTCAGGCCATGATAGGCGGGCGAGGCCTCGGCAATGACGGGATATCGGCCGTTCGACCAGTCGAAGGTGCCCTTGTCCACCACCGCGCCGCCGAGGCTTGTGCCGTGACCGCCGATGAACTTGGTGGCGGAATACAGCACGATGTCGGCGCCGAAATCCATCGGTCGGCACAGGTAGGCGGTGGCAAAGGTATTGTCCACCGCCAGCGGACATCCCGCGGCGTGGGCGAGGTTCGCCACCATGGTGATGTCGAGCACGTTGCCACCGGGGTTGCCGATGGTTTCCGCGAACAGCAGTTTGGTGTTCGGCCGGATGGCATCAGCCCAGGCATCGGCATCGTCCGGGTTCACGAACGACAGCGCCACGCCGAGCTTGCGGGTGAGATGCTTGAACTGGGTGACCGTGCCGCCGTACAGCGCGGCGGAAGCCACCACGTGATCACCCGGTTCCAGGATGGTCATGAACAGCGCCGCCTGCGCGGCCAGGCCGCTGGCGAACGCCACCGCGCCCACGCCGTCCTCCAGGTTGGCCAGGCGCTCCTCGAAGGCTGCCACCGTGGGGTTCATGATGCGCGAGTAGGTGTTGCCGTATTCCTGCAGGTTGAAATACGCGGCCGCCGACTCGCTGTCCTCGAAGACGAAGCTCGTGGTCTGGTAGATGGGCAGCGCGCGGGCGCCCGTCGTCGGGTCCGGCCGGGCACCCGCGTGGACCGCGCGGGTGTGGAATCCGTAGCTCTCCGGCTTTGGTGGTTTGTTTGGCATCGCGGCATACTGGCGTGCCATTTTCGGAAGTACAAGACGCACGATGGTGAAAAAGTGGGGGTGGTTGCTGGCGATTGCGGTAGGCGTCGGTGCGATCTATGTCTATCAGCGGTTCGGCACCGCCACGGTGACGGTCACCTCCGAGCCGGCGGGTGCGCTGGTGTGGATCGACGGGCTGCGCGTGGGCCAGACGCCGCTGCAGGGGCAGCCGGTGAAGTCCGGCAAGCACCTCGTCACCCTCGAACACTCCTGGTATGCCGACAACGAACGGCAGATCAACGTGCAGATCGGCGATCACATCACGCATCACGCCGTCCTGCAGGCGGGCACCGGCACGCTCGTGCTGCAGTCCAATCCGCGCGGTGCCTGGGTGGAACTGAACGGCCAGCGTCAGGATTTTGTCACACCGGCGCGCCTCACCGCGGACTCCGGCGTGTACACGATTGTCATGGGCGCCACCGAACTGCGGCCCGTGACAAAAGAAGTGGTACTCGCTGACGAGGAAACCGTGGAGGTCAACCTGGATCTCAATCCCGCGCCCTATGGCAGCCTGACGCTACAGGGTCTGCCCGCTGGCGCCACGGTGGAACTCGTGGGTGCGGAGTCGCCCTACAAGCCGGGCGTGCGGTTACCTGTCGGCAAACTCACGGTCCGCGTCAACCGGCCGGGGTACGCGCCGGTGGAAGAACGCATCATGATCAGCGGCGGCGAGAACGTGCACCGTGTCAATCTTGCGCGCCTGTACGGCATCCTGCGTGTGAACTGGGAGCCGGCAACCGCCGAAGTGTTCGTATCGGCGCCGGGGATTGCCCGTCAGCGTTACCGGGAGCCCATGCGCCTGCCCACCGGCAGCGTGGAAATCCGCGCGCGCGCCCAGGGTTATCAGCGGGCATTGCGCCGCGTCACGCTGGCGGAGTCGGGTGCTACCGTGACGCTGCAACTGCAACCCATAAGGGTGACGCCGGGCGCGCACGTGCGGGACGCGTTGAAGTCCGGGGGGCAGGGACCGGATATGGTGATCATTCCCGCAGGCGATTTCCGCATGGGCAGTGACCGTGGATCGGCAACGGAAAAGCCCGTGCACGGCGTGAAGCTGCTATTCCCGTTTGCCATGTCCGTGACCGAAGTGACGGTCGCCCAGTACCTGACCTTTGCGCGCGCCACCGGCCGCAAGGTCGACAAGCGCGTGGACGCCGGCGCCGGCGATCATGCGATGGGCTACGTCAGTTGGGACGATGCGGTGGCGTACGCCCACTGGCTGAGCGCACAGACAGGAGCAACGTATCGTCTGCCAACGGAAGTGGAATGGGAGTACGCGGCGCGCGCGGGCAGCCAGAGCACGTGGTATTTCGGTGACGATGCCCGGAGCATCTGCGCACACGGCAACGTGGCGGACAGGAGCGCCTGGAATCTCTACCGGGAGTGGGACACCGTGGACTGTGACGATGGCATGGTGCGTCCGGGCCCGGTGGGGCGATTCGCGGCCAATGCTTTCGGCCTGAAGGACGTGTACGGCAATGTCTCCGAGTGGGTCCTGGACTGCGACCTGCCGGGATACAGCCGGGCGCCGGCAGTCGCCGCGGACCCCGAGGAGGATGCCGGTTGCGAAACCCACGGCTTCCGGGGCGGTTCCTGGGACTCGGCGCCGCCGGACGCCAATTCCTTCCACCGGGCCTCCACCTCATCGGTGAGTGACGACCGCGGCATCCGTCTGGTCAGGGAACTCTGACCACTGAACGCAACCGGGCGGTGTGTCGAAAGCCTGTCAGGCCGTCGTCGCCTGCAGCGTGTTGTTCGCCGTCTGGTCCCGAAGGATCCGCTGGTATGTCGCCGGCTGGCCGATGCGCAGCTGACGACGCACGGTGTCCATCGGCAGGGCGAGAAACTGCTCCCACTCCGTTGCGGGCAGCCAGGCAGCCCTGCGTCCGTTGCGGAAACCTTCCCACGCGGCCTTGAGAATGCGCCAGTCGCCGGACTCCCGGCCGATCTTGAGCATGCCGGCCAGCACGATCAGCGCCAGGCCCGGATTCATTGTCTGCGCGACGGTGAACGCGAGCAGACAGAGTTCACCGCGTACATCCCGCCCATGATTGGTGATGACGTGCCAGAGATCGTGCTGATCGCGCAAGCGGCTGGCGTACAACGCCAGCCCTTCATGCTGGGGCAGTTCGCCATCCTCGCTGGCCTCGACCAGGCCGTCGGCGGTCAGGTCTTCGGTTTCCATGTAGTGCAGATAATGGGCCGCCACGCTGTCCGCGGGTTGTGCGCGCAGGTAGTCGCGGTTGTTGAGCAGGTCGATCAGGTTGCGCTTTTCCGCCAGAATGGCCCGTCCCGAGGGGGTGGCCACGAAGCGGTTGTAGCCGCGCAGCAGCGTTTTTCCGGATAGCGATCGAATGATGGTGAACACGTGTTCGGTCTCTTCGGGATTCCCGAGCAGGCGCCGAAGCGCCTGCCAGGCTTCGCGAGGCTTGAGGGCGAACGGGTTGGTGATGTCGGCGGCTGCGTCCATGATTTATCAACAATTGTGTAGATAGCGGGCATGATAGTCATATCAACATTAATGTCAATAGAGAGTCCGCTGTTTTGAGAGCTCGAAAACGCCGCACCCCGGACGAAGCGCGACTGGAGATCCTGGAAGCCGCCGAAGCGCGGCTGCGCGCCCATGGTATCGATGGGCTGAACGTCGTGGATGTTGCGAAGGCCTGTGGCATGAGTCATGCCACCTTGCTGCATCACTTCGGCAGTACCGGCGGCATGCGCAAGGCGCTGGTGGCGCACATGACCGCCAGGCTGCTGGCCGACATCATCACCACGCTTGAAAATCAGCCGGAGCTTGAACCCCCGGAGATGTTGCAGCGCCTGTTCCACACGCTGAATACGGGTGGCCATACCAAACTGCTGGCGTGGCTGAGTGTATCGGCGGATGCGCTCGCGGAGGGGACGCCAGCGGGCACGTTGTTGCAGGACCATTTCGCGGCGCTGGTTCCAGTGATCGCCAGTCGCCTGCCGGAAGGCGAGCGCAGTGAGGCGCAGGCGCGGCGGATCGTGTTCCTTATCGCCGCCGCCGCCATCGGTACGGGTGTGGGTGGCCCCATGCTGCCTGGTGTCATCGGTATGTCGGAAGCCGAAGTCGAGAGCTTCCCGGCATGGCTGGGTGGGCAGATCTATCACCTCGTCTGTGATGACTGCTGAGGCGGTCGATGACGACCTGCCTCACCCGCCCGCGTGATACACCATGTCCAGCTCACTCGCGTCCTTCACCCCGAACGCCTGCGCCAGCGCATCGATTGCGCCGGCGCCGATGGACGGATGTGTCCACCCGCCTGCTGTCAGCGCGCCGTCCACCACCAGCGCGTGACCGCTGACAAACGACGCTTCATCACTGGCCAGGAAACACGCGGCGTTGGCGATGTCCTCCGGTTCACCGGCGCGGGGAATGGGCTGCATCATGGTCAGCATGGGTTTCACCAGCGCGGCATAGTCCTCGTTGCCTTTGAGTGCCAGCTGGCCGGCGAAAATCGGCGTGGCGATGCCGCCCGGACAAATTGCGTTCACGCGAATGTTATGGGGGCCAAGTTCCTGGGCGACGCTGCGGGTGAGGTTGATCACGGCGGACTTGATTGCCGTGTACACGTGGGGGCCGTAGCCCGCCATCAGGCCGGCGACGCTGGCGGTGGAAAGGATTACGCCCGACTTCTGTGCCTTCATGACGGGCGCCGCGTATTTCATGCCCATGATCACGCCCTTGAGCATGGCATCGACCGTGCGCGCATAGGGCTCGCCCATGTTGGTGGTTTCGATGTCGCCGTTTACGCCGCCGAAACCGGCATTGTTGAACAGGCAGTCCAGGCGGCCGAAGTGACCGACCGCGGTATCGACCATGCGTTTCACGGACGCTTCGTCGCACACGTCGGTTTCCTGGAACACCGTGGCGTCACCGAGTTCGGCAACCAGATCCCTGCCTTTTTGCACCTGCATGTCGGCCACCAGCACGCGTGCGCCCTCGTTGACGAATTTGCGAACGGTGGCGCGGCCCATGCCACTGGCGCCACCGGTGATGATGGCGACTTTGCCGTCGAGACGCTTGCTCATGGGGAATCTCCTGTTGCTGGTGATGTTCAGCCCGTGGCCGTGGCGGCCCTGGCAGTGTCGATATCCGCCTGGATGGCGCGCACGCGTTCCTCGGTGAGTTCGTAGCGCCACAACATGGGCAGGGCCACGAACTTGAATACCGCGGGGATGATCGAATAGAAAACGGCCAGCCACAGCAGCGCCGCGGTGGTATTGGGATTGGCGATCGGGTTGCGCAGCGAGTCGAAACCGATCCAGGTGACGCTCACGCCACCGATGAGCAGGCCGAGCGCATAGGCCAGCTTGCGGGTCATCGTCCACACGCTGAAGTACGCGCCACTCTGGTTCTTGCCGGTGCGCGCGCTGTCCACGTCGATGACATCCGCGGCCATGGCCGCGGGCAGCGCGGAAAGGGCACCGATGGATGAGCCCTTGAGCATCATCACGCCGATGAAAAAGACGAACTTGCCCGTGGGAATGCCCTCGAAATAACCCACGGCGCCGGTGTAGGCATCGGCAGGCAGAAACGTCAGCAGCTTGTCCACTTCGAACGCCGCATACCAGGCTTCCGGTGTGATCACCACGATGGGGATGAAGCAGGACCAGAAGGCATACCAGAAGATGGCGGCCATGGTTGCGCGGTGTTTGCCGATGCGGCGCGACAGCCAGAACCAGAAGGGGATGGCGATGATCTGGGAAATGAAATAGGGCGCCAGGTAGAAGCCGTACAGGTCACCCGCCAGCAACACGTGCTTCACGAAAAAGAACGAGAGGCTGTTGGTCATCGCCGAGCCGATGGTGGCGAACAGGAAAATGATCACGAGCGCGCGGAAGGGTTCATTCGCCCACACCGTGCGAAAGCTGTCCCGGATGCGCAGACGCTGACGCGTGGTCTCACGTACAGGGGGTTCGGGAACGCTGATCAGCAGATTGCCGACCAGGACGGGCATGAGCACGGCCATGAACACCGTCAGCACGGCCACGTTGTCAGTTGGTCGGGTGTAACCGAAGAACACCAGTATTGCCGGTGTGAAGGCGCCGATCAGCGAGCCGGTGACGGTAAATGCCTCCCGCCAGCTCATCACCAGCGTGCGCTGGTTGTAGTCGCGCGCGAGTTCCGCGCCGAAAGCGCTGTAGGGAACGTCCTTGATGGTGCTGCCAACATACATCACGACCAGGGCGCCGAGCAGCCACGGATACCCGGAATTGAAGGTCCAGCCGAACAGTGACACGTCGCCGAACGTGATCGGCGGAAGCCACAGCAGCCACACGCCGGCAATGAAGATGGGCGTGCCGATGAGGATGAACGGTTTGCGGCGTCCGAAGCGCGAGCGCAGCCGGTCGGACAGGAAGCCGACGATGGGATCCGTCAGGCCATCGAACACCCGACTGAGCGCGAGCATCAGCGCCACGAAACCGAGCGAGAGGCCGAAGCCGCGTGAATCGGCGTACACCGCTGGCAGGTACACGGCCAGTGGCAGCGCCATCATCGACAGGGGCAGGGCAGGTGCGCCGTAGGAGGCCATTGTCCAGCGGGACAGCCGCTCCCCCGATGTCTGTGGTATCGCCACGCCCGTGTGTCCTTTCCCCTTGCTCCGGCGGTTACGTATACACGCCGCCTGTGTTGCTGCCAAGCCGGGAATCCCGGTTACACTCTGCCGCTTTTCTGCAGCCGGGAATGCCACGTGTCCAGCAATCAACTCAAGACCTATCGCCAGGAAATCCGCGACTGGCTGGAAGCCAACTGCCCTCCCTCGATGCGCACGCCGATGCCGGCCGAGGAGTATCCAGGCGGCGGTCGTCGCGCGAACTGGCCCAATCCCGAATCGAAGCTCTGGCTCGACCGCATGGCCGAGCGCGGCTTCGTCGTGCCCACGTGGCCGAAGGAGTACGGTGGCGCCGGCCTCGACAAGGCGCACAACCAGGTGTTGCAGGAGGAGCTCAGGCGCATCAACGCGCGACCGGCGCACGTGGGCATGGGCATCAGCATGATCGGGCCGGCGCTGCTGGAGTACGGCAACGACGAACAGAAGCGTGAGCACCTGCCGAAGATCGCCCGTGGCGAGATCTGGTGGTGCCAGGGCTACAGCGAACCCGGTTCGGGTTCGGATCTTGCCAGTCTGCGTACGCAGGCGGTGGAGGATGGTGACGACTACATCATCAATGGTCAGAAGATCTGGACCAGTGGCGCCGACAAGGCGGACTGGATGTTCTGCCTCGTGCGCACGGATCCCACCGCGCCGAAGCACCAGGGCATCACGTTCATCCTGTTCGACATGACCACCCCCGGAATCACGGTAAAGCCGATTCTGCTCATCAGCGGCCTGTCGCCGTTCTGCGAGACCTTTCTCGACAACGTGCGCGCGCCGAAGAAGAACGTGGTGTCGAAGGTCAACGAAGGCTGGACGGTCGCCAAGCGGCTTCTGCAGTACGAGCGCACCAGCATCGGTGGCATCGGTAATCGCGGTCAGGCGTCGGAGAGCCTGGAAGACCTGGCGAAACGCTACGGCGGTGGCACGATTGGCGATTCGGCACTTCGCGCGGACATCCTGCGCCATCGCATGAACGACCGCGGCTTTGCGCTCACCATGAAACGCTCCGGCGAGGAGTCCGCGGCGGGTATCGCTCCCGGGGCGCTGTCGTCGATGTTCAAGTATTACGGCACGGAACAGAACAAGAACCGGTATGAGCTGATGCTGCGGGCCATGGGCACGCAGGGCCTCGGCTGGAGCCGGGATACCGTGGCGCTGGACGAACTGGAAACCACGCAGGGCTGGTTGCGGTCGAAGGCGAATTCCATTGAAGGCGGCACCTCCGAGGTGCAGCTCAATATCCTGGCCAAGCGCATTCTCGGCTTGCCTGACTGAGCCCACGCTACGTCCCCCGGGCATCGGGCTGGGACCTGACCCGCCCGCCGCCTGTGACGGGGATCAAGTCGCCGGTTTTCGCCGGGCCATACACTGGCCGTTCCTCGAAACGGAAGTTCGCGCCCGCGTCATGGCCCATGCGCCCACCTACTATGAGCTGCTGCACGTGCATCCCGATGCACCGGTGGAGGTCATCAAGGCGAGCTATCGCACGCTGATGCAGCGTCTGAAGATGCACCCGGATCTTGGCGGCGACACTGCTGTCGCCGCGCGCATCAATGAAGCCTATGACACGCTCACCAACGCCACCCGCCGTGCGGCGTACGACCGCACGCTGAGCACCGCCCCGGCGCAGCCGGAAGCTGCACCGGCCGGGGCGCAGGCAGCGGCTCGTCGCGCCGCGCCTGCGCGCCGGGTGGGCGGGACGCAGGGCCGCTGCCCATTCTGCGGGGAGGCATACACGTTCGGTGGGGTGCCGGACGCCGATGCCACGTGCCGGGTCTGCGACAGTCCACTGCGCAAGCACGATCGTGAAGCCGCCCGACGGCCCGGCGAAAGAGCTCTGCCCCGCATCGGCAAGAACCAGCCGCTGCACTACCAGGTATCCCCCGCGGCTGCACCACGCACCGGCAGCATGCGCGACCTGTCGCTGGACGGCATGCTGTTCGCGGCGTCCGAAGCGCTGCCGGCCCACAGTGTGCTGCGCATCGTCAGTGACGTGTGCGAGGCGGTGGGGCGTGTCGTGCACGTGAAACCGGCCGACGGCATGGTGCTCATCGGCATCGAATTCATCACCATCCGCTTTCGCCGCAGTCGCGGCTCGTTCGTTTCCGCTACCGCCTGATTGCACGAAAGCCGGCCTGCCCAGGTTGACCTCGGCGGCGGCGGATGCTGGGGTAACATGACTACCTTCGTTCATCGATGGGGAGCTGGCATGGCGGGACCGCTCGCGGGATTCAGGGTGCTGGATGTGGGGCAACTGGTACAGGGGCCGCAGGCCGCCGCGTTGTTTGCGGACATGGGCGCCGATGTCATCAAGGTGGAGTTACCGGGTTTCGGTGATCTGTCGCGCTGGATATTCCTGTCCCACGAAGATCGTCGCAGCGCCTACTACGCCGGCATGAACCGCGGTAAACGCGGAATCACGCTCGATCTTCGCAAGCCGGCGGGCGCCGATGTCTTCAGGCGGCTGGTCGAATCGGCGGATGTGGTGGTCAGCAATTTCCGTGTGGGCACGCTGGAGAGTTGGGGGCTCGGCTACGACGATCTGGCCGCCATCAATCCCCGGATCGTCTGGGCGGCCGGCAGCGCCTTCGGTGCACTGGGGCCGGACGCGGACCGGGAGGGCGCGGATCTCGCCGGCCAGTGCGCGGGCGGTCTGATCAGCACCATCGGTCACGACGGTCTGCCGCCATCACCCGTAGGTGTCACCATTGCCGATCACATCGCGTCGCAGAATCTGGCGAGCGGTGTACTGGCGGCGCTGCTCAGCCGGGAACGCACGGGGCGCGGACAACGTGTGGATGTTTCGCTGCTGGGTGGCCAGATCTGGGCCCAGGCATCGGAATATACCCACTACTTCCTGTCCGGCGAGGTTCCGGGGCGTGCCAATGGCGGACACCCGCTGCTGCGCGGCATCTATGGCATTTTCGAGACGAAGGATGGCTGGATCGGCGTGATCGGCGTACCGCCCGCGGCCCGCGATGCGTTCTTTGTTGCCTTGGAATGCCCGGAGCTGGCGCTCGATCCCCGTTTCCAGGGTCTGCTGGCCAGTCGCGAAGACATGACGTTCCTGTTCGCCACGCTGACGCCAGCCTTCCGGCAACGTACGACGGATGAATGGTGCGCCCAGTTGCGGGCGATCGGTGTGCGTTATGCGCCCGTTCGCCACTATGGGCAGGTTGCCGGGGACGCCGGTGCCTGGGAAAACGGCTACTTCCGCCGCGCACGGAACGCTGAAGGTGAGGAACAGCCCATTGTCGGAACGCCCATTGCCATGACGGCGACACCTCTGGAGCCCGCCGGTACGGCACCCGGTCTCGGCGAACACACGGATGCCGTACTCGGGGAGTTCGGCTATTCGGCTGCGGAGATTGCTGCGTTGCGCGCGGACGGGGTGATTTGATCGAGTACTCGTTGGCAATGCACCGTGCGGTGTTTTGCGAAGGTCTGGCGGTTTTGCTTAACTGCCTGCGCAGGCTCCCGGGCCTGACACCAATCAGGAAGGAGGATCGCATGGTTGCAACCCGTATCATCTGGGCGCTGGGACTGACGCTGTTGTTTGCCGCCCCCGCGCACGCGGACTACCTGGCCTACGCAGTCGGCAAAGGTGGCAGGGCGCCACTGCCGGAGAGTATCGACTCCATCGACGTCAAATACCTGCTGAATCTCGAATGGGGGGAATACAACGGCGCCAGGGCGCGGGTGGGCGTGTTGAGCGTGGACAACAACAGTTCGTCCAACTCCTTTACCGCCAGCGGACCCGGCGGCACGAGTTACAGCTGGTCGTACGACGACGCTGACACAGTGCCCGTGAACGGCATCGAGGCCATTGTCGTGGACGTGATGAATCGCACCGGCCGCTTCCGGCTGGTGGAGCGCAATGTCCTCGACTCGGTGCTCAAGGAACAGGATCTGGTTTCGGGTGGCCGCATCGCCAAACCGTCCGGCGCCAAAACCGGCAACGTGCTTGGTGCCCAGTATCTCGTGCAGATGGTTGTTACGGACTATGAATCGAAAACCTCCGGTACCAACAGTGGCATCGGCGCGCTGGTGACCAAGAAACTGCCCGGCCTGGGTGGCGTGGGCTTCAAGAAAGGTGAAGGCCGCGTGGGCATGAACTTCCGGCTCATCGATGCCGAGACCAGCGAAATCATCTACACCAAGCAGGTGGAGTCCATCATTCGCGAAAGCGGTCTCACTTTCGGTGGCGCCGGCTTCAGCAGCGCCGGTGCGCTTGGTGGGTTTCTCGGCACCTATTCAAAGACGCCGATCGGTCAGGCGGTGATCGCCGGCATCAACAAAGGCATCTATGAACTCGTGAAGCAGATCGGTGCGGCGCCGGCATCGGGCAGTGTCATCAAGGCGGAAGGCAACCGCGTGTGGATAAACGTTGGCGCCGATGTGGTGAGCAGCGGCGAGATGCTCAAGGTGATGCACAAGGGCGAGGAGTTGATCGACCCTGAGACCGGCATCAGTCTGGGTGCGTCGGAAATGGAGATCGGCCAGCTCCGGGTAGCGGAAGTGGCGGATAAATTCAGCATTGCCGACAGGGTGGCGGGCAGCAAGGCAATCAACCGGGGGGACAAGGTGGTCTCCACCGCCGCGGCCGTGAGCATGGAGTATGCGTCCGACTGGAACCCGCCGAAACGCTTTTTCTGATCGTCCGGGGGCAAGAGGAACAGGAAGGGGAAGAACATGATCCGCATTACGTTTCTGTTGCGGCGCCGGCCGGACGTGCCGGCCGCCGAGTTCTATCGGTACTGGCTGGAGGAACATGGTCCGCTGGTGGCCTCCCATGCCCGCCGGCTGAACATGCTGCGCTACGTGCAGGTGCACACGATCGACGATCCGGCGAACGCAGCGATGGCCGAAGCCCGAGGCGGCATGGAGCCGGTATATGACGGCGTGGCGGAAGTCTGGTTTGCCAGCCGCGAGGCGCTGGTTGCGGCAACCAGTACCCCGGCGGGCAGGGCGGCTGGCGCGGCGCTCGTGGAAGACGAGGCGAAGTTCATCGATCTGCCGAATTCGCCGATCTGGCTGGCACATGAATACCCGCAGGTGAACCCCACCCCGGAGAATCTGGTGGCCAGACCGCGCAATGGTCTGGTAAAGCTGTATTTTCCCCTGCGTGCGCGGGCGGATGTGGGCGAGGAAGCTGCCCAGTTCTACTGGCGCACGAGCCACGGGCCGCTGATCCGCCAGCAGGCGGCGGGTTCCGCCATCCTGCGCTACGTGCAGGTGCACCGGGCCAACGATCCCATTGAAGCGGACCTGCGTGCCGCCCGCGGTACGGTGGTGGACAGCTATACCGGACACGCTGAGCTCTGGCTGGATCGCGCGGACATGGGCGTGAGCACGCCGGAGCGCAGACAGGCGAACCAACGCGCGATCGAGGACGAAGCGACGTTCATCGACTTCCGTCGCTCGTGCATGTGGTTCGCCAAGGAACACGTTTTCGTGGATCACCGGTAGCTTTACAGGCTTCGAAGCGGAAAGACGAGTACCTGTGAAAAGACCCGTACGACAGCGTCGGCGACCCGCGCGCCGGCAAGCGCATGGGCAGGGTGGGGCGTGGCCTGGGAGTCTGAAACCGACGCCGGGTTCGCGAAACCGCGGGAATGGATGGACACCTTCGCGCGGGAGGACTGGCGCATCTTCTCATGACGCCGGCGGGTGACGCGGCACGCCTCCCGCCACGCTTCAGGCCTCGATGAAACGCTGGCGCGCAAGCACCGTCAGCCACAGCAGCCCCAGCGCAATCAGCACACCTCCCCACAGTTGCATGCCGGACACCAGCCCAAGCTGGCTGGACCAGGTCGAGTGGAGCGACGGCAACGTTGCCGGGAGCAGGTGCTCCTTGAGGAAACTGGCGATGCCATTCGTTCCGGTGGCCAGCCATTCCACGTAGATGAGCACCAGCGGAATGACGGTGGCCAGCGCCATCGGCGATTTTTTCATCACGGCGCCCGCCAGCATGGTCCAGGCATACAGTGGCGACACCCACAAACCCAGGAACAGATACCCCAGCAGCAACTGGCCCAGCCAGTTCAGCAGTTCAGGCAGCGAAAACGTGTAGTCGACGAAACTGCCTTCGCCAAGGACGCTGAGCAACAGGCTGGTTACCAGTCGAGCAACGACCGCACAGGCGAGCGTGGCCAGTGGTGCGACCCAGGCGACGAACAGAAACTTGCTGGCGACGACCCGGTAGTCGTCTACGGGCATGGATTTCCAGAAGAGGATTGAACGGTCCTTGCGTTCGTCGTGCAGCATGTTCACGCAGGCGTAGCCGGCAACGATCAGAAACAGGAAGTAGAACGGCATCGTCACGAGGTTGAGCATTGCCGACGCGCCGTCGTCGGTGACGACGGGTGTCGCAACGGCCTGCGCCGCAGGTGGGGAGTAGTTGGCGGTCGCTGCCGGCCAGGTGAGGGTGGTCGGCCGCATGCCCGCATCGGGCGCATACGCCACCAGGTAGTGTTGGGATGGCGGCGATGACCGCTGTTGCATGGGAATCGGTGGGCCGGAGTCTTCCCTGACGTCGACCTGCACGGCGATGTGCCGTCCCATCACGGTCGCGGCCAGGATGGCAACGATCACCAGTGCCAGCAGGATGGCGGGGGGGAAGGTGAACATCACACGGTGCTCCAGCCATTCCCGACGGATGAGGACAAGGAGTTCACGCATCAGGCTTCTCCATGATGGCCACGAACAGTTCAGCGAGATTGGGTGTGGAGACGCTGCCGACGGGCGCAAGCGCCGCGCGCTCCGCGTTGCGATAGAGGTATTCGGTGCCTGCCAGTGTCTGTCGCTTTGTCAACCAGCCATCGGGCGCCGCTGCTGGCGTGGTAGTCGTGAGCTTGACGAAGTCCTCACGCAGACCGTCCATGCTGGAGGTCAGCCGGGCCTTGCCGCGGGCGATCAGGACCACGTCGGTGAGCACGTGTTCGATCTCCCGAACTTCATGCGTGGTGACCAGGATGCTGCGCCCGTCCTCGAAATAGTCGTTGAGCAGCGTGTCGTAGAACTGCTCGCGATAGAGGATATCCAGTCCGAGCGTCGGTTCGTCCAGAACCAGCAGGCGGGCCTGGATCGCCAGGATCAGCGCGAGATGCAGCTGTACCTGCATGCCCTTCGACAGCACCCCCACGGGCCGGTCGCGCTGGATGTCCGTGCGTGCCAGCATGCGTTCGGCTTTGTCGCGCGAGAAACCGGCGTGTACGCCTTCGACGAAGTTCAGCAGATCACGCACTTTCATCCACCGCGGCAGGATGCCGGTGTCTGGAATGTAGGCAACATCGCGCATGAGGGCCGCCCGCTGCCGCCAGGGTTGCAGGCCGTTGACCCGCAGGGAACCGCCGTCCAGGCGCGTGAGTCCGAGAATCGCTTTCAGCGCGGTGGTCTTGCCGGAGCCATTCGGCCCGATAAGGCCGACGATGTGACCGGGTTCCACCACGAGATCGAAGCCATCGAGCGCCGCCACGCTGCCATAGCGTTTGCTGAGTTGGCTCGCGTGAATGATGCTCGCCGCGTTGGTGGTCATGTCGCGTCGCTCCCCAGGAGGGTGGATAGGTCGATACCGAGAGTGTCGATGCGCCGCCGAACCCGTGGCCATTCGTCGGTCAGGAAAGTCTCGCGCTCCGTCGCAAGCGCCCTGGCGCGTGCGCCGGTCACCACGAAGAGCCCGAGCCCACGGCGTTTTTCCAGCAGCCCGTCGTCGGTGAGTGTCTGGTACGCGCGCGTTACGGTGAGCGGGTTGATGCGCTCGCTGGCCGCCACCTGCCGGACGGACGGGACGGGATCGCCTTCCGCCAGCGAGCCATCGATGATCCGGTGCAAGACGGCGGTTCGCAGTTGCTGGTAGATCGGCTCGTTGTCATGCCACTCGTGCATCGCGGTGTCATGGTGATTTAGTGTGATGGTAATGTAATACACTAAAGTCACATGTCAACCCCGCTGTAACGCAGTGCCCGTGCCAGAATGCGCGCGAAGTGCGAACTGTGCGGAGGTCGACCTTGGAGCAAATGGATCGCGCGGCAATTGCGCAACGGCAAGAAGCAGTGTTGGAGGCGGATGCGGACATACTCCGGCACTTTGGCATGACGTTCGTTTCCGCGGCGGAAGGGCGGGCGGAAATGCGGCTCAGCGTCCGGCCGGAACTGGTCAACGCAGCCGGTTTTGCACACGGTGGATTGCTGTTCACGCTGGCGGACACGTGCGCGGCGTACGCTGTGGGCTCCGGCGGCCAGCGTGGTGCCACCGTTGCCTCCAGCTTCAGTTTTCTTCGCGCCGCCAGAGGCGGCATGGAGGTTCGGGGAACCGCGTGGACCGTGCACCGCGGCCGCCGTCTGGCCACGGTGCAGACCGAGGTGCGCGACGGTTCGGCGGATGACATGCTGCTGGCGACAGGAACGCTGACTTTTGCGCTGCTTGAAGAGGCATGATGCGCCTGGAAGAAGTGCGCAAAGGTGCGCCCGGTTCCTGATTTCCGGGGTGTTTTCGTGTGCTGGCCCCGGCCCGCGGGAGAGGGTGCGCCGACCTGCCCGGGTATGACGACTGGATCGCAGTTGAAATCCCGTGGCTGGCTAGACTTTGGGGGTGAAAAACCGCCTGCCAATCCGCGTTCTGCTTGCCCTGGTCCTGTTGCTGAGCAGTGCCCTTGCGCTCGGCAACGAGCGGATGGTCGAACCTTCCCGCACGGACGCCAGGCTGGCAATCGGCCGCTGGATGGAGGTGGCGCGGTCCCCGGTTGCCGCCCCGGCACCGCCCGAGCAGGAATGGCAGGCCAACGAACAGGATGTCGTCAATCTCGGCTTTTCCCTGTCGGCCAACTGGCTGCGACTGCGGTTCTCGGTGCCGGTCAGCGAACCGAAGACCCAATGGATACTGAATCTGGGCTCTGCCAATGTCGGCCTGGCGACAGTCTGGCACCGCATTGACGGCGAACTGGTGCAGGCCTATGAAGCCGGCACGCTGAGACCCTTTCGCTCCCGCGCCATTCCGTCGCGTGAGCTTGCGTTTCCTCTCGCGATGGACACCGGAGAGCACGAGGTGCTGGTGCGGGTGGAAAGCAATACCGTGATCTACCTGGTGCCATCCCTGTCACCCCGCATCGCCTATTTCCAGGCCGCCGGCGATGAGAACCTCATGCTCGGCGTGCTCATGGGACTGCTTGCGGTCATGGCGCTCTACAACTTCTGTGTCTATGGCATTGCCGGCGAGCGCGTATTCCTGTTCTTTTCGTTGTCGCTCATGGGCGGACTGTGGTGGCGACTGGCGGATACGGGGCTGGCGTTGCAGTACGTGTATCCGGAAGGTTCGCAGTGGCAGGATTTCTTCCTGCGCTATGGCCTGGCGGTTTTCCTGGGAGGCCTCATCCTCGTCACGCGCGAGTTCTTCCACGTCGAAACCTGGTCGCCGCGTCTCGCGCGGACGATGCTGGTGCTTACAGGTCTGCTGCTCGGCGTCTTTCTGTTTCCGGTCTTCCGGCACGCCAGCTGGCTGGCATTTGCGCTGGTGGATGCGGCGCTGGTGCTGTGCGTGTGGGTTGTTTTCGTGGCGTGGTTCCACGGCAAGTCCGGTGCAACCGCGTTCGGGCTGGGGCTGCTGTCCTTCATTGGCGGTATCAGTGTCGTGAGCCTCAGGCACCAGGGCCTGGACATCGATCCCGTGATGTCGCAGCACGCGCTCGAACTCGCATCCATCAGCGCTGCCTTCCTCGGCTCCGTTGGACTGGCGGGTCGATTGATGGACGAGCGGGATCTCAGCCGACGCGCCCAGGACGAAGTGGCCTCGAAGAGTTTCTTCCTGGCCAACATGAGCCATGAAATCCGCACGCCGCTCAATGCCATCGTCGGCTTTGCCGATCTGATGCGCGGCACGTCGCTGCAACCGGAACAGCGCGGTTATGTCGAGCGCATTCAGGTGGCGTCCAATCACCTGCTTGGCATCATCAATGACATCCTCGGTTTTTCGAAGATCGAAGCCGGGCAGGTGACGCTGGAAACGGTGCCCGTGGATGTGCGCCGGTTGCTGGACGACATCGCGGCGCTTTATTCGGACAAGGCGCACCAGGCAGGCGTGACGCTCGAGGTGTGTTGTGATGCCAACCTGCGACCGGGTTATCTTGGCGATCCGCTGCGTCTCAACCAGGTGCTGCACAACCTGGTGAGCAATGCGCTCAAATTCACCAGCTCCGGCAGCATCACGCTGTCCGTCGACAACATGGGTGAGTTGCGGGATGGCGACCGTCTGCTCGGTGACCTTGTTTTCCGTGTTGCCGATACGGGTATCGGAATTGCACCCGAGGAGGCGAAGAGCCTGTTCAAGCCGTTTTCCCAGGCCGATGCGTCAACCACGCGCCGGTTCGGGGGCACTGGTCTCGGACTGGCCATCTGCAAACAGATCGTCGATCTCATGGGCGGCACCATCCGGCTGGACAGCGAAGCCGGTCGTGGATCGACCTTTTCGTTCACCGTGCCCGTTGTGGTGGATGAGACCGTCCCGACGGCCGGTGTCGAGTCGCCACTGACGCTCGCTTCCGCTTCGCCGGCGGCGGAGGGGGTTCAGGCCGAGGGGTTGCGCGTGCTGGTCGTGGAGGACAACGCAACCAATCAGGTGTTGTTGCGAACGATGCTCGGCAAGTCCGGCGTGGCGTGCCGCATTGCCAATCATGGCGAAGAGGCGTTGTCTCTGCTGGAACAGGAGTCCTTCGACGCGGTATTCATGGATTGTCAGATGCCGGTGATGGACGGCTACGCGACCACGCGGGCCATGCGGCGCGATTCGCGCTGGCGGCGGATTCCGATCATTGCGATGACCGCCAATGCGCTGGCGGATGATCGCGAACAGTGTCTGGATGCCGGCATGAACGACTACGTGAGCAAACCCATACGTCTGGCGGATGTGGTCAAGGCGCTGCGCACCTGGGCGCCACATGGCCACATCGCGGCAACCGCTCAGGAATACGTCAATCGGCAGACGACTTCGACATGATAGGTATGCGGCATCATGTCGATGATGTCGACCGAGTCGAGGCGATAGCCGGCTGCGTGCAGGGGCGCCAGATCACGCGCGAGTGTCATCGGGTCGCACGAAACATAGACGACTGCCGGGCTTCGGCTGGCCGCGATACGTGGCATCAGCGGCGCCGCACCCTCTCTGGGCGGGTCGAGAAGAATGGCGTCGGTCGACTGGCGCCATTCGAAGCGGTTGGCATCCTCTGGCACGACCTCCACCCCGCGCCCTGCGGTGTTTCCGCGCAGAAGCTGCACGGCCTCGGGCGCGGACTCCACGGCGCGCACGAGGTTGAAGCGTTCGGCCAGATCGAGGCTGAAATTGCCGATGCCGGCATGGAACTCCAGCAATGAACCGCCGTCGCAGGTTGCGAAAGCCCGTTGCACGGCACTTCGCAGGGCGGCGTCCTGAAGTGCATTCGCCTGGGTGAATACCGCCGCGTGGGCCCGCAGTCCGCGGGCATCCAGCGCGATGTCGGGAGCGCCCTGCTGGCGCAGGGTGTGACCATCGCTGACACGCAGTCCCGCGCAGTTCCGTTCCATCGGCTCTGCCAGCACGTCGAACACCTGGTCGGATGCCCCGTGTTGTGCGGTGACCGCAATGTGTACCTGCGCCCCGTAACCTGCCAGCAGTTCCACCTCGCCCCGCGCCCCGGCGATACCCGTCAGTCGCTCGTGCAGCAACGGCACGACAGGCTGCAGCGCGGGCTCCAGTTGCGGGCAGGCGATCAGGTCGACGATGCGGCGTGACCGGGCGGCGTGAAAACCCAGCGTTCCCTGCCTGCCGCCAGTCCAGTGCAAGCGTGCGCGCCGGCGGTAACCTTCGGTGGCCGGTGCCGGAAAACGCGCCACCGTTGCTGGCGTATAACGCGCCAACGCACGTTCAACTACAGCGCACTTGGCCGCGAACTGGCTGGCGTAGTCAACCTGCTGCCACTGGCAGCCACCGCACGTGGCGGCATGTGGACACGATGGGTCTATCCGTGCGTCTCCCGGCGTCAGAATGGTTTCGATGCGCGCGCGCGCGAAGCGGCGGTTCTTTTCCGTTATCCGCACTTCCAGCCGGTCGCCAGGACAGGCGCCGGGGACAAACACAGCCATGCCCTGCAACCGGCCCACGCCGTCGCCGCCAAACGCAAGGCTGTCGATGGTTATTGTCGCTTTCATTGCGCCAGTTGGATGGCAAAGCCCACGAGCAACGGGAGCGTGGCGAATGACAGGACGGTGGAGACGAGAATGACCGCGGCGACCTTTTCCGGCTGGCGACCGAAACGCTCCGCAAACACGTAGTTGAACACCGCGGACGGCATGCTTGCCTGAAGGATGACGACGCCGGCGGCGGCGCCCTCCAGGTGAAGCACATGAATCATGAGCAGGCCAAGCCCGAAGCCCAGGCCAAGTCTGGCGACGGCCAGAAGCGACGCGGAGCCCAGATCCGCGATGTGCAGCCGCGACAGCGAGTTGCCCAGCATCAGCAGCATGGCTGGAATAACCAGATTGCCCAGCAGTTGCGTGGTGCCGGCAAGGAATTCAGGTACGGCCCAGCCCGCGTATCGCCACGTCAGCGCGGCAAGCACGGACCAGATGATCGGTTGCCTGAGCAGCATGGCCGGTGAAAACCGGCCGGAGGACAGGCTCATCCCTATCGTGTACTGGGACACCGAGTTCACGAAGTAGTAGGAGATGGCCAGCGCCAGGCCGGTTTCGCCAAAGGCCATCAGCGACAGCGGCAGGCCCATGTTGCCGGTGTTCGGATGGACCAGCGACGGCAGGAAGGTGGGCAGCGACTTGCGCAGCGCCAGCAGCAGCACCGACCCCGCGGCGAGGCAGCCCACGATGACCGCTACGGATGCCGTCAGCACGGCGGAAAACGCCTCGCCATCGAGATGAATTTTCGTCAGGGACGAGAACACCAGGCACGGTGAGCCGATGTACATCACCAGACTGCCGATGGTGGCCGTGTCGAACGACCCGCCACGACGCGTCCAGAGGTATCCCAGCCCGGCGATCAGGAAGACCGGGGCGATGACCGTGAGGATTTGCGTGAACACTGATGCCGACTGACGCCTTTGCGCGTGGGGAGCGGGATTCTACTCCGACAGCGCCGGTTCGCGGCGTCCGCTGCTGTCTGTGTGAACCCGACGCCGCGCAGCCGGATGACCCGGGTGCAACGGGCCTACCACACCGGCACGGCGCAGGAACCACCGCTGAGAAACGCTTCGATCTCCTCGTGGCGGGCGGCGGCATCCACTTCTCCCATGTGAATCAGTGCGCCCACGTACTCCGGTTCGAAGTTGACCATGGCGAGCGCATCGGCGCTCTTCATTTCCCTGCCGGCCAGTCCGCGTTCGAAGAAGCGGAAGGCGCGGGGCAGGCGGGACTCGTTTTCCTGCGCCAGTACGCCGAGGTCTTCCGACGGTCGGAGCACCATGACGTCCACCGGTCGCATGCCACCGACCTCGTCACCGCCTGCTGCGTGAAGAAGCTTGTTTATCCGCGTCATCTGCAGCGCATCGTAGTCCAGGTTGTCGAGGAAGATGGCATTCAGCATTACGCCGGCGATCTGTGCCGGCGACGGATAGGCCGGCACGGTGGGCAGTTCCAGGCGTGGCTGCGGCGTGGGTCGCTTGCGTGGCGAAACGGCAAGGATGCGGGTGGCGCCAAGGTGCAGCGCGGGAGAAAGCGGCGCGGTGAGTCGCACGCCGCCGTCACCGTGCCAGTGGCCTTCCAGGCGGATGGCGGGGAAGAACAGGGGCAGCGCGGAGGAGGCCATGATGTGGGGCATCGTGATCTGCGTGAAGCGGGTGTCCAGCTGGCCACGTCCGCGCAGCTCGCACAGGCCGGCTTCGATCCAGGCGGTGGAGCGGCCGGTATCGTAGTCCGTGGTGAGGATTGCCAGGGCATCCAGCAGTCCGTCCATGATGTTGTCAGCCGTGCCCATGATCCGCTCGCCCTGCACGGTAAGGGCGCCGGAGAGGTAGTCGCGCAACGGGTCCGAATTCACCATGCCCCGCATGCGTTCGCGCCCGAAGCGGCCGCCCGTGAGTACCGGCACGGCCGCTCCCAGCAGCTTGGCGACAACGTCCTTGAAGCCCGTGCGGTAGACCAGATCGGTATCGAGCCCCAGCCACAGCGCGCGCAACTGTTCCACGGCTTCCTGCCAGGAACCCCGGAAGCTGGCCAGGTGGATCGCATTGATGGCGCCTGCCGAGATACCCGTAAGAATCTGTGGACGCCAGTGCGGCATGGTATGGGCAATATGCCGCAGACAGCCGACCTGATAAGCCGCCCGCGCGCCGCCCCCCGCAAGTATCAGTGCCGTTTTGTCCATGTGCCTGTGTTCCTGATCTCGAGACACGTTTGCGTAAGTAGTGTGCGGGCTGCGCCAGCGGAAGGCAGTGGCCTGTTTCTCAGGCTCCTTGTCAATCGGTTCGCCGTTTCCCGCGACCGCTGCAAGCCGGTCCCCTTTGTCCGTGACACCACTGGGTATGCTCACGATAATGGCGCCCCGTTTTTTTCGCGAGAGGTTCCATGTTCCGCAATCTGCGTCTGTACCGGGTACAGAGTGACTGGCCTGTATCCGAAGCGGCGCTGTCCGAGATTCTCGCGGAACGGTCCTTTCAACCGTGTGGTGCCTACACCGAGCAGAGTGCGGGCTGGGAAGCGCCGGGCGGCGAAGGCGAGGAGTGCCTGGCGCGACGGCTGGCCGGCGCTGATCTCATGCGCCTGCGCATTCAGTCCCGCCTGTTGCCCGCGGCGGCGGTGAACGAAGCGCTGGAAGAGCGTATGCAGCAGTTCGAGGCACGCATGCATCGCCCGCCCAGCCGCAAGGAGAAACGCGACCTGAAGGACGAAGTGCACGCGGAACTCATGCCGCGGGCGCTGCTCAAGTCACAGCGCCTGTGGGGCATGTTCATCGTGCGGGAGCAGGTGCTGGCGGTGGACACCTCCTCGGAGGCCCAGGCGGAACTGTTCCTCGACACGTTGCGCAGTGCCTTCGGCAGCCTCGAGGCGGTACCACTGAGCTTCAATGAATCACTGGGCCGACTGCTGACGCGCATTTTCCTCGGCGATGGTCCCACCGCGTTCCAGCCGGGACGCGAGTGTCGCATGATCGATGCCGCGGCCGGCAAAGCCTCGGTGAGCTGGCTCGACATGGAACTGCATTCCGCCAGCGTGCAGAAGCATGTCAGGGACGGCCTGACGCTGGAGCGCCTTGCCGTTCGCTTCGAAGAAATCATTACCTGCGTGATCGATCAGCAGGGCGTGATCCGCAAGTTCAAGCTGGAAGGCATGGACAACGTGGAGGACGATGCGCAGGTGGAGGATCATCCGCTGGCGTTGCTGGATGCCGACTTTGCGCTCACCGGCGGCATGGTGCAGCGCCTGCTGCTGGGGTTGAAGAAGGAGCTGAAGGGCTACGGCTGATGTGCACTTCCGCCACGAGTACCTACTCACAAGCGCAACCGACGAAATAGCGCCTCTCATGTGGTGCGATAGCCCAAGCGGTGCCTCCGTGAGGCTGGTACGGGACCCTTTCTACGTGGGTCCTTGGCGTAGATTGCGCCATGGCCGTCCTGCCTGCCGGTAACGGCATACCACTTCCATTCCGGGTCCGCCCTGTCACACCTGTGCACCGGACTCGCGGGCCTGTGGGGTCAAACCAACCGTACCGACCTTAGCGCACGCCGGGCATCGCCTGACGCTTATAGCCAGCAGGGGGTTCGAAGTCTTCCGGATTGAGCGTCGCTCGCCTGGCCGACCGCAGCGCGTTCTCACTCTCCAACTCTCCGCCGCGGTTGAACTCTCGCGTCAGCACCGGAAATCCGCCAAGTTCCTTCATGTGTTCGAACGAGGCGTTCTTGTTGCTTTCGCCGAACTTCGGTATCGCGTCCTTCAGTTCTTTGAAAAACTCCGCCAATGAGTTGAATGCCTCCCGTGCCTGCGCACCGCCCTCGATACTGCTCCAGTCTGTCACCCACATTTCCCGCCTTTTCCGCCCGTCTTGCCAAACCTCGTACTTGACCGCCTGGTAGCCATTCTTCGTGCCGGTTTCCCCGGTCCCGCGCAACTCGCTCGTCGACCGTTTGGGCGCAGCCGCTGCTTGCGGCATCCGCTGCTTCATCATTTCAGCAATCATCGCACGCTTGTCATCAGGAACGTTCTTCAGTGCTTCCCCCAGTTGCGACATGGCGTTGTTCGTCTGTCCGGCAATCTGCTTGATAGCGTTCATATCGATCACCATGTACGACCCATCACGATGATCGACAACCTTCATCTCGCGACGATGGCCGTTGAAGAGCATGTCGCCGCCTGAGACGTTGGAGCCGACGCTGCTGCCAGCGGCGAGGCCAGCTGAGGTACCGTTACCAGCTTTGGCGGTGGCGCTGCTTCGGCCCTGATGAGGTGTCGGCGCGTCTGGATCGGCCTGGATCTCCATCTTGAGCAATTTGCCTTCCACTGACACGGCCGACACTTCAGTTGACTCCGGCGCTTGCGTTGCGTTGCTCCTGTAGTCTTTTACCTCGATCTCATAGATCACGCCGGCCGTGGCTGAGCCGGCCAGGAAAAGTGCGAGCACGCAACTCGCCAATAGCATCCTCATCATGGGTAATCCCCCTGTTGTTTCTGGAATTCGAAGATTGCGCACACTACCGAAGTTGGTCATGTCAATCCGTGGTTGCGAGCAGTTTCCTCGTCCGATGTGCCAGATTCCCGGACGCCCCGCTGCATGCACATACGAGTTAGTCCATTGATCTCGCCTAGGACGCTGACTTGGCTGTCCAGGAGGACCTGGGTTGACGCAACGCAAACCCGATTCGCTCGCGACTACTGGCCCCTCTACGAACTCCTTCCGAACCATCCTGACGGCTGGCTCGGGGATGTCGATGCCGGTATTGATCAGGAACTCTGTAGCGGCAAAACCCTCAAGGACGTCGGATAGACTGACGTTCGCGCGGCGATTCTCAATCGTCAGCATATTTGCTTCATCTGCGACGATCTCCCCCGGCTCGCCCAGCCTGGCGAATGCGTCGCATTCGTCGGAAAACGACCTGTCTGTTCAATCCTTCTCCTCCTTCACAACGATGTGCATTGCGGGAAGCAGGCGAATCCGCGTTCAGCGTTCATCCACGGCGGTCGTCAGTTCGATCACGCGTTCGACCGCGCCTTCTGCGTCGATGTCCATGTCGAAGCTGCCGCTATGTCCCTTGTGCTTGCCGAGACTCGAATACGTCACGGAATAGCTTCCCGGAGTTAGGACAAACCTTCGCGGATTTGAGCTGGCGCTGGTGTATGTACGCGCGCCGGCAACGTTCTTTCCGGTATAGCGATCAGAGATGCTGACCACCGCATCCACCAGTTCGTCACCTATCCGCACACCGATCATGGCGATACCCGTGTTGAAGGTGTGTGTCACCTCAGTCGTTGTCCCCGCCGAGACCTCGAATTCGGCCAGTTTGAAGGTGGTGACGGTGCCCTCCACGGCCAGTGCCTGGACGGTACCGGAGTAGATGCCTGGCGGAACCTGCATCTCCGTGCTACGGCCATAGGTACGGGCCTGCGAAACCACGGTCTCACTATCGCTGATCTTCACCACGGAATCCCAGCCCTGCGAATTGTTCAGTACGCTGACGCGAACTGTTCCCGCGTCGAAACTGACTTCCTTCTCCGTCATCACCTCCGCAGAAGTCTCCACGTTCCTGAGCCAGATGGGCTTCAGATCCGTGTTTTCCAGAGCGCTGACTTTCAGATCATATTTTCCTGGTGCCAGATGGAACAGGGCACCCTTGTGATACGTGCGCGCGTTCTGGATGGCATTGTTGCTGCCAGCTGCGTATGCCGTGATGTAGGCGTCGAGAGGTGTCCCGTTCTTGGTCGCCCGGACGCTGATGTTCATCGGGAGGTCAACGGTCTGTGTCGTTGCCTCATTCATTCCGGCTGCCAGCTCTGCAGCGTCGTTCGCATCGTAGTAGCGCCCGCCGCCCGCCGCCGCGGCGCATTCCAATGGCGCTGTTTCGCCGGGTTTGAGGCCGAAGCCAACGATGTGCATCACAAATTCGATGCCACGCTCGCGTGCAGATTTCACCACTGTACACAGATCGCCGCCGCAGGACTCGATGCCATCGGTCAGCAGGATGACCGTTGCTTTCTGCTGGCTACGCTCAAGCTGACCGATTACCTGCATCGCGGATCTTGCCAGGGGCGTTTTGCCGAGCGGTCGGATCGCGGTGAGCGCCGCGGGCACTGCGGCGGGCTCAGCATCGCTCAGCAGCGTTTCTACATCGTCGCAGTCTCCCTCGCTGCGGTGTCCATAGGCTACCAGGCCGATCCTCTGCCCGTCCGGCAGGTTGGCCACGGTGCTCGCCATGACCTCGCGGGCGATCTCGACCTTCGCTTTACCTCCGATCTGACCCCACATGGAGCCGCTTGAATCGTAGATAAACTCAATCGGCGAGGGAGTTGTGCTCTCTTCAGCCTGTACGGAAACGCTGGCGATTGCGACGAGGAGAAAGATAAGGAGTCGTTCGTTCATAATCGTTTCCTGGGTAGCAGGGATGAATCTCAACCGAGATGCGAAGATGGGGAAGCAGAGTCGAAGCCCTGATGGAAGCAGGACTCCCATCGCCGTTGAGCGAGGGATAGCGCATGGCCTTGTCGCGAACTCGCGCGAACTCCGTGGAAGCCAGACCGAGGCTGAACAATGCTAGCAGTAGCCTCACTTGCGATTCCCGTCGAGTAAAGAGAGTGGACACTAGCAAGACCGAACGCGTGAGACACTAGAACGTCTGTGCTACTACACGCGGGCAAATTGAGCCGCGTCCTGTTGGTCCCAAACCGCACCTCTGTGCACTAATGTCTGGCGACCACGATGAATCGAACCCTGATCCTGCTGAGTGTGACGATCGGGTGCGCGCTTTCGCATGCCGAAGCGACGCTGCTCCACCCGACCGAAGCGTATTGCGCGGCGTACGAAGTTCTAGGCGTAACCAAAGGCGGGTTTTCAATTTTTCAACGCGCCTATGGTCATGAACGGTTCGAAAAGTGGAACGCCAGGCCCGGATTCGGGCCGTTCCGAAAAGATGATACGCGCTACGTCATCCACAAACATGCCTACATATTCACGTACGACGGAAAGCGGGACACGAAAGTGAAGAACCCGGTTTTCGACACCCTCGTGTCAAGCATGGCGGAAGCCTCCCCTGAGACAGTGCAGGCGGTGTTCATGCAGGCAATGCAATACGAATCGACGGGCGAGGTACAGACCGTGAACGGGATTGACTGCACGGTCAGTCGTTCGGTGACGATGGGCCGCGTCTGCCTGGCTTCGGAGGGAATCCTTGCTGAACAGGAAGTCGTCGGGAAGGTGCAACGCATCACGAGTCTGGAACCGGGCGTGTCCGTTGATGAGGCGACGTACGATCCGGAAGTCTGGCCGCAAACGATCACCGAAGCGCCTGACATCGGTAATGCTCTCAAGGCACTTCGCGGCCTGAAGTCCCCGAAGTCGAACGTGGATTGACTTCACCGTACACTGCGCCCATGGAGGAGGATCAACAACAGAACCAAACCCAGGCGGCGCGGACGCCTCAGGACAACGCACTTGGTGACGCCATCGATGCACTTCGCTCGACGCTGACCGAAGATTCCGGAAGCGATGGTTGGCGACGTGATATTGCAATCGTGGGTATCGTTGCGGCGCTGTTCGGTATTGTTGCCTGGTATGCACTGGTGACCAGTCGATCCACACCAGTGGTCGCTGACATGGTGATTCACACGCAACTGACGGAGGCATCCGTATGGGTGGATGCCGCGTTTGAGCAGGTGTTCGCTGCGTATATGCAGGCGGGGAACCGAGTGCGATTGCGGGGAGAAGCGACCGTTGTGGGTGGCGGTGTGAGCATGATTTCCGCGTTTTCCGCACCCAGAAGCCACGCTGGTGCAAGGCGTCGCATCGATATCACGCTGGCTGACGATGGCGATTCCACAACGTTACTGGCCATCCTCGAAGTAACCGAAAGCGATGGCACTCAGTTGGGCAAGGCCGTGCTTCGTGGACAGCCTGATACGCTTTCGGATCTAGCCGCCAGAACCGCCCTGCAGGTGTTTGACTGGCTGCACATCGATCCGTTTTCAACGGGCGAACAGCAATCAGCGGACACGGAGCTACCGCAAACCTCAGATGGCACCGAGCCGTATGCTCGTGGCGTTCAGGCGCTGCGCCGTGGCGAGGGGGCCGAGGCAGTCAGGTATCTTCGCAGGGCGTTGGAGCTGGAGCCCGGACATCCAATGGTCAATGCCATGCTTGCCGAGGCGCTCGATTTCCTTGGCTATCAGAAGCAGGCGCTTCAGCATATAAAAATTGCTTTTGATAGACGACGCGGGCTTTCCCGCGAAAAACAGCTGATGATCGAAGCACGCCTGCACTATCTGAATCATCACTGGCGGGATGCGCAGACGCAGTACGCGGCCCTGAACGCGTTCTACCCTGAAGAGCTATCCTATGGTCTGGCTCTGGCAAGCGTTCAAACGGAGGGCAATCAGCTCATTGCAGCGTACGAGACGCTCACGAACCTGCGCAGCAGTCCTTTTTTCGCCCAGGATCCTCTGATTGATATCGTAGAAGCAAAGATCCGACGACGGGAAGGGGCGTGGGAAAGTGGGCTGGCGGCTGCCGAGCGGGCGATCGAAAAGGCAATTCGTCTCGATCTGCGTGGTGTTCTGGCGCGTGCGCTGGTCGTCGCGGCTGATCTTGGGAGTGAAAATGCGGATCGTTATCTCGATCAGGCGGATGAACTCATGCGCGAGATGGATGATCCTTTCGGCAGGAGTCAAGTATTGAGAGAGAAGGGCGATCGCTTGCGATCGGCAGGCGATCTGGATGCCTCGAGTCAGCTTTACACGGCTGCTATGGACCTCTCGTTGGAAGCCGGGAACGAGTCGGAAGTCGATGCCGCGAGGCAGGCGCTGGCTATCGTGCGGGACCTGACGGGGGATCTTGAATCCGGCTACGAACTCAAGTGTCAGGTGTTTGCGAGCTACCAACGACGGGAGGTGCAGGCGGGTGCCGCCATCATGCTTGAGAACATGGGTATCTCCCTGTTCAAGCTTGGCAGGCTGGACGAGGCGAGCGAGCGCTTTTCCCAGGCACTAGAGCAGTTCCAGAAGTACGGTGATCAGATCGGTGTCGCCTGGTGGCCGTACCACCAGGGTCGTATCGATTTCGTGGCGGGGCGGTTCGCTTCTGCGCGTACACGCTTTCTCGAGGCCGAAGCCAACGCGATTGAACATCCGGAAGGGGAGTTCGCTCTGCACGTGCGGTTTGAAACCCTTCGATTGAACCTGTTTACCGGACTGGACGACGTCGGTCAGGATCTGCACGATCTGGTACGCGCCTACGAAAAGAAAGGGCTCCTGCTAGATGCCGGCGAGTCGCTGGTACTGCTGGCCAGATATAAAGCCCGGCGCGGCAAACGCCAGGAGGCGCTCGAGCACATTGACCGCGCGGAGGCAATCTTTCGGACGAGTGGCGCAATGGACTACCTCGCCCAGACATTGACTCAGCGGGTTCGTCTGGGCGATATCGGCAATTGCGATGCATTGCGTGGAGTGCTCGAGGGAATGCAGCACCAACCGACGCTTCTGCTCGGTGGCATCGCGCTCAGCAAATGCGGGGAAAACAAAGTGGATCGTGGCGTTCTGCAGCAGCAGGCCGAGAGACTCGGTTTGTTCGAACCACGGCTTGCGTCGCTTGCGCTTATCGACCCAGAGGCTGCCAGGCGCCTGGCCGGGCAGCGGGGCGGGATCGCGCAAGATTATCTGTCTCTGCCATGACGACCATAGAGGCTGGCGACTACCTGCGTCGTCGCAGTCTCGAACTGCTGCTCGATGGTGCCCGTTGGTCGATATCGACATTCGGACACCTGTTCGTAGTCTGGCTTCTGGCGTGGATCCAGTCGCAGGCGGTTGGAATTGTCACTGCCGGTGCCTGGGCCGGTGTGTTGAGTACCGTGTTGGTGTTTCAGGCCGTCTACGCAACGATCTGGAGCCCGCAGGCAGTCGAGGCCCTTGACGATTTCGGCGTTCGCGGGCGATTGGCGGTGTTCACGTCCAGTGCCTGGATCGTGGGAGTCTGTTGGGCTGTGGCGGGTGTTGTTCTGTATCCGGTGGAGCTGCAGGAACTGCAGATGTTCCTGGTATTCGTGATGGGCGGCATGTCCCTCGCCGCTGTGGGCACTCAACATGTCTATCTTCCGGCATGTTACGGTTCCATGAGCTTCGCCGTTCCGGTGCTGGCAGCGCGGTACGCATTGGAAGGTTACTGGATTGAACCGGTTCTTCTTGTTCTGTACACGCTGGTGATACTGCGGCTGGCGCGAATGCTCTCCCGGTTTTCCAGGCGATCCAGCAGCCTCCAGTTCGAACGGGATGGACTGCTTCGGGAGCTCACAGCACGGGCGCGCGATCTCGACCAGGCCCGTCGCGATGCGGAAGAGGCAAACTTGGCCAAGTCGCGGTTTCTCGCCCACGCCAGCCATGATCTGCGCCAACCATTGCATGCCATCGGCCTGTTCGTCGAATCGCTTTCGAATGACGATATCAGTCCACGTGTCGTCCACGTTGTGGACCGGATCAAGGATTCACTTGGCATGTTGTCCAATATGTTCGATGCTCTGCTCGACATTACGGTTCTCGACGCGCGCACAACCAAAGTAAATCCGGTCGACTTCAGTCTGCAGGAGCTGTTCGATGCGCTGGAGAAGGACTTTGCGCCAATCGCCGAGGAGAACAACGTGACGTTGCGGATGGTTTCCACGTCGATCTTCGTTCGCACCGATCCCATACTCTTCAGAAGGCTTGTCCAGAACCTTATATCCAACGCCATTCGATACTGCCCCGGCGCGAGAGTGGTTGTGGGTGCAAGGAGGAGTGGAAGGGACGGGTGCAGGATTCTGGTAGCGGATGGTGGTCCCGGGATATCTGAGCTGGATCAACGCCGGATCTTTCAGGAATTCGTGAAGCTTGAGAGCTCGGAGACACGCCAGATGCCCGGCCTTGGTCTCGGACTCGCAATAGTGGAGCGACTCTCGCGCGTGCTGAGATTGACGATCGAGCTCAAGTCGGGCGAGGGAAGCGGAACCCGGTTCGTCGTTTCAGGCATAGAGCGGGGTGGGGAAGCGTCAGCCGTATTCAGGGATGAAGGCGCAGTCGACTCGGGCGGTCTTCTGGCAGGAAAGCGGGTTTTGATAGTGGAGGATGACCCTGATGTGCTCGATGCAACGGGTGCGTTGCTGCGACGCTGGGGTTGTGAAGTACAACAGATGCTAATGATTCCCCGAACACTACCGGATGTTGATATCGTGATCAGTGACCGCCAGATCGGGGACGAGGATGGTCTCGAATTCCTGCGTCGGATCTCCTTGCACCGACCGGATGTGCGCACGATGCTGATCAGTGGTGATTCATCACAAGGACTTCGTGAGATGGCGAATTCCGCTGGTGTTCCACTTCTGCACAAGCCCGTACGACCCGTGCGATTGAGATCACTCCTGTTGCACCTTCTGGTTCAGGAGGTATGAATTCCCTTCTGAACGGCCATTGCAACTGCGGCGGTGCGGGTTGAGACTCCGAGAGTTCTAAGCAGGGCAGAAACATGAATCCGAACGGTAAACGGTGAGAGTCCGAGTGCCTTCGCTATTTCCTTGTTCGAGCGGCCGGTACAAAGCAACCCGAGTACTTCCGTCTGCCTCGGCGAGAGGTTCAGGTGCATTGATTGTGTCGCTTCGCCTTTGGATGAACTGAACACGGAGACGGATGGCCTCAGTTCGACGATTTCACCGTTCATGACGCGCGTCAGCGCGTCGAGAATCGTGTCAGGCGAAACCGACTTGCTGATGAATCCGTTCGCGCCGTCCGCCATGATTCCGTCTATTCCTGCGCTGTCCTCAATCATCGAGATGGCTACGATTGCTGTTACAGGTAAGCGTTTTCGCAACCCTGCGAGATCTCTGCTCACGTCGAAGCCGGGAAACAGCACATCGAGCATCAGCAGGTCCGGTTGGCCGACCTCGTCGAGCCGTTGCAGTAGCGATTGCATATCGGCTGCCTCAACAACAGTGGCCTCGAAGCGCTGCGCGACGAGGCGCACGAGTCCCTCGCGAAAAACGGGGTGATCATCAACGATGATGATGTTCAGAGCGTCCATCGATGCCTTCTCGTTGATATGGGACCAGTCACAGGTAACCACCGCCCATTAGCCGGCAGCGCCCGCCGTGAACATACTGGCTTCCGTCAGCCCGGTCCATGGCAGACTGACCTTGTGAGCCAGGCCCGCATCAGAAATCTCGCGCGACTTTGTTGCCAGGCAGGCCGCACCAGCCGCGGCTGATCGATTGCTGCCTGGGTGCGTGGTCGTTGCCTCCCCAGCGGAGAACGCTGACAACCTCCGCACGGGCTGCATCGAGCAGCGCGTCGCAATCTGGTCAGGAAAGACGAGGGGTCGGAAGCAGCAGGGTGGAAGCTACCCGGATTCCCACCATGCTTTGCAGTTCAGGACGCCTACTCGCCGCTGAGTTTCTTCAGCTCGTCGACTCGTTTGCGCGAACACTCCGAGGCGGTGTTACGGCAGATATCGTCAAACGAGGTCCGCATTTGTGCGCATAGGGCCCGCAGCTCGTTGTAGTTGGCTCCCGCGCGAGGGTCGTCCGCCAGTTTCCTTGCCCGCTGGGTGCAGGCTTCATACCAGGCCCGGTTTTCGTCGAGACATTGCTTCAAGGCGTCCCCGCATGGGCTGGCCATGGCGTTTCCCGAAACCGCAATCAGTGTGCAGATGGATGCAATCGCTGCAATTTTCATAACTTGCTCGCTGTGCTGTTGGTTCGATGGAGGCTACGGGCAGCTGAAATGACGAACAATAGAACGGGTGTACTACGAACGCCGATGGTCGCTCTGATCGCGCTGTTCGATCGAGCGGGCAGAAGGGCGGGTTTTTCGGATGGATGCCGGGGTAGTACACACGTCTGACACGCAACAGGGATTCAATCACGCATTATCTGCTGCTGCCGACAGCGCAACAGGTGTACCGATGGGAATGCTGGAAAATATCAGGCATACACTTTTTGTGGTTGCGTTCGGCGCGATGGCATTCCCCGCTATCGCAGATATCTCCACCCACCAGAACATGGCGAACCTGTTGTGTGAATACGAGTCGACAATGAGCTCTCAGCTGGAATATGGGCTGACGCTGGATGGCATCGAAACGGTCGCAGCCCTGGGAGAGAAAGGTCGTGGGGACTGGTTCGCACTGCCAGCGATCGAGATCGCCGGGCTCACGGGCGCCGAAGTGGACGCGCTGTATGCAGTGCTTCAGCGCGCTGACGAATGCTGGGAAAAGCTAAAAGAAACCGGCGAGGAGTGGGGAAAAGCGGCAGAGAAGCTCGTTGCCCACACGACACCGGGGTTCGTCGCAAGTTCGCGGAATCGACGCACGCGTGAGGTTGATCGCACCCTGCTTGAAATCAGGTACTTGGTGAAAAAGATCGAACAGTCAAAACGGTGAGTTCCAGAGTATTCGGCCCGACATCGCTGGCATGAAGGGTGTCGAAGTTTGAAGGGGATTGAGAGCGACGAAGTTCCCGGCTGTATCCTCCGAGGTGGCTGCTGCGGTGTTCATACCTATTTTGCGGGCTGGGCTGGGAGGGCAGGCGTCGTTGTTTTTGTATCATCGGACAAGGTCCGTCGGCGGACCGGGTGATACTCGGTTCATCGCGGCTTTCTCCCAGATTCCGGAGCACGCCGTCTGTAAGGGATGCTTGGGTGGAAGGGCTGAACCCAGTTGGGTCAATCAGTTGGTGCGCCATGAAAGCAGCGATATGGAGACGATGAAGGCAGCATCACAGCCCTGTCGTGACAGGCATCGCGCACGCGGGACGTCGGAAGCCGCCCAACGCACCGTCGCACGGATGTGTCGCCAGTTCCATTCGATCCCGATTTCACCGTAGTTGCGATCGTTTACGTTCGCGGCGAAACCGTGTCCACCTGAGGCGAACAGCGACCAGTTGTTCTGGAAGCGCCAAGATCCCTCTACCACGAACTGCGCCTGCGGTCCGCTACCGTAAGGAGCTTCTGGCGTGTACACGAATCGTGCGCCAATCTGCGACAGTCCAACAGATTTCTGAACGGCGGCCTTTACCTGCCAGAAGTCGTAGGTCGGGCCAGGTACGGACTCATCAAAAGCAAGATACATCAGCTCGAGCCGTAGTTCGGTGTCTTTTGTCTGGAATGCTCTTCCGGCGTAGATGTCCAGTTCAGCCGACGTATCGTTGGGGTCCTCGAAGTCGACCTGGCTTGCAAACAGGCCCGCGTACATGCCTCTGGGCGCCACGACGTGGACGAACCCCTGCACTATGGGGTGGCCGGCACTGTTGCTGGTACCGTTGAATCGGTAGTCGCTCGCCCAGGTGACTCCGGCGAAAGCGGCGAGGCCCGGCGGTGTGGATGAAGCGGCCGCGTGCACGTCGATTGCGAGGAATTGCACGCCGACCAGACCCGGAAGCACCTTTGCCAGCCAGGAGACTCGTCGCGGCATGTCATCTGCTCCAGGTTGCATGACGGGGCAGTGTGGGTGCATCTTGTTACCCGATCCACTGATTGTCCGTCATGACTGATATGCATGAAGCTGATATCAACGCTGACGACGTGTCTCTGGCGACTCTCCGCCGGCTCGATGGTTCGTTGCTTCTTGTGATGCGCGAACTGTTGCGAACGGGCAACGCGACAATGGCCGCGCACCGGCTCAGGCTCAGCCAATCCGCGGTAAGTCACGCACTCACGCGATTGCGGATCCTTTTCGACGATCCGCTGTTTCTGCGCCATCCCCACGGCCTGACGCCGACGCGACGGGCTCGTGAGCTGGCTCCGCGTGTCGACCAGTTGCTGGCTCTCACCGGTGAACTGCTGGGTGCCCCGGGTGCGTTCGACCCCGCGTCCGCACAACGCGTGTTTGCGATCTCGGCGCCGGAATTCGTCGCGGTGACAATTGGCGCGAAACTCATTCGCCAGATTGCGGAGCTGGCGCCCGGATGTGCCGTACGCATTGAGCATCTCGATGACGCGAGCGCGTTTACGCAGCTGACGCATGGCGATCTCGATGCGGCCATCGGACGGTTCGATGCCGGCGCAGTCAGCGGGGCCTTCACCCGCACGTTGCTTTATCGGGATGAGTACTGTCTGGCGGCGCGGCGTGGCCACCCCGCGCTTACAGGGGGTGTGACTGCGGCGAGTTACCAGGATCTGCTCCACCTCTTCGCCTCTGCGGAGAGTGAGGTTTCCAGACGGGACCAACGCGTCGAGGGCGCAAGACTGCGGCTCGCTTTGGTTCCTCGCTGGCTGACGGCGTTGACGGTTGCTGCCGCGACGGACGGTGTTGCCACCTGCTCCCGGCGGTTGGCTGAGAGTCAGGCGGAACTCCTGAGACTGACTGTTCACGAGTTGCCGTTCCCGACGAATCCTATCGATGTCGCTCTCGTTTTCCGGCGTGATATGCGTGATGCGGGCGCCGAGTGGCTCCTGTCGCAGATCAAGGCGGCTGCAGCTCGCGATCAGCTCTCCGGCAGGGTTGCCGGCGCATGACGGAGGCAGTCGTGATGGCCGCTTTCGTGCTGATGCTGGCCGGCGGCTGCGCCTTCTTTGTCGTGCGGGTTGGGCGAAAACATGGAGAATCGGAACGGAAGCTTCGACGATTGCGGATTGGCTTCCTTGTTGGTGGCGCCATCTTTTCCGCCTACGCCTTCCATATCACTCTGGACCTTGCGCGGACGACGTTGTTCGAGACCGTGGTGCAGAATACAGGCGCTCCCGGCGAGGTATTGAACACGACGCAGCACTTCTCGATTGAACACAGCGGTGTCGGGCATTCATTGCTCGTGGCTCCCGCTGCCTCCACATTCGTTGATGCTGCGCGCCCCGTGCACGCAACTGTTTTTGTGGGACGTGCATCGGGTGAGGCGTGGATCCGCAAGCGAGTCGACTTCGCCACCACAAGGGATGCACGCGGTGCCCGGGTGACGTGGCGCGCGGCAACGATCGGGTTCACGCCGGATTCCCCTGGCGAGGTTGTGGTGGCAATTGCGTGGGAGGAACCCGACGTGCGATCCGTGCACATCCGTGTGGAGGATCCGCTCAAGATGGACGGGACACGCGCGCCGGGCTACTGATGCGGTCCCATCGTCGGCGGCGTTCGCAGCTCGCCACGATGCGATTGCCAGCGCTGTCGCGCATGGAACTTCTTTCCGTGCAGGCTGCTGCAGGGGCAACCTGCCAGGCCAGCCGGCGCGTTCCATGGCTCCATCGTGGCCAGTTTCGAATTCGTTCAACCGGCAACGTGGTCCGTGCGAGGCCCCGCCAGCTGGACCTTTATGCCGTCGGGATCGAAGAAAAACACGATACCGAACTCGGGAGGGCCGCCGATGGGGCCCAGTTGTTCGAAGCCGAGGTCGTTCATCGTTCTTACCGCCGCGGTCAGGTCCTTCAGGTAGAAGTTGATGCGGTCGATGCCCAGGTGGTTCACCGGCGGCGGGTAAGGCGGCGCATCGTCATACGGCCGCGTCCATTGCCGCAGCTGAAGCGTCGCGCCATCGGTGCCTTCGCCAAGGCTCACATCCACACCGTCAAAGGCGATCTCGTCATCGAAGCCGTGTGCAGCGGCGAACGCGCCGCCGCCGGCCATCGACCCGGGGGAGGAGCCGGTGAAGCCCAGCAGTCTGTAGAATTCGCGGGATCGCTCCAGGTCCGCCACGTTCATGTTCGTGTTGGCCAGCCGCACGAGACCGCGCGTCGGTGTTGTAATCGTACGGTCGGTGTTTTCCACCAGCTGCAGATACGCGCCGTCCGGATCCTTGAGGAATACGAAACGTTGGCCGTTGGGTGCCGTTGCGGGTGCGGAAACAAACGTCACACCCTTGTCGCGAAGATCGGTGACGTAACCATCCAGGTCGTTTGTGGCATAGGTGGCGTACGCCATCCCGCGGTGATTCAACCGGCCATAGGGGGGCTCGTCGCGATAGGAGTCGCCCCGGAACTGCACCGTGTCCACGAAAGGTGGCGTTGGCGTTTCCTGCAGACTGGTCAGCGCCACATGGATCAGGTAGTCATCGGCGAAGCCAAGCGAGCGCGCGAAAGTGGTGCTGGTTTCAGGCCCTGCCGGATAGATCTCGCCCCTGAATCCGAGCGTGTCATAGAAGGCGCGCTGGCGTTCCATGTCGCTGGTATTGAGGCCGAAATACCCCTGCTGCACGATGCCGAGATCAGCCTGCACAACCTGCGTCACCCGAAGGCTGCCGCTCCCACCTGTCCCCGCCGGCAGAGTCACCGTGATGGTGTTTGTCTTCGCCAGCTCGAGCGCAATGACGCGCTCGCCGTTCGCCGCGCCATCCATTGGCGGGACGACCGTATGTCCGTTGACAAGTATTCGAACGTCGCTGATGCCGTTGTCGCGCAGCACCAGCCGTGCGGGTCCGGAGGACGCTTTGAAAGTGTTCGACCACACCGCGGGCTTGCCTTTCTCGCGTGCGAGGGTTATCGGGCCGAAGCGGGTGAGGTTGGCCTCGTTCATCGCGTGGTCTCCTGGTCGGGTAATTTCTGTGCTGTCGCAAGGCGCATCGTACCGTCCATCGGGACCGGTCGGGATGTCATCCGCTCAGGGGCGCTTCACGACAGGTTGTTCTGTGCTGTATTGGTGCCTTCAGGCTGGACAGACTGAATCCCTTCGATCCTGTATGCCAGCGTTGCTGCCGGCTGATCCGTTCGGGTGATCGGCGCAGGTGGCTGCCCCGGGGATCGACTTCGCGAGTAGCGGACGCCGCGCAGTCCGATCACCGGTATGGTTGACCAGGTCATCTCACATGACTAGAGTGGCGCCATGAAAACCGTCAACGTCAACGAAGCCAAGACCCAGCTGTCGAAGCTCCTTGAGCGGGTACGGGCGGGGGAACAGATCTGCATCGCCAAGAGCGGCAAGCCCGTTGCGCTGCTGGTGCCACTTTCCGCGCCGAAACAACGACAGCCGGGATTGCTGAAGGGTCAGGTGGAAGATGCCTTCTTCGAACCGCTGCCTGAGGAAGAACTGCAAGCCTGGGAGGGCTAGCCTGGACTCTTCATGAATAAGCTACTGCGGACGCCGATACCGGCGAAAACACAGTGCGTGCTCCCTCCGCGTGCTCGGCGTGCGGCAGAGCACGCCTGTGCGCGCTACAGTCCGCGCCACCCTGCGTTTTCACCATTCTCGGCGTCCTCGCGACGCCCCTTCACGAATAGTCCAGGCTAGTGGCGTTTCTGCTCGATACGCACGCGCTGCTCTGGTGGCTGTTCGATGACCCGAAACTCTCCACGAACGCGCGCGGCGTCATCCTGGATCCGGGCAACGACATCCTCGTCTCCAGCATCTCGGCGCTGGAAATCGCGACCAAACACCGGCTGGGAAAGCTGGATTCGGCGGCGCCGCTGCTTCAGGACTTCTCCAGCTGGATGGTGCAAGCAGGATTTTCCGAATTGCCGGTGAGTATTGCTCACGCGACCAGGGCGGGCAGTTGGCCCCAGCCGCACCGCGACCCGTTCGACCGCGTGCTTGCCGCACAATCCCTGCTGGAGGGCGCGCCCCTCATATCCAGAAACGCAACGCTCGCGCAGTTCGGCGTTACGCTGTTGTGGTGAGTGCCGCTCAGAATCCCGAAAATGCCTTCGGATCCCACTGTGAACAGCCGTCACCACCCAGGTGCGCATATTCGTCGGCATCAAAATTGCCATCCCAGCCGAACATGCGCACGTACAGCTCACAGCGGTCGCGCTGATCCGTGAAGGATGTGTCCGCCGCCAGTTCCGCCTTGACCGTTGCCGCAGTCACGACCGTATCGGTCATGCGAATGCCGTCGCCGGTGGGTGAGTCGAGCAGGATGAAGGTGTTGCCATCCGAGCCCCAGGGTGTCCAGTCGGGATTTTCCCCGTCGCGTCCCCTGTCAGGGTCGCCGGCATACGCCATCTGGCTCCAGTACGACATCATGCTGGTGGACAGCGCCCACTGGCCGGCATTGCCGGGATAGACGTAGCCGATGCCCAGTCCCCCCTCGAAGTCACCGAAGACGAAGCCGATCTCGATGGCGTGCGCGGCGCCCAGCGCCTTGGCGAGATCAAAACCCATGAGCGTGGGCTCTTCGTCCCAGTCGAAGCGATAGGCGAATACGGACGGGTTGCCGGCCCTCACCATGTACTGTGCCAGTTCGTCCACACCACGCGCTTTCCAGGCCAGTGCCTGGTAGCGCACCTGGCGCAGGTAGGCAGCCTCATCCTTGAACCGGTTGAACACGCCGAACCAGGAACTCACCCAGCGCGGATCGCGGGTCATGAACAGCGCGGGTTCATCACGGTTGGTGCCGAGGATCACCGGCACCATGTTGTGTGTCTCCGGTGAGGCGAACACGTCCTCGGCAAGCTGCTTGGGCAGCACCCTGCCGTCGGCGAACACATCGGGGGTGTCGATCATGCCGAAACCGCCATTGGGGAAAAGGCGATACAGGCTCTCCGGCGTCTGTTGATAGAGGTAGGCGCGTACGTCACCAGCCGGCATGTCGTCCTGTATCGCGCGGGCGGCGGCACGGTCGCTGACCTTGCCGTCCTGGACGAGCAGGCGGTTGACGATCTCAGGACCGCTAGCGGGATGGCCGCCGTCTTCCAGGTAACTGGTCGCCTGGGTGAGCGTGTACGGCCGGTAGCCGCCACTTTGCACGATGGCCTTGTGGAACAGACCTTTTGCCAGGGGTGAGGCCATCATCGACAGCGTGTCCTTTGCGCCGGCGGACTCGCCGAACACGGTCACGTTACCCGCATCTCCCCCAAACTGGCCGATATTGTCCCGCACCCAGTTGAGCGCCGCGATCATGTCCAGCGTGCCGTAGTTGCCGGAATCGTCAAGCGCATCGCCACGCGCCAGCGCCGGATGCCGGAACCAGCCGAACAGCCCCAGCCGGTAGTTGATGGTCACCACCACGACTTTGCGCTCGGTGGCCAGATAGGCGCCGTTGTACCCCGCGCCGTGACCGATGGTGTTGCCGCCGCCATGAATCCAGAACATGACCGGAAGGTTCACGGCGTTCGGCGGTGACCAGATGTTCAGCGTCAGGCAGTCTTCCGAGCCCGTGACAGCGGCTTCGGTGTCCGTGGTCAGCAGCGACGGCTTCTGTGGACAGGCATTACCGGCGAGCAGCGCCTCCCGCAGGCCGGCTTCGCGCCGTGGTGGCTGCGGCGCGCGCCAGCGCAGGTCACCTACCGGTGGTTGCGCATAAGGCAGCCCCAGCCACGCACGTGCGCCGAACCGGTCGACGAACCCCACCACGTCCCCGGTGGTGGTGGTGCGCAGGGTGACGTCGTTGCGTTCGGGAGGCGGTTGCACCGCCGTTTCGGAACGCATCACGAACCAGTACCCGAACAGCAGCACCAGGATCGCTGCCGTGATAACGCCGAACGCCGCCTTGCCCATGGAACGTGCTCTCTACCATCCCCAGGCCCGCATCATACGCGCCTGCGGCGCACGCGCAGAACCGGTGTGGCGCCGCCAGCGTAGCGGGGTTCAGCCCCTTGCCTTGGGCGGCAGTTCCCACAACGCCCGGCCGTAGTTTTCAGCCGCTTCCTCCCATACCAGCGAGACGTGCGTGACGCCCACGTTGATGTCGCGCTGGAAACGCTGGATGGGGTTCGTGAGATAGGTCGACGTGGCGCCAGCCATCAGACCAAGCTGTGCGGCTACGCGGCCTGCAATGCGGGCCACGTAGGCCGCATCGCGCTGTGACGCGAGACCGTCCACAGCGGAAGGCGGGCCACCGGCCTCACCCCACTTCTCGAGTTCCGCCAGGCGATGGCGCATGATCAGCTCGGCGGCGTGGATGTCCGTGAGCACGCTTGTCAGGCCGATCTGATTGGCTACGCGTTCCACCTGCAGTTCACCGGTGAACAGGGCTTTCTTGCCGATCAGTGTCTGTCGCACTGCTTCCGCCATGCCGTTGGCCATGCCGATGAGCGCGGCGGGAATGCCCCACACCGCCGGCCAGGTGAACGGCAGCCGGGCGAGCGGCATGCCGTTGGCCCGGCCACCGGGCGTGTTGCCGGTCGCCAGGTCCATGATCGGCAGCACGCGGTGCTGGGGTACGAATACGTTGTCCAGGATCAGGTCCTTCGAGCCCGTGCCACACAGTCCCGACACGAACCAGTCGTCCTCGATGCTCACGTCCGATCGGGGAATCAGCATCCAGTCGAACACGGTGGCGCTGGGCTTGAGGATGATGAACCAGCTTGCGAAGTCACAGCCGCTGGAGAATTTCCACCGTCCACTCAGGCGGTAGCCGCCGTCCACTTTGGTCGCCTCGCTCTTCGTGGCGAACGATACCGTCGAGCAGATCTGGTCATCGCCGTCCGCCCAGTATTCCTGCTGGGCGGCTTCCTCGAACAGACTCACCTGGTAGTTGTGGATGATGAACAGGTTGGCGATCCAGCCGCTGGAGCCGCAGCCCGTGGCCAGTGCGCGGATACACTCCGCCGCGGTGCCGATGCCGAGTTCGAAACCGCCGTAGCGCTTCGGCTGCAGAATCTTGTGAAAACCGGCATCGCGAAACTCCGCCACGCTTTCGTCCGGCAGGCGGCGGTTGCTTTCGGTTGCGGCAGCGCGCTCCCGCAGTGCCGGAACCATGGCTTCAGCCCTGGCGATCAGTGCCTGAGCGGTGGGAATGGCGGTGGGGGTTTGGACAGCGGTCCTGGTGTTCATGTTGTGCTCCGGTTCGATCGCTCTGGTGAGCGGGCACTGCACGCGCCCACGTCAGCCGCAGCCTAACGCCTTCCCCGCATGCGGGCGACTGCGTATTTCCCGGTGTGCCGCCACGGGGCCGGCGTGTTGCGCCCGTCTGGGTCAGCGCCGACAGGGGCAGGGTGCCGGTGACGCCGCGTCGCGCCTGTGCTAGAACACACCACCTGCAGCGAAGGGGCGAGCGCATGGCTTTCGATCTGATCATCAAGGGCGGCCAGGTGCTGGATGGCACCGGCCAGGCGGGGTATACGGCCGATATCGGTATTTCAGACGGGCAGATCAGGGAAATCGGCCGGTTGAAGAGCCGTTCCCGACACACGGTGGACGCGGACGGCGCCATCGTCACGCCGGGCTTTGTGGATATCCATACCCACTATGATGGTCAGGCGACGTGGGCGAGCCGCATGTCGCCCTCCAGCAACCACGGTGTCACCACGGCGGTCATGGGCAATTGCGGCGTCGGCTTTGCGCCGGTGCGTCCGGAAGACCACGAGATGCTGGTGCAGTTGATGGAAGGTGTGGAGGAAATTCCCGGCGCGGCACTGCACGAAGGCCTGCCGTGGACCTGGGAGTCGTTTCCCGACTACCTGGATTACCTCGCCACCAGGCACTACGACATGGACATCGGCGCGCAGCTGCCGCATGCGGCGCTGCGTGTCTACGTGATGGGTGCCCGCGGCGCCAACCGTGAACCGGCCACCGCCCAGGACATCGCCGCCATGCGTCGCCTGGTCGCCGAAGCGATGCGCGCCGGCGCCATCGGTTTTTCCAGCTCCCGCACGCTGAATCACCGTTCCTCCACGGGCGCGCCCACGCCGTCGCTCACCGCCGAACGGGCGGAACTGCTGGGCATTGCCGACGGCATCCGCGATGCCGGCCGTGGCGTGCTGGAGATGATTTCCGACTTCACCGAGCTGGACACGGAATTCGACAATGTGGAAGCCATGGCCGAGCGGGCAGGCTGCGCCCTGTCGGTTTCCCTTGCCCAGGGTCTGAGTCCCAACGGCTGGCACAAGGTGATGGCGCGCATCGAGCGGGCCAATGCGAAGGGTACGGTCATCCGCGGGCAGGTCGCACCGCGCGCCATTGGCATCCTCACCGGTCTCACCAACACCACCAACCCGTTCTTCACGCGTCCCTCGTACATGGAAGTGGCAAAGCTGCCGGTGCCGGAGCGGCTGGTGGCGCTGCGCGATCCGGCCCGCAAGGCACGCATCCTCGCCGAGGCGCCGAGCAAGGGGTACGAGCGTCTGTTCCGTCTGATGGCGGGCGGCTGGAAATTGTGGGAAGTCACGGCGACACCCGATTATGAGCCGGTGCCGGAGGACAGCATGGCGGCCCGCGCCGAGCGCGAAGGCGTGGAGACCTGGTCGTACGTCTACGATCGCCTGATCGCCGGTGATGGCCTGGTCATGTTCTACACCCCATTCGCCAACTATGCGGACGGCAACCTGGAGTGCTGCCGCGAGATGCTGCTGCACGAAAACACCGTGCCGGGTCTCGGCGATGGTGGCGCGCACGTCGGCACGATCTGCGATGCCAGCTTCAGCACCACACTACTTGCCCACTGGGGCCGCGACCGGCGACGTGGTGAACGCATCGACCTGCCGCTGCTGGTGAAGCGCCAGACGCAGGACACCGCGCGCGCGGTGAATCTCACCGACCGGGGAGTGCTGGCGTGCGGTCTGCGTGCGGATATCAACGTCATCGACTTCCCCAATCTGCGCGTGCTGGCGCCGGAGATGGTGCGTGACCTGCCGGCCGGAGGGGCGCGCATGCAGCAGCGCGCCAGTGGTTACGTGTATACGCTGGTCAACGGCGAAATCACCTATCACAACGGGGTTGCCACCGACGCGCTGCCAGGCCGGCTCGTCCGCGGCCAATGACCGACCGCACCGGGCCGCTTGCCCATCTGCGGGTGCTGGATCTCACCATCGCCCGCGCCGGTCCCGTGGCGGTGCGCCTGCTCACCGACTGGGGTGCGGACGTCATCAAGGTGGAAGCACCACCGCCGTCCGACGGCGCCACGCGCTCCATTACCGGCGCGCGTCGCGGACCGGACGAGCAGAACCTGCATCGCAACAAGCGTTCCATCACGCTCGACCTGAAAAACGAACGCGGCCACGCGCTGTTCCTGCGCATGGTCGCGCAGGCGGACATCGTGGTGGAGAACTTCCGCGCCGACGTCAAAAAGCGGCTGCGCATCGACTATCCGGACCTGGCCGCGGTCAATCCATCGCTCATCTATGCCAGCATCTCCGGCTTCGGCCAGGATGGCCCCGACAGCGCGCGACCAGGTGTGGATCAGATACTGCAGGGCGAAAGCGGACTCATGGCGATGACAGGTACCCGGGAGACCGGTCCCATGCGCGTGGGCGTGGCCATCAGCGATACGTCCGCCGGCATGTTTCTCGGGCAGGGCATCCTGCTGGCGCTGCTGCACCGCGAGCGCACGGGGGAGGGCCAGTGGGTACACACGTCCCTGCTGGAAGCCATACTCGCCAAGCTCGATTTCCAGGCCGCACGTTTCACGATGACAGGCGAGGTACCGCAGCCGCAGGGAAACCAGCATCCCACCATGGTGCCCATGGGCACGTTCCAGGCCGCCGACGGTCTTGTGAACATTGCCGCCTCCAGCCAGCGCATGTGGAACGCTTTCTGCGAGGCGCTTGGCGCGCGGGACCTGCACGACCATCCGGACTATCGCGGCGGTCGCGCGCGGTTCGACAACCGTGAGCAGCTGCGCGCCGCCATCGACGCACTGACACGCACGCGTACGGTCGCCGAGCTGGTGACCACGCTCAATGCGGCAGGCGTGCCCTGTGGCCCGGTGCAGGACGTTGGAGCGGCGTTCGAGAGTGCACAGGTTCGGCATCTCGGCATGCGCCGCGGCGCGCCGCACCCTGAGCTCGGCGAAGTGTCGCTGGTTCGTTCGCCAATCAACCTGTCCCGCTATCCGCACGCCGAGCGTCTGCGTCGGGCCGCACCGGACCCCGGCGAGGACGTGAATGACGTGCTGGCCGATTTCGGTCTGGACGCGGCTGAAGTCGCGTCGCTGCGCACCGCCGGTATCGTCTGAGGGAAACATGGGATCCACCAGCGTCCGTCAGCTTGTCGGCTACGGGGTCGGAGACCTCGGCATCAACCTGTATTTCATCGCCGGCATGACGTACCTGATGTATTTCTACACGGACGTCTACGGCCTGTCGGCTGCGGCAGCCGGCGGCGTGCTGCTGGTTGCCCGCATCGTCGACGCGGTGACCGACCCGGTCATGGGCATGGTCGCGGAACGCACCAACGCCCGCAGCGGTCGCATGCGTCCCTACATTCTCTACGGCGCCCTGCCACTCGCCGTGATCAGCGTGCTCACGTTCACGGCAGTGGATGGTGACGCGACGTTCAGGCTCTGGTGGGCGTACAGCACCTATATCCTGTTCGGCCTGTTCTACACCGTGGTCGGCATTCCCTATGCGGCGCTCACCGCATCGCTCACGCGGGACAGCGACGAACGCACGCGCCTGACCACGGTGCGCATGGCCGGGGCGTTCAGCGGCGGCTTTCTCGTGTCGGTAGGCACCATGCCGCTGGTTGGCCTGTTCGACGACCGGGCTACCGGCTTCTTCTGGGTGATGACGGGGTATGCGGTACTGGCGACGCTGTTCCTGTTCATCACCTGGCGGGAGACGCATGAGGTCCCCGTGCCCGCGGCGGAACAGCCCGTGGCCATTCGCGACAGCCTGCGCGCAGTGTTCGCCAACCCGCCCCTGGCCAGCGTCATCGTGCTGTTCTGTTGCGGCATGCTCTCCTTTACCGTACGACAGGGCTCCACGGTGTACTACTTCCAGTATTGTGTGCAGCGGCCGGAGCTGATCGGTCCGTTTTTCTCGGTAACGCTGCTGGTGATGCTGTGCGGTCTTCTGGGCGTACCCGCGCTGGCGGCGAAGCTGGGCAAGGCGCGCGCCATCATTGCTGGAGGCCTGCTCACCATCGCCGGATGCGTGGGCCTGTGGTTCACGCCGTTCGAGGCTATTGCCTGGATCTTTCTCTGGGGCGCGGTCATCAATCTGGGCGCCACGCCAATTGCGGTGCTCGGCTGGGCGATGATTCCGGACACGGTGGAGTACGCGCAGCTTCGCCATGGCGTGCGCGCGGATGGCGCCATTTTCTCGTTCGCCAGTTTCTTCCAGAAGGTGGCGAAGAGCATCGGCGGCGCGGGCGTGGGATTCGTGCTGGCGCTGGGCGGTTACGTCGCCAACCAGGCGCAGTCACCGGCGGCAATTACCGCTATCCTGTCGCTGATGACGCTGGTGCCCATTGGCATTGTGCTGGTGATGATTGCCGCCGCCGCGGTGCACCGACTGGATCGATCCGCGCACCAGGCGATACTTCGCCAGATCGATGAACAAATCGACCAACGAATCGACGCACGCCGCCAGCCAGTCTGAGCGGCACATCTGCAACACCTGAAGAACCTGAAGAGGGAGAGAGACATGGGCAGACTTGACGGAAAGGTAGCCGCCATCACCGGCGCGGCTTCTGGTTTTGGCGCGGAAGCAGCACGCCTGTTTGTGAAGGAAGGCGCAAAGGTCGCCATCGGCGACATACAGACGGACCGTGGCGAGGCACTGGCGCGTGAACTGGGTGATGCGGCGGTGTTCGTGCGCTGCGATGTCACCAGCGAAGCGGACGTGGCCGGTCTGGTTGACGCCGCCGTGGCGAAATTCGGTCAGCTCGACATCATGTACAACAACGCTGGCATTGTCGGCGCCGTTGGCCCCATCGACACGACACCCGCGTCGGAATGGGATCGCACGATTGCCATTCACCTGAGCGGCACGTTCTACGGCATGAAACACGCCGCCCGCGTGATGAAACCCCGGCAGACCGGCGCCATCGTCAGCATGGCGAGCACGGCGGGCATAATGGGCGGGCTGGGGCCGCATGCGTACTGCGCGGCCAAACATGCCATTGTCGGCCTCACCAAGAATGTGGCGGCCGAGCTGTGTCACTTCGGTATCCGAGTCAATGCCATTGCCCCGGCGGGTATGGCGACCGCCATGGTGGCGTCCATCACCACGGGCGATCACAACGATATCGAAGGCACCATCCGTGCGCTTGCGTCCCGTTCGCCACTGAAGAACCGGGCTGGTCTTGCCAGCGACGTGGCCAACGCCGCCTTGTGGCTGGCGAGCGACGAAAGCGGTTACACCACGGGCCACACGCTCACCACTGACGCAGGCACCACCACCGGGGCTACCCCGGAAGGTCCTGCGTTCAAGGACTACGAGCCGATGATCCGGGAAGCCGGTCAGCGCGGGCTGTAACCCGCGCGCGTCAGGGCGCTGCGAACGGTCGCAGCCAGACGGCGGTGTCGTGAAACACCGCACCGCCGTTTGGCCAGCCGGGTTCGGCGCTGGTGAGCACGTTGATGGGCGTGCCACCAGCATAGGCGTCGTCCGGGAAGAGTCCTTCCGCCACCAGGACATCCGGTAGCTGACCGTCGCGGGACGCGGCGATGAGTTGCACCATTCCCTGTTCGTTGCCGATCACTACCGCATCGCCATCGCGGATGCCGAGCGCGGCACAGGTCTGCGGCGCGATGCACAGGGTGGGCGTGCCTTCGCGTTTTCGCGAACCGGGCGTCTCCGTGAAAGTGGAATTGAGAAAGGTACGCGCGGGCGCCGTCACCAGCCGATAGGGTTTGTCCGGCGTGGTGGGATCGTTCACGGCGAAGTGATCCGGTAGCGCCGGCATCTCGCGCCAGCGGCCACCAAACCGCTGCCAGTCGGCCCTGAAATGGAATTTGCGGTCGGCGGTGGGAAAGCCGTCGATGAAGTGCATGGTTTCCCAGCCCAGGCGACAGTCCTCGCCACCATTGGCCACGTTCGTCGTCGAATCCATCATGCCGGACAGCCGCAGCGTCTCGTCCATGATTTCCCGGGCTGTCATGTGAAAACCGGGGTGCCCGGCGCCGAGGCGATGCGCCAGTTCGCAGATCACCTCATGGTTCTCCCGCGCCTCGCCCGGTGCGTCCACCAGTTTGTGACTCACCTGGAAGGTGGTGTGGCCGCTGGCGGTGTAGAAGTCGTCGTGCTCCAGGAACATGGTGGCGGGCAGCACGATGTCCGCATACTTCGCGGTTTCCGTCAGGAACTGTTCGTGCACGCAGGTGAACAGGTCCTCCCGCGACAGCCCGGCGCGCACGCGGCTGAGGTCCGGACATACCACGGCCGGGTTGGTGTTCTGGATCAGCAGGCCGGTAACCGGCCCGCCGTGCGCGAGCGCATCCGCCTCGCCGGTAAGGATGGGGCCGAGCCGCGACTGATCGAGCGCGCGAATCGTGCTGTCCATGACGTCCAGCCCTTCGATCAGCGTGCGATTCAGCGGGTACAGGCCGGTCTGGCCGTAGATGGCGCCGCCGCCACGCTTGAGCCAGGCGCCGGTGATGGCGGGCAGGCAGACGACGGCGTGCATGTTCACGGCGCCGTTGCGTTGCCTGGAGAAACCGTGGTGCGCGCGGATGAAAGGCGCGTGCGCGCTGCCATAGCGTCGGGCGAACGCGACGATGGTGGCGGCGGGCACGCCGGTGATCTGTTCCGCCCAGTCGGGCGATCGGCTTTGTACGTGGGCTTCGAGCTGGTCGGGGCAATCCGTGTATTTCGCCAGGTAGTCGCGGTCGGCGTAGCCTTCCCGGAACAGCACGTGCATCAGCGCGCAGGCCAGCGCGCCGTCGGTGCCGGGACGCGGTGCCACGTGCAGGTCCGCTTTCTGCGCGGTGGCGGTGCGGTACGGGTCAACCACGATCAGCGTGGCGCCGCGTTTCTTGGCGGCCATGACGTGGTGCATCACGTTCACCTGCGTGTGCACGGGGTTGCCGCCCCAGATGACGATGAGATCCGCGTGTTCGCCGGCTTCCACCAGGTCCACCCCACGTTTCTCGCCGGTGCCGGCAATCCAGCCTGTGTCGGACAGCGTCACGCAAATGGTCGAATGCCAGCGGGAGTACTTCATGGCATGGCGCAGGCGCTGGATACCGTCCCGCTGCACCAGACCCATCGTGCCCGCGTAGAAGTAGGGCCAGATGGTTTCGCTGCCGTAGCGTGCGGCGCGTTGGATGAACGCCTCCGCGACGCGGTCCAGCGCTTCCTCCCAGCTGATGCGTCGGAACTGGCCACTGCCTTTGGGTCCCGTGCGCAGCAGGGGATACAACAGCCGCTCCGGGTGGTGCGCGCGCTCGGCATAGCGCGCCACCTTCTCGCAGATCACCCCGTCCGTGTACGGGTTGCGCCGCGCGCCGCGCACGCGGCCGATGCGGTCCGAGGCGATGACCTCCACGTCCAGCGCGCAGGTGCTGGTGCAGTCGTGCGGACAGACCGCGGGTTGCAGGTTGGAGAGCGGATTGGCCATGCGGATCTACCGGTGACTGGCGGGCAGTGTAGCCGACGGGCCCGGGCGTTCGCTCAGTAGCGACCCGGTGCGAAGATCTCCTCCCGGGTCGCTTCCGGATTGCGCAGCGCATTCCCACGCCACCGTGCCACCTCGTCGGTGGTGAACGGCATGAAATCCGGCGGCCGGGTATCGGCGTTGTAGTTTTCCATGATCCAGTTCAGCACACCGGCCAGCGCCGCATCGGACAGCGGCGATTGTGAGGCGCCGGGTACCCGCACCAGGTACTCACGGCCGCCCGGCACACCGGCAATGCGACCGACGTCGCCTCGCAGGCCGGGTACGATGCCGGGAGAGCCTTCCAGTTCAGGCAGGTGGCAGCCCTGGCAGTGCAGCATGTAGTCGACGCGGGCGTCGGCGACAGCCGCTGCCGCGACTGACAAGCCGGTAAACGTCAGGGCGAGTTGCCATGCGGCCATGAGGTATCAGGCAGTACCGATGACGCGTGCCACGGAACAGTTGTACACCTGCGTCTTGGTGCCCAGGCACCACATGATGTCGTTGGCGCGGGCAGGGGTGTACACCGGGCGGTCGCCTTCCGTGCGGTCGCACGCGCAGCGCCCGCAGGCGGAGCGGCCGCAGCAGTCGTTGTAGCTGATGATGTAGTCGCGACCGTCGGCGGGATTGCGACAGGTGCCGATCCAGGTGATCTGCGAAGCTTCGGTGCCCGGCGGGCAGGAACTGTAGGTGCCGCCGCAGCAGGAACACAGATAGCCGTCGATGGCGCAGTAGCGCCAGTAGTCACAGGAATTGGGATCGCTGTCATCCGCGTCGGCCACCGCCGGTTCCGCCGCGTGACCGCGGGCGACGGGCAGCAGCGGCAGCGCGGTGGTGCCGACGAGAAACATGCCCAGCCGGCCGAGAAAACCGCGTCGCGAGGAACCCCGGGCGATCGTGCGGGTGACGCGGGATGTGAGCTGGTCCAGCCGGGATGAGGGGTGCATGTTGCCTCCGCGTTCAGTCGTTCGTTTGGTGCGCCTGCGTCATGAGCGGCGGCTTTCAGGGTGAGCCGAACGGTTCGATCAGCACCACGCCAAAACCCACCTCGGTAATGGTGCGCAGGTGCTCGCCGGACGTCGCCGAGTAGACGTCCAGCGCAAATTCGTCGGGATTTACCGCGTACAGCAGGGGTTCGTCATCCTGGCTCACCTGGATGGACGGCGAGGGTGCGCGCAGTTGCACGCGCCGGATGCGCTCGCGGCTGGTCATGTCGTACACCCACACCTCGGTGCCAGGATGCTTGTGTGTGTCCTCGCCACCTTCATGCATCAGCACGAACAGCCGGCCGCCGGCCTGGTGAATGGCCAGCGGCATGCGCCCGCCCGGCCGCCAGCCCTGGTCTTCGGCGCGCTCGTGCAGCGACCAGGGACCAACGGTGTCGAGCGCGGGACTTACGCCGAACAGTTCCCCGGAGAACGTGGAGAACCACCAGCGCTCCGTCCCCCGCGCGCCCTTGTCCATGAGCGGGTTGTTCTCCGAGTCGAAGAATTTCTTCGTGCGTTCGCGTGAAACTTCCCTGCCCGTTGCGTCCACGGTGACGCGTTGCACGGTGCCGTCGTTACACAGTTGCAGGAAGGCATCCGCCCCGGCGGGAAACACGAGACCACAGCCGGCGGTGAGGATCTCACCGCCATAGCTGCGCGCGGCGACATCCACGAGGCTCACCGACATGGTGGGATTGAAGTTGTAGATGGCAAGCCAGCGGCCACCGTCGAGCAGGCTGTTGTAATGCTGGATGGGGTAGCCGTTGGCGATCTTCGGCGGCCCGTCGGGCAGCGCCACTTCGGCGATCGGCTGCAGGTCGTCCAGGGAATAGATGCCCACCACGTCGCTGCGCGTGCCGTGGCTGTATCGGCTGTAGTAGCTGCCCGGGAAGACGATCTCCCGCCGTGGCAGGTTGGTGGCCACCGTGTTGGTGGTGCCGGTGGTGGTAAGCATGCCGAGCATGCGGCCGGTATCAGCGTCGAACAGGCGCGCCGACGGGGCCATCATGCTGTTTGTCCACACCCAGTGCGGCCCGGGCTTGCCCAGCGTTTCCACGGTCATCGGCTCCGCGGCGATGGCGTCGGGTCGGGTGGCGGCGTGGATGATGGGGGCGAGCATCAGGGCGGCCAGGGAAAACAGGCCGGCCGACGCGATGACGCCGCGACGACGCTTGCCCGCGTTGCATGCTGCGTCCCTGAGGGATAGTTTCATCCTCTGCTCCTGTTCGTCGTGAGTCAGCCAATCGCCAGTACGGAGCGGTTGCTGCTGGACGGATTGTAGCCTCCGGCGCGCGGATCCGCGTGGGTTGGCGCCAGTTCGCTGGCGGCGTCCCCCGAGATGCGGCTGCCGCGCAGGTGCCGGGCCTGGGTCTTGTCGTAGGGACACGCGCGATGCATCAGGCAGCGGTTGTCCCATACCACGAGATCGCCCACGGTCCAGGCGTGCCTGTAGGTGCGCGGCGGCTGACACGCCCAGGCCAGCAGTTCGTCGAGAAACGTCTGCGATGCCTCCGGTGTCATGCCGGGGATGTCGTGCGCGTGGCGCCCCGTGTAGATGGATTTGCGGCCGGTCTCCGGATGCACCTTCACCACCGGGCGCAGTGGCGCCCCCTTGTCGTGCAACCCGTACAGGTGATCCGTGCCGTGCACGAAACCGGCGCGCGACTGCGAGTAGTAGAGCGAGTGATAGGCGGACAGTCCTTCCAGTTCACGCTGTTTCTCGGGAGACAAGGCATCCCACGCGGCGCGCATGTCGGCGAATTCGGTCTCGCCACCAGCGTCCGGCAGCACCAGGGCCGACAGCATGGCCGCCTTCGAAGCCAGCGGCATGTAGGTGCTGTCGGTATGCCAGCCTTCATTGCCCTTGAGGATCTGGTACTGGTAGTCGCCCTCGTCGGCCAGCGTGCCGTCCGGTCGTGTATTGGCGATGGCGAAGGTGGGCGTTGCGCCCTTGGGTGATAGTTGTTCCACGTCGCCGAAGCGCCTGGCGAAGCGGCCCTGTGCCTCGGCGGACAGGTGCTGCCCAGGAAACACCAGCACGCCGTAGCGCAGAAACGCCGTGTGGATCGCCGCCCATGTCGTGTCGTCGAGGTCGGCCAGGCTGACACCGGTGATGACAGCGCCGAAGACGTCATTGATCGGCTGGATGTTGATGGTCATGATCCGCTCCCCTGCGTTTCCTGATCCCGGGACAAGACTGCTCCTGAACGGCTTCCCGATCAACGCCCCGCGCTGTGGTCAGATTTGCGGACAGCCGTCAGTGAATCTCCGCCGCATCCCCCTGCGCCTGCCGCAGGCGTTCGATGTTGAAGCCGGCCTGTTTCGCGGCGCTGATGATCACTCTTTCCCGCTTCTGGATCAGCGCCGCGGCGTCCGGAATCTTCTCCGCCGCCGCGGCCGGGATGACCACGGCGCCATGCTGGTCGGCATGGATGAGATCGCCGTCCGACACCCGCATGCCCGCCACGGAAACGGCCCGGCCGAAGTCCACCACGTGCACGTAGGCGTGCGAGGGACCGATGCGGTCGGCCAGCATCTGGAAGCCGTCGGCGATGTCCGGAATGTCGCGCACGCTGCCGTCCGTGATCACGCCCAGGCAACCCAGCCCCTTGTGGATGTTGGAGTTGACCTCACCCCAGAAGGAGCCATAGCCGCGCTGCGGGCCGTCCAGATCCTGGATGACGATGATGCTGGGTTTGGGACCGGCGTCGATGTAGGCGTAGTAACTGTCGGACAGCGCGCGCGCGAGCGAGCCGCGCAGATCCTGCGGATGCGCGGCGCGGATGGTGGCGGTGCGCGCCACGCCCACCATGGGTGGCAGGCCGGGCCGGGTGCAGACAAGCGGCTCCACGGTATAGCCGTAGCCGCGCCGTTCCGGCGCCACGATCTCGAGCGCGTTGCAGATGGTGGGGGTGTCCAGTGCGCGCAGCCGGGCGAGCAGGGCTTCATCCATGGCGTTTCTCCAGCAGTTTGTCGAGTTCGCGTTGCATGTGCGGCCGGTTGTCCTCCGCCTGCCACTGCAGCAGTACGGCCTTCAGCGCCATGGCCACGGCCAGTGGCTGGTCGAACATGAGGTGGTGATAGGTGCCCGGCACGGTGAGCGCGGGCAGGTGACCACCGGTGATGGTGGCCATGTGGTCGCCGAACAGGGCGCCTTCGTCGGTGGACTTCTCGCCCAGCATGAGAAAGCTGCGGCAGGCGAGGGAGGCAAATTTGTCCCGCTGTTCCACGCCCATTTCCAGGAAATCGAACAGGGCGGGATCGAACTTCCACGTGTAGCCTCCGTCCACGGCCTTGATGCCGGCTTCCGCCATGTGCCTGAGCACCGCCGGGTGCACGTCCGGCTGTTCGGGAATGAAGCGGAAGCGGGCCAGTATTTCCTCGCGGGTGGCATAGGTGCGCAGCTTGCGCCGCGGCTGCACGCCTTCCCGCTGCGCGCGCAGGCCCCATTCCAGGTACTGCTCCGGCGGCGCCACGGTGAAGTCCATGAACACCACACCCGCCAGGTGTTCGCCATAGCGGTGCGCGGCTTCCAACGCCACGAAGCCACCGAAACTGTGACCTACCACGGTGGGTCGGTCGCCCAGTCCCGCCGCCTGGCACACCGCCCACACTTCTCTGGCGAACAGCTCGCCGCTGTACTTTTCGCGCCAGTCGCTGTCGCCATTGCCGGACAGGTCCAGGGCTGTCACCCGGAAGGCATCCGCGAGGTACGGGGCGGTGAACCGCCACCACTCCAGGTGCGCATTGCTGCCGTGAATGAGCACGACGCCGGGCCTGCCGACCTCGCCCCAGGTGGCGTAGCGGATGGCGGCGCCGTCCACCGTCACCCAGTCGATGCCGGAGGGGGTGTCGATGGCGCGCTGGTACCAGAACGGCGTGTCCACGGCGGGTTTCCCTTGCAAGACAAAGGCGGCAATGTAGCAGAATCGATTGCCCGGCTGCGCAGGCGACGGGCGGCGAGGGACCACGCGGGTGGGGAGGAACGATGCAGGCAGGGAGGAACGACTCAGGTGGGGAGACAATGCAACTGGATGCGGAACTGCTGAACACGGTGCGGGGCAGTGCGGACGTCATCGATCGCGAGCGTGCGCTGCCGGGGCATCTGGTCGACGCGTTGCACGACGCCGGCGCCTTTCGGGCGCTCATTCCACGCGCATGCGGCGGTCTGGAAACGCCGCTGCCCGACTACCTGGACACCGTGCGGGAACTTGCCATGGCAGACGCCAGCACCGCGTGGTGCGTGAACCAGGGGGCCGTGATCGGCACCACCACCTTGTGGTTGCCGCTGGACGCCATCCACGAACTCTGGGCCAACCCGCGCCAGTGCGTGGCCAATGGCCCGCCGCTGGAGACGCGTCTTGAAGCAACTGCGGCCGGCGGCCGGGTGACCGGACGCTGGGGCTTCTCCAGCGGCTGCCGGCACGCCCTGACGATGACCGGCGCCGTGCGACGCGCGGACGACGGTGCCTGGCGGGTGGTGTTCTTCCCGGTGGCCCGGGCCGCTTTCGAGGATGACTGGCACACCGCCGGCCTGCGCGGTACCGGCAGCCTTCGGTTCAGCGTGAACGAACTGGTTGTGCCCGAGCGCTTCGTCACCAACCTTGCCGCCCGGCCAACCGTCGATTCGCCGCTGATAAGGCTGGCCACGGGGCTGGTGTTTGCCGTGACCTTCGCCTCGCTGGCGCTCGGCGTGGCACGGCGGGGGCTTGACATCACCCTGGAACTCGCCTCAGAGAAGAAACCCATCTACGCCCGCGACGCCCTGCGGGAAGATCCCACCGTGCACGATCGTCTGGGCCGCCTGGAAGCCCGCTGGCGCGCGGCGCAGGCGTATCTGCGCGAGGACGTGCACGCCGTGTGGGAAGCCATACACCACCAGGACGCCATGAGCGAAGCGCAGCGCGCACGCTGGCGACTGGCCGGCACCCACGTGCTACGCGAGGCGGTGGACGCGATGCGCGGCGCCTATGAAATCTGCGGCTCCACCGCAATCTACGCGGGCGATCCGCTGCATCGCCCCTGGCAGGACATGCAGGTGATTGCCCAGCATGTGCAGGCGCGTGCCCAGTACTACGCGTTCTCCGGGCGTTATCTCACCGGGCACCCGTACGAGTACGGTCCGCTGAGCTGACAACCCGCGTGGTGACCGAAAGCGGCCATGTAATGGCCGTGTAAGGATCTGTTGCGGCTCTGTTCAAGCGTGCGAATTGGTCCACGGCCACGCTGCCGAAGTGGCGAATTGTCACATTTCAAAAAACCGCACATGGAATGCCACACGCACCTGTCCGATTGTCGGGGCCAGGCAGTAACGGGGATTCGCGATGAGCATTCGCATGGACGAAAACAGTAGCGGTGTCAGTACGCTGACGTTGCCGGAGACCTATACCCTGTTCGAACTGGAGCAGGCGCTGCTGTCGATGGGGCGGCGCGAGCGGGTGGTGCTGGACATGTCCGCCGCCCGGGTGGATCACAGTGCGTTTGAACTGGAGCGACTGGCGGCAATGCTGGGCAAGGTGACCGGCGAGGTGCTGGTGAAAACCGCGGACACGTTGCGGTTCGGTTTCGCGCGCACGCTGATGGGGTATTGCTCCGCCCGCAACGTTCGCGTACATATCGAGCGAACACTGCCGTGACACCCCGCCAAGACCATGCGACTGCGCGCCCGCCTCGATGAGTATGCCTGGGTTCTGCCGGAAACCGGCACCTGGATTCCGTCGCCCGCGCCCGGCGTGGAACGGCTGCCGCTCGACCGCGTGGGCCGCGAATCCGCCCGGGCCACCAGCCTGGTGCGCTACGCCCCCGCTTCCCGGTTTTCCGCCCATGAGCACTCCTACGGGGAGGAGTTTCTGGTGCTGGACGGTGAGTTCGCCGACGAACACGGCCGCTTTCCCGCCCTGACTTACGTACGCAACCCGCACGGCAGCCGCCATACCCCGTTTTCGGACCCCGGCTGCACAATCTTCGTGCGGCTGCGGCAGATGCACCCCGACGACCAGCGGCATTGCGTGCTGACGCTGAACAGCGACTTCCCGGCAACCGGGTTCGAGCGGGACGAGCTGCATGCGTACGGCGGCGAGCAGGTGACCTGGATTCGTGCCGCGGCCGGGGAGAGGGTGGCGCTGTCCGCCGCGGAGCAGGCTCAGGAGGCGTTGCTGGTGGTGGGCGAGGCGCTGTGGCAGACGGACCTCACGCGGCGGCTCACCCCACATGCCTGGATTCGCGTGCCCCCTGGCTGCCCGCTGCGGCTGCAGACCACGGCGCCGTGCCTTATTTACACGCGGACGCGGCCGAAGGGATTTGGTGATCCGGACATTGTGTGAGCGTGCGGCAATCGGGGTGTGTGATGGGAAAGTTGCGGGAAAGTTGCCAGTCAGTCAGGCGATCAGGAAACCGGCGGACCGTGTGGGCCTGCGTGGCCGGACGGGTGGGTGTGCGGGGAGGGAAGTCTTTCGTTGACACGCCGCTGGAGCGCATTACCATACGCACCCTTCGCCAAATGCTGAATCGGGTGTTTAGCTCAGTTGGGAGAGCGACGGCCTTACAAGCCGTAGGTCGCAGGTTCGACCCCTGCAACACCCACCACCGTAGGAGCGGTAGTTCAGTCGGTTAGAATACCGGCCTGTCACGCCGGGGGTCGCGGGTTCGAGTCCCGTCCGCTCCGCCATCTCTTTTTCCAAGCCCTTTGATTTAAAGGGTTATCTCTCGTCAAAAGAAAATGACCCACAGATTGACCCCCAAGTTGTATTGAGGATGGTCGGCCAAAATTCTCTATTGGAGACCTTTGGTTCGTGTTGCCCATTAGCTGCTTCTTAAGAGAGCAGAATTGCTCTTCTTAGGGTTAGTGTGCGAAGGCTGTTGCGCTGAAATATTCCTCTTGATCGGAGTAAGCTAGATGCTCCATTGGCACGGAATGCCACGGAGGTACCAATGCCCTTGATCCATGATGATCTTCCCCAGAACGTCCAAGATGACCTGGACGCTCTTTCCCAAGCGCTTGATCTCGAAATTCCAAGCAAGGCTGATGACAATGTCCTGATCGCGACGTGGAACATTCGTGCGTTTGCCAGCCTCACGCGGGAGTGGACTGCTGGCACAGGTGACAGCCCCAAGCGTGACTTACGAGGTCTCCGCGCCATCATTGAAATCCTCTCTCGATTCAATGTTATCGCGATCCAAGAACTGAAAGGTGATCTGAGGGCGCTACGAGACACAATGTCCTTCCTCGGGGAGTCATGGGGCTTCCTGATGACCGACGTGACGCTGGGAGATGAGGGGAACAATGAGCGGCTCATGTTTCTGTTCCATCGGGACCGTGTTCGACCTTCCGGACTCGCTGCTGAGCTTGTCGTGCCACCCGAGAGGCTAGAGAGTCTCGATGAAGGTGCCCTTCGTCAGCAGTTTGCGCGGACGCCGTATGCTGTGAGTTTTCTCCGTGGCGAGACCACCTTCATCCTGGTGACTCTCCACATCCTTTTTGGCGATGTACCCGACGACAGGATTCCAGAACTCGAAGAAATCGCTGACATCTTCCGTGATTGGGCGCGTCGTTCGAATCGGTGGCACCACAATCTTCTGTGCCTTGGGGACTTCAACACTGACCGTGAAGGAAGCCCACTCTTTGATGCCTTTACCGGGACCGGCCTCACGATTCCTGAGGAGCTAGAGGATCTCCCTCGGACGATCTTTGATGATCCTGGGGATTCCGATGACGACAATTACTATGATCAGATAGCCTGGTTTGCCGCCGGCTCAGGGGCACTCATTGATTTGACGGTCCGCTCTGGGGGCAATTTTAATTTCCTCCCGCATGTCTACACAGACACAGATCTAACGAGAAACTCGATCTCTCATCGTGTTTCAGACCATCTCCCGCTTTGGGTAGAGTTTCGGACGGACTAAAGAAATGGGAAGCAATTTGAGAGATAAGCGGAAGATACTAGTTATCACCATTCACGGCACGTGGGCTTCCAAGGAGGATGAGGTTGGTGATGCATGGTGGCAGCGAACCGGGATACTAGAAACCAATTTAAAGAAGTACGCAGAAGATGAATTTACATTTGAGACTCTGCGCTGGTCTGGTAACAACTTGGAGTCTGAGAGGGTTCAGGCAGCAAAGAAGCTGGAGGAGCGAATTGCTGCACTAGAGAAGGAGCGCCGGAAGTATGTGGTGGTAGCACATAGTCATGGAGGAAATGTTGCTTGGATGGGATTGGAACGACGCTCACATGAGAACGTGCTGTTTCGCAGAAACCAACTCGATGGGCTACTTTGTTGGGTTACAGTGGGAACCCCGTTTTTATGTCGTGATCCGGCGCAGGAACTTGATGGTCGGATTACGTATAGTGACGTCGTTAGAAGCATGAAAACAGAACCGAACCCGGCGTCTCTGATTGAATCCATAGTAGGAGTTGTACTTTTTCCAGCGCTACTTGTTCTCGGTCTAGTATTCCGGTTTGCATTCGCATTGCTCATTCCGCTGTCTGTGCTCTACACGATCGCAATGTCGGCCTATTTCCTCTTCTTCTATACTGGAACTGAGCTAACAGTCGGCGAAATGACAACCATTGCGATAGCTCCACTAGGAATTCTCGCGTTACTAGGGACTATGCGTGGACTGATATTCCTGTTATCGCTTAATCGTTACAAGAGTTACCTTCAGAAGAAGTGGGTAGGCTTAACACACCCGGATGATGAGGCAGTTGCGTTACTCTTGTCGGCAGGAAAAGTCCAGATTTCGCTGGTGTCGCAAGATGGGATAGCAAGGCAACTTGTATCCATTCTCCGTTTTTTTGCGATTCTACTTGGAGCAAATGTGGTACTTCTCTTCACCGGCGGTGTTCTCTTTGCACAAGATTTCATGCAGGAGATAAACTTCGAATCGGCGCTGACAGTCTTGGTGGGAGCAGTGTTGGTTTCTTTCTGCGCCTTGGTGTTCCTAGGGTTGTGCTATATGTTGTTTGTTAAGTGGGAGAGCGGGGCTGTTCAGGTTGTTAAACGGTTGAATGCTGCGCTCGACAAAATGGCGGTTCGCGCTGCGTATGGCGATGATCTCTATGGTGGGCGTATGGTGGTGAGTGCTAGTCCTTACTCACTCAACCGAAAGGAGAGATTTCCTTGCCAGGAGCTCCCAGATGAAGTTAAGAACTCGATCTCAGATGCCGTATTGCGTTCCAAGACTGATCTTTCGGAACATGTTCGAGCCTGGCTGGTTCGTACTAGCTCACCCGATATTTCGGTGCTGAAGCCGATTGAACTTCTGGAAGGCACCAGTGTTGAAAACACCAGTGGTCTCATACACAACTCGTATTTCGAGAGTGAAAGATTCATGAACTACTTGTGTGAGCAGATTCTCGCGAAATGTCAAAAATCCAAATAACTTCCTCACCATGCTCTGACTATCTATAGATGAGCATTTCGACCGATGATTCGTTAACGCGAATTTTAAGAGCGCTCGCGAAAAGTAGGTCTTGCGCTTCTTTGGTGCTCAAGTCTGTTGGAGCATCGCATATACTAGAAAGCGCTTGCCGAATGATCTCGGTCGCGGCTGACAGTGGAAACTTGCACCGACACCGCTGACACACGAAGCTCTTGGACTTCTGCATAACGTACATCTTTTCCTTGCATTCGGAGCAGTGTATGAGCCCTGAGCCGAGGTAGCTCACACGTCGGGTTCGGGCTGGAGCGTTCAAGAACTCCTGGCAGCGGAGCCACGCGTTCTCATCGATGAGCTGCTCTATGGACTCATCACCCAAGACGACTGGGTCTTTCAACGTAAGCGTCCGGGGAAGTCATCTACCGCTTTCCTGTTAAGCCCCTGAGCATGGTGTCCACTTAACTCGTAGGTGGACACCATGACAGGCAGGCATATCGTTTCCCGACGTCGGCACAGCGCGGAACTTAAGGCGCGGATCATCGCCGCGTGTGCCGAGCCTGGCGCATCGATTGCCCGCATTGCCCTTGAGCACGGCCTGAACGCCAACCTCGTTCACCGCTGGCGTCGGCTTGCAGAAGGTAGACAGCCCATTCCCGTCGTCAGTACGCCTCGCGATGCGTTTGTACCCGTGACGCTTACGCCGAGCCTGGCGGATCCCGTGATTCGTATCGTCGTCCGACGTGCAGAGAGTACTCTGGAGATCCAGTGGCCGGCTACCGCCGCGCGGGAGTGCAGCCAATGGCTGGGTGATCTGCTGCGATGATCCGCATCGATGCGATCTGGCTGGCGGTGGAACCGCTCGACATGCGGGCAGGCACGGAGTCGGCGCTTGCCCGGGTCGTGAGCGTGTTCGGCGAGGCAAAGACCCATCACGCCTACGTGTTTGCCAACCGGCGGGCGAACCGCATCAAGGTGCTGGTCCACGATGGCTATGGTCTGTGGCTCTGTGCCCGCCGGCTGCACCAGGGCGGCTTCGTCTGGGCAAGCCCCGCCAGCGGCGCTACCCGGTCGCTGACCCTGGAGCAGTTGCAGGCACTGGTGGTGGGCTTGCCCTGGCACCGCCTCGGGGCGGAGGCGTCGATCCAGGTGGCCTGACGCGGAGAGTTTTCCTCTCGCAACCCTCGCCGCTATCCCGTTCGTATTCCTGTTAGCGTAGAATGCTCGCGATGGAGGACAGGGCACAACTCGACCGGATGGATGAGCAGTCGCTGCGGCAGTTGGCGTCAGCGCTGCTGGGCCAGATCGCCTACATCCAGCACGAGAACGACTCCCTCCGCCAGGACAACACCTACAAGCAGTGCCGCATCGACCAGCTCAGCCACGAGATGGCACTGCTGAAGCGGGTGCAGTTCGCTGCCCGCAGTGAAGCCTTCAATGCGGTCCAGCGGCAGCTGTTCGAGGAGACGATGGACGCTGACCTGGCAGCCATTGCCTGTGAGCTGGCGGCGCTGAAGACGCCACAGAAGCCCACGGAGGAGAAAGCCACCCCGCGTCGCGCGCCGCTCCCGGCGAACCTGCCCCGTCGGGAGATCAACCATGAGCCCGCGCAGACGGTCTGCTCCTGCGGCTGTTCCTTGACCCGTATCGGCGAGGACGTGAGCGAGAAGCTCGACTACACCCCGGGATCCTTCACCGTCGAACGCCACGTCCGCGGCAAGTGGGTGTGCGCCGACTGCCAGACCCTGATCCAGGCGCCGGTTCCCCCGCATGTCATCGACAAGGGGATTCCAACCACGGGCCTGCTGGCCCAGGTCCTGGTCGCCAAGTACGCGGACCATCAGCCGCTGAACCGGCAGGAAGCGATCTTCGGGCGCGCGGGGGTGCCCATTCCCCGTTCGACCTTGGCGCAGTGGGTGGGTGAGTGTGGGGTGCAGTTGCAGCCCCTGGTGGATGCCCTGCGTGCGTGCCTGATGGCACGTCCGGTGTTGCATGCGGACGAGACCCCGGTGGCCATGCTGGCGCCGGGTAAGGGCAAGACCCATCGGGCCTACGTGTGGGCGTATGGCACCACCCCCTACGATGCCCTGCAGGCGGTGGTGTATGACTTTGCGGACAACCGCGCCGGCGCCAACGCACGACGCTTCCTGGCCGACTGGTCCGGCACGTTGGTGTGTGACGACTTCAAGGGCTACAAGGCGCTGTTCGATGCCGGCGTCACGGAAGCCGGTTGCCTGGCCCACGCACGGCGCAAGTTCCACGAACTATGGGTCAGCAGCCGAAGCCCGGTGGCGGAACAGGCGCTGGTGCAGTTCGCCGCCCTGTACGATATCGAGCGTCGGGCACGACACCTGACGGCCGACGAGCGCGCGAGGCTGCGCGCCAACGAGACCCAACCGCTGCTGGATCGGTTCCACGACTGGCTGATCCTGTATCGCCAGAAGGCGACCGACGGCACGCCCATCGCCAGGGCGATCGACTACAGCCTGAAGCGATGGGAAGCGCTGACGCGCTTTGCCGGGAATGGCGACATCCCGGCAGACAATAACAGCATCGAGAACCGCATCCGGCCGATTGCGCTGGGTCGCACCAACTGGCTCTTTGCCGGATCGCTGCGCGGCGGACAGAGGTGGCCCCCGCTGACTGGACAGTAAATGGACTGAGATAAGTGCTTTCTTCATGATGAGCCACAGGCTCTGGAGGAAAGCAGTGAAACGAAAGAGACGAACCCATTCACCGGATTTCAAAGCCATAGTAGCGCTCGCCGCGATTCAAGGCGATCTGACCATGGCGGAACTGGTCAAGAAGTTCGATGTACATGCCAACCAGATTACCGACTGGAAGAAACAACTGCTGAGCAACGCGCCGGACGTCTTCGGCAAAGGCGCTCAGAAGGCAGAGGATTCGGCAGAGACTATCGAGCAGCTCCACGCCAAGATCGGGCAGCTGACGATGGAGAACGATTTTTTAGAAAAAGGGCTCGAACGGATACACGGGCCCAGAGGAAAGAAATGGTAGACCGCAATCACCCGCTGCCAGTGATCCGGCAGTGCGCGCTGCTCGACCTGCCACGTTCAACGTTCTACCACACGCCCAAGCCGATCTCGGACGAGGAACTGGAGCTGATGACCTTGATCGACCGTTGTCACCTGGAGCATCCGTTCTACGGCAGCCGGCGCATTCGCGACTGGTTGGAAGACCAGGGCTGTGCCGTCAACCGGAAGAAAGTCCGGCGTCTGATGCGGACGATGGATCTCGCAGCGTTGTATCCCAAACGAAACCTGAGCCTGGCGAACCAGGCGCACAAGGTCTACCCCTACTTGCTGAAAAACCTCGTCGTTGAGCGGCCAAACCAGGTCTGGGCAACGGACATAACCTACGTTCCAATGGCCCGTGGATTTGTCTACCTGATTGCCATCATGGACTGGTACTCGCGCAAGGTGCTGTCCTGGCGCCTGTCGAACACGTTCGATACGGGGTTCTGTGTGGCAGCGCTGCAAGACGCCATCGAGACGTATGGCAAACCGGAGATCTTCAACACAGACCAGGGTAGTCAGTTCACCAGCGAGGAGTTCGTTGGTGTTCTCAAAGAGCACGATATCGGCATCAGCATGGACGGCAAGGGGCGTTGGGTCGATAACGTGTTCGTCGAAAGGCTGTGGCGGAGCGTGAAGTACGAGGAGGTTTACCTGAAAGCGTATGGCAGCCTGCCAGAGGCGCGCGCATCACTGGGTCGGTATTTTGCGTTCTACAACGAACGACGACGGCATCAATCGCTTGACCGGAAAACGCCGGACAGCGTGTACTACGGAACCGCTGCCAGGTTGGCGGCGTAACCCGAGAAGGCACTTATCGCGCTGTCCAATTTTCGGTGTCCACTTCTGACAGCGTGCTGCTGCCGTGATGAGTCTTATCCAGTCGGCGAAGCTGAACGGGCTGGATCCCTATGCGTATCTGAAAGACATACTGGATCGGCTGCCGACGCAGCCGGCGCGTCGTATTGCCGAGCTGCTGCCGCACAACTGGAAACCGACTACCCAAGCCGATTAACAGCTACGCCGACGTGCTGCAAGATGGGTTTGCCGGACACATACCGAGATGCTGCCCAAGCGTCCGCTTCTTGCCGGTGAGAAGGGCGTTCGCCTCTCGCTCGCCGGTGCGCAGGACAAGATCGCGGTCAGGCTCGATACGGACGGAAAGATTTATTTGCCGCTGAATTACGCGCCGAGCACCCACATCCTCAAACCCGGGATTGCAACATGGGCGGGGATCGTATCGAACGAGATGTATTGTATGGCGCTCGCGCAGACAGCAGGGCTCTAGGCCGCGCCCACCACCGTGCACAAGGTTGGTGAAATCGAGTATCTGCTGAGCAAGCGCTATGACCGCAAAGTCGACGAAGGCGGCACGATCCACCGACTGCACCAGAAAGATTTCTGCCAGGCACTGGCGATTCCCTCTGAGATTAAGTATCAGGCTGAAGGCGGTCCAGGCCTTAAAGACTGTTTTGCCTTGCTGCGCTTTGCTTCAAGCAGCCCTGTTGTTGATCTGAGAGAGCTGCTGAATGCGATTTTCTTCAATCTGCTGATCGGCAATACTGACGCCCATACGAAGAACTACTCGCTGCTCTACGGGCGCGACGGCAAGGCCCGGCTTGCACCCCTCTACGATCTCGTCTGCACTGTCTACTACCCGGAGATCGAGAACAGGCTCGCCATGGAGATCGGCGGCGAGGCGAACCCCGATCTCATTTATCCGAAGGAGATTGAGGTTTTTGCCAAGGAGGCAGGGCTTGCCGCTGCGGCAACGAAGCGAAGCGTCTCGGACATGGCAGCGCTCGTTCTTGAGAAGAGTGCGAAGATCGAGCAGCCGGATGAGACAGCAGAAAAACTCGCGAAGCTGGTTGCGGAGCGCTGCGAGAAAGTCCTGTCTCGATTCAAGTAGATGAAGATTCTCGGTGGCGCGTAAACGCTACGAACTGGATCGTTTGAAAGTATGAGCGCAGCGCGATCACGGCTACGGCCTGCCAAATGACTATGACCGCCTCAAGGCTGGGTTTGCGATCCGGCGCTGCTAACAGCACAGTGGGACTATGAATTCGACCCGCCCAGGCGAAGGGACGGAAGCGCGGCACTTCTTTGATGAAGACCGACAGCTAACGATCGGTATACACTCTGACCTTTGGCCGCTCGCCGAGGCTGCCGCACAGGACAAGGCCAGAGCCCAGAACTGGCTTGGCGGTAAGGGTTCAGTGTGGGAAGTCCTCAATATATGGGTGATTGGCGTAGTACATCGCGGCAGGCAATCAGGCCTCGAGGGCTGGGAGGCGGTGACCGAAGCGGTGCTTGATTACCTCAAGAGCTCCGTTCGTCTTTTATAGAGTCCTTTCCAACAACCAGGTGCGCATCTCCCAAAATCTCTTCTGTAGCTGTACGCCCGTTCCCCTGAACATAAATGCACGAGTTCTGGGTCCCGCTCCTGACATATATGCATTCAGCAAAACTCACGTCTCCTCGACCGAGACCGACGAGTAGGGTAGGCGTAGTGGCATACACGGCGCGTGCTGTCGTGGCGCCTGTCGACGACCCAGGACGTGCAGTTCTGTCTGGAGACCCTGGAGGACGCGCTCGACACGTACGGTAGGCCAGAGATTTTCAACACCGACCAGGGCAGTCAGTACACCAGCAAGGGCTGGACGGACCGACTTTAGGCTGAGGCAATCGAGATCTCGATGGACGGCAAGGGCTGCTGGGTCGACAACGTTTTCGTCGAGCGTCTGTGGCGCTCGCTGAAACATGAATGTGTGTATCTGAATGCGTTCGATACAGTTCGGGAGGCGATAACCGGTATCGGGGGCGGATCGACTACTACAATCGCGAGCGGCCGCATTCGAGCCTGGGCGATCTGACACCAGGTGAATCTTCCGCGCAGTGGCGGCAGGCGGCGTGAGTTCAAGCCAACCCCTTCTGGCAAGCAGGATGCCACGCGCGGACACGGCATCAAGGAGATTCCGCTGCGCGGCCTCCTCCTTGACGCCGCGCCCGCTGCGGGCCAGTGATTGCCCGTAGGGGTCGGCGTATTCTGTCTAGAGCGATCTCTACCAGAAACAAGCAGACGGCAGCAATCAACGCAATCCGGATACACCTTACTCTAGCTGCCGAGTGGTCCAAAGAGTGGGGCCCACTTATCGCCGCAGGCGCAGAACCATGCCACCGCCGAGATCGAGTTCGATGTCCCAGACGGGACGCCCCGCGGGCGCTGCCGTCAGATCGATGAAGTGGAGTTCGGCGGGAGTCCCCGTCACCGGGGTTGGCCGCGATGTCGATGCGCTGTTGAGCTTGCGACGCCATCAGTCCAGCGTGCTCACCGCAACACCATGACAGCGACAGAACGCCTCCCGTGTACACGACCGCTGCCGGTAGGCCTTGACCAGATCGTGCCTGTCACGGGTGCTGCGTTTGCTGGCGGTGACCGGAACCAGATCATTGGCCATGGGCGTATCCTCGTGAATCAGAGGATCGCTACATTTCGCCGGAAAATCGCGGTGAGAAGTACGGCTCCCGTTTGGGCGGTTACTCTGAAGCCGTGCCCTGGTAAGTCCTGATTTGTACGTCAACGGACATTACTGTACATATTTGAACCCTACAGGGGGGGCGGAATGCTGGCCAATCTCGCCCAGACAACTCGGGAGCGATCAAGGGAACTGGGAGACGAGCGTGTACGGGGAAGGAGATATCCACTTCCGCCGGGTTCGGCGGCAACGATGAAACTTGAGCAACTCCAAATTCGAGCCTCCCTGCGTGGCATAGTCCCGGACGCCATTGTCTCGATCGTCAACGTGCAGTGGTACGGCTCCCACGCCCTGGAGCTCACCTTCAAAACAGCGGATGGCAAGGTCGCGAACCAGATCCTCTATCGCGACAACGAACCCCAACTTGAAATCGTGGAACAGGGCCGTCCCTGGAGCTTCGACGGCGATAGCGCGCGCTTGCACCTGGGTTCGAGAACCCAAAGGATTCCGCTGCCACACCTGTTCGACCCAGGTCTATCGATCCACACTTCGGCGGTGGACCCGCTCCCCTACCAGATCACGGCGAGAACCTCATCAAGAAGCCTATCGCTTGTGCAGACCTCCGGAGATGTCACATCATCTACCCTGATAGCCTTGCTCGGTAGCGGCAGGATGAGCTTTGTTCAGTCCTCAAGGAAAATTGTAGAGATCTCCGCGAACTCCAAAGTGCAGGTTGCGACAACGGCCAACTGCTTGCTCAACAATAGCCACTGGTCGAGGAATTTCGACACGGTGGTCACTACAGTGCGATGCAAATTGCCATGCAATCTCCGAGAACTCAATGTCGACTCAAACGAAACAATTCACAGTCTTGCGTTTCATGGTAACGGCAGGTTCGCGTCAGCGAACTTGGGGTGATGGTGGGAAGGCAAGGCCCCCTCCCGTGCGCCTCTCTACTTCATCTTGCTGATCAGGTATCTACAAGGGCCATGACATCTGCTCAACGGCTATTACTCGAAAGGTTGGGTTTTCGGTTTGGAACGAATGGTCCGCATGCGGCAAGGACCATGATGTTGGAAGAGCTACGCATCGTCTTCGACCATGCGGAGCCGGGTGCGAGCCGATCTGACTACATGGCAGCGATTGTCGACGCCAACGTCCTTGGAAAACCTACCCGGAAGGCTCGTGAGCTGACCCTCCGACACCTGACTACGCTGTACGGGTTCGATACATCAAACCCAATCTTTCGCGCTCTCCGCCGCCTTTGGCCACTCAACCGAGAGGCTCAGCCGATGCTGGCACTGGCTGTGGCGTTAGCGCGTGACCCTCTTCTGGCAGCGACCCAATCCTTTGTCCTCAGCCAACCGGTCGGCGGTGTGGTACGACGTGAAACTGTCGAAGCATACATCTCACAGTCCTTTCCTGATCGGTTTAGTCCCGCGTCGCTCAAGTCATTCGCGCAAAATATCAGCGGGAGTTGGACGTCAGGAGGGCTTTTGAGCGGCAGAGTTCAGAAGGTGCGGACGATTCCCTCGGCTTTTCCTGAGTCTGTGACAATGCTGCTGTTCTTAGGATACCTTTATGGACGAACAGGACAGCGGCTCTTTTCGTCCCATTGGACGGCTCTTATTGGCCGTTCAACGGATGAACTTGAGGAACTCGCAAACTCTGCTGCGATCCGTGGACTCATTGTCTTTATGCAGTCGGGAGGAATCAAAGAAGTACGATTTCCTGGCTTTCTCCTTCCTGAGGAAGAACAGGTACTTCAAGAGGTTCGTTATGTCTTCTAAGCTTGCAAAGTTGGCCGCTGCGTACAAGCAGCATCTAACAGTTCCTTGGCAGGAGGGCGTAGCTGCGATTCAACGCGTCATATTCGCGGTTTACGACAAATCAGACGAACTAAGGCTGCGGTCCAATATTGATGAATTTGAACTCCTTACGCAGCAAGCTGGAAGGCACTGGATATTGCTTGATCTGACGAATGCTTTTCCAAAGTGGATGGCTGCGCAGGAGTATCGGGATGCCTATTTCGAGTCACCTGACGATCTTGCTGGCTACCAAACAGGAGAACTGAGTGAGTTCGCCACAGAGTTGACCGAGAAACTACGAGCCGAGATCGCCGCTAAAGCTACTCCAAATACGGTCGTGGCAATCTTGGGTGTCGGCGCGCTGTTTGGCCTTGCGCGGGTGTCCTCTATCGTCGAGAGAATTAATGAAAGCGTGCAGGGACGCCTGTTGGTTTTTTTTCCTGGTGAGTATCAACCAGAGAATCACACCTATCGATTGTTGGACGCGCGGGACGGCTGGAACTATCTCGCTGTCCCGCTGACATCTAAGGACTTTTCTTAGGGAACGTTTCAACACACTTCCGCGGGGATGAACACAGGGAAACATCGGATATGCTGAATAGGGACATATACAACAAGCCGCCGACGGAAAACCGTCTCGCGAACAATGGTGTAGCTGAACTCTCCGAAGACCGTTCAGAAAGTGCTCAGATGATTCTTCGCTACGAGCTCGAATCCTTCGTCTGCGATGGTCAGTACGAGAAGGGTCTGGAGACCATCCTCGATAAGTTCCTGCTCAACCTCGGCTCCAAGACCGAGCAGCCGGGCGTGTGGATTTCCGGCTTCTACGGCAGCGGCAAGTCGCACCTGGCCAAGATGTTGCGCACACTGTGGACCGACTACCAGTTCGCTGACGGCGCATCAGCACGCAGCATCGCCAAGCTGCCCACGGGGGTGTTCGAGCACCTGAAGGAGCTCTCCACCCAGGGCAAGCGTCACGGTGGGCTCCACGCGGCGGCCGGCAAGCTAGGTGCTGGTGCAGGCGACAAGGTGCGGCTTGCGCTGTTGGGTATCGTGTTCAAGTCCAAGGGCCTGCCGGAGCAATACAACCAGGCGCAGCTCGTCCTGTGGATGAAGCGCGAGGGCATCCTGGACTCCGTCGAGGCGGAGCTCAAAGCTGCCGGCCGCTCGCTGGCGCAAGAGCTGCCCCACATGTACGTCTCGGGCCACCTGGCCAAGGCGCTACTGAAGGCTCGTCCAGAACTGGCCCATACCGAGGCCGACGCTCGCAAGCTGCTCAAGGAACAGTTCCCGCAGGTGACCGACGTCACCAGCGAGCAGATGACGACGGCCATCGAAGCCGCTCTGGTACACGACGGCAAGTTCCCGCTGACGCTGGTCGTGCTGGACGAGGTGCAGCAATACATTGGCGCCGATGCTGAGAAGGCTTTCCAGGTCCAGGAGGTCACTGAGACGCTGAGCAAGCACTTCAACGGCAAGCTGCTATTCGTGGGCACGGGCCAATCGGCGCTCTCCGGCATGCCTAACCTTCAGCGGCTGATGGGGCGCTTCCCGGTGCAGGTGATGCTGGGCGACTGGGACGTCGAGAACGTCACCCGCCAAATCATCCTGGCCAAGAAACCATCCGTGCAGCCAGAGGTCGAGAAGGTCTGGCGCAACAACCTGGGGGAAATCTCCCGCCACCTGCGCGGCACGAAGCTGGAACACGTCACCGACGACGAAAGCGTCATGACTTCCGACTACCCGCTGTTGCCGGTTCGGCGCCGCTTCTGGGAACGCGTTCTCCGAACCATCGACACCACCGGCACCGTCTCGCAGCTGCGCAGCCAGCTGCGCGTGGTGCACGAGGCGGTGCTGGCCACCGCTGAGGCGCCGCTGGGGCATGTGGTCTCCGGCGACTTCCTCTATGACCAGATTGCCGCGAACCTCGTCTCCACGGCGCAGCTGCCCAAGGAGGTGTTCGAGAACGTGCAGCGCTTTGCAGCCGGGGACGCGAATACCCGGCTCAAGGCCAAGCTGCTGAAGCTCATCTACCTCATCAACAAGCTGCCCGCCGATGCAGCGATGGACCTGGGCTTAAAAGCCACCGAAGAGGCGCTGGCCGACCTGCTGGTCACCGACCTGTCGGCTGGCTCGTCCGAGCTGCGCAAGTCACTGCCGGCCTTGCTCGAAGAGCTGCAAAACAAGGACCGCTTGGTCATGGCCCTGGCCGGCGGCAACGGCACCGAGTACCGGCTGCAGACCCGCGAGTCCAGCGCCTGGTACGATGAGTTCCGTGCCCAGGAGGCCGAACTCAAGGCCGCACCCCAGCGCGTGGAACAGAAGCGTGCCGACCTGCTCAAGACTCGCTTTGCCGAGGTGCTGAAGAAGGTCCGGGTCACGCAAGGCAAGGGCAACGAGGTGCGGACTCTCAGCCCCACCTACGACGACACCCTGCCCAAGGACAACGACAAGAGCCTGTACCTGTGGATTCAGGACGGCTGGCAGACCGAAGAGAAGTCGGTCATCGCCGAGTCCAAGGCCAAAAGCAGCGACAACCCTACGCTCTTCGCCTTCCTGCCCGCCCAGCACAAGACCGAGCTGACGAACGCCATCGTGGCGCTGGAGGCCGCCCGAACCACGCTTCAGAAGAAAGGGAACCCGTCCACCGAAGAGGGCCGCGACGCCCAGCGCTCGATGGAGAGCCGCCAGCGCAACGCCGAGAAAGAGCTGGCCGAGCTGGTGGACAAGCTGATGGCCGGCGTGCGGGTCTTCCAGGCTGGAGGACAAGAGGCCACCGACGGCAACGACCTGGCCGACCGCATCAACCGTGCGGCCAAGTCCTCAGCCATTCGCCTGTACAGCCAGTTCGATGCTGCCGACCATGAGCAGTGGGGCAAGGTGCTGGACGAAGCCCGCAAGGGCAACCTGGAAGCGCTGAAGGCCGTCGGCCACAGCCAGGAAGCCGACAAGCACCCGGTCTGCCAGAAGCTGCTGGGCTTCATCGGCCCCGGGAAGAAGGGGGCCGAGATTCGCGAGAACTTCGAGGCGCCACCCTACGGCTGGCCGCGCGACGCCATCGACGGTGCGCTCTACGCGCTGCTCGCGTCCGGCCATGTCAACGCCACCGATGCGGCCTCCAAGCCCGTCGATGCCAAGAGCCTGGACCGCGCCAAGCTCACCCAGACCAGCTTCCGGCGCGAGAGCATCAACATCACTCCGATTCAACTCATCAAGATTCGGAAGCTGTTCGATGCCGTGGGTGTGCCGTGCCAGCCCAAGGAAGAGCTGAACCGCATGCCGACCCTGCTGGCGAAGCTGCGCGAGCAGGCCTCCAAGGCGGGTGGGCCGGCACCTGCCCCTGACACTCCAAAGCTCACGGTCCTCGAGGCCATCGAGTCCCAGAGCGGCAACGCCCAGTTGTTGGAGATGTTCAACCGGCACGACGAGGTGCTGGCACTGTCTCAGACCTGGACCAAGACCGCGGCAGAGATTGCGAAGCGCCTGCCTGCCTGGACCAAGCTGAAGGACCTGCTGCGGCACGCCAAGGCCCTTGGCCCCTACGCCAAGCTCAAGGCCGAAGTCGATGCCATCGAAGCCCAGCGCAGCCTGCTTGCCGACCCCGACCCCGTGCGGCCGTTGCTGGACGAGGCGGTTGACCTGTTGCGCCAGGCCCTGAAGGCCAAGCTGGACGCCTTTCAGCAAGGCTTCGCGCACCAGCAGACCCTGCTGCAACAGGACGCCGACTGGAGAAAGCTCAGTGACGCGCAGCGTGACGACCTGACAGCCCGGCACCACCTGACGGCACCTCCTGCCGTAGCAGCCAGTACGCCAGAGCAGCTACAGGACGCCTTGGACGACTGCGACCTGGACCACTGGGTCTCCAAGACCCAGGCCTTGCCCAGCCGCTTCGAGGCGGCGCGGCATGCAGCCGTCCAGCTTCTCAAGCCGAATGTGGTGCACGTCGCCATCCCGAAGCGCACCTTGAACGATGAGGCGGAGCTTCAGGCGTGGTTGGCCGAGGTCGAGGCGTTGATTCGCACGAAGCTCAAGTCCGGTCCAGTCAGCCTCTGAGAGGTCCCATCGAACCAGGCACCGTCATCCAAGGGAGAAACAAATCAATGAAGTCCCCCCGCCAGGTCCGCAGTGACATTCGCACATTGGCGCATCACATCGACCACGTCCGCGAGGCACTGCTGCGCCGCGCCGACGTCGAGATTGCTCAAGTGGGCAAGGAGTGCAAGCGCACCTCCGACGCGCTCGCCAAGCTGCTGGAGGAGCAGAAGCTTCCCGAGCACTACAAGGTCGCCGTCGTAGGCCGCTTCAAGGCAGGCAAGTCGTCCTTCGTCAATGAGCTGCTGGATGCTCGGCTGGCCAGCGAAGACACCAACCCGGAGACCGCGGCTGTCACGACCTTCCGCCATGGCGACGAAGTCAAGGCAACCATTCGCTTTCTGTCGCGCGACGAGTGGACGAAGATTCAGAGCCTTTACCAGCAAGACCCCCGCCACATCGACGCTCACCGAGTCCTCAAGTGGCACGAACTCGGAAAGCCGCGCAAGAACAAAGACGGCGAAATGGAGGAGGGCTACGACCTCCCGGCGCTGGAGAAGGAGTACATCCGCGACGGTGGCTTCAGCATCGAGATTCGGCTGGCCAACGACGGCACCAAGAAGGCCGAGGCAGAGTTCCGCCGCCGCCTGAAGGAGTTCACCACCGGAACCAAGCCGCACCACTGCATGGTGCTCGGAATCGAGATTGAGTCGCCGGCGCCCATCCTGGACGGAGGTGTCCTGCTCATCGACACACCGGGTCTGGGCGACACCGAGCGCTACCGCGTCGAACTCACCGAGAAGGTGGTCGACGAAGTGGATGCCGTGCTCTTCCTTACCCGCTCCGGGGCTTCGTATGACCAAGCGGAGAAGGACTTCCTCCTGTCCCTGCTGCGGAAGGGCACGGTCAAGCAGCTCATCGTAGTGGTGACGCAGGTCGACGTGACCTACCAGCAGCACTTGGACAACGCCGAGGCCAACGACGACGACCCCGACCCGGTCGCGCGACGCATCGACCTCGAGCGCCAGCGGCTGACGAAGGAGCTGGCCGACACCCTCGCAGAGTTGAGCCAAGACGACTCCTCAGCGATGCGTCGATACAGGGAGCAACTCGGTGACGTGCAGATTGCCTTCACCTCGGCCAAGCTCCATCGCTACTGGAAGGCTGGTAAACCGACCCCCTGCGTCATCCAGGCTGACGACCCCGGCGGGGTCGAGAAGCTCAAGAGCCAGCTTCTCTACATGCTGTCGACCGAGTCGCGGCTGGCCCTGGTTGCCCAAGGCATCGCCGCCGGCGCACGCTCAGCGCTGCTCGACCTGCAGTCGGTGCTCGACGCCAAGCTTCTCGCCATCCGTGACGTCAAAGACAGGGAGGTAGCGGAGCAGAAGCTCCGCAGCTTTCGTGGCGAGTTTGGGCAGGCTAGCCACCGGTTTGAGGGCGCCGTTACAGAACAGGTGACGCTGCTGGGCCAGCGCCTAGAGGAGCGCACCCGCCAACACGGCTCCTCGCTGGAAATCATCGCCCTCCTGGCTGAGCGGGAGCTCGTGGCCTTCGAACTCAATGACGTTGCGCGGCACTGGCGCACGCGTCGGTCGGGCTACTGGGGTCACATGGCCGACCTCCAAACCAAGGTGGCCAACCGCATCTTCCCCATGGTGCAGGAGATGCTCAGCGAGTACACCGATACCTTCGCTGAGTTCGCGCGTAGTTTCGAGGCCGCCCTCAGCCGCCTGTCGGCGGAGGGCGCGCGCATCGCCCAGTCCCTGGAGCTGGGCACATCACTGCTGTTCGACGTCACCAGCAAGCTGAAGGACTCGCTCGAGAAGAGTCTGGCCCGGGCGCAGGAACTCATCGTCGCCAAGGAGTTGGAGGTCAACAAGCTCCTATCGGACTTCGTCGATGACGAGGTTTCCGAGCGCATCGACCAGGCGCGCGAGAAGGTCAGCGACGTTTGGGGTAAGGGAACCACGGTCAAGCAATCAGGCGAGGTCCAGGCCTTCTACCGCGAGGTGAAAGCGCTGTTGGCCGAGGCGCTGCAGAGCTACCTGAGGGACAGCATCCAGGCTTTTGGTGCCTTCCTAGTCGCCGAGGCCTGGGCAGCGCCGCGCGACGCGCTGGCAGAAGTGAACATCCTGCTGGAGCAGGCCGACGACAACATCCGTGCGGCCGCCATGGCATTGGTGGCCGGTCAGAAGGATGCCATCGAGACTCTGGTCGCTGGCATCAAAGCCGAGCAGGTAGAGGTTCTCACCCGCGCCAACCTGCTCATTCAGCACGACGCGCCACCGAAGGAGCAATCCTCAGCAGTCGGTGACTTGCCTGAGCGCGTTGCGGCACCGGTGCAAAAACCTTCGGCGGTACCGGCAGCCCCAGCACCGCGTTCGAGAGGTGCACCAGTTACTGTACCGCCGGTCCCCCCAGGTGTTTCGGTGGCCGATAGCGATTGGGCCGAAGCCGTACAGCACAACGCTACCGTCACAGTAGCGCGCCTGCGCCTGCGCGACGGCTCCTCGGGCTGGCCCTTCGAAAAGGTATTCCCTTCCCGTTTCCTGCGTGGGGCGCAGCGCGCGCGGCTGGTTGATCCCTACCTGTCCAAGCCACACCAGATTCGAAACCTAAACGATTTCTTGCTGCACCTGGCAGAGAGCGCGCACCCAAAGGAAATCGAGGTTGTCACTGCATTTGCGGCGGATGAATTCATTGCTCGGCAAGCACGCTATTTCGACGAAGCGGCCAAGGACCTTTTCAAATCCTTTGGGGTAACGGCAAACCTTCGCCGAGAGCCTGGATTACACGATCGCTACCTGATACTGGACCATGGCGTACTGTTCAAGCTGGGCCGGGGCCTCGACATCTACAAGCCCGCCGTTGGTCTGGCCGAGCACCGCTCTGCCAACCGTAAGGTACGTCAGACCGATGTGGACATTTTTTGTATCGCGGGCCACGCACTGGCGTCTGATGACGAAATTGACCATCAAAGGCCAAAACAGACATGAGCACATTTCAAGCCGTGGACGATGCGGTGCTGGTCAGGATGATTGGGCAAGCACATCGCCGAGTGGTGTACGTAGCGCCAGGCGTGTTTACGCCCGTGGCCAATGCACTCGGTAAGGTATTTGAACGCGACGCCGAGATTGCCGTGACAGTCATCGTCGACTGCGACGAGGACGTGTGTCGCATAGGCTTCGGCGACATTGAAGGTCTTAAGACACTGAGCGAACTCGCACGGAAACGGGGCATGTTCCTGCGCTCGCAACCTGGGGTGCGCGTTGGAGTACTACTCGTCGATGATCAGACCCTGGTGTGGTCACCCACCGCACGGTCCGTCGAGGCTCCGCCCGCTTCCGAAGGCGATCGACAACCAAAACCGAATGGCATGTTGCTAGGATCAAAGCCGGGTGAGCAGATCGCTCTAGCCATTGCCGCCGAGGGTACTGACTCACACTTTGGGCAAGCGGAAATCGGCAAAACAGCGGTCACTGACCAGCAAGTTAAGGATACCGTAGAGTCACTTACGCGCAATCCACCGATTCCGGTAGACCTGGCACGTATCAGCAGAGTCTTTAGCACGAAACTGCAGTTCGTGGAACTGAAGGTAACTCATGCCAGGCTGTCGCAACGGCAGCTGCATATTGAAAGTTCATTGCTGAACGCAGACGCCAAGAATGAACTGCAGTCGCTAATCAACTCGAAACTCAAAGCGTTCGGTGAGCTTCGCGAGATGGAGTTTCCAGTGCCAGCATACGTCAACGGCAAGCCCGCAGAGGACCGCGAAGGGAAGCCGCTCCTCGAGCCGGTCAGTGAGACGATACTCGAGTCTGAACGCAGGGTCTTCGAGCGTCGTTACTTGTATGACATCGCGGGATACGGAAGGCTCATCGAGCGTGATCGCAAGACTGAGTTCCAGGCACTCGTCGATGCCTACAAAGTGCGACTCGAAGCCTATTCAACATCGTTGCGCGCGAAGCTGGATGAGCAGGCCAATCGCATCGTCAGCGACGCCGTGGAACTGATCACTTTCCGAGCGACGCGCGGCGTGCCCGGTGCGAGTCCTCCCGACGCTCAAGCCGTTGCCGCAGCATTGCGAAAATCACTTGGCAAAGCAAAGGATGAGCCACCGAAGTTGACTTTGGTGTTCAAGGACGTCACTTATGAACAGACGCAGGCTCCAGAGTTCCAGGCCAAGGTAGATAAAGCGTTGCCCATCGCGGTGCGACGCCGTCTTGGACCGTGGCATGAGCACTTCGATGCTGCGCGTCAACAGATTGTCGAATCTAACAACGCTGCAAGAAGCGACGCCAAGTGACGCCCCTATACACAACGCACTTACCGAAGCCCCTGCGCAGCCAGCTCGAGAACACCGTCAAGTCCGCCCGCGACGCGGCCGAGAAGGCCGCGCTGGCTGCGCTTCGACAACTGGCCGTCAGTGAAGCCAAGGCGCCGGACTACCTGAGTGACGATCTCAAGGCCCTGCGCCGCCGTCTGCGCGCCCACGGGCGAGCGCTGGGCGACGTGAAGGCCAAGGACGACACCCAGGGCCTGCAGCACCTGGTGTGGGAAGTCGCCTACGAGCATTGGCACCGCATGCTCTTCGCGCGCTTCCTGGCCGAGAACGGGCTGCTGATGTGGGAGCTGGGCGCCCCGGTGTCGCTGGAGGACTGCCAGAACCTGGTCGACCATGAGCAGTCGATGTTGGAGGGCGAAAGGCTCGGCTCCAAGACCCAGTGGGAGCTGGCCGGCAAGCTGGCGGCTCGCATGCTGCCCCAGGTGTTCAAGCCGCAGAGCCCGGTGTTCGAGCTGGTTTTTGCGCCGGAGCACCAGCGTGAACTGGAGCGCCTGCTTGCTGGGCTGCCTGCTGAAGTGTTCAAGGCCAGTGACAGCCTGGGTTGGGTCTACCAGTTCTGGCAAGCCAAGCGCAAGGACGAGGTCAACGCCTCGGAAGTCAAGATTGGTGCGGACGAGTTGCCCGCCGTCACCCAGCTCTTCACCGAGCCCTACATGGTGGACTTCCTGCTCCACAACTCGCTGGGGGCCTGGTGGGTAACGCGTCACCCGGGTCAGGCTTGCCCTGTGCCGCTGACCTACCTGCGCACGCTGGACGATGGCACGCCTGCGGCCGGCAAGTTCGAAGGCTTGCCCAACAAGCTCGACGCGTTCAAGCTGCTGGACCCCTGCTGCGGTTCGGGACACTTCCTGGTGGCAGCCTTCCTGCTGCTGGTGCCCATGCGTATGGCAGCCGAAGGCCTGAGCGCCATGGACGCGGTGGACGCCGTGCTGGCCGACAACCTGCACGGCCTGGAGCTGGACGCCCGCTGCGTGGAAATCGCCGTCTTCGCGCTGGCCCTGGCAGCTTGGCGCTTCCCGGACGAGAACGGCGACCCGCTGGGCGTGCGCGCCGACATGCCCGCGCCGCAGGTGGCCTGCTGCGGCCTAAAGGTGGCGGCCAGCCCCGAAGACTGGATGGCCCTGGTGCCGGACGATGCCGCCAACGCAGCCTACCTGCGCCAGGAGCTGCGCCTGCTGCACGCCAGCTTCGCCCAGGCGCCGCTGCTGGGCAGCCTGCTGGACCCTGCGCGCAGTCTGAAGAACGACCTGGCCACGTCCAGCTTCGATACCCTGCGCGAGCTGCTGGGGCGTGCGCTTGCCACCGAGCGTCCGGTCACGCTGTGGGGGCAAGCCAGCGAGCTGCAGGACGACAGCTGGGACCTTGCGCTAACCGCCAAAGGCCTGTTGGATGCTGCCCGGTTGCTGGATGGGCGCTACCACCTCGTCGTAACCAACGTGCCCTACCTGGCGCGGGGCAAGCATCACGACACGCTGAAAGACTATTGCGAGACCCACTATCCCGAGGCCAAGAATGACCTGGCCAACGTCTTTCTAGAGCGGTGCATGGAACTCAGTCGTGACCAAGGCGCCGGTGTGGTGCAAATCGTCATGCCGCAGAACTGGCTCTTCCTCGCGAGCTACAGGAAGCAAAGGGCAAGTCTCTTGAGTCGCGTGTCCTGGAGCTTTCTCGGAAAGCTCGGCGCCGGCGCCTTTGACTCGATTGGTGGCGAGGTTGTGCAGGCCATATTGCTAACGCTGCAAAGCTGCTCGCCTGCCGAGAGCAACCTGTTGCGCGGACTAGACGTCAGTGTGGCGAAGGGCCCGGCCGAAAAGGCGAAAGCCCTTACCGCACTGAAGCTAGAGCAGGTACGTCAGAGCAGTTTGGCCGTAAAGAGTGACTCTCGAGTGGCGCTTGGGGGTGAGTCGAACCTGCCCCTTCTTGAGCGTTTCGTCAACGCTTATCAGGGAATCACCACCGGAGACAACCCTCGATTTATCCACATGTATTGGGAGGTCACGGATTGGGCAAAGAGATGGAACAGTTTTCTGTCGACCGGGGATGCGAGTGAGCTTTACGCGGGACGCGAACAAGTCTTTCTTTGGGAAGAAGGTCGCGGGGTTTTGGCAGCCTCCGATGCAGCTCGAATCCAAGGTCAGGTTGCATGGCGTTCTCGCGGAATCACGGTTCGCCAGATGGGCGACTTCTCAGCGACGGTGAACACAGGCAGCCCTTGGGACATGAATAGTGCGACGCTTGTCCCACGAGAGTCGCAGCACTTGGAGGCAGTCTGGTGCTTCTGTTCTTCTCCAGAATTTAAAGACCATATCCGTGAAGTTGACCAGGCAATTAAGGTCACGAACGCTACGTTCGGAAAGGTCCCCTTCGACCTCTCCTACTGGCAACAGGTTGCTGCAGAGCGCTACCCCAATGGCCTGCCTAAGCCGTACTCTGACGACCCCACCCAATGGCTGTTCCACGGCCACCCGCAGCCCGCCACCGACCCGCTGCAAGTCGCTGTCGCCCGCCTGACCGGCTACCGCTGGCCAGCTGAGACCGACACGTCGATGGAGATGGCCGACGAGGCCCGTAGCTGGATTGCCCGCTGCGAGAAGCTCGCCGAGCACACCGACGACGACGGCATCGTCTGCCTGCCCTCGGTGCGTGGCGAGGCGCCCGCGCATGACCGCCTGCTCAAGCTGCTGATTGCCGCCTGGAGTCATGACGACGCCGCAGCCTCCGGCAGCGTCGGCGCGCAGCCCGGCAGCTGGAAGCCCGCCGTGCTCGACAAGCTGCTGGCCGATGCCGACTGTGCCGGCAAGGGCCTGGACGTCTGGCTGCGCGAAAAGTTCTTCGAGCAGCACGCCAAGCGCTTCTACCACCGTCCGTTCATCTGGCACGTGTGGGACGGCTTGAAAGACGGCTTCGCCGCGCTGGTGAACGTCCACCAACTCGACCACAAGAAGCTGGAGCGCCTCATCCACACCTACCTGGGCGACTGGATTCGCCAGCAGGAGGCTGGCGTGCGCTCCGGCGTCGACGGCGCACAAACCCGCCTGGCTGCCGCGCAAGACCTGAAGCGCCGCCTGGAGCTCATTCTTGAAGGCGAACCGCCCTACGACATCTTCGTCCGCTGGAAGAAGCTCTCCGAACAGCCCATCGGCTGGAACCCCGACCTCAACGACGGCGTGCGGCTCAACATCCGCCCCTTCATGACCGCCGAGGTCCTGCGCCACAACAAGAAGCCCAAGCTCAACATCACCTGGGACAAGGACCGGGGCAAGGACGTCGAGAGCGCGCCGTGGTTCAAGGTCTTCAAGGGCGACCGTATCAACGACCACCATCTGAAGCGAGCGGATAAGGAGGCGGCTCGTGCAAAGGCGGGCGGGAGCTGAGCATGGGCTTCTGGCACACCGGCTATGCAGAGTTCCACGAGCCGACGGGCCTGGGAGAGTACGTCTACACCCCGCCCCCGCCGGTCCGCTACGCCTGCGAGCATTGCTCTCAGTCGTTCCTGGACCTGGAGGCGCTGCGCAAGCACCGGTTTGAGCAGCATCCGGTGCGGCAGCCCGCTTTGCTGTTGCGGGGCAAGCCCGTGGGCGCCTTGCCGCAGGTGCTGATGACACCGCTCGGCACCGTCGACGTGTTGGTGGAAGACGCGACCGCCTGCCTGTTGAACGGGCAGCCGGTTCACCCGGCGCGCCTGGGCTCGCAGCTTGCAGCCATGCGGCGTGAGTTCGCCGATGTGGTGTTGAGCAACCAAGGGGCGACCACGCGCTGTCAGCTGCACTTCCGGGTTGCCGATGAAGCCCATCTCGCGGGCGTTGAAGCCGCCTTTCTGCGACTGGCCCGAGACCGGTTGCTGAACATCCAGTCGGTTTCGCGGTTCAACGAAGACTGCCGTGCCTTTGCCAGCGCTATGCCGTACTGCGACGGCATCTCGCACTACCTGTACGGGGTGATGGCCAAGGAGCGCTCACCCGACAGTGGGCTGAAGCACGAGGAGTACATCCAGCGCTTCCTGCGCTCATCGGAAGAGCTCTCGGGCTTCGACCGACCGTTGGCCCGCAGCGTGCGTTCGCTTGTGGCCTTCCACTTCAACCAGTTCGACGACGCCGAGTACATGGCGCCCGAAGGTGCGCTGCGCCATGCGGCAGGTGCGTTCGCCGGTTTGCTGCAGGGGCTGCCCTGGCACTTCGACGAGGCGTTCTCGCCCGCGCCAGGCAGTGCAGTGGAAGACCTGCTGACCGACCAGGACACGCTGCAAATCCTGGCCGATGCCAGCCATGGCCTTGTGGGATTGAAGGCTCGCGCAGAGGACTTGCTGGCGCATCTCCGCCGTGCACCAGCCAGTGGCTACGACCACATGAAGCGCTTGCTGCTGGCCTGCGAGGCGCTGGCAGCGCGAGATGAATCGGCTTCGCATGCGGAGGCCCGCAAGCTGGCGCGGATGCTGGCCGGCAAGCCCGATGCCAACGCCTGGGCGAACGCCATGCTGGAGCGACTTTCGACATCATGAAAGAGCAAAAGCGCAAGAAGTCGAAGCGCTACGACTACCGAGCAAGAGTTCTGGCAGTCAAGAGCGAGCAGCGGCAACGACAAGAAGGAAACGAAGCGATGGCGACCTCTGGAACGCCCCCTGTGAATACACCTGATGCGGCTGCACCCATGACGCCAGATCCCGTGCCAACGGAAGCGTCGAAGCCTGAAGCCCAAGCGCCGATGTCCGCTGCCGAGCCACCTGTGGCCACTGCGGATCCGGCTGTTCTGACGCCACCTGAAGTGCCATTGGCCTCTTCGACCGGAGATGCAGGGGAGCTGAAGCCCCCGGCCGAGCTGCCTTCGGCGGACGTGAAGACTGTCGAGTCGACCAGCGCATCATCGACGGGCGAAGGCACTTCAGCAGCGGCCAAGAGCGAGCGCGCCGGGAAGAAGCCCAAAGCAGAGCCGAGCACGCTGGAGCAGTTCATCGAGTACGCCTATGGACGCAAAGGGCAACCGCTGACGCTCAAGTCCAAGGTCGAGAAGCAGATTGCGCAGAACGCTCGGCTCGACGATGCCGCACTAAGCCGCCTTCTGCAGCTGGCTAAGGGTGACACGCTGTTGGCAGTGCCGCGGCAGATTCTGCTGTTGAGCAAAGAAGTCACGGGATTTCTAAACTTGAAGGCTGCAATGACGTCGTTCGTGTCGAACGTCATGCTGCGCCACCCAGTGTTCAGTGACACCGGCGTGCAAGGGGCACTTCGCAACCTGCCCGAGGGTTTACCGCCTGCCGAGGCGCTGGCCAGGGTTGCTTCTTTCGGGCCCCCTCCGAGTGCTGAGGCGGAGCCTTTAAAGGGCAGCGACCTCCGGGACCTTCGGCAAAACGCGGTGCGATTGTTCGTCACTTGGTTGGCCGTGAACCGGAGCCTCAACTTCGAAGAGTTGTCGTCGCTGCTCTTCCAGGTTGTCTGGCAGCCAGCGGCCAAAGACTTGGCTGATGACAACGCGCGCCTGCGGGCCTTGACGGACATTGGGCAGGCGGCAGGGGTGGGGTTGGCATGCCAGCGATTTCGACAGCAGGCCATCGAGGCACGGGCACAGCGGGAGCAGACGCAGCGAGAGGCGATAAGCCTGCGCGACCGATTGTCTGCCGCCGAGACCCAGCTCTCCGACACTGCAGAGCAGCTCGAAGCCGTTCGGGCCGAACTGCAGGCGCTGCGAGAAAGCTCTTCTGCCGAGATGGACGCCTTGCGCGGTCAGCACGCTGACGAAAGAACCCATCTGCAGCATCAGATGGAGCAGCTTCGCGGTCGTCTGGTGAAGCGTCTGACCGACAGCGTCGAGATGCTCGAGGTCGGTTTGTCAGCGCTGCGTAAGGAAACGCCACGCGTCCCGGTGATGGTGGAGCGGGCCGATCACGTGGTCGATGAATTGAGAGCCGAAGTGCAAGAGCTGCGGGAGGAATGACGCATGACCGTGGTTGGATTCGACTTTGGAACGACCAACAGCCTGGCCTCGGTGGTCATTGGCGATGAGGTCATCACCTTCCTGGAGAACGAGCAGCCGATACCTTCGGTCGTCAGCTTCGAAGGCGGTAAGGTGGAGGTGGGCCGCAAGGCCCACGACAAGCTCACTGGCGCGGGCCTTGGAGTGCAGGGCAGCACCGTACGCTCGCCCAAGACACTCCTCGGGCGTGAGGAGCAGCTCATCGACGGGGTTCGCCGTGACCCGGTAAAGATGGTCGAACATGTATTGGACCATGTACGGCGCTACGTGCTGCAGACCAAGGCAGGCCGCGACCTCAAGATGGCGCGCGTCGTGGCCACGATTCCGGTGAACATGGAGGGCCATCGCCGCACGCTCCTGCGCCAAGCCTTTCGCCAGGCCGGCATGAGCGTGGTGCAGTTCGTTCATGAGCCGCTCGCGGCCCTGTATGGTTACCTCCGCATGTCCGAGGGAACCTCCGACCTGATTCGCCGCTACGACGGCAAGCTGCTGCTGGTGTTCGACTGGGGCGGCGGCACGCTGGACTTGACGCTCTGCCGGGTTCTGAACGGATTGTTGGTGCAGGTGGCCAACGACGGGTCGGAAGAAGTTGGTGGTGATGTCTTCGACGAGGAACTGCGTAACGAGGTGGAGAAGCGCTCGCGGGTTGAGCAGGGGCTCGGCGATGACGTCGAGGCTTTACCGGAAGCCCGTAAGCGGCTGCTGCACGAGTGTGAGAAGGCCAAGATTCGGCTGAGCGAGCGCGGTACTTGGAACGTCTACGTCGATCCGTACTACCAGGACGACAAGCAGTCCGATTTACAGGTGAACCTATCCCGCGATGACCTGCAAGAAGTCGTGGGTCACTTGGTCAAGAAAGGTGTTTCCCGTATCGAGCGGCTGTTGGAGCGTGAGGGCTTCTCCACGGCTTCCGTAGAACTCTGCTTGGCCACGGGCGGCATAGTGAACATGCCCATGGTGAAGAACCGCCTGGACGAGCTGTTTGGTCCCGGACGCGTTCACGTTTCGAAGCGCAGTGCCTCCGCCATCGCCGAGGGTGCAGCTTGGGTGGCGCACGACCAGGCGCGACTGCACTTGGCCAAGAACGTCGAACTCATCTTGGCCCGCAATTCCTACATGCCACTGCTGCAGGCAGGTTTGGAGATGCCCATAGAGCGTGAGAACCGACGCGAGCGGTTCGACCTCTACTGCGTGGACCCCAGTGATGGTCACGGCAAATTCAGCCTGGTCAGCCCGCACCGGCCTGGACCTCGGGTGCTGGACAACGACAAGCGCAGGCCCTTGTGCAACATGCTGCTCAAGGTCGATGGCAAAGCGCGGCCGTTCCGCGAGCGACTGACCCTGGAGGTGAACATCGATGAGGATCTCGTTTTGATCGCGACCGCTTGGTCGCTCAACCAGAAGGGACGAGCAGTTGCTGAGGTGCACGATCTTGAGTTCGCCCTAGCGACGCCGGGTGCGCGTAGTAGCTGGTTCAACACCAGCCTGTTGGGGAGCGATGGTGAGGTCACGCCTGATGAGCCGGGCGAACTGGCGATGCGGTCGAATATCGCTTCACGAGAGGATGATCGCCTAGTGCCAGGCGAAGTTCTGTATCGATACAACCCGCAGTACTTTCGTGTTGAGAGGGATCCGCCAAAATTTCAAGTGGAGGAGCGCCTGTATTACGAGCCGTGTGCGATGTGTGGTCGCGCTTCCAATGATCCACTCTGTCGATGCGCGTCTCGGTTAGCTTCGCGCCCGCAGCCCAGTGGGAGGCTGAATGCATGAGTAAGAATATCAGTGGCGCAGAGTATCCGCTCGCTAAAATATTCAGCTCGGATTTCGACTACGTCATTCCAAGCTACCAGCGGCCCTACGCATGGACGCCTGTTCAGGCGGGTGAATTGTTCTCCGATCTGCATGACTTCTACCTTAAGGAAGACAAGGAGGACACCTATTTCCTGGGCAGCATCGTGCTCATCAAGGAAGAGGGAAAACCGCAAGCTGAAGTCATCGATGGGCAACAGCGCCTGACGACGTTGACCATTCTGCTCGCCGCACTGACCCATAGAGCGACGGGGCAGATTCGAGATGCATTCCATCGTTACCTCTGCGAGCCTGGTAATGTATTGGAGGGGCTGGCGCAGAAGCCTCGGCTGACGTTACGCGAGCGTGACCAGGCGTTCTTCAAGCGTTACATCCAGGACGTAGCCTTGGATGAACTGATGGCCATCGACCCCGCCAAGTTGGACAACGAGTCGCAGCGAAACATCCAGGCAAACGCGCGTCTGTTACTGCAGCGGCTTGAGTCAGCGTTTAGGAGTGACTCGCAGGCGGCCACCGCGTTCGGGGGCTTTCTCGTACAGCGTTGCTTTCTGGTAGCCGTATCGACGCCCAGCCAGCAGTCCGCCTTCCGCGTGTTCTCAGTGCTCAACAGCCGAGGCCTGGACCTGCTGCCGACTGACATCATCAAGTCGGACGTCATCGGCAAGGTCAAGCCGGAACTACAGGATGAGTACAACGAGACCTGGGAAGAGCTGGAAGTCGGAACAGGGCGCGATGGATTTGCAGAGGTGTTCGGACACATCCGGATGATCTATGCGAAGGAGAAGGCTCGGCGTGCGCTGCTTGATGAGTTTCGCGAGCGCGTCGTCGACAAAGTTCCGTCGGCGGAGGACCTCGTCACCAAGGTTATCGAGCCTTACACCCAGGCCTACTTGGTAGCCAAGAACGCGCATTTCGTTTCGACCTCCAACGCTGCTGAAGTCAATGCCCTGCTGCGCTGGCTCAACCGGATTGATAACTCAGACTGGCTGCCCAGTGCTATGAGGTTCTTGGCAGACCACCAGTTTGACGCCGCATACGTTCACTGGTTCATCGTTCGGCTGGAACGCTTGGCGGCGTGTATGCATGTTTGCGGACACGACGTCAACGCACGTATCGAGCGCTATGCCAAAGTGCTCAATGCCCTGGAAAAACCACACTCGCTTGCGCAGCCCGTTTTTGCGGTGGAGTTGTCTGACTTCGAGAAATTCGACTTTCTGAAGCAGTTGGAGAGCGAGGTCTACCTGATGACCCCTCGACGCAGGAACTACCTCATCCTGCGACTTGATTCGTTCCTATCGGATGGCGCTGCAACGTATGACCCCTCCATCCTGACCATCGAACACGTTCTGCCTCAAACAGTAGACAAGGACTCCGAATGGGCCGCGCAGTGGCCGAACGCGGCTGAACAAGTGCATTGGTTGCACCGACTGGCGAACTTGGTTCCGTTGAATCGACGTCGAAACTCACAGGCCCAGAACTATGACTTCGAGCGCAAGAAGAAAGCCTACTTTGGGGGGAAGCAGAGCGTGTCGTCCTATGTGCTCACCACCCAGGTGCTCAATATCTCGGACTGGACACCGGATGTGGTGGAGAAGAGGCAGAAAGACCTCATTGATGTACTTGCGTCGGCATGGAGCTTGAGATGACTGCCACGCAGGAAGAGCCGTCCGCGAGTTCGACGGTGGCAACAGCCTTGACCGCAGCGCTTCAATTGGCGGCCAAGGGAAATTCCCACACGACCGCGCCTGCCGTGGCCGTACTGTGGCCCGACAAGGAGTGCCAATGGGCGCCTGCCATCCCCACGCTAAAACAGCTGCTACCCGGGTTATTCGAACTCGGTGCCTTTGACCCCTCATCGCGTAGCGGCCCGGCGGTGTGGCTCAAGTGTGTGATTGCCGGAGTCCTACCGGAGGTGCAGTTTGATGGCGTGCCTGTTGTCTACCTGCCCGGGGTGAGCCGCGCGGAGTTGAGGGCTATCGAGAGCTGCCCACGGGATCTGCAGCCTTTGGCTGAACTGCAGTATCGAGGCGTGTTCTGGAGCCAAGTCAACGGCAAAGATTGGACGATCAGTGCTTTCCTGTCATCAAAGAATGGTGGTCTCGGCCTGGACGTAGCGTCGGACAAGGCAACGCAGGAGGCCTTGGCCCAGGCGCTATCCGCCGGTGTGCTGCTTGATAGGCCGCTTGACCAGCTGATGAGCCGACAAATCAATGCCGAGTGGCTGCTGAGCCTGCTGGCACCGAACCCGACCCGAGACTTGCTGGTTTGGCTGAACGCACCGCAGGTAACGCAAAATGAGTGGGCCGGTGTGCGATGGGACGTGTTTGCCAAGCGGGCAAAGTCCGACTTTAGCTTCGACCCGGCCAGCGACGGACCGCTTGTAGCCGCTGAGAAGCTGGCTCGGCGTGAGGGGAAATGGGCCGCTGTTGCCGAACTCTATCGGGATTCGTACACGAGCTTTCCGCAGGTTCTGACCCTTCTTCGCAAGGTGCAAGCACCCGAGATGGGGCTATTCCCTGACCTGGACCTGCTGTCTGGCTACCCGCAAGTCAACGAACGGGGCGAGGAGAGACTGCGTTATGCATTGTCTACCTTCGCGGCTATGGATGCCGGACAAGCACGGGCTGCTATCGCTACTGCCGAGAACGAACATGGCGTGCGGCGAGGTTGGCTATGGTCGCGCATGGGGGAGTCTCCTCTGGCGTTGGCGCTGGAGTATCTAGTTGGCTTGGCCGAGTTCAGCGCTGCGTCACCCTCAGGCGGAACGCCCGCGGAGTTGGCCGCAAGTTACCTTCAATTCGGATGGCGCGTGGATGATGCAGCCTTGCGAGCCATGGGCGCTGTGCACACTAAGGCGGATATAGAGCTTGTGGGGGGCGCAGTGCGCGCCCTGTACCTGCCATGGCTGGAGGAGGCGGCCAAGCGACTGCAGGATGTTGTGAAGAAAGTGGGAGGTCTGCCAGCGTTGCAAGCGGTATCGGACGCTCCTGCCGTCAATCCTGGTACTTGCACGGTGTTTGTCGATGGGCTTCGCTACGACATCGCCCAACGGCTGGGTGCGCAGCTGCACGAGCTGGGCACCATGAACTTGGCTCATTGTTGGACCAGCATGCCGTCCGTCACCGCTTCGGGAAAAGCTTGGTGTTCACCGGTGGCCGATCTGGTGTCCGGCACGACTAAAGATATGGAATTCGAGCCTCGTGTCGCGGCGGACGGCAAACCGCTCTCTGGCCACAACTTCAGCAAGCTGCTGATCGACAACGGCGTGCAGCCGCTGGACAAGCACGAGACAGGTGATCCGAACGGACGGGCCTGGACAGAGTCGGGCGACCTGGACCATTACGGCCACGAGCATGGCGTTCGATTGGCGCGTGACGTGGATGCGCAGCTGGCGGTGGTGGTCGAGCGGGTTCAAGAGCTGTGCGACGCGGGTTGGCGTCGGATTCGTATCGTCACCGACCACGGTTGGCTGCTCGTCCCAGGCGGATTGCCGAAGACGGAGCTGCCTAAACACCAGACCGAAACCCGTTGGGGGCGCTGCGCCGTTCTCAAGGACACAGCCCACGGCACGCCGCTAACCTTTGGCTGGGATTGGTGTAAAGATGTCCAGGTCGCGTACGCGCCTGGTGTGTCATCCTTCATTGCCGGCGCCGACTACGCGCACGGTGGCCTGAGCCTGCAAGAGTGCCTGGTGCCGGTCCTGGATTTGGCGGTGGTTGCGCCCCCGGCTGCCGTACAGGTCTCCATCAAGTCTGTGACCTGGAAGGGTTTGCGTTGCGTGGTCGAAGTGGACAGCACGTCTTCTGGGCTGGCTGTGGACGTCCGGACGAAGCCTGCGCTGGGGACGTCCAGCCTGGCGGCCAGTGTAAAACCTGTCGAAGCCGGAAAGGCCAGTGTGGCCGTGGCCGACGACGATAACTTGGGTGCCGCAGCCGTGGTAGTGGTATTGGCGGCTGATGGCCAGGTATTGCAAAAACATCCCACGACGGTGGGCGGTTGAATGAGGCCAGGCGAAAAACTGATCCCTCGTCACTAGCAGGATGCTGAAAAACCCCCTCGGAAGGCTGACAATACAACGAACTGCCTGACTGGGGAACCCGATGCGCGGAGAGACAGACCAGAGCGATTCACTGTTCAGCTATGTCTCGCTGGAAGACCGAGTTCCGAAACATCATCCCCTGCGCCGGATGCGGAAGTTGGTGGATGAAGTGCTCACCAACATGGATTCAACGCTGGACGCCATGTACGCCGAAGTTGGTCGGCCGTCGATTCCTCCGGAACGGCTGATCCGTGCCTCGCTCCTGCAATGTCTGTATACCATCCGCTCTGAACGACAGCTCATGGAACAGTTGGACTACAACCTGCTGTTCCGGTGGTTCGTCGGTCTTGGTATCGACGAGAAGGTCTGGAACGCCTCAACGTTCTCCAAGAATCGGGATCGGCTAGCCAGTGCAGACATCGGCAAGGAACTGTTCGGCCATATCGTTGATCTGGCCCGGCGTAGGCATCTGCTGTCGGATGGTCATTTCAGTGTCGACGGCACGCTGATCGCGGCCTGGGCTTCGCAGAAGAGCGTCCGCCGCAAAGATGGGCATGACGACGACAACCCGGATGGCGTGGGCCGAAATGCCGGCAGGAATTTCCACGGCGAAAGCCGCAAGAACGATACCCATGCATCCCGAACGGATCCTGACTCCCGTCTGGCATCGAAGAGCCATGGCATTGCAGCCCGGCCCAGCTATACGGGACATACGATGATGGAGAACCGTAACGGCTTGTTGGTCGACGCAGACCTGACGCTGGCGACCGGCACTGCTGAGCGGGAGACGGCCGCGGAGATGGCGACACACCTGAAGTCGGGCGCGACGGTTGGCGCAGATAAGGGCTATGACACCCAGGGCTTCGTGAGTGCACTCCGGGAATCGAGGGTGACTCCCCACGTTGCCCAAAATAGTAATCGACGCGGTGGGTCGGCCATCGATGGCCGAACGACGCGTCATGAGGGCTATGTCATCAGCCAGCGGATACGAAAGCGCATCGAAGAGGCTTTTGGGTGGGCAAAGCAGATCGGGGGACTACGGCAGACAAAATATCGCGGGTTGTCGAATGTCCGTCAGCACTACCTGCTGGTGATGGCGGCCTATAACCTGGTTCGACTACGCAAGCTGGTGGATTCGATATGAGTGGAGTGAAAACGACACCCAATGCCGCTCTGATGGCTTTGGGTACAGGGATTTGTCACGAACGATCGTCTATCGACGGTCGAATTCCATCCCGCTTCGACCAGCATGTTCAGATTTCATGCTCTCGATTGATTACCGAGACTCGATTGATGAACACCCATTTTTCAGCGTCCTGCTAGGCAATGATAGAGAACAGCAAGGCGATAGACCGGCTCAAGACACATCGCAGATGGGTGTTTGACGATGCAACTCGACGAATTAGATAGGAAGGCAACCGCCGCCTTCGAAGGTTACGTGGTACGCAAAGACCTCGTACGGACGTTTAGCCGACAATTCCCGGTACCGACGTACGTAGTAGAGTTTTTGCTAGGTCGATACTGCGCCACCACTGACGAAGCAGAAATCCAGGAGGGTCTGGATATCGTTCAGCGGCAGTTGACTTCGCGCACGGTGAAGGCCGGTGAGGAAGAGCTCTTCAAGGCGCGTGCCCGCGAGGCTGGAGCCGTGAAAATTATCGATATCGTCACGGCCCGATTGGACTCCAAGACCGACTCGTACATCGCCACCTTGCCAAGCCTGCGCCTCACGGACGTGCGGCTCACACCGGAGATGGTTAAAGACAACGAGCGCATACTTACTGGTGGCTTTTATGCCGAGGTGACCCTGGGCTACGACGCTTCCATCGCTCAGGAGAAGGGCGGGCGACCCTTCGGTATCGAGGGGCTACGAGCCATCCAGTTGTCTAAACGTGAAGTGCTGGACGTTCTGGCTAAGGGGCGCGAACAGTGCACCACTGCCGAGTGGCGCGACCTGCTTCTGCGCAGTATAGGCTTCGAACCCGAGACCTTGTCGGAGCGTGCCAAGGATGCGCTGTTCCTGCGAATGGTCCCGTTCGTTGAGCGCAACTACAACCTCGTCGAGCTGGGCCCCCGGGGCACAGGTAAGTCGCACCTCTTCCAGCAGGTGTCGCCCTATGCTCATCTTATTTCTGGTGGCAAGGCCACTGTGGCACGCATGTTCGTCAACAATGCCAACGGACAGCGGGGTCTTGTCTGTCAGTACGATGTCGTGTGCTTTGACGAGGTGTCGGGTGTGTCTTTCGACCAGAAGGACGGCGTCAACATCATGAAGGGTTACATGGAAAGCGGCGAATTCTCCAGGGGAAAGGAGAGCATTCGAGCAGATGGTTCAATCGTTCTCGTAGGGAACTTTGATGTAGACGTCGAACACCAGCAGCGAGTTGGACATCTTTTGGGGCCGTTACCGCCCGAGATGCGAGATGACACGGCATTCATGGACCGCATTCATGGGTTTCTGCCAGGCTGGGATGTTCCCAAGCTCAATCCAAGTCTCTTCACAGTCCATTTTGGTTTGGTTAGCGACTTTCTGTCCGAATGCTTCACCCAGTTGAGAAATCAAAGCAGAGTTTCTTCATTGCAAGGCCGAGTACGGTGGGGTGGGGCGCTTTCGGGCCGCGACTTGAATGCCGTTAACAAGACGGTGAGTGGACTGGTGAAGCTGCTCTTCCCCGATCCGGACCGCGCAATTGAAGATGCTGACCTTGAATGGGCGGTCCGGCTCGCGCTAGAAGTTCGTCGAAGGGTTAAAGAGCAGCAAAAGCGAATCGGCGCCGCGGAGTTTCGTAACACCCACTTCAGCTACAGCTTGGGATCTGAGGGAGTTGAAAAATTCGTCAGCACCCCGGAGCTTCAAAGCCAAAGTGGTATTGGGGATGAACCGTTGGAGTGCGGGCAAGTCTGGGTCCTTAGCCCTGGCGGGGGAGATGAACACCCCGGGTTATTCCGGCTTGAAGTCAACGCAGGTCCCGGTAGCGGCGTGCGGGTTTTGAACAATCCCGTCCCAGCCGCGTTTAAGGAATCGATTCGCTATGCAGAGCAAAACCTTTACGCTCGAGCGCAACAATTGGTTGGCGATCGAGACCCCCGGTCTCATGAGTTTTCAGTTCAACTTCGTGGCTTCGATTCAGCCAAGACAGGAGCGAAAACCGGAGTTGGCGCGTTAGTCGCGTTGTCGAGCGCTCTATTAAAAAAGTCCGTACGTGGTGGCCTGGTCATCGTGGGGGAGCTGACGCTTGGTGGAACCATAGAGCCGATTCACAACGCAGTGAATCTGGCTGAAATTGCCGTCGAGAAAGGCGCCAAGGCTTTGCTGCTACCGGTTTCGTGTAGGCGGCAGTTGTTTGATCTCACCGACGACATGGCGACAAAACTCGATATAGAGTTTTATCTCGATGGACGGGATGTGCTGTTGAAGGCGCTAGTGGACTGAGCGAGGTATTTAGCCTCAATGGCGCTTGGTTAACGAACTGAATGTTTGGGGCAGGCTACTGGGGAATGAAACGATGAAAGAGGCTGGCCTTGCCCGATAGGATGCTTGTTGCGAAGCAAGCAACCTAAGAGGCAAAGTTCAGCCATGAGCGAGCGTACTGCGGCCACCCATTCGCAGCATCTGCGCTGATCGAAAGACGGGGTTGGCTCATTGACGAGCCATCGGGCGGTCGACTTCTTCAACCTTCTGACGGGGCCGGAACTGTTTGAGTGGACGGAAGCAGAACTTCCTCCGCATCGGGAGCGTTTTTATCGAACGCATAGAGAATGGGGTGGTGGGTCTGAACAGGCCTAATTTACGCCGATATCGGGTCCTCCAAGCCGTAACCTGATCTTGTTGTGACGAACACAATCTCCCCAGGTCAGGTATTGCCCGGGAGGCAGGTACATTCCACGAACGGGTTCGTAGTGGCCCTGGATGCCGGTAATGGCATGCATCGAGCTGGTTGCCGCCGCTTTCACGCCGTCATCGGTTGCGCGTGAGCCGGCATAGAAGTCGTTGCCGGGCCAGGAGACCTGGTCCCAGGCAACCAGCGAGTACAGGTCGCATTCCGAGAGGTTCTCACCGTCTTCCGCGTAGTCCTGAGGAGGACAGAGCTGCGGATGGGCATTGCGGGATGTAAGCAGCGGACGGACGCGGAAACCGGTGTTGCCAAAAACCCTTTCGAAATCCGTGCACTCATTGTACGGATCGAATATCACGACACGTACATTGGGAATGTCCTCAGCCAGCTCCGCTAGCAGACTTTCCAGCGCAGTCTGCAGAATCGGCCCCAGGCGACCATGAAACCTGCCGGCGAACTGTCCGCACCCGAGACCGGGGATAGTTACCAGTGCGTTGCGCTGTCGGTCTTCGGCTGTTTTCTGTATCCAGTTGAAAACCGGACGAAGTCTTCGGGAGTACAGGCGGTTATACGCTAGCTGATCGAGGTTGCCGTTGGGTGCAACCTCCATCAGATCCGGGGTCTTCGTACGGTGACCACTGGCAAGCAATGCGCCGCAGGTGAAAACCAGTGTGCCGCGAAAGGAAGTGTCGTGTCGAATGGGACCGCGATGTCGACCATCGTCGAAGACTTCAACCTCGGCAGCAATGCTGATATCGCCCAACAGATGCAGTTCCGTTGCGTGCCAATCGGAGCCGTCCCCGGCAACGGCGCTCTCGGCAAAGATCTGCGGTCGCTTGGTGTCAAGAAGCAGTTGGAGGAGTTCCATTGCCGTGACGCGAGAGGTGGTGTCAGGTAGAAGCGAGGCCAGATATCTTCCGGGACGGGAAGTCTGGGAGGCGATAGCATCGGCATACGCTTCTGCTTTCTCGAGGAGATCTGTGCCAATAATTACGCGGTAGCTCATGGATGGTGGTCTATTGGCTGGAAACAATGGGCGGAAGCACTCGATGCGTCCACCAGAAATGTCGCAACAGGACTGGTTTCTTTTTATCTTAAGCGATCTGGTCGCGATTTGACTCGATGATCTCAAACAGGCGGGAACCGGCGGATTGTTCCAGCGACCCGGCGCTGTCCGTCCAATTGGAAGTCCATGGGAGTTCTAAGCCGATGAGTATTCTGCACCCGCGAAGGAACGACGACGGAGGCCCCGTCACGATCCGTAAGCCGCATACGGCCTCCGCCCTGTCTGCCTGGGAAGACGTGCACGAAGTCGCCACGGCGGTGCCGGGAAAGGCGATATCACCGAGGATCGGCGACGTGGCGGTGCAGTCGTGGATTGATGCTCCACACAACGCTGCTGGCTGGGAACGTCTCGCGACGACGCCGGTGTTCGACGAACCGGGCTTCGCGGCTCACGGGCTGAAAGCCGCTTCAGGGGCGGTGGTGGTCGAGCCGGACGGGCGCGTGTGGACGGTGTCCCCGACCAATGCTTTCGGCGGCTACACCAATACCTTTCCGAAGGGATCGCTGGATGCCGGTCACCAGCTGTCGTTGAAGGCCAATGCGATCAAGGAAGTCTTCGAGGAAAGCGGCCTGCGCGTGGAACTGCTCGGTTTTCTGGTGGACACGAAACGCACCACCAGCACCACGCGTTATTACGTCGCGCGTCGCGTCGCCGGTACTCCTGCCGATATGGGCTGGGAATCCCAGGCGGTGCATTTGGTTCCAGCCAAGACGTTGAGCCATTTCGCCTCGCACCCCAACGACAAGCCGATCATTGCGGCATTGCTGCAGTGGATTGCACAGCACCCTTGGCAGGCGGACCGGTAAGGAAAGATCGCCATTCGATGGGTGGATGCGTAACCTCGTCAGCAAGTCCTTGGATTGAGGGAAGGAGAGCGTACCGTGTGGCTGTTCCTGAATGACAGTTTTCTCAGCATTGTCCAGAAACCCGGCGATGGAGACCTGCTGACCGTCCGCGCCCGCATACAAGGGGATATCGAAAAAGTCTTCCCGGAGGCGAAGGTGGTGGAAGGCAAAGGAACGGATTACCGGTATCGGGCCCGCATTCCACGCGCACGCATTGCGGAAGCGCTCGTTGAGCTGGTGAACGGGCTGTCCTACGACAATTTCAAGTCGTCGGTGTCAGACCGACAGCGGCATGATGCCTATATGGACGTGTGAGGCACGATGTACCGTTACCAGCGGGAAGCTGGTTGAAGTGGGGTTTGCGTACTGCCTCGAGCCTTCTGGACTATCAGGATTCCACGACGGGGTAGAAGGGCTCTCCCCACGCAATATCGGGACAATCCATCATCAGGTCGATGAACAGTGGCATCAGTGACCGGAGGATGTTCTTTCCATCCCGTAGCTGTTTCCTGTTCACGGAACTGTTCCAGGTGGCGCCGCCGTGCACGAGTTGATTGCGCAGTACGTACAGCCGATCGAACAGCGTGGACAGAATCACTTTGGTGTCGTTTTCAGCCAGGGCTCTGTGGGTGACGCGTATGCTCTGCTGGAAGCGTCTTTCCCAGTCGCTATACCCCGGCGTACCGTTTTGAAACTTCCAGAAAGGCTGGAAAACGTAGCGGTTCTCGAGCAGCAGGCGGATTGCTTGTGCGTACCTGTCCCAGATTACCGAATAGATTCGCGCGCCAGTGTCCAGCGTAGTCAGCTGCGCAAAGTAGTTGTCGAAGGCTGAACGTTCGCCGTACACACTCGTATCGGTGAGTTCGTCCGCGTAGGCGGCATTGAAGGAGATCCAGTAGCAGATGAAAGCGATGTCGTCGTCGCCCTCCGCCAGCTCCGCGCGCTGCAGCCAGCTGAGCGCGCGGTGAACCCGCAGCCCTAGTGCTGGTGGAAAACCATCGCGAATGGCGCGTTGCTTCTCCTTCAGCGCCTGAAAACTCAGGTCCGATTGACCAGAATTCATCGAGTTCTCCTTTCGCATGCTTCGTGCGCGTACCTGTCCATTTGAAGAAGCAGTTTACCAATCGGCGTGGAAGGACCGGCATCTTCCCGCGCTTGGTGTCGGCGTCGTCTTCGCGCTGGTCTGGCGGGGCTTGGGTCCGCTCGCAACGTATGATTCCTGCGCTACGATCTACCGGGCTTGCGATTCTTGGAGTGCTTTCGTGTCAGGGAAAAGCCGCAGTAGGTCAAAGAGAATCGATATGATAACGAGGAGCACATGAAGCGTCTTGGTCTGTATTTGGAAAAACACTCCGGAAGTCGATACCTGTTTTAGGAAGCCCATTTGAATGGCAAAACGGTGCGCCGCCGTTGGGGGAGCGAAGGGGCAGCGGGGAAAACGCTGAGCAGTTCGTACGCGTCGGCCCAGGAGGCCGAACGGGCGTTTGAGCGTCTCCTGCACCGTAGAAGGGCTGGCGGCTATGAACTGTCTCACCGTGCCACCCTGCTACGGGAGAAGATGCGGAAAGCCAGAGAGATTCGAACCCAGCTTGGTGGCGATGCTGATCTGGCTTCTCCAGTACCGGGTAAACCTCCGAGGATGCGGTGGTCAAAGTACTGGAAAACGATTGCCGAATACCTCGCGTTGGATACCAGCATGGCCGACGCGCGGGGGTCCTTGCAGGCCAGGATGGCATCGGCGAAGTGGGATGATATTGCCGATCGGATGATGGTCGCTGTCGAAGACGAATTCGATGATTATTCGGATGACGATTTCCGATTGACGGCATTTGATCTGGACGATTTTCGTGCCGTAGTTGTTCTACCCAAACAGGTGAGCGATGCGCTGCAACGCATGGACGAGCTCGATGCGACGAATGGCGTGCTGATTCTCGAGCGTCCCGTGGACTGCGGCACGATGTTTCTGTTGATGCATCATCCCCGGGTGCAGTGGCTGCGGGCGATCAGGTTCCGGCATTGGATGAAAGTGACGCCGAACGATCTGCTGCGGGCGAACACCAGGGGATGCCTCTCGTTCAGGAAGCGCTACCGAACGGATATTCCCATCGAGGTACTTGAGCTGAAACACTACGAAGAAGCCATGCGAGGGGTGGGGCCTTTTCAACCTGACCTTATAGAAGAGTTTGAGGTGTTGCACTACGGAATATTTGGCCCCTACCTGGGAAACAGCGGCCACCATACGACTCCAATTCTCGGCGAACAGATGCATTGGCACCGATTCCCGACACATGCGCTGAATTACTTTGCCTTGGCGAGCGAAAACGCTGAGTCCTGGGGCCTGGTATTCGATTTGCAACGCAACGGCTTTGCGCCCTATCTCTTCGAAGACGATCTTGATTCCACGTATTTCAGCTCCCTTTGGAAAGTCGTTCTTCAAGGATTGTCGTCTCCTGCCGGCGAAGCACTGTCATTGGGTGCCGATGAGGCATCTAGTTTCAAGAAGCTGGATGACCTTTTGCAGGAGCGCTACTGGGAGTGCACTGGAACCTGGCGGCGTTTTTTCCGGCTGTTAACCGTTGGTTATCTAACTTTTCACGAGAAACCCGTGCTTTCGGTAGGCCTCGACCAGTACAGATACTTCGGTGGAAGTAATGGGCTACCGGACGGCGATGAGGCGCGCGAGAAGGGCTACGACCAGGCGGGTTTAGTTAGTTGGTTGCTTGAGGAAAACAGCTGTTTCCGGCACCAGATAGTGATGACACTGGACGAACGGTTCCATCCCTTGCTGGACAAGGATTCGCTGCGGATCCTCGTCGGATTGTGCGAGTCGTTCGGGCGTTACGATTCGCTCGAATGGCGGAAGCTGCGTAGCGCATCTGACAGGGAGGGAAAGCGACTGCGGACCTTTCTGCAACTGGATCGAACCGACCTGAAGGGCAAGTATCGCCGGAAATCTGGTCGGTACGCAGTGGTCAGCCCTGACCGCATGGTGTGTGATCGGGTTCTGGGAGCTATCCGAACTATCCTGCTCCATGAAGCGAAGGAAGGGCGGCCGCATGCGGCGTTCCTGTGCGCAGTAGCCCTTGCAAGTGCGTTCCTGCCTTTTGCGATGTGCAGTTCTCTCAGCTCAGACTTGTTATCGGAACTTCCCAGCGAACTCTGTCACCCGTTTCTGAAAACGGTTGCTTTGGAGCTTTGTAGTTCCACTGTTCCACATGACACCTCCGTGCGATGACTTGGATGACAGTTATCGGCGATTGCCCTGGGTCAAGCCGCCACACAGAACGGCATGAAGGTGCGCTTCCTGTCAGCCGCCGACCTGATGCTGCAGCTGGAAACGGCTCAACGCCAAGGCAACTAACGCCATGTCATGCGGCGCTGCGTGCTCGGGCCGAGCCTGCTGATCATCGACGAGGTGGGTTACCTGCCGATGTCCAGGGACCAGGCACACCTGTTGTTGCAGGTGATCGCCAAACGGTACGAATCCGCTCCGTGATCCTGACCTCGAACCTGAGCTTCGGGGACTGGCAGGAAAACTTTGCCAACGATGCGGCACTGACCGGTGCCATGCTGGATCGCCTGTTGCACCACGCGCACGTGATCCAGATTCGCGGCGACAGCTACCGGCTGAAGGAAAAAATGCGGGCTGGCATCGTCCGCCACGTGGCGGACGATGCCAGCGGTTCAACAACGTAACGGGTGGGTCAGTTTTACTTTTCCGAATTCCGAAAAAGTGGGTCAGTTTTCAGTTGCCGTTGACAAGCAAACCTCCGATAAAACCGATTAAAAACAATCTACTAGACCATCCTTGCGTAGATTAGTCCCGGTATTCTACGCAAAGACTGCGTAGAATACCCCCGATATCCGTCGCAACCGACCGTTAATCTACGCACCAATTGCGTACTTTATTGATCTTTGTGCCGAATCCGGCCCATAATCTACGCATGAGGTGCGTAGATTATGAAGTATATCTGGCAAAGCGATAACTGGCCCGAACTCACCTGGGAGGCTGCAAAGCTGCTTCCGCTGCTGACCCGCGTCTCCCGTGCGCAGGGGCGGCTGCTCGGCAAGATGGAGGGGCTCGGGTTCGAAGAGCTCAAGGACGAAGCCCATCTCACTGCGATGACTGACGATGTCGTCAAATCCAGCGAGATCGAGGGCGAGAAGCTGCCGCAGGACGAAGTCCGCTCTTCGATTGCGCGGCATCTTGAGATGAAGCACGTCAAGAACCTGGTGCCTTCTTCCCGCGATGTCGACGGCATCGTCGAGCTTATGACCGATGCCACAACGAACTACGCCCTGCCGCTGACTCGAAGGCGGCTCTTCAAATGGCACGCGTCTCTGTTCCCGACCGGCAGGAGCGGTCTTGCAAAGATCGCAATCGGGCAATTCCGGGACGGGCCGATGCAGGTCGTCTCCGGTGCCATCGGCCAGGAGAAGGTCCACTACGAGGCCCCGCCCGCAGACAGGCTGACGCAAGACATGGCGCAGTTCCTCGACTGGTTCGAGGAGCCGGACCCAGATACTGATCCTCTGCTGGTCGCCGGGCTCGCGCATTTCTGGTTCGTCACCATCCATCCCTTCGATGACGGCAACGGAAGGATTGCCCGCGCCATCGCCGATATGGCACTTGCCCGCGCGGAAGCCAGCTCACGGCGCTACTACAGCATGTCCAAACAGATCCGCGCCGAGCGCAATGACTACTACAGGATGCTGGAGACGAGCCAAAAGGGCGGCGGCGACATCACCGCTTGGCAGGAGTGGTTCCTGTCATGCCTGCACCGCGCCATAGAAAGCGCTGATGCCACAGTCGACACCGTGTTGCAGAAGTCGCGCTTCTGGCAGCGCTTCGCCGAAGCTCCGCTCAACGAGCGCCAGACCAAGATCCTGAACAGACTGCTCGATGGCTTCGAAGGCAAGCTTACTACCACCAAGTGGGCCAAGATGACCAGGAGTTCCCATGACACTGCGCTGCGTGACATCAAGGACCTGATCGAGCGCGGCGCACTGGTCCAGGAAAAGGGCGGTGGCAGAAGTACAAGCTATGCGTTGGTATTTGATGGATAGGTTCGCTGCAAAGCCGGACCCAGGGCAGGGCGACAACATCCAAAACCGTTATCAGCAAGCGTGCGAAAGCGCGTTGTAGTTGCTCGGAGGCTGTCACCCCTTTGCTGCGGTGCGGACCCGGCGGGCCAGAAAGCGATCTTCACGTGTCGTTGCGCTCTTGGGTTGCCTGCCTGCGCCGCGCCCGCGCGGAAATCGCCAAAAAATCCGGCAGGCCCGAACGCGCGGCAAGGCCGCCGTCGACCACCAGTTCCGCACCCGTAACGAAGCTGGCGGCGTTGGATGCCAGAAAGCCAATGGCTGCCGCCACTTCGGCAGGAAGGCCGAACCGGCCGAGCGGTATTTCCGCTTCGTACGCTGCCAGGATCGCCGGGTTGGTCGTGGTATCCCTGGCCATCGGCGTGTCGATCGGGCCGGGTGAAACCACATTGGCCCGGATGCCATAGGCGCTCAACTCCAGCGCCAGGTTGCGCGTGAAGTTCACCACGCCAGCCTTTGCAGCGTTGTAGGCCGGCATGCCCACGTCGGCACCGCCGGCGGAGATCGACGCAACGTTGACGATGGATGCGCCAGTGCCGCCTGCGCCCTGTTTCAGCAACGGTATGGCCTGCTGGCAGGTACGGAACACACCGGTCAGATTGATATCGATCAACCGTTGCCAGTGCGCCAGTGCCAGGCTTTCCACCCGACCTGCAACAACCACACCGCCGGAGTTCACCAATACGTTCAGATAGCCGTAGCGCGACGCAATAGTCTGAAACAGCGCGTCCACCTGGTCCTGGTCGCGAACGTCCACTGGAACGAAAATCCCGCCGATTGCCGCGGCAACGGCGTCGCCCCTTTCGCGATTGCGGCCTGCGACGATGACCACATCGCCCCGCTTTGCGAGCAGTTCCGCGGTTGCCGCGCCAATGCCAGACGTCGCGCCGATGACTATGGAAACGGTTTTCTCAGTGTTCAAAACATACTTCCTGTGTCGGTCGTTACGGGGTCAGAGAAACAGGGGTTCGAGCGACGGCGCCAATAGAGTGCCAGATCTCGGTCTGTTCTGTCCCCACCTTGGTGAACGTCTTTGTCAAGAGACGCCGACTTGTAATGAAGTGCTCACCCTGCCTTCTGATGATCGTCAGCGCTGCCGATCGAAGAAACGTTCTATGTTGTCAAAGGAAAAGTGCGTTTTCCTTCCTGTATTTCATCTTCGCCGGTAGGAGCGTTTCCGCTTCAGTATGCTGAACCTGCCTTCCAGCGCGGCATTGTCGTGGCAGCTGGCCGTATCAGCTTTCAACCAGTCAACGTCCTGCTCCTGGGGCAACGATCGAAAGGTTTGGCTGGCATCCAGGCATCAGGAAAAAAGCGCTTCCAGCGCACGCGCGATCTCCTCCCGTGTTCCTTCCCCGGCCTTGTCCAGATTCTGTTCACGCCATTTCACGGCGGGGAGGTGTTCTGCGCTATCCACACCCAGGAGCGCCCAGTCAGGCTTGCGGCGGTAGAAACCTGGCAGAAAGGCTTTGTGCGCAGGTGGCATGTCTGCGAGCAACCGGCGTTGCAGGTCTGCGTGGGCATCGCGAAGACGATCGTGGGCGATATCGTCTTCGGTCATGCCGACAAAGTCGTTTTTGTACTCGTGTGTGATATCGCGGCACGCATTCGTGAGCAGATGCTGTGGTGGCTTGTTGTGGCTGATCAGATAGATGATGAATGCGGTTCGTAGATCCTCCGTGAGTCCCTCGTTCTCGAGCAGGAGATGGATATCGAACAGATCGCGGGGGTGCTGCCGATCGAGTGCGGCGGCGATCTTGCCGGCATAGAGGTCTTCGAAGGAGAGAACGTTCATCTCCGCAAACCCGAATGTTTCCTGGACTCTGGCGTTGACCTGCAAAAGGGCCGGGTCGTACACGCAGCCCCTCAGGACCGGTGTGACTTCTATTTTGATCTGCGTGCGATCGGGCGTGCGCACGACCAGTTTGGTCGTCTGCCGCTGTGTTGCTGGCGCAGAGGCGGTGATCGTTGCCGCTTTCATTGTCCTGGCGATACGGCCCTTAATGTTGAAGAGCGTGGACTCAATCTCGTTGAGAGCAGTTTCTCGATCGTTGGATGGCAGATAGGTCAGATCGATGTCGACTGACAGGCGCGGCATGTCCCGAACAAAAAGATTGATCGCGGTGCCGCCCTTCAGGGCAAAGCACGTCTCCTGCGCCACGTGGGGGATGGTGCGCACGAGCAGCTCAACCTGACGGCGATAGCTGTCAGTAAATGCCATCCATCTCCTCCGGCACCGTGATCTGGTAAGCAGCGATGTATTTTCCGCCTTTCACGATCATGCGCTTGCCTGAGCCCATTCCGATCGTGTCCCTGGCGAGGTGCCGCAGCCAACCATGCTGGTGGCGGTCTGCGAAGTAGAAGAACAGGCGCTTCACTTTGACGCTGGTGCACTGCTCCAGAAGCGCCTGGAGTATCTTCGGGCGAAGGTTCGTAAGCCCTTCCATCATCGCATCGACATGATGGAAGGTCTCGGATGCCGGGAGTTCGTCGATCAGTTCCAGAATGGCGCGTTCCGGCGCAGAGAGGATCAGCGGATAGCCCTCCAGGCGGGTGATGCGCAGAGCGCCAGGGAGCTTCTCTTCCTCAGGCATGCTCCGGTATTCCGCCAGGCTTGCGAGGCGCTCATCCAGCCGATCGATCAAGGGGAGGAAGCGGGTGCGACTGTGGGTTACAAAACGCGTGCCGACCCGCAGTTTGCCCAGCCAGCCAGGAAGCTTTTCGTCGCTGTAGAGGTGCAGATCCTTGAGTGAATGCCGAAGGTAGTGGGCGTAGCCGTCTACCTCCAGCGCGCTACGACCGCCCACTGAGAAAGGCTGATGCAGGAGCAATTGCGCCGAGCTCACGACCTGCATCCAGCTCAGCTTGCCACCGGGACGGCGGAACACGCCGCGCACCGGGCTCTCGAGCCAGGCCGCTTGCACGTACTGTTTTCGCAGTGCCCGTGAGTAGCCGTGGGATTCCATCCAGGCCGAATCGACGAGCAGACCTTCCGGAACGTTGCGTAACAACCAGTTTAGTTTAGATTCCATATGTATAGTCATGGTTTACAAATTAGACCATATATAAACCCATGACAAGGTTTATGCGATGCCGTTTCTGTATAGCCATGCTATACAAATATTCCCTCAAATAAACTTCTCTATGCGAATGTACGCCGTTGGTTCAGACGCTTGCTGCGTCGGTGCACGGCATTTCCATGCGTAACCGGCTTTCGTGGACGGCGCCTGGCCGCCCGATCACGGTACGGCGTCAGGACTGTGCGGTTTGATACGGCGGTATCACGTCGCCCCCGCAATCACCCGATTGACCTGCTCATGAAAATGAATGAGCGGCGGCTCATTGGCGCCGTACACAAACTCCGGCAACGCGCCGGCATCCAGGCTTTCCTGCACCTGCTGCATGAGGGCGAAATCCTCCACGCCGGTGACATGCAGCAACAGATCAAGGTTCTTGACGAAATAGTTGCGGGACTTTTCCGTTTGAGGCGGGGAGGGGGCATAAATCGACGTGGTCGTTCGCGTCCTGTTGACCGACAGCGGTTCAATAATCCAGGTCTCCACGTGATCCAGCTGATGCACCACCAATCCGTTTGGCACAAGAAAGTACTGAATCGTGCCATAGGGCAACAGAGACCACTCCGCCTCCGGCTTGGCGAACTCCTCGTGAACATTGGCACGCAGGCCAACGGAGAGCAGGTTCCTGCCAAAGGGCTCGAAGATCACGCAGTCAGAATTGAAGGTGGGGGCCAGCGTCCGGCTGTGCAGGGAGCGGATGTGATAGCTCTCGGAAAACGTGTCGAAGAACAATTTCCAGTTGAAGTTCCATTCGTTGGTGCGTGAGGCAATGTGTGTGTAGGTGTCGAGCCCGAAGGAACCGAGGTCATCCTGGGCGCCGCTCAGTACGTCATCAACGTCGATGGGCGCATCGCCCTCCGGCCGAACGAAAATAAGGCCATAGCGTTCGGCTACCGGTCGCCGCAGCAGATTGCAACTGGAGGCGACATCGTCGAATGCACCGGCCGCGAAGGGGCGGGCGCGCAGTTTGCCGTTCAGTTCATAGGTCCAGGCATGGTAAGGGCAGTGAAATGCCTGCAAAGCCTCACCCTGTGATGCCGGGTCAACCAGCGGGGCGCCCCGGTGACGGCAGGCGTTGACGAACGCGCCCAGCGATCCGTCTGCCTGCCTGACCACAACCAGCGGTATGCCATCCACCCGCATCGCGCGGTAGGAGCCCGGTTCCGTCAGGTCGACGCTCAACCCGAAAAAGACTGGTCCCCGCCGGAACAACAGCTCCCGCTCCAGCGCGAAGCGCGCCGGATCGGCATAGACGGCAGCCCGGTTCGTGGCGCTCCCCGGGGCGTGCAGGCCCTTGAGATGGTCGCCGCTCGCCGCCACCCGCTTCAGCAACTGCACCTGCCGTTCGTGACGCATGTTCTTCCTCCGGGCGTTTTTGCTTCGGGTAGAGACCCGCGAACATTTTCTAGTGTACGCTAGAACAAAGCAACGGCCGCGGTGCCAACAACCCAGCCGTTGAGGACGAACCGGGAAAAGAGCTTGAAAGCCGAAACCAGACGGTTGACCAGAAAGTCGGACCATACCCGGCAGCGCATTCTGGATGCCGCGGCCAGCACGCTGGCCAACCGGGGATATGCGGGCACCAGCATCAAGGCCATTGCAGACTCCATCGACATGCAGGACGCCTCCCTGTACTACCACTTCGAGTCCAAGGACGCGCTTGTGCTGGAAGTGCTGCGAACCGGTGTGGTGTTGTCCGAGGAAGCGGTCAACGCGGCTGTCAGCGCGCTGGGTGAGCAGCCGGATCCCATCGATGCCCTGCGGGCCGCAATTGTCGCCCACGCGGAGGCGGTGCTGGGCATGGGGGACTACCCGCGCGCCAACGTGCGGAACTTCGGGCAGTTGCCACAGGAAATCGTCAGCGCGCAGATGAGCCACCAGCGACGTTACGGAAAGGTATGGCGCAATCTGATCGAAGCGGCCATGGCGAGTGGGCGGCTTCGGCAGGACATGAACACGCGCGCGATGCGCATGCTGATCCTCGGTGCGCTCAACTGGGCGCCGGAGTGGTACAAGCCCCGGGGTGAGCTGTCACCCGGTGACGTCGGCAGGCAGATGGCGGCCATGATCATTGAAGGATTGTTGGCAACCGGCGCCGCGCAGCCGGTCCGCCGGCAAAAACAAGGCAACGGGAGGTAAACCGATGACCACAGCAAGTGCACAAGCGCCTTCTCCGCAGCAGGTTCATGACGTGGTTGTGCTGGGCGCCGGCGTATCGGGCATCTACCAGATCAAGCGTTTGACCGATCTCGGCCTGAACGCCGTTGTGCTTGAAGCCGATGACGACCTCGGCGGCACCTGGTACCGCAACCGGTACCCCGGTGCCCGCTTCGACTCGGAAAGCGTCACCTACGGCTATTCCTTCTCGCGTGAGCTGCTCGATGAATGGCACTGGAAAGAGCGCTACTCGGGGCAGCCGGAAAATCTCAGGTACCTGAATTTTGTTGCGAACAAGTTCAATCTGCGCCGGTTCATGCGGTTCAACACCCGCGTCGAGGCCATGCGCTGGGATGAAACAGGGCGGTGCTGGCGCCTCTCAATAATTGGGGGTGACGAGGTCGTTACCCGGTTTGTCATCTGCGCGGTCGGGCCGCTGTCCATTCCCACGCCGCCCCGGATCGAAGGCATGGATGATTTCAGGGGCGAGGCGTACCACACATATTACTGGCCCAAAGAAGACGTGAAGCTCGAAGGTCGGCGGGTTGGTGTGATCGGCACGGGCGCAACCGGCATCCAGGTCATCGGCGCCATCGCGGACAAGGTTGGTGAGCTCACGGTGTTTCAGCGCCGTCCCAACTGGTGCGCGCCGCTCAATAATTCAGAGATCTCGGATGAGGAGATGGCCGGGATCAGGAAGCGCTACGACGAGATTTTCGCCACCTGCAAAATCACGCCCGGTGGATTCGAGCACGTGCCTGACCGGCGCGGCTTCTGGAATGTCACGCGCGAGGAACGGGTGGCGCTGTGGGACAGCCTGTACGGCCAACCCGGCTTTGCCATCTGGCTGCAGAATTTCACCGAGATCTTCACGGACGAAAAGGCCAATGCCGAGTTCTCGGCGTACATTGCCGATCGCATCCGCCAGCGGGTGCATGACCCGGTGGTCGCGGAAAAGCTCATTCCGCGCGACCACGGCTTTGGCGTGCAGCGTCTGCCAATGGAAACCAACTATCTCGAAGCCTACAACCGCAGCAACGTGCATCTGGTGGATATCAGTGAAACCCCCATCCAGCGCATTACCGAAACGGGCATTGAGACAACGGATGCGCACTACGAGCTGGATCTGATCGTCTACGCCACGGGCTTCGATGCCATCACCGGTGGCTTCGACCGCATCGATATCCAGGGTGTTGACGGCGCGAGGCTCGCTGACAAATGGAAGGACGGCCCGTCGACCTACCTCGGCACCATGGTCAACGGCTATCCCAACCTCGTGATGATTGCCGGCCCCCAGAGCGGCTCCGCCTCCACCAACTTCCCGCGCGCCATCGAAACCCATGTCGACTGGATCACCGACCTGGTGACCTACTGCCTGGACCACGACATCAGCCGCTTCGAGGCCAGCCCGGAAGCGGAAGCCATGTGGAACCAGCACGTGCGCGACATGTACCAGACGCTGCTCATGCGCAATGCCAAGGGCTGGATGACAGGCTACAACTCGAACCTCCCGGGACACGAGGAAGGTACGCGCCGGTACATCGTTTACAACGGCGGGGCGCCGAAATACACGCGCACCCTGAACGATGTGGCGGCGAATGGTTATCGCGGGATAGTGCTGGCATGAGTGAGCCAAGGCGTCTCGATGGCAAGGTTGCGATCATTACCGGCGCAGCGCGTGGTCAGGGCGAAGCGGAGGCGAGACTGTTTGCGGCGCATGGCGCCAGTGTAGTGCTCACGGACATCCTTGCCGAACAGGGGCAGGCCGTGGCGGCCGATATCGGTGAGGCCGCCTGTTTTGTCCTCCACGATGTGGCCTCGGAAGCGGATTGGGCGCGGGTGGTCGAGACGGCGATCAACACGTTCGGCGCGGTGGACATACTGGTGAACAACGCCGCCATCTCGCGACCGTTGAAGCTCGAACACACGGACCTCGCGACCTACCAGCAGATTGTCGGCGTCAACCAGGTGGGCGTTTTTCTCGGTATGCGTGCAGTGCTGGAGCCGATGAAACGCGCAGGTGGTGGGGCGATTATCAACGTCGGCTCCGTTGCCGCGCTGCAGGGCACCTCAACCCTGTTTGCCTACACCGCATCCAAATGGGCGGTGCGGGGCATGACCAGGTCCGCTGCCCTGGAGCTGGCGCGCTACAACATACGCGTCAACCAGATCAATCCCGGCGTCATCGATACACCCATCAACCATGCCAATCCCGACAGGATGAACCAGGTGCTGGTGCAGACCACGCCCATGCGGCGCATGGGGCAGCCCTCGGAGATTGCCGAAGCAGCGTTGTTTCTGGCGTCGGACGCGGCCAGCTTCGCAACGGGCGCGGACTTCACCATCGATGGGGGCATGTCGATATGACGGCAGCCACTGCGGTGGTGACCGGCGCTGGCAGCGGCATAGGGCGCGCGGTGGCGCTCCGCCTGGGACGGCGGAATCTGCGTGTCGTGTGTGTGGGTCGCACCGCGTCAACCCTCGAGGAAACCGTTGCCGCCATTCTTGAAGCAGGCGGACAGGGCGCTGTTGCCGTAGCCGACTGTGGCGACAGCGACACCTGGCAGGGCATCGTGGACGCTGTAGGCGGCGAAGCCGTGCAGACGTTGATCCATTGCGCTGCCACCGACCAGCTCAAGGCATTTGCCGAACTCACGCGCGCGGACTACGACAATATGTTCAATCTCAACCTGGCAGGTCCGCTGTTCCTCACGCAGAAGCTGCTGCCGAATTTGGTCGGGGGTAGCTCGGTGGTATTTGTTGGCTCGGTCGCATCCCGGGCGGGGATGCGAAACCATGCGCTCTATGGGGCATCGAAAGCGGCATTGAAAGGGTTGACGGTTGGTCTGGCGGTGGATCTCGGCCCCAACATCCGCGTGAACACCGTCAGTCCCGGCGCCACCGACACGGCCTTGCTGGCTGCTTACGTTGCAGAGAGCTATCGCGACCTGACGCCCGGGCAGGCGAAGCGGCAACAGCACGCCGCGGCCGCCAGACAGTTGCTCCGGCGTGTGGCGACGCCGGATGAAGTAGCGGCAACCGTTGTGCATGTTGCGCTGGACGCCACTGCCATGACCGGTCAGGACATTGCGGTGGACCTGGGTTACACGGCCAGTTGACGGCTGGAACGACAGGACGCTGTTCGCGCGATCGCCGGTAGTGTCCGTTGTGAAAACGCTGAGCCCGTAGCCGTCGCAGTCATTATTCAGCGTGAAGGCGCCAACGCCGCGATCTCCTTCAGACTCTGTTCCCGTGGCGTGCCCGTGGTTCCAAACACATAGGACATGCCGGTTGGCCCGCCGTTTCCGTGCGCCAGCACATTCAATACCGCCTGCCCGACGTCCTCGCACTTCATGGCCGCTTCGGCAATGGGCACCGAAACGGCGCGCAACATCGGCGTGTCCGTTGCTCCCATGCACAGGGCGTTCACGCGAATACCGTGCTCCTTGAGCTCCACCGCCCACGACTCCGTCTGGCGCCACATAACCCATTTGGCGCCGTCGTAACCACTCGCGCCCGGTCCGGTCATCAGATGACCTTCCTTGATGTGCTCGGTGATGATGTTGACGATGTTGCCGCCACCTGCCTGCTGCATCACCGGCACCGCCGCGCGGGCACAGTAGTAACTTCCCAGCGCGCAGATACGGATGGACCGCTCGTATTCCCGGGTTTGCGACTCGTAGGTACCCCGCGTGAGCGAGGTGTCGATGTAAATTGCCGCATTGTTCACCAGCACGTCGATTCGGCCGAATTGCCGCAGAACATCGCTCATCGCACGCCTCACCTGGGCGCGGTCCGCAATGTCGCAATCGATGGCAACGCCGATGCGGCCGCTTTCCTGCACCAGGCGGGCGGTTTCCGCATTGCCCGCCGGGTCGATGTCGAGGGTGGCGACATTGGCACCCGCCTGCGCCAGGGCGACGGCAATGCCCCTGCCGATTCCGATTGCGCCGCCAGTGATCACGGCAACCTGTCCGCTCAGATCCATGGTGATTTACCTCCGTCAGACTCGTCTATGGATGCACCATCAGGGTTCAACTATCCGCGCACCCATGATGGCAAATCCCGGCCGGAAAAGTCATGACTTGCGATGGGAGAGTTTTCAGGCGTGTTGCGGGGTGAGCGGGGGACGCCAGTTCATGGCGAGTGCGCTATCGCGGGATACCGTTCGAGTGTCAGCAGCAGTGGATGGCTGTGCGGGCAATGTGCAGACAGGTGCAGCGCAACCGGTTCCGCACGCAGGCGCGGCGCGGCGCGTTGCCGCGCCAGCGCCGATACCACTGAGCGTTTTTACACCGCACCCACGGTCAGCGATGCAGGTCTTTCCGGGCGCTAGCGATCGGTGCACACGCCGTCGCGTTTGCGAAACGGTTTGTTGCATTCCCACGTCGCACCGTCATAGCTGAGGTGTGCATTCGCGGGAATGTCCACCTGTTCGCACCGATCGCCGGATTTGACGTAGCCACGCTCACACTCCCAGGCGCTGCCGTAACGGGTCGATTCGGACAGATAGGCATTTTCAGGGAGCGCAATTTTTGCGCAGGTGTTGCCTTTTGGCAGGTAGCCGCGCTCGCAGTCCCAACCACGCTGCTGCGACGAGTTCTCGGACAGGTAGCCGTGTTCCGGCACTACGATGACCACACACCTGTCGTCTGTTGCCTGGAAGCCACGATTGCATTTCCAGCCTGGCCCGTAGGTGCTGCTGACAAGATAGCCATTGGCGGGTACCGCAATGGCCACGCAGGCGTCATTCACCTCGTTGAATCCGCGGTCGCAGCGCCATGCGGTGCCGGAGGGATCCAGGTAAGCGTGCGCGGGTACCGGAATCAGCACACAGCGCCCATTGTCCTCGCGGTAGCCATACTGGCATTCCCACCCACGACCGTAGCGGCTGTCGATGGGGATTGCATTCTCGGGTACCGCAACCGGCAGGCAGGCGTCCCCGGACTTTCTGAACCCGCTGTCGCAGACCCATCCGGACCCATACGGGTTTCCGCTGGCGTTTTCGGGCATTTCAGCCTGTGTGGTGTTCGCACCCACGACCAGTGTCATTGCCAGACCGGGTACAACGGCCTTCAACAGCCTGGGGGGCAACAGCGCTCCATCCGGCCGCCCGCTGCGCAGGGTATACAGTGCCAGCAGGCCGATCGGGCTGAGCACCAGCACCGCAACGGTTGGATCGAGTGCGCTGAACGTCAGCAGCACCCCCATGGCAATGCCAATTGCCCGGAGCGACCAGAGTCGCAGCCGCTTGATCGTGTTCATGGTCAGCTCTCCTCATCGACAACGTTGCGTTCGAGCAATTCGATGAGAGGCCGTTCTCGGCGGCAGCAGCGCGACGCAAGATGCGCACCACTGTTCATTCAAGGAACCGGTGCACACTATACGCCGTTTATCACGGGGGGGCATTGCGGGAAAGGGAAACAGTTCGAGCTATTCCCCGATCGCAGGCGTATGCTGGCCTGCGGATCGAGGATCAACTATCTCAGTTTCCCTCCACACGTCACACACCGCCGCCTGTCGGCAGCTTCCGTTACATCGAGACTGACGGCCATCGCGCCTGCCGATACCCACGTCCGCGCGCATTCGCCATTTCCAACCCAGGTGCCCTTATGGACGAAACCGATCAGGAACTCATGGCCCGCCACGGCATTACCGTGGAGTCGAAGAACTTCTACCACTACAGTGGTTACCGGTACGAGCGGCTTGCCGACGCCGTCAACTACGCAGTGATCCAGGAAACCTTGCACAGTGGCAAGGCGCAGGGTCCGCATTCGGGCAGCGCCATTGATTGAGCCCCTGCTGCTGACGACCACACGAATCACGACCATGCTTCAAGGTCGCGCGCTGACCAGTGCGACCGGGTTTTTCTATGAGCATGGCCCACGGCTGTTTCTGGTGACGAGCCGCCACGTACTGGTCGATGAACCGTCGAACCATCATCCGGACAGCATCGAGATCGAACTGCATACCGACGCGGGCAATCTCACCCAGTCCATCGGCTTTTCGATTCCGTTGTACCGCAATGGCCTGGGATTGTGGCGGCAGGCCAGGGACAGCACGGGCTCGGTGGATATTGCCGCCATCGAGCTGGAACGCCAGGCGCTTCCGGCGACTCTCTGCTATCACGCGTTCTCCTCGCGCGATCTGCTGGACGATGCCGCGGCGGTCGACATCGGCTCGTCCCTGCTGGTTGTCGGCTTCCCCCTCGGTTTCCACGACGCGCTGCATCACCTGCCGGTGGTTCGCCACGCCATCAATGCCTCGTCCTTTGCGCTGCGATTCCAGGGCAACGGCTATTTTCTGACAGATTCACGAACGCATCGCGGCACCAGTGGCGCGGCGGTGGTCATGCGAACTCCGTCAGAATCGAACCCGGCCGGCTTTCCGTGGAAGCTGCTGGGCGTACACTCCTCGCGCCTGGATGTTGATACGCGGGAGTTGTCCGTCGATGAGGCGCTTGGCCTCAACTGCGTGTGGTTCGCGGACGTGATTCCCGCGCTCGTCAGCCAGGGCCGCGCGACCGAAAACCCTGACATCATGGAGAGATAACCGACGTGGATGCACCATTCCGGATTGGAGAGCGGGTGAAACCCGACGAGCTTTGGGGCTGGGAATATGTTGGTCTGAGTGGAAAGCCGGGACTCGAAAACGCGGTACGGCGTTTCACGAACGGCGATTGGGCCCTGGAAGTGCGCGCGCTGAAGGATCCAGGCGCCCCGACGCGTGTCGTGTCCATTCGCACACTGGCGGAGGACAACGCGCACTGGGCGGAAACCCGTTCCCGCCTGCTGAAGGCCAAAGACAGGCGGAGCTGAGCAGGCCAACCGCGAGGCAACGTGTTCCCACGACCCTGCGGTGCAGCGGATCAGCCCGGCTGATGCCGTGGCGTCACCACCGCCGCAACTCCGGCATGACTTCCCTGGCAAACAACGCCATGCTCTCGCGCGTGTCCTCGATAGTCATGCCGCCAAACCGGAAACAGGTGGCCAACTCGTAGTCGCCGATGATTTCCCGACGCTGCCGGAATTTCTCCAGCATCTGTTCCGGTGTGCCATAGGCATTGGCCGCCAGGAAACCGCTGAGATATTTGTCAAACCCCATTGATTGCAATTGCCCGGCCTGGCGTCCATAACCTTGGTAGCCCTTCACGTCGAGCAGGTGATCGTTCATCAGCTCATAGTGTTCCAGCAGGCTCTGCAGATAGCGGGCCATGCAACGCTCGGCCACTTCCTGCGCGTAACCGGCATCGTGGTGGCAGAACGTGAAATCGGCTGTCATCACCGGCTGCGGTTCCCTGTCGTGCAGCTCACGAAAGCGCTCCCGGTACTTGTTGATGTTCTCCAGACGCTTTTCCCAGCGGGCTTCGGAGAACAGGATCATGCGTGCGCCGATGCGTGCGCAGGCCTCCAGCGAATCGGCGGAATTGGCCACCGCGTATACCCGCCCGTCGAAGGAACGGCTTGGCCGTGGGCGGATCTCGGCGCGGCTGGTGGGGTAGAAGCGACCGTTGCCCTCGAACACACCGGTACGCAGGGCCTCAACGATGAGCGGCGCTGCTTCGTCGAAACGTTCGCGGGACTCGGCCATCTCGATGCCACGAAACGGCTGGAATTCACGGCGCGACAGGCCGCGTCCCATGCCGAAGCGCACGCGCCCGCTGCTCAGTTCGTCGAGCATGGCCACCTTTTCCGCTACACGCAGCGGGTCGTTCCACGGCAGGATCACGGCTGCGGTGCCGAGGTTGATCTTCTGCAGGCGCCCCGCCAGGTAGGACAGCAGCTGCAGGTTGTCCGGGCAGAATGAGTAGTCGAAAAAATGGTGCTCGGTGGGCCAGATGCAGTCGAAACCGAGCGCCTCGGCGCGAATCGCCAGGTCAATCTCCTGGGCGTACACCTCGCTGTCGGTAATGCCGTTGTCCCACCCATAGGACGTGAAGATCAGTTGCAGGCCGACGTCCATGGTGACGCTCCCTCATTATTCCCCTTACCGCCGATACTACGTGGCGATCTGAGCGTGAACAACGCTGGCGGGATCGCAACCCCATTACGGCGGCGCCGGCGTTCGCGTCGACCAGCAGTCGGCGGCGAGGCGAAGCGACTGCGCTTCACCGGCTGGCGTCACCACCGCCACGCGCAGAAAGGCCTTGAAGCTGGGTGTCTCCGGATGCGCCAGCAGTGCCTGATTGTGTTCGATTTTTTCCAGGCGATAGTGGAAGCGCGGTTCGAAAGGCGCCTGGAATTCGCAGCTGACGATCAAGCGGCTGTTGCGCAGGATGACCAGGCTCACCCTGTGCGTCCCGGCAGGGATACTGGCTGACCGCGCGTACGGCCAACCCGGGTGGTCACGGGATTCCTGTCCGTCTACGCCCGTGATCAGCAGCTCCTCATCGTAGAGAACGCGGTATCGCCAGTAGCCCTGTACAAGTGCGGCATCTTCTTCCGCAGCAGCGTCCGGCAGATAGGATTCGTGCCACGTGCAACCCGGTAGAAGTAGCAATAGCCAGCATCCCAGAATGTCCCGCCAGTGCACGCCGATAGCGCTCGAAGTGAAGTCGGGAGTCGGCGTCATCTGGCGTCTTTCGGCCATGGCTGCCAGCGCCACCACTTGTTGAAGACCATGTTGCCGCCACTGACGCCGGTGTAGGCCTCTTCCAGCGCCACCAGCGAACCGTCCGCGGCGCGGTGGAAGGTGAAGTGCGCACCAACGCTGTCGTCTTGCCATCCACGGGGATTTTCGGCGGCAGGTGGCGGAAAGGCGCCGGTGACGACGAGCGTGCCGTGATCGCACTGGTAGACACGGCTGTTATAGGTCCACCAGCCCATGCGTCCTTCGTGGATGGAGAACATGGGGCCGTGGCTGGCGCCGATGCCGGTGGAAATGGTCAGTTCATTTTCCGCGGTTCGGGTCACCGCTACCCAGGCATCTGCATCCTGCCCCTCCTCGTTCGCAAATCTGTTGACGTCCGCCTCGAAGGCGGACAACTGCGCAAAGAGCGTAGTGTCCCGCTCGGAAAACAATCCCGCCAGATGCCAGGGGAGCAGGCGGCGCCCGAGGCTGGGCACGGGTTCCAGCGGCCCCATGGGAATGACGAGCAGCGACATTCGCGGGTGCCCGCCGGGTGGGTAAATCAACGGGGCGGCTGCGTCGCTGATGGCGTGGTAGGTGCCGGAAATATCAGGGCAGCCGGAGGCTGCCACCCAGGCAGGCCAGTTTTCGGGATAGACCGGCTCGGACGATACGCGTACGGCGACACAGCCTGTGAGCATCAGCACGGTCAGCAGACCCGCGCCACGCTGCAGCGCCCGCCAGCCGAAGCGAAGCGGGAGGAAAACGACGTGGTGGCTGGTGCGCAATCACGGGCTCCTGATCGGTTGCAACGCCACCGGACCTGGTGGCGTCTTCTTGTCAATCTGAAGCGCGGTTGCGCGGCGCGCCAGACGGAGTAGTGCTGAGCACTTTGCGGCAACTCCGGAGTACCACACCAAACCGGATGGATCAGAGTTGTCCGTTGCGTGGGAGTGGTGATGCAGCTGTGGGTTGTCAGTGGAGAATTGGCGTTCATGATCAGTGCGCGGCAGGATGGGCAAAGCAGTCGGTTGAATCCGCTGGTCATGCTTGTTGGCTTGCTTGCGGCGTTGCTTGCAACGGGTTGCGCTACCCACGAACTCGTGCTCAGTCGAACGCTGCGTCCCGCGCTGACAGGTCGTTATCTCGAGACGCAACCGAGCCTGTTCCGGGCGAGAGTCAACATGGATGCACTGGAAGTCTGGGTGCGCTACCGCTACGAGGATTCGGCCTACCGGCAGGACTTCGACCTCGAACTGCACACTGCCGCGGGGCTGTGCGCCGCGCTGGCGACCAGCAACCTGACGTTTCGTGACGCGTGGAGTCGGCTCGAACTCTGGCTGGTGAGCGAATACGGCAGCCAGTGGCGCTGGCGCAATACGAACGCACAAATGCGGATACGGGTGCGCCGGCAGGATTTGCTGGCGCTTCGCGGGACGCCTCAGCCACAGGTGGCGTGCATGCGCTTGTGGAAGATCGAAGGCGTCAAGCACGGACCGCCGGACCATGTGTACTTTTCGCTGCTGCCGGAAGGCAGCTAGAACCAGTATGCATTGCCGCTGATCAGGGTTGCACACTGCTTCTTCGGGATCACAAAACTCACCGTGAGGCGCGTGGGTGCGGCTGACGCTGCCGTTGGCAGCCGGACACGTTGCGATTGCCAGCGGCGACGCGCTGAAAGCTTTGTTTGATGAGAAGACGGTGCAAAAGTCCCTCCTGGACTTTCACCGTTGTCGTTGGCACCGCTGCCTCGCGGCAGCTGCAGCGTTGTTCGCGGGGCCGCCGCCCCTGACTCGCCTGCCAGGCTGCTGCTTCAGCAGATGCCGTCAGCCATTGACCTCGATTGGCAAGCGCACCTCGAAGCGCGCACCCTGTGTTGAGTCGGTCAGTTGCAGAGTGCCGTTCAGACGCCGTGCAATTGCCGCCACGATGGCCAGGCCAAGGCCGCGCCCCGGTTCGCGGGTGGTGAAGAAGGGGTCGAAGATGCGGGAGCGCAGGGCGTCGGGGATGCCGGGACCATCGTCCTCCACCCACAGCAGCACGTGGTCCGCAGGCGTGCCGTGCGGCGACACCGGTCGCGTCACACCCACACGGATGTGCCCAGTGTCAGCGGGCAGGGCTTCCAGTGCATTCGTCAGCAGATTCAGTACGATCTGCCGCAGCGACGCGGATTCCGCCGCAATGGTCGGCACGTCCGGGTCGAGCGCGAGCTGGATGCGCCTCCCGTTGCCGACCTTGTGACGGATCGCTGCCACGGTCTCGGTAACCACGCGACCGATTTCCACCGGCTCCCAGCGCACCGGTGCGCCGCCGGAAAGGTCCATCAGTTTTGCCGACAGGCTGCGCAGGGCGCTGTTTGAATGACGGATGCTGTCCAGTGCCTGTTTGCGCTCCGCGCTCGTCTGCGCGGCCTCCGCCAGATCCAGCCCGCCGACCACGCCGACCAGCAGGTTGTTGTAGTCGTGGGCGATACCGGCCGCCATCGCCACCAGGCTCTCCAACTTCTCCGCCTGTTGCGCCTTCTGCATCGCCGCTTCGCGTTCGTTCATCGAACGGGCGAGTTGCGCCTGCAACGTCATCACCTGCTCGATGGATGTCTTTCGCATCCGGTGCAGCATGGCCGCGCCAACCAGCGAAATCAGGCTCACCACGAGAAATTCGATGCAGCGCGGATCCGGCAGCCAGACGATGGCAATGGCGCTGACCCACGCGCTCCAGATACTCATCTGGGCGAGCAGCAGACGGCGGTCGAGGCAGAGGTACATGGTGCCGATGGCGACGATGCCGAGGTGCAGCATGGAGCCGAATTCTCCCGAGATCACGTAACTGCCGATCACGGAGGTCAGGTATGTGCCCACCAGCAGCGTTGCCGCGTACGGATGACGCGGTCGCCGCTTCCACCAGAATGCGCCCAGCAGCGTGAACACGATGTGCGCGGGCAATGCCCAGGTGCGAAACCCCGGTTCCATGAACAGCAGATGCACGGCGGCGCCGCAGGCGGCCGCAAATCCGGTCACCATGGTGACGTATGGCAGCACGCGCTGGATCGTGTCCGTGGCGATCCGCTGCGTGGCGGGACTCAGGCCGGAATCGCGGCACCAGGCGAGCAGCCGGGCGGTGAGGGTAGGGGATGTCAGGCGAGAGTCCGATTGGCAGGAAACGTAACGGTAATTGAAGCACATCCGGCCGGCGACGCGGGTGGCCGGCATGGCGTATCGATCCTCCGTTGCGCTCAGTACCCGAATGGCCGACCTGTTCAGATCGTCGCAGCCGCCATGCGGTGGCTGTCGAGTGGATCTCCAACGGACTTGCAGCTGGCAGCATGGAAGTCCTGCCGCAGGGCACCGACTCGTCAGTCGGCTGCGGACCAGGCTGCACGCAGTGCCTGCCGGACGTCGAGCAAGGCTTGCGAGACGCTACTGGTCCGAGTTCGCCTGGTGCCACCAGGTGGTTCCCGTCAGCAACGATCTCGCTAGAAAAGTGCCGCGTCTCATGAGCCCCTTTTTCTGTGAATTCCGTTTTCTGTCAATGAGGTGATGTATTCGTGCGTCAGGCGCACTGGAGGGGATTCATGGTTCGCTCACGTTTCGCTCCCGTACCGGAATCCTTCAAACGGCGGCGCGGGTGGCATTCGCCTTTCCTGGGCATGATCCTGTCGCTCGGCGCGGCCGCCAGCAGCCATGCCGTCAACATCGACACGGTGTGTGGCTACGACTGGAATGGCACCCGCTACGAATGGGTGGAGTCCGACTTCCCGTCCGACCAGTTCCGTTTCCTCAACGAGTCGGGCGACGCTGTCCTGTTCCTTCCGGGCAATTTCGCCCAGTACCACTTCGTCGGCGATGGCGACAGTCGAAGCGTGCCCATCGTGTCGGCATCCACGTTTGCCTTCGAAGCCGATGTCGCTCCGGTGGTGCGCACCGAATTGATGAACGATGCGGGCGAGGTATTCGGCGAAGTCGTGCTGTTCCGGAATCCGACGGATCCGAACCAGAGCCTCGAGGAAGTAAGCACCACCTTTGCCTGGCGCTGGACGCGGGCGGACGGCTTTCAGGACCTCGCCTCGCTGGTGGGTGGTATTTTCGGGCGCAGCGATGTGGGAACGGAAACCCGCATCATCCGCAGGGACGATGGGCAGTGGGTCATCCAGACCATCGACCATCGCACGACGCCCATTCTGGTCAACGAGTTGCCGTTCCCGTACGCCGTCGACGCCCAGGAGCAGGCGGATGCGTTTGCCGCCGATGTTCTGGACGCCATCGCGGATCAGTGCGGCGCCTCACCAGCTGATCGCACGGCTTCCACCGCGTACACCAACGCGGGTGACGAGTTCGCGGCGGGCAATCAGTTGCTGCGCATCGCCAAACCGCGCATCAACGTGCAGCTGTCCCACGACTGGCTCATCGTTACGGACTCCGGCGATATCAGCTTCGAAAGCAATCGCGAGGGCACCATAGGCGACCAGGTTGCATTCATCTTCGACCTCTACAACATCGGAGTGGTGGATGCCGAGGAGCTCACGGTTTCGGTGGAACTCACCGGCACGGACGTGCTTGATCCCTGCTGCAGCCAGGAGTTCCCCACCCGTCTGGCGGTGAACGAGTTTGTCGAAGACCGTATCAAATGGTTCGACGCAATGCGCGAAGGCAGGTTCACCGCGGTGGGTGTCGTCACCGGGCGGGATGCCAACGGTCAGGCGTTCGAGTCCCGCAGCCGTGCCCTCAATCTCGAAGTCAGGCCTGCGCTGGATGTGGTCATCGACCTGCCGGACCGGCCGCTGCGCCTTACGGAGGAGGTCACGCCTGTCGTACGGGTGACATCCAATCTCGGTCAGACCGCGTCTGTCGCGTTTGACGGCAACATCCTGTCCACGTTCGATGCCGACGTCTTTGCCGTCAGCGATGCCGCCAATCCCGGTGCCTTCGAACTGGCGCCGGGTGGATCGCGAAGTTTCACCATCGGTGGCGATCCGGTCGCCGTTGGCAATACCCGGGTCACCACATCCATCACGGGCACGGCGAACGATGGCCGCGTCTTCGCGGACGCGGACGATCATCCGATCAGCATCACCGAGAGCGAACTGCAGGTGAGCATGCGCGTGCTGCCCCAGCCGTTCACGCTCACCCTCAATGACACCAACGACATCGTGACGATCTTCGCCACCATCCGCAATGGCGGCGACCAGCGGATCACCGGCGTGCATATCGAAGGAGACGAGGACGGGCTGACCCTCACCAATCCCGATCTCAATGAGGGGGTACCCCTCGAGGCGATCGGTTTTTCCACGCCGCCCACCTATCCCGCCGATCTGGAACCCGATCAGTCGATGGAGGTTTCCTGGGAGTACCGTGCGCTGGATGCGGCGGCCGGGATCACGGCCAGGGTCGCGGCGACGGGGGTGCGTAACAACGAGAACATCTCGAGCCTCGGCGAGACGACGTTCAAGATCAATACGGACGTGGTAGCGAAATGGGGCGTCAAACGGTCTGGCACCACGTTACCGCTGTCCGGCGTGCCGGTGCGCTTGGAGGGGTACGTCGAGAACATCACCGAGGATGTCGCTATCGGCATTGTGTTGCACCCGATCACCCAGGGAAATGCCGGCAGGGGCATCCTGTACGACGCCTCGCTTGGCATTCCCCGGTCGATTGGCTTGTCATCCTGTTCGCCAACACGCCGACAGACTGATCTGACCCACCTCTACGAGCCGAGTACAGGCCAGACGGATGTCGCCAGGGCGTTTGTGCTGAAACCCGGCGAGTCGGTTGAATTGACGGCCATTGTGGCCACGATGTGCTGGGACCAGATATCCGAGGGTTCCGTTACCTACGTTCCCGTTGCCAAGTCGCTGGAAATGGACGAACACGGCAACATCATCCGCGACCTGGCGGGCATGCCGAACGTGCTGGCGGACGTTTCCGATCAGCTGGAGGTCGGCGCGGAACGAACGGTCGACGACGCCACCACGACCGGTTACGACAAGACGGTGTCGTTCCGGTTGCTCGACAACGAACCCATTCCCGATGATTTCAGTTATGACTGTGGAACTAAAATTGCGAATCTCACCTGCGATGCCCTCGATGCCGTGGCGGTGTGGTTCGAAGGTCTGCTCGGCATGCCGGCTTTCGTCCTGGATGTCGCCTCCCAGGACCTGAGCTACGGCAAGCGGTTCGCTGCGCACGTACTGGCGGTGTTTGGCGAGTGGGGCAAGTTGGCGGTGACGCTCGAGGGACAGACGCTCAGGCAATCCGTGCGCGACGAACTGAAGCTCGACGTGTCGTCATTGCTTGGCGCCGGTGTGATCACGCTAGGCCAGGCTGAAGGTGCTTTGACCAAGGCGGCTGAGCAGTATGCCAACTTCGTTCGTGACGTGGACAATCAGGATTTTAATGCGCTCAGGCGCTTCACCTATGCTTCGGCCACGGTTGCGCCGGATGTGCTGCTGGAGACCGGCCTGCTCAAGGCTTATGCCGCAAAGGCAAAGCGCGGCATAGCGACGCGCGAGGCAGCAGAAGAGGCCGAGCACGTGTTACGCCGGCGTGCGGCCCGGTTGGAGGAAGGCCGCGCGGAGGATGTTGTCGATGCGCGTTATGAAAGCCTGTCTGTTGAGAAGAATATTCCAAGGGAGGTTGCCGAGATTGGCGATCGCCTGTCGTACGAGGCGATTCTGAGGTACTGGGGCGCTGGCACGCAGCGGACCATCGAAAAGCTGGAGGAGATTGCGCGCCGGTTCAATGTGCGCCTCGGCTTCCGCTCCCGTGACATCCGCGGGGTGCAGTTGCTGGACGACGGGTTGGCGTACAACAAACTCGAAGTCATGAAGATGAAGTCGATGAAACGCCTCGATGTGACGGATCTCGACTGTCCCGCCACACGCCTGCACCCGGAAGTCGGCGAGATCCCGTCGGAGGCCATCGTGCGTCTCGTCGAACCGCCGGTGACCCTGGCAGGACGCACCGAAGCCGAGTTCAGTGCGGCGCTGGATGACTGGATGGCGCGCCGCCGGCCCGACCTCAATCCCGGTAGCGAAGCGTACGATAAGCTCCGATCGCACGCGCAGCTCCGTGCGGAGGAGTGGGCGCTCTACAACAAACCGGAGTACCTGCCTGACTGGGCGGCCAACGGTGTGCCGGTTGCCTTCAACTACGTGGCGCAGGGCATCCCGCGCGTCGTCGAATCGCTGCTGAACTACGGCCGCGCCAAGCGCCGCCCGCTGCGCCTGACCGAGAGCACCTTCGTCGACTCGCTTGGCAGCACGCGCAGGATCATCGACATCGACGTGGACGGACCGCTCGGCTTTCGGGTGCTGACAGGTGACCTGGATTTTGTGCACATCCTCAACCTGGATGGCACCTTCATTCTCAATCCGTTCAAACGTATCGCCATCTACCTGGAGCTGCAGAAGGTACCGGGAATCCAGCACGGGGAGTCGATGGCGTTTTCCCTGGACAACTTCCAGCGCCAGAGCTACCTGGAACCTCACGTCGTCAACGATATCGGTACGGAAGCCATCGTCGACATCTCGCCGGAAGGTCGTGTCGTTTCCAAGTACGTACGCAATCGCGTGCAGTTCGAAGGCCTGACGAACGGTGCGGTGCTGCCGGACCGCACGGGCAGCTACCTGTTCCTCGCGGGCGCGGAGCAGGCGCAGAAATCCGCCAACGCCGTGTTCAACCGGCTGGTACTGCGAAGCTGGACGGAATCGACCGTGGAGTACCTGAGTGCCGTGCTGAGCGTGGCGTATCCGGCGCAGCACTGGCAGGACGTGGTGGACGATCTGGATGCGGGGGACGTCTCCAGCGAATTCTCACGCCAGGCGCAGGCGCCCATACTGCGCCCCGATGACAATGGCGGGCTCGAACGCTGGGATGAAACGCTCGGGTGGTTGCCGGTGTCGGTTGGCGAGGTACGCGACGACGACGGTCTGCTGCATCCCGGTCTGTTCACGATGCTCAGCGAATCGGCTGCCGCGGGTGCCATGCGCGCGACGATTGCTGACCCGGACAATCTCGGTGCCGGTGGCGTGAGTTTTGCGCCCGGCGACATCGTTGCCGTGAATCCCGGCGGCGGTAACGAGGAGATCGTTGTCGTTGCCGCGCTGGCGCCGCTGACCTTCGAGAGTGGCCTGAAGTTCGATCATGCCGCCGGTGAACTCGTGGCGCTGGTGCTGGCGGTGGAAGCGCAGACCGACAAGGACGGCGACGGTGTCATCGACCGCAGCGATGCCTTCCCGGACGATCCGGACGAGTCCGCGGACACCGACGGTGACGGTATCGGCAACAACGCGGACAGCGACGACGACGGTGACAACTTCAGCGACGTGGATGAAGCCATCGCCCACAGCGATCCGCTGGATGCGCAGGATGTGCCCGCGCTGCACCGCCCGGCGCAGCCCGAGGTGTTTGCCATATCGCGCACGGGGGGCGGTGTGGCGACGGCGTTCATTGTCGATGCGTCGCCGTTCAGCGACCCCGACGAAGCCGGCGATGCCTCCGGCTTTGACGTTCAGATCGTCGGTCCAGCCGATACCACGACACCCATCATCGTCTACAGCGGCCCCGTGCGAAGCCTGAATCCACTGATACTGCCGTCGGCGGTACTGACACCGGGTACACGGTACGATTTCTATCTGCGCTATCTCGATGACAGTGGCCAGGCGTCGGACTTTTCACCCCCTTTCGTCTTTGAAACCGGAGCGGATACAGCCGACGCGAATGCGAATGGCATCGAGGACGCCGCCGAGATCGACGGTGACACAGACACCAACGGCAACGGACAACCGGATGCCGGCGAAGACATCGTGGCCCTGAGCGACGGTGCCGGCATGCCCCTGGGCATGCGGACATCCGGCGGTGACCTTTCCCGGTTGTCCAGTCACGCCACGGACGAATTCGAGTTGCCGGCGGATATCGACCCGGCCGCCTTCCCGATTGGCCTGATCGGCTTCGTGATTGAAGGCATCGATCCCGGGGACAGTGTGGATGTCACGTTCTATCCAGGCACCGCCGTCCGTTCCGGCGATCGCTGGTTGCAGGTCGATCCCAATCGCGGCGTGATCGATCTCACCGCACGAATGCGCATCGAAAACGGCGCCTATGTCGTGACCTACACGGATGGTGGACCGGGTGACCAGGACGGTGTGGTCAATGCCAGGATCGTGGATCCCAGCGGCCCGTTCAGCACAGGTGACCAGGCGGCGGAACTGCCGGTGGCACAACCGGTTGCCTTCGGCTCCGATCGACGCTGTTTCGTCGCCACGCGGGTGTTCGGTGGGGATGCGGACCAGACCTGGCAGTTGCGACGCTTCCGGGATCAGTACCTGCTACCCAACGCCGTGGGGCGTTGGCTGGTCACGTGGTACTACACGCATTCGCCCGCCTGGGTCGACTGGAGCGACGATCATCCTGGCGCCGTGCTGGCGGCACGGGGCGTGCTGGAGCCGATGGCGTGGGTGGCAGGTATTGCCACGGGTATGCTGCCGGTGCCATGGCATTTCCTGTTCGCGGTTCTGCTGCTGGGGATCCTGCGTCGACACGACGCGGCCAGGCATCCTTTAGACTGGTGCGCCGGATACCACCACCGGAGGTAGCCCCGCATGGCGATGGCCGAAGGGCAGTTGCTCGACTATCTCGAAACGGGCGTTGCACTGCCTGAGAACGAACTCGAGCGTTGGCTCGCCTCGTTGCCATTGGCGCAGGCGGACCGAACCCGGCTGACGCGTCTGCTGGCGTCCGCACCGGCCGCGGCGGACCGGTTCGATCTTGCCAATTACTGTTTGCAGATCGTGGCGCGTGTCGGACCGGGCGACATGGTCGGACGCTTTCGACTCGAGCGGGAGATCGGCCGGGGAGGCATGGCGCGCGTGTTCCACGCACGTCGTGTCGCGGGCGATTTTGATCAGGACGTGGCCATCAAGTTTGTCGACGCGGGGATCGTCGCGCCGCAGGTGAAAAGCCTGTTCGAACGCGAGCGGCAGATACTGGCCGGGCTGCGTCATCCCAATATTGCGTCGCTGTACGACGGTGGTGAACACGACGGCCTTGCCTACATCGTCATGGAATACGTCGAGGGCAAAGCCATCGACGCTTACTGCCGGCAGCACGCGTCGACCGCGCGCGACGTGGTGCGTCTTTTTGTGCAGCTCTGCGCCGGTGTTCAGGCCGCCCACAACGCGCTGGTCGTGCATGGCGACATCAAGCCGTCGAACGTGCTGGTGACGGAGGCCGGTTTGCCGAAGTTGCTGGACTTCGGTATTGCGCGTCTGGCGGAACGTGACAACAGCATCGACAGCCAGACCTTCGGTGGCACGCTCACCTATGCGGCACCGGAACAGATTCGGCGCGAGCAACTGGCCACTGCCGCTGACGTGTTCAGCCTGGGAGTCCTTCTCATTGAACTGCTCGACGGTGCGCGCGCCTGGCCGGGACTTGCACCGGAGGCGACTGCTGCGCAGCGACTGACGCATTATCGAACAGCGCGACCACATTCGGATGCGCTCAGTGGGGAACTTGCGGCAATTGCCCGCAAGGCGTCCGCGTTTGCTCCGGATCAGCGCTATGCCAGCGCGGGGGCGTTGAGCGAAGACCTGGTACGGTTTCTGCGCGGCTATCCCGTAGTGGCCATGCCGCAGGACAGGGGCTACTTTCTGCGTTGTTTTGTCAGGCGTAACCGTCTGCCGGTGGTACTGGCTGGTGGTGTCCTGCTTTCGCTTGTTCTCGGTCTGACGCTGACGACCTGGCAGTTTCTGCGGGCCGACCGGGAACGCGAACAGGCCCAGCAGACCCTTGGCGTACTGAAGGATGTCATTCTCAGTCCAAGCCGATGGAGCAAACTCACGACCGGCAACGATCTGCTCCTGAGTACGCAGAGCACGATCCCCCAGTTGTGGACGGCGCTGGAGCTGCACACCGAGCACAAGGCGATCGATCCGGCAATCCGGGCCGATCTCCTGAAGACGCTGGCGGACAGCAACCTGAATCTCGATCGCTGGGATGAAGCCGTACGCCTTGCTGACAAGGCGCTCGACCTGATGCCGGACACACGCAGCCCGCTGGCGCTGCAGACCCGCGCGGTGAAGGCGTTCGCGCTGCAGAAACGCGGCGATCCGGACGCCATCGCCGCGTACCGGGATCTGTTTGAAGCCATTCCGGGAACCGCGCTCGATGGCCAGCCGTGGCATGCGGACCTGTTGCAGTCGTACGCCGTGTGGTTGTGGACGCGTGGCGATCTGGAGGCGGCAGCCGATCGCCTGGGTGAAGCGTTGGCCATGCTCGATCCGACGCCACCCTCACAGGGTCGGGTGTTCATCCAGGGCAATCTGGCGCTATTGAACTGCCAGCGCGGGCGGCTGTCTGAGTGCATTGGTGATCTGCGCAGCGCCATCGCTGCCTGGCACACGCTGGGCAATCCACCGCTGGCGTCGTTTCACCGTGCGCTGGCCTCGGCCTACCTGCTCGATCGCAACCTGGAGGCGGCATTTGCGGAAGCGGAAACCGCGGTGCAGGCAGCGCAATCGCTGTATCCGGGAACGCTGGAGCACTTCCGGGCGTTGATTGAACTGATCGGTGTCGAAACGGAGCGGAGCAACTTGATTGCGGCAAAGCAGCACCTTGACGAGGCTAGCAGGCTGGCTGACACGTTGTTCGACGCGCAGCACCCGGAGTATGTCAGTCTGCTGCTGCAGCGTGCCAGGCTGCTGCAGGCGCAGGGGCTGGCGGCGCAGGCGCTGGCGGTTCTGGAGGCGCGCCAGCAGCTTGTGCGCCCTGATGCGCCCTATACGCTGCTGACGACGACCGTGGATCATCTGTGGGCGAAGGTACTGCTGGACCTGGGGCGCACTGCCGCCGCTGGGCAGCATCTGGAAAAAGCACTGGAACTGCGGCGGAAGCTGCTGGGCGAGGATGCTGCGGCAACCCGTCTGCTGCAGGACCTGATGCCGTGACGCAGCGCCGAATCGGTCAGGGCGTACCCAGACGCTCATTCAGCCAGATCTGTGCCACCGACCACTTCCGTTTGACGGTGGCTGGGGACATGTCGAGCGCCTGTGCGGTTTCCTCAACGGTGTAACCGGCGAACAAACGTGCCTCCACGATGCGCACGTAGTCCGCGTCGATGGCTTCCAGCGCCGTGAGGGCGTCATCGAGATCGAGCAGATGGGTGGGGCCGACGCCGGTTTCCGCCGCCGGTTCCGATGTCAGCCGGGTGAGCAGACGCCAGTCGCGCTTGCGTGCCTGATCGGCGCGCGCGGTGTCGATGACGATCTGCCGCATGACGCGGGCCGCGAGCGCCATGAAGTGTGTGCGACCTTCCAGTCGCCCGATCTTGCCCTGGCAGAGCTTGAGGTAGGCCTCATTGACCAGCGCCGTTGGCTGGATGAGCGCGGGTCTGTCTGGGTTGCCCACGATGCGCATCGCGCACTGTTTGAAGGTGGCGTACATGGCCTCGAAAGTCTGGTTGCGCTCCTCGGGGGCAGCCGATGACCAGCGATTGAGTATCGCCGTGATGTCGGCGCTGGGACTTGCGTCAGCCATTGGGGGTAGCCTGAAGCCGTAGTGCGGGAGATTGGGTGCAATCCCGCTGGATTGCAATTCATGCCGACAGCGCAGCCTTACCCAGCCATGGACCGGATTGTGGATCTGCTGTGGATCTGCTGTGGATCTGCTGAGGACCTGCTGCGGACCTGGCCGTTGTTGGGATTCTGTTCGCGGCGTCTGTTCCAATCCGAGGTGTGAATCGCCCGTTCGGTCAAAGCGGCCACGAGGGTCAGAGCGGCCACACGACCAGCAGCAAGGGCATGGCAATGGCGATGACCAGCATTTCAGTGGGCAGACCCAGTTTCCAGTAGTCGCTGAAGTGAAACCCGCCGGGGCCAAGAATGAGCGTGTTGTTCTGATGGCCGATAGGCGTGAGAAAGGCGCACGAGGCGCCGATGGCCACGGCCATCAGAAAGGAATCGGCGTTTACCCCGAGCGCCTGGGCGGTGCCGATTGCAATGGGGCACATTACGGCGGCTGTGGCGGCATTGTTCATCACGTCCGAGAGAAACATGCTGACAAGCAGGATGAGCAGCAGTCCGAGCACGGCATTGCCCTGGGCGACGTTGTCGAGAAGAAAGCGCGCCATCATGTCCGCCGTTCCGCTCGACTCGAGCGCGCCGGCAACCGGAATCAGCGCGCCAAGCAGGACAATGACAGGCCAGTCGACGGCGCCGTACACCGCCTGGGGTGGTACGGTGCGCATTCCCATCGACGCCAGCACGCAGCCGGCGAAGGCAATTGCCGGCGGCAGCAAGCCGGAGGCGGTGCTACCCACGGCGACGGCCATGATGATACCGGCCGCCCAGGCTTTGCGACGATTCGGCATGCGCAGTTCCCGGGTCGCCAGCGGTACACAGCCATTGTCGGCGGCAAATTCCAGGATGGCATCCGATGGTCCCTGCATCAGCAGCAGGTCGCCATTGCGCAAGGCGACAGCCCTCAGCCGTTTCATCAGTCGCTGGCCCTGGCGCGAGATGGCCAGCAGATTCAGGCCATAACGGGTGCGCAGAAGCAGATCGCTCGCCGAACGGCCGGCGAGTCCGGAACCCGGCAGTACCGCCAGTTCCATCAGGACGATGTCGCCTGAGCTGATGGTTTTGTCCTTCCCCGGCGTTGGACTGGACGTTTGGCCGGGCGCTGGCTCCGCGTCCTCTGCGGCATCCCGCCTTGCCGGTACGTTCGCGGCGCCGTCGTTTGCCGCATCGATCCCGTCGGCCGGTTCGTCGTCCGGCTTCACGGCCTCTTCGAGTTTCAGGCCGAGTGTCGAGAGCGCATTGGCCAGGGCTTCGGCTTCCGCCTCGATGACGAGAATGTCGCCCGCGCGCACGGTTCGCAGTGGATTGGGGGCGGTCAGTCGCACGTCGGCATGGATCAGCGCCAGCACCTGGGCGCCGCTGTCATCGAGCAATTCCTCGATCTTGCGCAGTCGCATGCCGACGGCCTTGCCGTCTTCGGGTACGCGGGCTTCGGTAATGTAGGCACCCGACTCGAAACCTTCGATGCCCGTCTGTTGACGTGCGGGTACCAGCCGCCGGCCGAGCAGGGCGATGAAGAGCACGCCGGCAAGGGCAACGGTCACACCGACCGGGGCAAAATCGAACATGGCGAAGCTGCCGGCCCCGGTCTGGGCCCGGAACCCGGAAACAATCAGGTTGGGCGGCGTTCCGATCAGTGTCGTCATGCCGCCGAGAATGGTGCTGAACGCAAGCGGCATGAGGATCTGCCCGGGAGCTACGTTGAGTCGCGCCGCCAGTTGCATGGCCACCGGCATCAGCAGCGCCATCGCACCCACGTTGTTCATGAAGCCGGACAACCCGGCGCCGAGGGCAACCAGCGCCAGCGTGCTGACGGTGATTCCTGCCTGGGCCGGCAGGACGACACGCGTCAGGGCGTCAATTGCGCCCGAGGTCTGCAGTCCGCGGCTGAGCACCAGCACGCAGGCGACGGTAATCACGGCCGGATGACCGAAACCCGAGAACGCGTCCTCAGCCGGCACCAGGCCAGCCAGAACGCAGCTCAGCAACGATCCCACGGCCACCATGTCATGGCGCCAGCGCCCCCAGAGGAACATCGCCACGGTTGCGAAGAGAATGCCCAGGATGAGCAGTTGGCTGGTGGTCATGGCGTGCTTGCACCGTGTGGGGAGCGGGCGTCTGGCGGCAATATGCCGAAACCAGGGCGGAGCACGCGGGGCATGGTCCGCGCACCTGCACACAGTAAACTGGCGGGCATTGAATCAACAGGCATTGGGGAGCAGGTTATGGGGCATCTCGACGGCAAACGTATTGTCATCACCGGATCAACGCGCGGTCTCGGGCGCGCCTTCGCCGAGGAAATGGCCCGCGCCGGTGCGCGGGTGGTCGTGAACGGAACGCAGGCGGCGCTGGTGGATGAGGTTGTGGCGGGAATTCGCGCCGCGGGCGGCACGGCCATCGGCCTCGCGGGATCGATTGCCGAGGAATCCACGGCCGCCAGGCTGGTGGCTGCCTGTGTCGACAACTGGGGCGGCATCGACACCATCGTGCACAACGCCGGTATCGTGCGCGACAAGACGCTGCTGAAGATGACGGCGGAGGAATTCGATGATGTCATCGCCGTGCATCTGCGCGGCGCATTCTTCTGCATCAAGCATGCGGGGATCGCCATGAAGGCAGGCGGCGGTGGTCACATCATCCTGGTCATTTCCGGCTCCGGTCTGGCCGGTGGGTTCGGGCAGGGCAACTACGCTGCCGCGAAGGAAGGCATGATGGGTCTGCTGCGCACCGCGGCGCTTGAACTCACGAAATCCGGTATCCGCTGCAATGCGCTGTGGCCGATCGCGGAGACCGACATGACACAGGTGGTTTTCGAACGTGCCGCGGCAACGGCGGAAGCGGCTGGTCAGCCTGCCCCCCGGCCGGTCGACATGGGTTTTGGCAAACCCCGTGAGGTGGCGCAGGGCATGGTGTGGCTGGCGAGTGACAAGGCGGCGCACCTGCAGAGCCAGTGCGTTACGTTCAACGGTCGCAAGACCGCGCTGTGGTCCCATCCAGCGGAGACAGGTGTCACGTTCCATGCCGGGCCGTGGAGTGTCGAAGACCTGGCGGCTCACTATGCGGAGGTTGCGCAGCAACCGATCTGGCGCCCGCGGATGGTGGAATAGCGGCGCGCTCCGTGCCTGCCGCCGGCGCGGGTAAAAGCGGACCCACTGCGCAATTGCCGAAGATTTCCCGCGCGGGCCGCGTGCGGAGGGATATAGTGCGCCGGCACACGAATGAGGAGCAGTATCGTGCATGTCTCAAGCAATGTTGACGACCAGACCATTACCCGCAACATCACGTGGTTCGGCGTGATGGTTTTTGTCATTGCCATCGGCATCTTTGCGCTTGCCAACGCAATCGGCTGAACGCCCGGGTCAGTGTCGGTCCTGAACCGCCGTCCTGGCGTGTGAATCCGGGCGGTGGCCGCGACGCACGCTGGCACGAAAGTGTCCGGCGTGCCCCGGCCCTCCGCGGTTTTCCCGTCTGTCGTCTGACGGTCCTGTGTTCCGGATCGCGGCAGGTCGTCGTTGGTGATCGTCCTGGCACCAGTATCCGCGTCAGCTGCCCTGTCTGGCCGCCAGTGTCGCACGCAGCTTTTCCTGTGCCTGGCGATCGAGCGGGAACCGCCAGATGAGCGCCGCGGCCAGGAACAGCAGCAGGGTGGGTGATGTTGCGACAACGATGCGTACACCGCGCAGGGTTGCCTCGTCATTGGCACCGGCCGGATCGAAACCCACCATATCCAGCATCGGATAAATGATGCCCACCGACGCGGCCAGTCCCACTTTTGCCGTCAGGGTCAGCATGGCGTAGTACAGGCCGCTCCGGTCCACGCCGGTGGTTACCCGGTCCTGGTCGATCACGTCGGCCATCATCGAACGCATCAGAAAATCCTTGGCGCCGAAGTTCACACCCACGAACACGAATACCGCCAGTGTGAGCCAGAAGCTGTTCGCCGGCACGAAGAACAGGCTGATGGTGCCAACCGCGGTGATGAAGACGGCGATCGCCGCAGTGGGGTGTTTGCCGATGCGGTAACTCATGCGCATGAACAAGGGTACGAACAACAGGCCGGTGACAAAGATCACGACCAGGTAGATGCTGGCGTATTGCGGGATGCCCAGAACCTGGCCCACGAAGAAAAAATGCACGGAGCCGTTGATGCCACTCTGGATGCCCAGCAGCAGGTCGATGGCCAGCAGCCAGAGCAGCGGCCGGTTGCCGGCAAGCGTGGTGATGGCGCTGCGCCAGGGCAGATTCGCCGTGGTGAGTCGTGGCGGTTCTTGCAGGGTGGATACCGCGAGCAGGGTGAACACGGGCAGCGACAACAGGATGAACCAGCCCATGAGAGCGGTACGCTCACGCATCGTGGCCTGCACCGACAACTGGTCCAGCACCACCGGCAGCATCAGGACCACGATCGAACCCAGGAGCGTGAAGAAATGGATCGTGCCCATGATCCGCGAACGGGTGTTGTAGTCGGCGGACAGTTCGGCAGCCCACGCCGTGTGCGACAGCGTGAACATCGTCCAGCCCACGTAGAGGATGAGCATGTTGAGCAGCAGCCCGTGTTCCGTGGCGTTTGCGTCGGGAAAGAACACGAGCCAGACACCGAGCATGAGGACGGGCACGGAGGCGACCAGCGCCGTGCGTCGTCGCCCCCACCGGGTATCCAGGCGATCGCCCAGCACCCCGAACACCGGGTCCGTGGCCACGTCGAAGATGCGCGTGAGCATGAAGATCGTGCCCACGGTGGTGAGGCTGAGACCGGCCTGCGCATACAGGGGTGGCAGGAAAACGATGATCGGCAGTCCCAGTGCGGCGATGGTGATGGCGGGCGTGGCGAAAGCCGACAGTCGGGGGAGGGTGAGATGCATGGCCGGCAGTATAGCCATCGGCATTCGCTGCTGACATCGCGCCCGACCGTGCCCGTGCGCCCGGTGCGGGACTCTGGTACACAGGCACGCTGAAGCAGCGGCGGACAACTTCTTGACCACCTCCGGGATCATCCTCACGACTCTCGTCGTCTACAACATCGCGCTCCTGGCCATCGGCTGGTGGGCGACCGCGCGCAACCGGTCCGAGGTCGACTACTTCCTGGGCGGTCGTGGCGTCGGTCCCTTCGTGGCCGGACTGTCGTACGCCGCCAGCACCTCCTCCGCCTGGGTATTTCTCGGCTTCTCCGGTTTCGTCTACACGCTTGGCCTCAGTGCGCTCTGGATGGTGCCCGGCATCTGGGCCGGCTATGCCTTGGTGTGGCTGTTTTTTGGCCCGCGCCTGCGTCGGGAATCCCGCGAGCGCAACCAGGTGACGCTGACGGATTTCCTTCTCGAGGATGCGAGGGGACCGCTGCGACAGGTTGGGGCAGTTGTCGCGGCGTTGCTCATCCTGGTGTGTTTCGTGTTCTACATCGCCGCCCAGTTCGCGGCAGCGGGTACCGCACTCGTCAGTCATTTCCCGCTTGGCGGCAGCACGGCGGTGGTGCTGGGGGCGGGTATCGTGGTGCTGTACTCGCTGCTCGGCGGTTTCTGGGCGGTGTCCGTGACGGATACCCTGCAGGCCGGCGTGATGATGCTGGCGTCCATCCTCGTGCCGGTTGCGGCGGTAGTGGCGGCCGGTGGTGTTGACGCCACGTTCGACACCCTGGCGCAAACCATGCCGCCGCACTATCTCAGTCCTGGCGGACCGCACACCGGTCTCATGCTAGCCGGCTTTCTCATCGGCACCATCGGCATGTCGCTGGGAGCGCTCGGCCAACCCCACCTGCTTACCCGCCTGATGGCGGTGCGTGGCGATTCGGCGCGCCGCCAGGGTTTTGTCATCACCATGAGCTGGGGCGTGGTGGTTTATGTCGGCATGGTGGCGCTGGGGCTGTCGGGCCGGGCGCTGCTGCCGGAACTCGCCAACAGCGAAGCCCTGTTCTACGAGGCGGCCACCAGCTACCTGTCGCCGGTGTTCGCGGGCATTGTCATCGCCGCCACGTTGTCCGCGGTGATGTCCACCGTGGACTCCATTCTGCTCGCCGCGGCGGGGGCGGTGGCGCATGACATGGGCGTGAACGCTCGCTACCCGCATCGACAGATACTGGCCTCGCGACTGGTGATGTGCGGCATTGCCGTGGTGGCGGTCGCGCTGACGCTGAGTCTGCCGGATACCATTTTCAATCGCGTATTGTTCGCGTGGTCCGCGCTGGGCGCCGCGTTCGGGCCCATCGTGCTGTGGCGCGTACTGGGCAGAGTCGTCACGGCGCGGGGCGCGCTGGCGGCCATGCTGGCCGGGTTTGTCACCACGGTGTGGTTCTACTGGCTCGGCGCCAGTCCGCCGACGGGTGACTGGATGTCCGTGGCCGCGCACCTGCCGGGAGATCCGTTCGAACGCGTGGTGCCGTGGCTGCCGGCGCTGGTGGCGTTGCTGAGTCCGCTCAACCGGCGGTGAGGCGTGTTACCGCGCGGCCCGCGGAATGACCCGCGGTCGCCCGGTCTGCCCGCTGTGGTATGGTGCTCGCCATGCCTGTTTCCAACGGGGTAACGACGTACCCCGCCAAGCACACGCTGTCTGCAGTCGCGATTCTTTCCCTGGTGGCGTTCTGTATTTTTGCAGCCCTGGACCTGGACACCGCCAAGGTGGTGACCATGGGTGCGCGCGATGTCGTCACCGGGACGTTCGACTGGCTGTTCATCTACGCCGTCAGCGGCATCCTGTTCCTGAGCCTTCTGCTTGCCCTGCATCCAGCAGCATCCGCGCGCATCGGCCATGCGCACACACGGCCGGACTTTTCGCGCTGGTCATGGTTTGCCATGTTGTTCAGCGCCGGTCTGGCCTCGGGACTGGTGTACTGGGGCACTGCGGAGCCGATCATGCATTTCGGCGGGAATCCGTTTGTCGCGGCGCGTGCCTCGGGCGAGCAAGCGGCGGCCACGGCGGTGACCATTACCGTGTTTCACTGGGGCATGCACGGCTGGGCGCTGTACTGCGTGGCCGGCCTCGCCATTGCCCTGTCCGCCTACCGGCGTGATGTGCCGCTGTCGTTCAGCGCCGCGCTCGCGCCCGTGCTGGGCGCGCGGGCCAATGGCGTCCTGGGGCGGGTGGCGGATCTCATTGCGCTGTATGGCACCGTTTTCGGCGTAGCCACTTCCATCGGTCTGGCGGTAGGCAGCATGAATGCGGTCATCGCTCCCCTGGTTGGCGTGCCGTTCAATCGCACCGCGCAATTGATGATGGTGGTCGTCATCAGCCTGCTGGGCGTGCTGTCGGTACTTTCCGGCGTGGCAAACGGCATCCGCCGCCTGAGCGAACTGAACGTCTGGCTGAGTCTGGGCCTGCTGCTTGTCATCGTCATCGCCGGCCCCACCGCGTGGCTGGTGGCGGCGCTGCCGGCAAACCTCTCGGACTACGTGCGTCACGTGGTGCCCATGGGACTGTGGCTCGCGGACGACCCGCAAGGCCATACCTGGCAGTCCGACTGGACGGTGTTCTACTGGGGCTGGTGGCTGGCCTGGACACCGTTTGTCGCCATGTTCATCGCCCGCATATCCAAGGGCCGTACCATTCGCGAATTCATCCTTGGTGTGCTGTTCGTGCCCGCGCTTGTCGTACTGGTATGGATGAGCGTGTTTGGCGATACCGCCATCCACCAGGAACTGATGGCCACGGGAGCGGTGAGCGAGGCGGTGGCAAGGGACTACAGCCTTGGGCTGGTCGCCACCATCAACAACCTGCCGGAACCCGGACTTCAGGGTGTGCTGATGCCGCTGGTCGCCGTGCTGCTGTTCACGTGGCTGATCACGTCGCTGGACTCCGCCACGCTGGTGATCTGTCACATTCTGCACGTGGATCACCTGCGCAGCATGAAGGTGTTGTGGGGGTTCATTCTCGGCGGTGTGACCTGCACGCTGATGCTCATCGGCGGCATCCAGGCGCTGCAGGCGGCGTCCATCATCATTGGTCTGCCGATGGTGTTGCTGATGGGACTGCTGGCGGTGTCCGCCATACGCCTGGTCGTGATGCGCGACGATGCGCCGACAACCTGACTGCGATGTACTGATCGTCGGCGGCGGATCCGCGGGTTGCGTGCTGGCCGGTCGTCTCAGCGAAGACCCGACACGACGCGTCACCCTGCTGGAAGCAGGTGGCGGCGACTGGCATCCCATGTTGCGCATGCCGTCGGCGTTCTACCTGCCCGTGCGCCATCCGCGCTTCAACTGGGGTTATGTGTCCGAACCGGAGCCGCACCTGAACGGTCGACGGCTGTTGTGTCCGCGCGGCAGGGTGCTGGGCGGCTCGTCGTCCATCAACGGCATGGTCTACGTGCGTGGTCACCCCGCCGACTTCGATCGGTGGGACACGCTGGGGGCAACGGGCTGGAACTACGCGTCGGTATTGCCGTACTTCCGTAAGGCGCAGCGGTTCGAAGGGCTCACCCACGACGAGACTTTCCGGGGCGCGCAGGGGCCGCTGCGGGTGCGGAACGGCGCGTTGCGCAACCCTCTGTATGGCATGTTCCTGGCGGCCGCGCGGCAGGCCGGTTATCCGCTGCGCGCCGATCTCAACGACAACGAGCAGGAAGGTTTCGGGCCACTGCCGATGACCGTGGAGCACGGCCTGCGTGCATCGGCGTCCCATGCCTACCTGCGTCATGCGCGGCAGCGGCCGAATCTGCGTGTCGTCACGCACGCCCGGGTCGGCCGGATCGCCATTGCGGGTCGTTGCGCAAGTCACGTGGAAGCACTTGTCAAAGGACGGCCTGAGCGATTCACCGGAAAGGAGATCGTGGTGTGCGGCGGCGCCATCAATTCCCCGCAGCTGCTGATGTTGTCGGGTCTCGGACCGGCGGACGATCTCGCGCGTCTGGGCATACGCGTGGTGCAGGACCTGCCCGGGGTGGGCGCCAATCTGATGGATCACCTGGAGATCTATGTGCAGCAGGCCTGCAGGCAACCCATCTCCCTCTACCGTGAGTTGGGGTTCATCGGCCGCGCCCGCATCGGCCTGCAATGGCTGGTCACCCGGCAGGGGCTTGGCGCGACCAATCACTTCGAAGCCGGTGGTTTCATCCGCAGCGACGCGTCGCGGGCGCAGCCGGACATCCAGTTCCATTTCCTGCCGGCAGCCATGCAGTACGACGGTAGCGCCAACGCGGCAATGCACGGTTACCAGGCGCACGTGGGGCCCATGTTGTCGCCAAGTCGCGGCAGCGTGTCGCTGCACAGTGCCGACCCGCTCGCGGCGCCGCGCATCCGCTTCAACTACATGGCGCACGCCGGGGACTGGGCCGTATTCCGCGCCGCCATCCGCGCCGCGCGGCAGCTCTTTGCGCAACCGGCGTTCGACGACGTGCGTGGCGCCGAGATCCGCCCGGGCGACGCCTGTGCGTCGGATGCGGATCTCGATGCCTTCATCCGGCAGCACGCGGAGAGCGCCTATCATCCCTGCGGTACCTGCCGCATGGGGTCCGATGCCCTGAGCGTGGTTGCGCCCGACGGCCGGGTGCATGGCACGGACAACCTGCGTGTGGTGGATGCCTCCATCTTCCCGCACATCACCAACGGCAACCTGAATGCGCCAACGATCATGGTGGCGGAGCGCCTGGCCGACAGTTTCTGACCCCAACCTGCGGCCGGGCTGGCCGGCATCGGCAGGCGCGGCTAAAGTGCGGCGTTTTTTCCGGAGGCCCCTGGCAGTCATGACCACGTCACTCGAGCCGACGCGACAATCCACGGCGGATTTCCTGGCCATGCGCCATGTCTTCGACGCGCAGCGCTGGCAACTCACGCTCAGCGGCAGGGTGAGCGGCGGCATGGGCTCGCTGTTCGGTGGCGCCGGGCTGGCGGCGGGCATCGTCGCGCTGGAGCGCGCCACCAACAAACCCATCGTATGGGCGACGGGGCAGTACCTGTCGCTGACGAAACTGGACGAAACGCTCGATCTCGAAGTCATTCTGCCGGCCATCGGCCGCAACGTGGTGCAGGGCAGGGTGGTGGGGCATGTCGGCGACAGGGAGGTCATTACCATCATCGGCGCCGCGGGTGCGCGACCGGCCGCTTCCGCGGGCTGCTGGGAGACCTTTCCCGCGCCGCCGCCACCGGCGTCCTGTCCGGTGATTCCCCGGCACCATGAAACCGAGTCGCTGCACGAACATATCGAATTGCGGCTGGCGCGCGGGTCGTTCGGCTTTTCCGGTTTTGGTGAGCCAAGCACGGATGGCCGCTCGCTGCTGTGGGCGCGCATGCTCGATGTCGCGCACGACGCGGCAGCGCTGGCGATCATTGCCGACTACATGCCCTCGGTGCTCGGCAATGCTTTCGGGCGCATCATGCACTGCACGAGCCTGGACAATACCATCCGCTTCGGTCGGCTCGAGCCGACCCGTTGGGTGCTTTGTGACAACCGCATGGAATATGCCGGCAACGGCTTCGGCCACGGCACCGTGCAGCTATGGAGTGAGCACGGCACGTTGCTGGCGACCGCCAGCCAGTCGATGATCGTGCGCGATCCGGCGCCGCTCTGAGCGGCTGACCGACGCTTACGGGGCACCGCGGTCGCCTGGCGATTGCAGGCGCGTCCAGTGCGCCGACCCTGCCTCTCGCATGGGGTTGGCGACGTCACGCGGTTCCGGCAACAGGGGGCGTGGGGGTAAGCACGTATTCTGTTTTGATGCCGCAGCGGGTCAACTGGTAGGAAGTCGGGTCATACGGAGCGGGTCATGCGTGATACGAGAGAAAAGCTTGAAGCCCTGCTGGCCAGTCTGGCTACGGAGCGCGACGAACTGAGGCTGCAACTGCATCTGCTCAAGGCGGAAGCCCGGGAAGAGTGGGATGCGGTGGAAAAGAAGTGGGCACATTTCGAGAGCCGCATGGAACGCGCCGGCAAGAGCGTACGGCTGTCCGCCGGTGAAATCGGTGCCGCCTCCGAAACGGTGGCCGAGGAAATCGGCAATGCCTACCGGCGGCTCAAACAGTCGCTCAAATAACCGCCGCTTCTGCGGTTCCCGCCCCTGCCACGCTCATTCGTGGCGCAGCGCCTCGATGGGGTCCATGCGTGCCGCGCGACGGGCGGGAACGTACCCGAAGAGCACGCCCACGGCGGCTGAAAAGGCGAATGCCAGCGTTACGACGGGCACATCGAGCACAAATGGAATGTCGATTGCCGCCGTGATTGCAGCGCCCGCCAGCAACGCCAGCGCTATGCCGACCAGGCCGCCACAGCTCGACAGCACCACCGCTTCCACCAGGAACTGTCCGAGCACTTCCCGTTCGAGGGCGCCGATAGCCAGGCGTATGCCGATCTCACGCGTACGCTCCGTCACCGAGACCAGCATGATGTTCATGATACCGATACCACCCACCAGCAGACTCACGCCAGCCACGGCGCCCAGCAGTAGCGTGAGAACTCTTGTCGTACCAGTGAGCGTCTCGCTGATCTGGCGTGTATCGAACACGTTGAAGTCATCCTCTTCACCCGCGCCGAGGTGGCGACGCTGGCGCAGAACGGCGGTGATGTCCCGCATCGCCTGGTCCGTGAGGTCTGGGCTGCGCACCGAGGTGATCAACAGCGCCACGTCCGTATTGCCGGCCACCCGCCGCTGGAACGTGCGAATGGGCAGCAGCACGACATCATCCTGGTCCGTGCCCATCGCGGATTGCCCCTTGGCGGCCAGCAGGCCAACGACGGTGCAGTTCAATCGCTTCAGGCGGATGCGGCTGCCAACGGGACTCTGACCGGCAAACAGCTCGCGCTGCACGGTGGCGCCCAGAATGCACACGGCGCGGCCGGCGCGCAGTTCTGCGTCGGTGAATGTGCGCCCATCCGCCAGCTTCCAGTTGCCGGTCAGCAAGTAGGCATTGGTGCTGCCCGTGAGCATGGTGTCCCAGTTGCGGTTGCCGAAGATGGCGGTGGACCGCGTCGACGCAGCGGGCGCTACCGCCTGCAGATCGCCTGCCTGCGCCGCGAGGGCGGTGGCGTCGGCCAGCGTGAATGCGCGCGCACTCGCGCGATTGGGCCCGAACCCCTGTCCCGGTCGCACCATCAGCAGGTTGCTGCCAAGGCTGGCAATCTGTTCCGACACGGCCGCGGTGGCGCCGCGTCCCAGCGTCACCATGACGATGACGGCGGCCACGCCAATCACGATACCCAGCACTGTCAACGCCGAGCGCAGCACGTTGCGGCGGATTTCCCGCAGCGCCAGCAGCAGCGCATTCCACAGGATCATGCCGCGCCCCGGGTCAGCGCGTCGCTGGCCACCCGGCCGTCGACGAAGCGCACCGTGCGCTGCGCGTAGGCTGCCATTTCGGCTTCGTGCGTGACCATCACGATGGTGATGCCCTGCTGCGCGTTGAGACGGGAAAGCAGTTCCATGATCTCGCGACTGCGGGCGGTGTCGAGGTTGCCGGTGGGTTCGTCGGCAAGCAGTACCGACGGACTGCTGATGATGGCACGCGCGATGGCTACCCGCTGCATCTGACCGCCCGACAGTTCCGCCGGGGTATGGTGTTCGCGTCCCTCCAGACCAACGGCGGCCAGCGCCGCCTGTACCCGACGACGCCGTTCGCCGCGTGACACGCCCTGGTAGACCAGCGGCAGTTCGACGTTTTCCAGGGCCGTGGTGCGGCTGAGCAGGTTGTAACCCTGGAACACGAAGCCGAGGTAGTGGCGTCGCAACAACGCCCGCGCGTTGCGATCGAGTTGGCACACATCCACGCCGCGGAAGTGATAGGAACCGCGGCTTGGCGTGTCCAGGCAGCCGATGATGTTCATGCAGGTCGATTTGCCGGAGCCGCTCGGCCCCATCACCGCGACGAATTCGCCGGCATCGATGTCCAGGTTCACGTCGCGCAACGCCCACGTGGTCGCCTGCCCGCTGCCGTAGACCCGGCAGATGCCACGCAGGCGAATCATCGGCATGGTTGTCGAGGCGGTTGTCATGGTCCCGCGGCTGGTGCCTGGCCGAGAATCACGGGATCGCCACCAGGCGTCAGCCCGGCGGTGATTTCGGTGTGCATGCCGTCGGTGAGGCCGATGCGCACGGAAGTGGCCACGGGTTCGCCATCACGCAACAGCCACACGGTGTGTTCGGTGCTTTGTGATGCCCCGGCGTCCGCCTCCGGGTGGCGGGTCGGCCTCGGGGCATGTGGCAGCAGGCGGCTCAGGAAGCCAGGGGACGCCGCCGTGGCCGGCGGGGCGGATGCATCGAAGCGCAGCGCGGCATTGGGGACCAGTACCGCGTCATCCACCCGCTGCGCCAGGATGTCCGCTACCGCGGTCATGCCCGGTCGCAGGAGAAGGTCCTGGTTGTTCACGCTGAGCAGCGCTTCGTAGGTCACGACGCCGTTGGTTTCCCGGGGGGAGAAGCGTACCTGCGTGATGGTGGCGGGAAAGCTGCGCTCCGGGTAGGCATCCACCGTAAAGTGTGCCGTCTGACCTTCCCGCACCATGCCCACGTCCGCTTCGTCGATGTCAACGTGCAGTTCCATGTCAGCCAGGTCTTCGGCCAGGACGAACAGCACCGGTGTCTGCAGCATGGCTGCCACCGTCTGGCCGGGCTCGATGCGGCGCGCCAGCACCAGACCGTCGACAGGGGAACGAATCTCGGCCTTGTCCAGACGCGTGCGCTGTGCGTCCAGGGTAGCGCCGGCCACCTTGACCTGTGCATCGGCGCTGGCCAGTTCCGCCTTGGCGCGCAGGTAAGCGGCGCTGGCGGAGTCCAGCGTGTCCTGACTGCACATGTCGCGTTGTGCGAGCGTACGGCAGCGATCGGCCTTGAGTCGCGTTTCCTCCACGGTGGCCTGGGCGAGGCTGACATGGGCACGGGCAGCGGCGAGATTTGCCTCGGACTGCAGGACCTGCGCCTGGAGTTCCTCGGTATCGAGCCGCGCCAGCACCTGCCCGCGTGTCACCCGGTCGTTGTAGTCCACCGCCACCGAACGGATGGTCCCGGAAACCTCCGTGCCCACGTCCACCTGGTTCACCGGCTGCAGGGTGCCGGTGGCGGATACCGTGAGCTGCAGATTGCCACGGCTCACCGGCGCAGTGAGGTAGGTGATCTTCGCCTCGTCGTGGTCGAGCAGAGGCAGCGTGGCAAGCAGCACGATTGCCACCAGCACCAGCAGAAGGAACGGCATGCGTCGCCGCCACGGTCCCCGGGAGCGGCCAGTCCGCAGGGGTTCCAGCGGTTCTCCCTCGTTGAGGGTCTCGGTCATGGTGGATGGATTCCTGTGCTGCGGCGGCAGTCTATCAAGCCCGCCTGAACGGCTCCCGACCAATGCGGATTTCCGGGGGGTTGCCGCTGCGCGGGTGCGGTTGCCCGGCGGGTCGTTGCGGCCAGTGCGGATGGGCGAACCGTCGCGGCTCCGGGATAGTGACCGTGCGGGCTTGCAGGACTATGAATTGGGTGAGGAATCTCCCGGCTTCGAGAAGGCGCTGACCTTCTTCGATGTCACCAACATCACGGTTGGCGCCATTGTCGGTGCGGATATCTATATCGCAGCGGCGATTACCGCCGGCATTCTCGGACCTGCCTCGCTGGTGGCGTGGGTGGTTGCGGGCGGCCTCGCGACACTGCTTGCGCTGACGTTGGCGGAATGCGCCCGCCTCGTGCCTGCCGTTGGCGGCCCGTATGCCTACGCGCACCGGGCCTTCGGCCCGCTGGCCGGCTTCCTGGCAGGCTGGTCCATGTGGATTGCCGAGCTCACGGCCATCCCGGTTTTTGCCATCGCTTTCACCAACTATCTGGGCGTGCTGGTGCACCTCGACCCGGCGGTTGCACTGGTTTTGCGCGTCACCTTCGTTGTCGGCCTGACGGGCGTCAATGTGTTGAGCGTGCGCGCCGCAGGTCGGGTGAACGATGCGCTTACCGCGCTGAAGCTGTTGCCACTGTTTGCCATCGTTCTGGTTGGCGGATATCACCTGGCCACCCATCCGGGCGTGGTCGCCGCCAACCTGACGCCGTTTGCGCCCAACGGATTTTCCGGATTCAGCACTGCGCTGGTGCTGATCTTCTGGGCGTACGCGGGTTTTGAACTGACAACGGTGCCAACCGGCGAGGTGCGCGATCCGCAGCGAACCATTCCCCGGGCGCTGGCTGCCGGCATGGCCGTTGTCACCTTGTTCTACCTCACCACCAACTTTGTCATCTATGCGCTGATTCCGTCCGCCGAGCTTGCGCTGAGCAAGGCGCCACTGACGCTCGCGGCAACCACGCTGTTTGGTGCGGGCGGCGTGCTGCTGGTCACCCTTGGTGCCATCGTCTCCGTCACCGGATCGGACGAGTCTGACATCCTCGGCTCCTCGCGCCTGGCCTATGCCATGGCGGCGGACGGCCTGCTGCCGCACGCACTGGCGCGCCTGCATCCCACGCGGCATACACCGCATGTGGCGCTCATGACCCAGGCCGGTATTGCCATTCCGCTGGTGTTCATCGATCAGATCGGTTCGCTCATCTCTTTCGCCGTGTTCAATCTGACATTTGCCTTCCTGGTCAGCGCGCTGGCCTTGATCCGCCTGCATCGCCAGTCCGACGTGTCCGTGGGTCTGTTGCATCGTGTGCTGCCGTTTGTTGCCCTGCTCATCTGTCTGGGCCTGCTGATCGCGACACCGGCACAGGCCCGCGCGTCTGGTGTTGCGGTGCTTCTGGCGGGCGCGGTTTTCTACAGCGTCATGGCGCCGGGACATCTGCTGCCTCAGGCCATGAGCTGGATCACGGATACGGAACGGGCGCTGCATCGGCTGGCGCGTCGGCGCATGCGCTTTCTGGGTGGTCTGGTGGGTTGGCTGGGGGCACGGCGATCGCCGTGACGCGACTCGCACTCGTGCTGAAAATGATGCTGCCTGCTGGTGTGACTGCTGCCAGCCAGACTACTCGTGCGCGCAACGGCTTTCAGTGATGCGAAAGGACAGTCTGCGGGTGCAACGCAGCGTGTGGCATTGGTCTGTGGCACTAGCAGCCTGCCACGTTGCGATTGCCAGCGCTGTCGCGCATGGAACTGAAGTTCCATGAGAGGCTGCTGAAAAAGCAGCCTGGTATGCCAGTCGGGGACAGCTGGCCCGAAAATGCAGCGGAAAACGCTGCATCTGGCGCGAGTCGGCGAAGCCGACGACTGCTGAAACAAGTCCAGGATGGACTTTTTCAGCATCCTGCTACGCACAGGAGGGATGGATCGTCGCCCCAAACGGTTCCATTGCGCTGGTTGCGTCGGTATTCCAGGTGGCACGTCACGCTTGCGGAGCAAGGCGGACGGCACCCTGCCGATCGGACCACTGTTCCCTGGACCCACGCTGCCGTTGCCGACGCAGCCATGACGGGAGAAGGTGCGCAGGGCGCTGCGCCGACGTGGCGCGGCGACGAGTGAACGCCTTGAGACGGGGCGTGCCATTCCGTTCCTGTGACTAAACCCCTACCATCTGCCCATGACACAGACCATCGCAACCGACCGCACACTGGGTGAGCGACAGTCCACGATTCTGTCGACGCTCGCTGCATGCATGATTCCCCCACAGGACGGCCTGCCATCGGCCAGCGACCCGCGCATAGTCAAGGAAGTCCTTGCCTTGCTCGCCGGCCATGCCGAGGTGGTCAACAACGGACTCGAGCGCTTGCATGGTCTTGCCACCCAGGTGGGGGACTCCGCGGCTGAAACGCTACCGGCAGAGATGCTGATTTCCCTGGTGGCGACGCTGCGCACGGAGTGTCCGGCGTTCGTGACCCTGTTCGAAAGTACCGTGGCGGCGTGCTATTACCGTGACGACCGTGTGCTGCGGGCTCTCGGCCTGCCGGATCGAGCGCCGTTTCCCGTCGGTAACGATGTTGCGCCCACGGACTGGTCCCTGCTGGAGCCGGTGCGCGCGCGCACACCGTTCTATCGCACGGTATGAACACGACGAACGATACCGTTGATGTCCTGATCATTGGCGCGGGTGCCGCCGGCGCCGCCGTGGCCTGGAGTCTGACGGATACGCGGATGCGCATCGTCTGCCTGGAGCAGGGCGACTGGGTGCGTCAGTCGGATTACCCCACCACGGGCCGGGACTGGGAGTCCCGCCCGGACTTTTCGGGCGTGCCCAACGTGCGCAACCGGCGTGAAGACTATCCGGTGGACGACGCCGCGTCGCCCGTAAAGCCCGTGAATTTCAATGGCGTGGGGGGCAGCACCATCCTCTACATGGCCCATTTCCCGCGCCTGCATCCTTCCGATTTCCGAACCCGCACGCTGGACGGCGTGGGCGACGACTGGCCCATCAGTTACCGGGATCTCGAGCCGTTCTTCGCCACCAACGATCGCATGATGGGGGTGGCGGGCCTGCCTGGTGATCCCGGTTGTCCGCCCAAGGCCGGCCTGTTGCCACCCGTGCCTCTCGGCACGCTGGGTGAAACCGTGGCACGAGGCTTCAACCGGCTTGGCTGGCACTGGTGGCCATCGGAAAGCGCCATTGCCACCGTTCCGTACAACGGCCGTGACCGGTGCCTGAACCTCGGGCCGTGTTCCATCGGCTGCGCGCAGGGCGCCAAGGCCAGCACCGATGTCACCTACTGGCCGGAAGCGATTCGTCGTGGCGTGGAGCTGCGTACACGTTGCCGCGTGCGGGAGATTACCCTCGACGACGCCGGCATGGCGCGCGGCGCGGTGTACATCGATGAACACGGCGTCGAACACGAACAGAAGGCGCACATCGTCATTCTGGCCTGCAGTGGCATCGGTACGCCGCGGCTGCTGCTCAACTCCACGTCCGCGCGCTTTCCGGACGGGCTCGCCAATCGCAGCGGCCTGGTCGGGAAGAACCTGATGCTGCATTGCATGACCCTGAATCAGGGTGTGTTCGAGCAGCCCCTCAAGGGCTGGCAGGGGCCCATCGGGTGTGCGCTGTGGAGCAAGGAGTTCTACGAAACCGATCCATCGCGCGGTTACGCGCGCGGCTACACCTTCGAGATCGTGCGCGGCAATGGTCCCGTGGCGGCGGCGCAGGGCGGCCTGGCGCGTGGTCTGCTGCCCTGGGGTACCGGCCATCATGCCGCCTTTCGCGAGCTGTACGATCGCACGGCCACCATCGTGGGTGTCGGCGAAGATCTGGCGGAGGAGTGCAACAGCATCACCCTCGATCACGCTCATCCGGACAGCGACGGCATGCCGGGGGTGACCATCAACTATCGCCTGGGGGAGAACAGCCTGCGCATGTTGAAACATGCCGGTGAACGGGCGACGGAGGTTCTCAAAGCGGCGGGCGCGGTGGCGGTGTCGCCGACCATCACGTCCGGTGTGTCCAGCGGCCATATCATGGGCACGGCGCGCATGGGCAACGATCCGGCGCGCTCGGTGACCAATGCCTGGGGGCGCTGCCACGATGTGAAGAACCTGTTCATCGCCGACAGCAGTCTGTTTGTCACCTCCGGTGGCGTGAACCCCACCAGCACGTTGCAGGCGCTGGCGCTGTTCGTGGCTGAACAGATCAAGCAGCGGCTCGACAGTCTGTTGGACGATTGAGCGGACGGGTCAGCGATCCCTGGCTGGCCGGGCAGGCTGCCTTTTCAGCAACCTGCCAGAAGCTCACTGATCAGCATCGCCATGCGCGCGACGTTCGGCTCCCGGACGATGGCGGCATCCCCCTGGTGATCGCCGTCGATGGTGTGCACGACAAGCTTGGGTGCCAGCGCCTGCCATGCCTTTGCATACTGGTGCCGATCACCGGATGCGGCCAGAAAATACGTGGCGGGGAACGTGGCGGGCGTGCTGACGATCTCCCCGAAGAGCGCTGTCTGCGCGAGCAGGTTGTAACGTCCGAGTGATGCGGCGGCCATCGGCGTCCCGGAGCGAAACGCGTGGGTGAATTGGGCCGCCAGTTGGCGCATTTCAATAGTTTGCGGCGTGCCGAACGCCCATTCACGAAACCGTGTACGCAGTCCGCGCGCCGGTCGCCGGGTGAGTGCACGCCCGGCTGCGGTGGCGATGTGTGCATCGATCAGTATGACGTGGCCGATGGGTATGCCCTGCGCGCTCAGGCGCTGCGCGACCTCCCAGGCGAAAATCCCCCCCAGTGAATAACCGGCAAGGTACACCGGCGCCGTGGTCGGGTGCTCCGTGCGGTAGCGCAGAATGTGCGCCACGTGCTCATCAACCAGTTGCTTCGCGCTGGTGGGCGGGGCGGAGTTGCCGTCGGTTCCGGAAGAGCGCAGGACAACCACGGGCCTGTCGTCCGGCAGGCGGCGCGACAGGGGGTAGAACTCCACCCCGATCCCGCCCGCACCCGGGATGCAGAAGAGCGGTTCGCGCACGCCCCGTTTCAGCGTCACGACGAGCCCTGCGGCGCCGCTGCCGGCGCCATTCAGCAAAGGCGCCAGGCCACCAATCGTCGGCCGCTGCATCACCTGTGTTGCATCCAGATTGCGCCCGAAGCGTCGCTCAACAGCCGCCAGCAGTTCGATGAGCGACAGCGAATCGCCGCCGAGTTCAAAGAAATTTTCCTCGACGCCGATACGGGGCAGGCCAAGAATCTGCTCGAACAGCAGGCGCACATCCCAGTGTGTCAACGTTGGCAATGTGTCCTGTGTCGACTGCCGGTCACCCGGTTCAGGTCGGGGCAGTCGCGCGACATCCACCTTGCCGTTGCTGCCGTACGGAAAAGCGTCCAGCAGTAGCATGAAACGCGGCACCTTGAAATCGGCCAGTTGCTCGAGCAGCGCGCCGCGCAGCACCGTTGCCGACGGCAAGGCGGCCCCGTCGTCACCCAACAGGTAGGCGCACAGGCTGGTGGTGGCGTCGTCGCGGATGGGGATGACGAGGGCGTCGCGTATGCCGGGCTGTTGACGGAGCACCTGTTCGATTTCGGCTGGCTCCACGCGGTGGCCGCGTATCTGCACCTGGCGATCGAGGCGGCCCATGAAGTCCAGATCACCATCCAGTCGCCAGCGCACGAGATCGCCGGTGCGATACCAGCGCTGTCCGTCACGGTTCACGAACTGGCGGGCGGTGAGTTCCGGATCGCCGTAATAGCCGATGGCCAGCTGCGCACCGGTGATCCAGAGTTCGCCCGGCACCCCGCACGGCACGGTGTCACCCCGTTCGTCGCACACGCGGAAACCGCAGGTTGGCAGTGGTCCGCCAATGGGCACGGCGTTTGCGTGCGCGGGCGCGACGGCAAGGATCGATGCCCAGATCGTGGTTTCTGTCGGACCGTACGCATTGATGAGCGCGGTTTCCGGGTGTGCGGCGATGAACCGCATCGCCTTGTCAGCCGCCAGCGACTCACCGCCGACGATCCAGCGCCGCACGCCGTGGGGCAACGGCATGTCATACAGGGCGTGGAAGTAGGCGGTTGGCGTGCACAGGGTATGAACGGCATGCCGCCGCAGCAGGGACTGTAGCGCTTCCGCCGTTGGCGGTATGCCATGACGGGTCGATACGCACACGCCGCCGAGCATGAGAACGGCGAGAAGACCGGTCAGCCAGGGATCGAACGTCGTGGCGTAGAAATGGAAGAGGCGCTCGCCCGGTTGCAGCGCGTTGGCCTGAATCCAGCTGCGCAGGCTGGCCGCGAGCGCGCCATGGGTGACGGCAATCGCCTTGGGCTGCCCCGTTGAACCCGAGGTATGAAAGATGTGGGTTGTTTCCCACGGCTGTGGATCAACCATGGGCAGCGGCAGCAGCTGCGCGACGGCGTGCATGCACAGGGGTACTGCCTGCAACCTCGTACCGGCGAAGCGCGCCTGTCGGTCGGCAGCGCAGAGCACGAGCGTTGCGTCGACAGCGTCCGCTATCGTCAGCACGTGGTGTGTTGGCATGTCGTGGTGAACAGGAACATGGACGAGACCGGTACCCGCCATGGCAATCCAGGCTGCGGCGTACGTGGCGTCCGCAGGCGCCCAGACGATGACCCGGTCACCGCGATGCGTGGGCAGATTCGTCAACAGCCGTGCCCACTGACCCGCGGCCGCATGCAGCCAGCCGTGAGTGACCACGTCGTCTTCGTGAATGAGCGCCGCCCTGTCCCGCCACTGGGGCAGGGCGTTGACCCAGTTGCTCAGCCAGTCCACGGCAACCCGGCTCGTGGCCGGCGTGCCACGCGCCAGCAGGCGCCGCACCTCGTTCGCTTCGGAGAAGCGTATATGCCGCACCGGTAGCTCCGCATCGTCCAGCACCTGTTCCAGGCCGGCGCGGAAGCCGTCGCTCAACGTCTGCAGGTCCAGGTGCCGTATGACGTCCTCCCGCAGCACCATCGTGATGCGCATGGCGCCGGGCAGGTCCGGCCGGGAGGTCTGCTGCGTGGAGACACATTCGGGATCGCCGAGCGGAGGCGGGACCTCGAAGCGGGCGAAAGTCCTGTCCTGCGGCACCGCGGATTCGTCCTGGTACATGAAGTTGCAGGCCACCTGGTAGACCGGGTCGTGGAAACTGTTGCCGACCGAAGGCGCGTCTACCTGGCGGCACACGCGCATTTCCGCGTGCACGGCGGCCACCAGGTCGGCAAACGGCTGCCCGGGTGCAATGGCAACGCGCACGGGCAGCACGCCGGACTTGAAGGCGATGAGATCGGCGTCCTGCGGGCGCCTGCCATGAAAAGGGACGCCGATGACCATGCGGGAAGGCCCGCCGTGCCGCCATACCCAGACGGCGGTCAGGGCGATGAACAGGTTGGCTACGGTGATTTCGGGGGAACGATGGAACCAGTGTGCTGAACGGGCCTGTGCAAACAGATGCCGGGTGAGCGCAAGCGAAAACATGGTCACGCGTCGTTGTTTCGTGCCGATGTCGTGGGGAACGGGTACACCGAACAGGGAGAACGGACCGCGCCAGCCAGCCAGGTGTTCCACCCATGGATCGCCGCTGCCGTGTCTGGCGAGCCAGTCGAGATCACGCTGGCGTTCCCGTGACATGTCGGCCTGGAGTGAGGCGAACCGCAAGGGCGGCAGGGGCTCTCCGCTGGCCATGCCAAAGAGGATGCGGCGAAGGTTCTCGAGGATGAGATCAAACGACCGTCCGTCGCCCACCATGTGACTGCAGGTCAAGAGCCAGATGAGTGATCCGTCGCTGACGTGCACCAGCGCGCTGCGGTAGAGGATGTCGCCGGGATCGAAACGCAGGAAACCCTGGCGGGCCCAGGCTTCGACCCGTTCGCCCAGGCCGTCGCCGGCCTCGAGCGTCGTGTGAATCAGCGGTACGAACGCGGATTCGAAGTCGATTCGAGGAATACCGTCGTCGACACGCAGTACCGTGCGCAATGCGTCCGCGGCCAGGGCGACCCGTTGCCAGGCGGTATCGAAAAACGCACCGAGATGGCCGGGAATGGTGATGCTGTGCAGCAGACGTTGTACCGGAATTGCCGGTGTGACGCGCTGCGCGGTGTAGTAGTGGTACTGGCGCAGTGTCAGGTTGCTGCGCAGGAATGGTTCCCAGTCGCGTGCAGGCGTGGGTGCGTGTTCAGCGTCTTCCGTCAAAGCATCCGCCAGGGGTTGTCGCCAGGATGGGCAGGGCGGCGCTGCACCGGGCCGTGCCACGCCGAGACGCAGGATAATTCAGGACGCTGGCGCGGACGTAGCCGGGAGTCGAACTCTCGGGCGATGGCGTGGACTGGCGTGCGTACAGGCATGCCGGGCGGCACCTTCGCCACACGCAAGGCGCACGCCCGGATTCTTTGCCGGTATCGGCGTCCGCAGCGGCCCACTAGAGACCCGTGAAATCAGCAGGGCGTTTCTCCCGGAACGCGCGGAGTGCCTCGCGGTTGGCCGGGCTGCCCACGAGTTCCGCCAGCCCACGGTTCTCCGCGAGAATGGCGGCCCGCATCGGCTCCCGCAGCTGTGCCATGACAAGCTCCTTTGTCATGGTGAGCGACGCCAGTGGCAGGGCTGCCAGTTTCTGCGCCTCCGCCATCACCACCTGCATGAGGTCGGCCAGTGGCACGGAGCGCAACGCCAGCCCGGCGCGGGCGCATTCCTCGCCGCTCAGCCACTCGGCTGCCAGCAGGAACCACAGCGCGCGCTGACGCCCCATCAGGCGTGGAAAGGTATAGGTGCTGGCGGCTTCCGCCGTGAGGCCAAGGCTGGAAAACGGGCACCTGAGGCGCGCCTCGTTGGCGATGAAAACAAAATCGGCCAGGCCGCAGAGGGTGGCGCCGATACCGGCGCCCACACCGTTCACGGCGATGAAGAACGGCTTCGGGAAGTCGACGATGGCGTCCAGCAGCACGGCAAATCCGTGTTTCGCGGGCGGAGCGGGGCGACCCATCTCGCCAAGATCGGCGCCTGCGGAAAACGCCCGGCCCGCGCCGGTGAGAATCAGCGCTTTGACGCTGTTGTCCCGTGTTGCGTCCAGGAAGGCATCCGCCAGGTCGTCCATGAGTTGCACGCTGAAGGCGTTGAGCACCTCCGGACGGTTCATTTCCACGGTGCGCACCGCGCCGTCGTTGCGAAGTTTGACTGTCTGCATTGGTGGCGTCTTTCGGGTGACGGGGCATGGAAGCGTGTAACAAGCGGCGAAGCAAGTCGGGCAGCCGTTCAGTCCTCCAGCAGCAGGTAGCGGTCGGCGATGGCGGCGGTGGCCGCGGCCGGCATGACATGCTCGAAGCGGACCTGCGGGCGCAGACCGCCAAACGTCGGCAGCACCGTCGCCTCGATGGCGAAGACACTGCCGTCCACACAATCCAGTGGCAAGTTGGCAACAGGCCGCCCCCTGCCGTCGCTGGCGGTCAACGCATGAGCGCCCTCTGACACCTGCCACGCGGTGAACATCCGATGACCCATCCGCTCCGTGAATGGCCGGTGGGCATCCAGTTCAAAAGTAACGGTGCCCGGAAAGCGTGCCAGCAGATCGTCCGTCCAGCGTGTGGTTCCATCCCTTGTCCAGAACACCACCACACAGCCGTCGGGCGGCGCGGTCAGCTGACGGGCGCGGGCCGCTGCATCGCGTGCTGCGCTGACGAGCGCCTGCCCGCCGCGTTTGATGTCCCCGCTGGAAAGCCACAGCGGAAACCTGCCTTCCGTCTCCCAGTCCACCCACAGCAGGCAATAGCCGCGACTGTCACATGGCGGGTCACCGGCACCTGTCTGCGCTCCGATCACGACTTCGTGGTAGCGCAATACATCCGCGACATCAAATTCCAGGATCAGAAAGTGGAATTCCTCCAGCGGGGTCGTTGCGGGAATGATGGTCAGGGCCAGCAGTCGGGCCGCCGTCTCCCGTGCGGCGCCATAGATGACAAGCCGGCCGTTGCTCCGAATGATGGGGGGCGTACCCAGTAGTGCTTCCACCGCCATGCGCGTGGTACGTCCGTCCACCAGCCATCCGGATGCGTCCGCGTAGGGCGCCCGGTCCGGAACGCCCGGGATGGGGACGAAGCAGCCGGCCAGCAGCAACAGCCCCAGTTGCCCGCCGCGGAGCAGGGAACGTCGGAGCAGACGCAACGCGGTGGAGACTTGCGAAAGGGGCATTGCCTTCGCCACGGGGAAACCCTGCCCAATGTACGCCGCCGCAGGGTAATTGCCGTTCGTACAGATACGTAGCCCTGGCGGTCCAGCACGGCATTGCGGCCGGGACAGGGCTGATCGAACGCGTGCAGTGGTATGCTGCGTCGCGAATTCAGGTGATGGTGTTGCGGATCGGATGAGCGGATACCGAGCGATAGCCCGTGTGGAGCAGGTGCGCCGGAATGGCAGCCTGGCGGTGGAAATTGACGGTCTCGCGTTGCTGGTGTGCAACGCTGACGATGTCATTCACGTGATCGTAAATCGCTGTTCGCACCAGGATCAGCCGTTGGCCGGTGGACGCATTCGCAACGGCTTCATCTTCTGCCCCTTCCACGGCATGCGTTACCGACTGGCCACGGGGGAAGGCGTGGGCCAGCTCACCCGCCTGCCGATCCGCGTGCTTGCCTCACGCGTGGTGGACGGGGAGGTGCAGGCCTGCCTCCCCGCTGACGGCGCCCTTCAGCCTCTCACATAGTCGTTGACACGCGCGTGCACGTGACGGATGCGTGACTCCTGGTAGTTGCCAAGCGTCTGGCCGCCTTTCTGACAGGTCTTGAAGCCGCGGGTCTGCGCGGCCATGTTGTCCGTGTCCTGATCGTATACGGCGCCCAGCGCCCCAAGCCCCTCCGCCAGCGTGTAGCTGTCCTGGATGTCCAGGAGCAACGGCTCCGGCGGTGGTGGCGGTGCGTTCTCCGGGTGTTTCGGCCGCAGGAAGTACAGGTCGAAGTACGAGTAGTCGGGGTCCTGCGGATCCGGCCGGAAGCGATACGCCATGGGCAGCGACAGACCGGGGAAGATGAAGAAGTTCGGAAACAGGAAATACTCGATGGAGTCCAGCGTCTGCGCCGTGGAGTAGTGCGAGAAGTCCTGATCGTACTGCTGCCCGAGTTGCTGCTGCACATGGCGCGCGTAGAAATCACGCGCGGTCATGCCTTCCGGGAGCGTGGGACAGGCCGCATCGGCAGGCCCGCGCCGCCCCCACATCTGTTCCAGCAATTGCTGTTCGGTGAGCGGTACCGGGCGCCGCGGATTGTGCGCGCCGATGGTGTGAATGAAGCGGTTCACATTGGGCGGGAAGATGTCATACGTGGTGATCGGTTCGGAAAATTCGCGGCCGCCGGCGTGGGTTTCCTTGACGTGATAGGCCTCCATGAACGCTTCCTCGGCAGCCTTCCAGTTCACGGGCAGACGCTTGCGCACATGGGTTTCGACGTAGCGGTCTTCGATGTGGAAGTCACGGAAGTGTTCCGGCAGCACACCGAGGAACGTCTCCAGTGATTCCGCGTGGGGATCAAAATTCACGAATACGAAGCCACCCCAGGTACCTACGCGCAGTTCCCGCAGCCGGTGACTGTCGCCTGTCACGTGCGGAAAGTCCCAGCCTTCGGGCAGATCGATCAGCTCACCGTCCAGGGAGAAGGTCCAGCCGTGAAACGGGCAGCGGAACGACTCACAGTAACTCCACTCATCGGGCAGCTTCAGCGCGGTACCGCGATGCATGCAGGCATTGACGAATGCCTTGATGGCGCCGGACGGCGTGCGCGTGACGATCGCGGACAGGTGACCGATGTCGTACACGTGAAAATCGCCCGGTTCGGGAATGTGCTCTTCGCGGCAGGCCATCTGCCACACGCGCGGCCACAGCTTTTCGAACTCCGCCTGCGCGTACTCCCGGGACGTGTAGTTGGTGTAGGGAATATCGGCATCGCTGTCGAAGGTGTAAGAATCTTCGAGGAAGGCGGGCGGCGGCGGGGAACTGTCCCTCAGGATCGCCTGCTGGTAGGTGGGTCCGGGTGCCCGGGCTTCGCCCGGCTTCGCCTGCGTTGCTGTCGTTGCCATCCAATTCCCCCCGGGACGTTGCTGTGTGGCGATTGTGGCAGATCGGTCTGCCGGCATCGACCGGTGTCCACCGGGACTGGCGTCGGGTGCCTGGCCAGACGACTGTGGCGTCTGCGGGCACGCGGGTATGATGCCGGCCGGGTGACGGTAGCCAGGGGGATGATGTGAGTACGCAAGGGGAACGCCGTGCCAACGGCATTGATCTGCTGCGGACGCTGGGCGGCGGGCGCTACGACCCCGCGAAGGCGGCGGAGACCATGGTGCGGGAACACGGCGCGCTCGGTTCGTTTGCGGTGGACCATGTGCTCGGCAACCTGTGGTCGCGGCCACAGCTGTCGCGCCGGGATCGTAGCCTGATCGTGGTGGCTTTCCTCGCCACGCTCGGTGCCGGGGAGGAACTGGTGAGTCACGTGCGTGGGGCGCTCAATCACGGTGTGACCCGCGACGAGATCCGGGAAGTTGTGCTGCAGGTGGCGGGCTACGCCGGTTTTCCCATGGCCATGCAGGCCTCCCGGCTGGTTGACAAGGCGTTCAACGCGGTTGACCGCGTCGAACGTCAGCCCGACCGCACGGAAGCGGTGGCCAAGGACGATCCACTCCGCTGGACGGAAGCCAGCGGGGTGCTGCGCACGCTGTTCGCGGGTCGCATGAGCAGCGATCCCGTGGCGGCGCGGGAGGCGCTCGTCGAAGCGCTTGGCGGTGTCGGCGAACTGGCCTTCGACTTTGCCTTCGGCGAGCTCTGGGCACGCGCTGAGCTGTCGCGTCGCGATCGCAGTCTGGTCACGGTGGCGATCCTGGCCATGCTGGCACGCGCGGATGAACTGGCCGTGCATGTTCCCGGCGCCCTCAACCACGGCGTTACGACGGACGAGGTGGAGGAGGTGATGGTGCAGCTCACCGTGTACGGTGGCTTTCCACGTGCGGTTGAAGGCATGCGCGCCGCGCGGGCGGCTTTTGCCAAGTATGTGCCACCCGTCGCGGGGGATCGCGATGCGTGACGGCGGTGACGATGGCTGGGGCCAGGTGCGTTCGCGCGCTGCCGGACCGGTTGCGGATCTCAATTTCGGCGATCTGCTCGATGAAGTGGCGGCAGCCGTGCCGGCGCGTCCGGCGATCCGCTATGGCGAGCTGACCCGCACCTGGGCGGAGCTGGACCAGCGGGGCAATCGCCTGGCCCGCGTGCTGCTGGCAGCCGGGCTTGCCACCAACAGCAAGGTGGCGTTCTACCTGCGCAATACGCCCGCCTACGTGGAACTGTTTGCCGCCTGCGCCAAGGCGCGCCTCGTGCACGCCAATGTCAATTACCGGTACGTGGGTCATGAGCTCTACCACATCCTCGACAACGCGGACGCCGAGGCGGTGGTCTACGATGCCGATTTCGCGCCACAGGTGGCGGCGCTGCGCGAGCGTCTGCCGAAGGTGCGCCTCTACCTCGAGGTGGACGCGGCCGGGCAGCCGGCCAATGCGTTCGCGGGCGATTTCGAAGCAGCCTGTGCGGTGGGTGATGCGTCGCGCCTGCCCATTGAACGTTCGGGTGGTGATCTGTATTTCATGTACACCGGTGGCACTACCGGCTACCCGAAGGCAGTGATGTGGGAACACCGTGAGCGTATTGCCGCCATCGGCATGACCGATGCGCCCAACGCCGCCGAAAATGCCCGACGCGCCGCCGCGAACACCACGCCCGTGGTGGCGCTGCCGGCCTGTCCACTCATGCATTCCACGGGGTTCACCACCATGTTGTCCACGCTCACGGAAGGTGGCTGCGTGGTGCTCGTGCAGTCCGCCAGTTTTGATGCGCGCCTGTGTCTCGAGGCGATCGTCCGCCATCGCGTGACGCGCCTGGCCATCGTGGGCGACGCTTTTTCGGTGCCGTTGCTGGCGTTCCTGCGTGACCATGGCGACGCCTACGACCTTGGTGGCGTGCAGGTCATCAGCTCGGCTGGCGTGATGTGGAGCGAGCAGTGCAAACGCGAGCTGCTGGAGTTTTTTCCCAACGCGCTGCTGGCCGATTCGCTGGGCTCGTCGGAAGGTTCGCGGCTGGGGGCCTCGTCGCTGCGGCGCGGTCAGTCAGCCCGCACGGCGGCTTTCCAGCTGGGGCCGGACGTGAAGATCTTCACCGAAGATTTCCGCGAGGTGCTGCCCGGCTCCGGCGAGGCGGGGATGATCGCCAAGGCCGGTGCGCTGCCGCTGGGGTACTACAAGGACGACGCTGGTACGGCGAAGACGTTTCCGGTGGTCGATGGCGTGCGTTACTCCATGGCCGGCGACTGGTGCCGGGTGGAAGCGGACGGCACGATGATCCTGCTCGGGCGTGGTAACAACTGCATCAACACCGGTGGTGAGAAGGTATATCCCGAAGAAGTCGAAGAGGCGCTGAAAACCTGTGCCACGATAGCGGACGCGGCCGTGGTCGGTGTGCCGGACGCGCGTTGGGGGCAGGTGGTGGTGGCGCTCGTGCGCCTGGGCGCGGGAACGGCGCTCGACGAACAGGTGCTGCGCACGCATCTCACGGAACGGATTGCCCGTTACAAGCATCCCAGGCGCTACGTGGTCACGGACACGGATTTCCGCCACGACAACGGCAAGCTCAATTATCGGCTCGCCCGGTCGCTGGTCGATCGGCATGGTGCGGATGCGGGGGCTTGACGGCGGGCACTCGGCGGGCACTGCGCGCCGGTAGCCGCTGCGCCGCCATGGTTCCCGGGGCTGTGCCTTGCGCGGGGAAGGGAGCTTACACCAGTCGCCGGCCCGCGCACGTGCGGTGTCGCGTGTTGGCGGTTGAGCGGAGCGAACGAAGCGTGTTTACTGACCTGAAGCAGGCGGACAGGCAGACAGGACAATGCGCGCAGCCAGGGCAATGGCGTTTGGTATCTTGTTAACAACGGGTTTGTTGCCGGGTGTCCTGCCGTCGCCGGCACTGGCAGCCGACTCGCTTGGCCAGCCCGTCGGCGTGCCGTTCACGCGCGAACTGCCGGCGGGAGCAACCCTCTCCGCGGTTGATGTTTTTCACGATGAGCAGGGAATCACCGGCATTCTGGTGCACTACCGGCTGCCGTCCGGCCTGTTCAACCTGCTGCCGATCGCGGGCCATGCGGGTGCCCGGAGCCAACGCTATGAGCTGGTGGAAGGCGACGAACTCCGTGCGATACGCGCGGCGCTCGATGCCGGCGGCGGCCTGCGCGGGCTGGTGCTTGTCTCCAGTCATGGCAATTCCGGTCTCATCGGTGCCGATCCCGGGGTGTTGCGCCGGGCCATCAGCGTGCCGGAAGGCGCGCGCCTCACCGGACTGTCAGGATTCGTGAATGGTCGCTTAACCAGTCTTGCCCTGGTGACCAGAGCCCCGGCCGGTGCCGGAATCGCGCAGGTGCCAGACAGGCCGGCCTACCGCGGCTGGCGCATCAGTACGCGCGATTTCACCTGCCTGGACAACGGCAGCGAGGCGGATTCGACGGCGGAAGTGTTCGGCGACCTGACCCTCGCGTGGAACGCCGGAGAAGGCGAACGCAACGCCTTCCTGCTCGCCTCGGGAAGGCCGGAAGACGCCATGGACATGCCCTGCGCGCCTGCGGGTCCGGTCGTGCGAAATCCGGCGCTGCGGCACGTGGACGTGCATGTTCCTGCTGCCACGCCCGGCCGTTCCGGCGGCAGTCTGTGGTTCCTCGTCCACCTGCGTGAAGCGGACGACGGCAGCTTCATCGATCCGCATGACGATCTGGGCGACTACACCACGCAGCTCGTGCGTTTCCCTGTTGACGGCTCGGCCGTGTCGGTGCCGGTAGTGTTCACGGGCACGGACAGCAGTGATCCCCGGTTGCGTATTACCGTGGACATCGTGCCCTACTACTGACCGGGCGTGCGCGCCGGCGCCGGCGCTCAACTGGCGTTGCGTGGAATGTCCCGGAAGGGCCCTGTATCGAAGCGGGGCTCCTTCGGCAGTCCAAGTACCCGCTCGGAGATGATGTTCTTCTGGATTTCGTCGGTACCTCCGGCGATGGAGATGGCGGGCACGGACAACAGAATCTCGGCAATGACGCCGTCCATGGGGCCATCGCTTCCGCCGAGCATCGCTTCCGGGCCGGAAACAAGCGTATGCACGTGCGATGCCTGTCGGGCGATGAGACTGGCGGTGAGCTTGGCGATCGATCCCGCCGGTACGATCGTATTGCTGCCCGCGCGACGGGTTGCAGCGGCGCTGGCGGCGGCGTATTCCGCCGCGTGCGCCAGGCAGAGCAGACGCGCGAGTTCCTGGCGCACGACGGGATCCCGGATGGCGCCGGTAGCCATCGCGCGGGGCAGGGCCAGATCCACCCGTCCGGCCCGCTGGGGGTACCAGGTATAGGGCTCCTGGGCGATCGCCTGTTCGGCGGCGTACTCCGCGTAGATCGTGCCCTCGCGTTCGCGCAGCGTGCCAATGCCCCGGTCCCGCGAAAATGCCTGGCGTTCGGCCGACAGCGTGCTGCTGGCAATACGCCAGCCGTCGCCTTCGTTGCCCAGCCGGTCGGTAACCGGCACGAGGGCGTCAGTCAGGAACACTTCATTGAACGAGGCGTGTCCGTTCATCTGTCGGAGAGGCCGTACTTCCACGCCTGGCTGACGCATGTTGATCAGGAAGTAGCTGATGCCCTGATGCTTGGGCGCGTCCCAGTCGGTGCGCGCGATCAGAATACCGAAGTCCGCGTGATGGGCGCTGGTATTCCAGACCTTCTGTCCGTTGATGATGTAGTTGTCGCCATCGCGTTTCGCGCGGGTGGTGAGGCCGGCGAGGTCGGAACCGCTGCCTGGTTCGCTGAACAACTGGCACCAGGCGTGTTCGCCGGTGAGAATCGGTCGCAGATAGCGGCGCTTCTGCGCCTCGTTGCCATGCGCGAGTATGGTGTGCGCGGCGAGATTGCCCGGGCCGCCCAGCGCGGCGCCGACGGCGCCAACCTCGCGGAACGCCCGTTGAACCACCTGCGCCTGCGCCAGACTGAAGCCCCGGCCGTAACATTCGGTCGGCCAGTCGGGTGCCGCCCAGCCGCCATCGACCAGTATGTTGCGCCATTCGGCGAGTGGGCGATCCGTACGCCAGTTGTCCTTCAACCAGGCGAGCACGGTCTCGTGGATCACCTCGTCAGTAGCGGTACTGAGGTCCTGCTCTTCAGCCATGGGTCGCCTCCAGTTGCTGCATTATGCGTTCACGGTGCCAGTCCGGCGTGCCGAGAAACACCTCGGAACTCTTTGCCCGTTTGAACCACAGGTGCGTGTCTTCTTCCCAGGTGAAGCCGATGCCGCCGCGGAGCTGAATCGCCTGTCTGGCCATGGCCATGTATGCATCGCCCGCCATTGCCTTGGCCATGTGCGGTGAATAGCGCTCGCCATCGCCCGTGGTCAGGTAGCGGGCAGCGGCGTAGGTGGCGGCCTTGGCCAGTTCCAGCTCGGTAAGCAGATCCGCGCAACGGTGTTTCAGCGCCTGGAAGGAACCAATGGTGCGGCCGAACTGCACGCGCATCTTCAGATAATCGAGCGTGGTATCGAACAGGCGCTGCGCGCCACCCATCATCTCGTGCGCGAGCGCTACGCTGAGGTGATCCCACAGGTCCGCAATGTCCAGAGGTGTTCTGCTGATGCGATCGGCCGGGGTGTCGTCGAACACCACCGTGTTGAGTTTGCGCGTTGAGTCGATGCCCTGCAGCGGAGTGATCGCAACCCCGGGGGCGTCAGGCGCCACCGTGAAAAGTGCCAGTCCCTCGGCGGTGGCTGCCGCGACAATCAGCAGGTTCGCGACGTGTGCGTCCAGCACGATGCGTGCCTGACCCGTCAGCCGCGCATCGTCCCGGGCGGTAATGCTCTCGCCGACGCGGGTGGCGTCTCCCACGTTGTCGAGCACGAGCGTGGCGATGGTCCCGCCACTGGCAATGTCTGGCAGCAGCTGCGTACGGTTTGCCTCCGTCGCGCCCAGCAGGACGGCATAACCTGCCATCACCGCGGAGGCGAAGTGGGGACCACAGTAAAGATGGCGGCCCATCTCTTCGCAGATGATGCCGAGTTCCACCGGCCCGAAACCGAAACCGCCGTAGTCCTCCGGCAAATGGGTGCCGGCAAGCCCAAGTTCTCCCGTGAGCTGCCGCCACACGGCCGTGTCGTAGCCGGCCTCCGTGGCCATCAGTTTTCTCACGGTGGTAGGCGGTGATTTGTCCTGCAGGAAACGCGCAACCGTTTCCCGAAACTGGTGCTGGTCGGCCGTAAAGCCCATGTCCATGGTGGGAGGTCCTCAGTATGCTGGCGCTCAGGGTTCGGGCGTCGGTACCGGCGCCTTGCCAGGCCGCGGATCATAGCAGCTTCCCATGTCGGGATTGGCCAGTGCCGTCGTGCCGCCAGCGCGGTGGCGGAACCACGCAGCGCATGCTGCCGGACTGGTCGCCCGTCGCGCGCTGCCGTGACTGGCGGACGACTGCCGCGGTAGTATCCTGACGGCACGAAGCGCCGCGGGTGTGCACGCGGACAGCCAGGGAGGTCAACTCGTGACGACGGTCAACACACGCTACGGTGTGTTCCTGCGCCAGTATCGGGCGCTGAAGAAGCACGGCATGCTGGACAGCGTGCCAGTCATCCTGAGCGAAGGCGATTCCTGGTTCAGCACGCCGTTGTATCCCAATCTGCTGGACTGTGTCGCCAACGCCACCCGTTCGGCCATTTTTTCCCGCATGGAAAAGAACGGTGATCTGGCCCTCGCCATGTTTCGCGGCGCCAACCTGAAAGACATCCGTCGTCGACTCCACAACATCCCATTCGATCTTCTGTTGCTCAGTGCTGGTGGCAACGACCTGGTGGACAGCTTTCTCCAGGGGCTTTTCAACGGCGCGAAGCCGATGACGGTCGATGATGCCGTCAATCGCGTGCTGAACTCGGGACGTCTGGAGAAAATCGGCGAAGCCTATCGGCGTGTGGTCACTGTTGCGGTGGAAGCCCGGCCAGGCCTGAAAGTGGTGGGGCACACCTATGACTATCCACGCCTGATGGGCGAGCCTGCCCGACTGACGGTGGAGCAGATCGGGCTGATTGCGCTCTTCAAGCGGTCCGTGGGCGACTGGATCGGTCGGCATATCCGTGTCGCGCTGCCTGAGCCGATGAACCAGCAGGCATTTGCCCGTGTGCTGATTGATCACTTCCACGATGTGGCGCTGAAGCCGGTACAGGACGCGTTTCCGGACCACTTTCGGATCGTGAATCTGCGGGGCGTGCTCACGGAAGACGCACAGTGGAATGACGAGATGCATCCGTCCCGGGAGGGCTTCGAGCGCTTGTCCGGCCACTATCGCGATGCCATCCGGGCGTTGTTGCCAGCGGACAAGCGTCCGGGGATCTGAGGCGCGTGCCGACCGGCGTCTGACGCGGATATGGAACGGGCGAGGGAGGTCGAACTGGACAAGTCGACGGACGCTGAAGGGAACAAGGTGGGTTTGGCAGCCCGGACCATCGATGCGTTCGGGAATGCGGTGAACGAGGCCGTGCGCTGGTTCGATCGGCATACCGCGGCGGTGGATCACCGGCTCGGCCACCCTCCAGGAGTACTGCTGCTCGGCTTTCTGGCGGCGATGGTGGCCTTGCTGGGGCCGTCCGTTCTGGACCTGTCAGCCCTGGTTCCGTCAGCGCCGGCGCTGGTTTCCCGCGTGCCGGCACCAGCCTGGTGGCTGGTTGCGTTCGGCGCGGTGACCTGGAACCTGCTGCCCTATGTCGTCAGCCGCCGGTTTCCCCGCTGGTGGCGCGGTTATCGCCTGTTCGTGTTTCAGAGCGTGCCGCTGGGCTTTGCCATCGTGGTCCTGCTGGTGAAGGAACCGTACGCCACCGAAGCGTCGATGGCGCCTTTCCCGAACGTGATGGGTTGCCTGTTGCTGCTTTCCATTGCCGCCATCTGGATCGCCTATGCCATCCGGCGGCGAAAAGTGCGCAGGCTGCTGCTTGAAGACGGGAGGTTCCTATCGTACTGGCAGAATGTGTCACTGCTGCCGCTTGACGTGGACGTGGGCAATCCGCCCGTTCTTTCCTGGCGCCGCTACTGGGTCGCGGCCGCGACACCGGTGTACACGCATGTCGTGCGTCTGCTGGTCTTCACCTGCGGGCTGTACATCATGGTGCGTACGTTCGGCGTCGACTCGAAGCTGCCGCTCTTCCTTGCCCTGGCAGCGCTTGTCTATGGCTTCATGTTCATTGGTGGTTTGCGCGAGCACTGGGACCTGGCGATTGTCATTGCCCGTCGCTATTTCCTGCTCGGTTGGCCGGCACTGGTGTCCGCCGTGGTTGTGGCGTTGGCCCTGATGGACCTGTTCAACGTTTCCTATGTCACCACGCTGCTGGAGGGCGGACCGGTCAAATCGGTGGTAACCGCGTCCTACGTGGCGGCGTGGTACCACGAGTACTGGATCAACAACTGGTTCTACGCGCAGTTGATCGACGCCATGGCGCGGGCGGCTGGTGACGGCGCCACCTCGGGCGCGCCGCGGCTCGGCTTTTCGAAACACCAGGCGGGCAAACGGATTGCCATCAATCTGCAGGCGTCCAATCGCTTCCTGGTGTCGGTGAGCGAGGGTGGCAGGGTCCGGTTCCGTCTTTTCACGTTGCGTTCACTGATCGATTACCTGGATCGGAATGATCCCCTGGATGTTGCAGGTGCACACCGGCAACTGGTGTGGCTGCAACAGCAGTTTCACTTCGTCGCCTGCAATATCACGCACGCGTTGCTGTTTTTCGCCTGCCTGTTCATGACCTGGCTTGGCGGCGCCTTTCAGGCGGATTATGCACTCACGGTCCAGGCGCCATCGGAGGCGCCGGCAATCACGCCCGGGAGTGCCGTTGCGACCGCGAGGGGCGGACAGCAGCAGCGCTTCGACTTTCACGCGAGGGTGCGGGACGCGCACGACCGGGGAGGTCGACCGGTTCTGGTGGCGCTCTCGGGCGGGGGAACCCGCGCGGCGATGAATGGCGCCGCGTTTCTGTGCGGTATGCGGGGCCAGGAGCGGCTGCGGGACGTGGTGGTGCTCAGTGGCGTCTCCGGCGGTTCGGCGGCCGCGGCCTACTTCGCCATGCACCGCCCGGCGCTGCTCGCGGAAAACTGTTCTCCCGAGGCGTTGCTGGGGGAGGGAAGCGAGGGCGGCGCTTCCGTGTGGGCCCGCTTTTTCTCGGCGATGGCCGCTGACTACATCAGTGAGGTGCTGCGTGGCACCGCTGAGGTGCGTATCGCCGGCCCCGTCGGCAACGGAGTACTGCTGGCCGAGAGCTTCCACCGGTACTTCGTCGATGGCGCGCCGGACGAGCGCCGTACACTGGCGGACGTGGATGATATCGGTCTGATCTTCAACACGAGTGTCGCAGGGCATGCGCCACTCGACAGCCGCGTGCTGGCGGGATTGCGGGAGCACGCGGCATTGACGGCGGACTATGATTTTTCGGATGCGGGTGGCCGTCTCGTCTTCACCAACGTTCCGGAACACGGTGCGGGCAAGGGGGGCGCGGCCCCGCAGTGCGGTGGCAATCTTGTCATGGCGTCCATTGACGATACCCATGCGATGAGTGCGTTTGCGGGCGCTGCCACGACGCTGTCCGCGGTGCCACTGGCGTACGCCGCGGCGGCCAGTGCGAGCTTCCCCCCGGTGTTTTCGGCGTTTGGCGTGCGTATCGGCAATGCGCCACCGGGTGGTGGCCGATACTGGGTGACGGACGGCGGTGTCATCGATAACCGCGGTGTGATGAGCCTGCTGGAAAGGATGTTGCCGTACATCCGGGACATGGCGAACGCTGACTCCGTCATCGACCTGGTCGTCGTCGATTCCAGCGCCATGCTGCTCGACTATCAACCCAATCGCGGTGTTGGCGCCGTGCTCGGCGCCGCGTCCGTGGTCGCGGATCAGGTCATCGCCAGCCAGCTGAGGTGTGGCGGCCGGCATCTGCGCCAGCACGTGCTCGCCATGCCGCTGGCGTTGCGTTCCCGGGGCGGGATCGGCACGCACTGGAAAGCGCCATCCTCGATAACGGTGCACAACCCCTGGTTGCCGCAACCCCCGATCCTGGACGTTCGTGACTCGGCGAGCGGACAGCCGAACCTGTCGGGCTCCGACGGCAGTCCGTGTCTGCGCAAGGAGCGGATAACCCTCAAGGCGCAGGAGTACAAACGGCTCATTGCCGGCTTGTTCTTTCCCGACGCAACCACGTGGGCGGGCGAGGACAGGACCTGTGTGACGCAGTGGTTGCGCGCGGATCACGCGCTGGTGCCGGCGTGGCAGGCGTATCTCGGCGTGGCGCCGGCTGTGCCGGGAAGCTGACAGCTGGCAACCGGCACGGTCCGCGCTGACCCGGTGTCATGCCGCCGCATCGATCGATCGGCTACACTGCGCCGCAGCAACTGGCCGCCAGGTGTCGTGGCGGTGCTGATCAGCGGAGATTCGACCATGCCAGACTTCGACCTACTCATCACCGGCGGCACGCTCATCGATGGCAGTGGCGGTGAGCCCCGACGCTGCGATATCGGCATCAGGGACGGGCGCGTTGCGTCCCTGAATCCGGGCGACGATGCAACGGCGGGCAGGCGCATCGATGCAAGCGGCCGCCTGGTGACGCCGGGCTTCGTGGATGTGCACACGCACTACGATGGCCAGGCGACGTGGGACAAACATCTGGCGCCATCCTCGAATCTGGGCGCCACCACGGTGGTCATGGGGAACTGCGGTGTCGGCTTTGCGCCGTGTCGCGCCTCGGACCACGAGACGCTCATCGAGCTGATGGAAGGCGTGGAGGAAATACCGGGCACGGCGCTGGCGGAGGGACTGCCGTGGAACTGGGAGACGTTTCCCCAGTATCTCGATGCGTTGGACGGCATGCCGCGGGACATTGATGTTGCAGCGCTTGTGCCGCACGGCCCAGTGCGTGTGTTTGTCATGGGCGAGCGCGGGATCCGTCGGGAGCCGGCGACGGCCGAGGACATCGCCGCCATGCAGCGCATCATTGCCGAAGGCCTGGCGGCGGGAGGCGTGGGCCTGTCCACGTCACGAACGCTGGTGCATCGCAGCGCCAGCGGCGAGCATGTTCCCACCTATCATGCCGCCACCGATGAGCTGAAGCAGCTTGGCGCCGTGTTGCAGGGCGAGCGCGGGCACGTTTTCCAGCTCATCTCCGACTGGGAAGACCCGGACAGCGAATTCGACATCCTGCGCACCATCAGTCGCGCCACGGGCGCCAGGGGGACGTTCACGCTGCTGGATCTCGGCAACAAGGCACCGGATGGCACGCCGATGTGGCGATACCATCTCAACAATATCGAGTCGGCGCAGGCGCAGGGGCTGGACATCCGGGGGCAGGTGCTGTCCCGTCCGGTGGGCATGCTGATGGGGCATCCAGCGTCCATGAGTCCGTTCTCGCGACGGCCGACGTTCACCCGTCTCGAGGGCTTGTCACTGGCTGACAAGGCGGCGGAACTGGCGAAGCCTGACGTACGCGCCCGTGTCCTTGGCGAAGCCAACGTGAACCCGCACATCTTTGTGCAGATCTTCGAAAAGCGATACGACACGATGTATCCGCTGGAGGAGCCCATCAACTATCTGCCGGCGCCGCACGACAGTGTGGCCGCCCGCGCGGCAGCGGCAGGCAGGGACCCTCAGGAGTGGCTCTACGACTACTTCCTGGGCAATGGCGGCACCAATCTCATCTACATCCCGGCGACCAACTTCACCGCCAACATCCCGTCCCTCCTGCGGCATCCGTATACGGTGGCTGCGCTCGGTGACGGCGGTGCGCATGTAGGTTCCATCTGCGATACGAGTGCCAACATCTTCCTCCTGACCAAGTGGGTGAAGGAACGCGGGGAAGTTGGTCTGCCGGCAGCCATCCACATGCTGACGCGCCAGCCGGCCGAGCTCTACTCGCTGCTGGATCGCGGGCTGATCGCCGAGGGCATGCTGGCGGACCTGAACATCATCGACTTTCGTACGCTCGCGCTGCGTACGCCGCATATCGTGGCGGACCTGCCAGCCGGCGGTCGGCGATTCGTCCAGGATGCAGCGGGCCTGGAAGTGACCATCAAGGCCGGCGAGGTGATCTTTCAGCAGGGTGCGCATACCGGTGCGCTGCCGGGAAAACTCCTGCGCGGCAATCGCCCGGACCCCCGCACGGCGACCTGACCGGCCCGGCCAGGACAGGACCCGCGACGGAGTACTGGTGCGCTGATCCCGAATTCCGTATCCCCGGTTACGCGGATTGTGATCGGCCAGCGCCGCGACGCCACCGGATTCGAATGCAGCGGGGCAGAAGGACTAACCGGGTAGAAGGACAAACGGGACCGGTGAGACTGCATTCCGTGCATCGGCGGTCTGGCGTCAACCTCGGGTCAACGATGCTACGCTGACCACCCGACTCGGGAATCAGTGTGGCATGGACGGAAAACGGGAAGTGGGCGCGGTGGCGCTGGCGGCGCAACGTCCTGCGTCGGAGATTCTGCATTCGGTACTGGTGGACGCGGTCACGGCGACCGGCGGCGACCCCGCGGCGTTCGGAATGCCCGCCACTGCCGAGACCTTTCGGCGTAGCTACCCGCGTGTGTTGCCGGGGTTCGAAGCTGCCCGGCTTGCCAGTCCCGCGCGTAACGCGATCGCGGAACAGGCAATCACCGGCCTGGCTGAGGCGCTGGTATGGTCCGAGGGCGGCAACGAAGTGCCGCTGGCAATGGCGCTGGCGCGCGCGGTGTCTCCGCTGCACTGCGATGTGCACGAACTTGGCGGCCCTGCCGGGTGGCACCCTGACGTGACCTACGGCGGCCGTCGGTGGTCCACGGCGGCGTTGCCGTCGCTGGCTGAATTGCTCGTCGCGCGCAATGTCATCACCCGCGAGGCTGGCGATGCGCTTGCCTGGCTGCATGACAACGTGCTGGACGGTGACGTTCTCTCGCTTGCCGGCAGGCGAATCGCGGTGCTTGGCGCTGGCGCGGAAATGGCGCCCACGCGGGCCTGGCTGAAGGCCGGTGCCGATGTCCTGTGGCTCGACACCGTACCACCCCCCGCCAGTTGGCTGACCGACGGCACTCTGGCCGGCCGGCTGCATGTGCCCGTAACGTCTGTTGATCTGTTGTCGCGGCCACAGGAGGTACTTGCCACGCTGCTGGCGTTCAGCGCAACGACGCCGGTCGATCTCGGGCTGTATGCGTACGCGCCGGGCCAGGCCCGTGAGTTGCGACTGACCGGCGTGATGAATGCGATCGTCAACGCGCTACCGGCCGAGCGGGTACGCAGCGTGACCCTGCTGGTTTCGCCAACCACTCCCACCGTGCTGTCGCCGGCCGATGTGGCCGCCATGCAGACGCGGCGGCACACACGACCTGCATGGGAAGCGCTGCTGGCCCGTGCCGGTCTGCTCGACGACACGGAAGGTTGTGCCCGTTGCGCGGAGGTGGCGGTGACGCGAACCGTGGTTGGCATCCAGGGCGCCAGCTACCAGGCGGCGCAGTATGTGGGCAAGGTGCTGACGGCGGCCGGTTGGGCGAGTGCTGCGCCAGCGTTTCGGGTCTCGGCCAATACTGCCGCCATCACGCGCACGCGGTCGCTGGAACATCCGGTGTTTGCGGCGGCGTTTCGCGGCGCGACGGCGTTCGGCGTGGAAACCCTGGAGCCGGAACAGTCGCGCTGCCTGAACGGTCTGCTGGCGGTGCACGACTGGTTGCGGCCGGAGGCGCCGGTGCCCGGTGCCATCCGCGTGCATGGGGGCATACACACCTTGCCGTATCCGCTGGAGTCCGCGCTGCGGGTGGCCGCCACGCTGGGCTTCATGCGCTCGCCGCGACTGCTCGGTGGATTGTTCCGGCGCTGACCCGCATCTGTACAATGCCCGCACAGCCTATCCCGGGGAGGGGAACCGTGCAGGCGCTGAGCGGAATTCGGGTGCTCGATCTGACCATCGGGCCAGTCGGGGGCATGGCCATGACCGTGCTGGCGGACTTTGGCGCCGAGGTGCTGCGACTGCGGCGCAGCGATAGATTTGCGGCCCTGCCCGCGGCGCCCATGTGGCGACGCGGCAGTCAGGCCATCGAGCTGGATGTGGCGCGGGACTCCGCGCGCTTCGCCAGCCTGTGCGCGGGCGCGGACGTGCTGGTGATCAACTGGCGGCCTGCCACACGGCGCGCCGCCGGCCTGGATGTCCAGGCGCTTCGTCACCGCTTTCCGCACCTGGTCATCTGTTCCATCACGTCCTTCGGCGCGGACGATCCGCGCTCGGAACTCCCGGGTTACGAGCATGTCGTCGCCGCTGTCACGGGGCGCATGCTGTCGTTCACGGGTTGTCCTGACCGGGAAGGGCCTGCGTTCTCCGCGCTGCAGGTCGGCGTGCATGCCTGCACGCAATCGGTGGTGAGTGGCGTGCTGGCGGCGCTCGTCGCGCGCGCCGGACACGGCCAGGGGGCGCTGGTGGAGACCAGCATGCTGCAGGCGTTCCTGGCGTACGAACAGGGAGCGATGATGGGCGAGCAGTTCCGCGTGCGCCTCGGTGACGTGGTGGATGGCGTAGCCGGTGCCGCGACCCAGGCGCCGTTGCCTTCGCTGCATTACCTGCCCACGCAGGCGGGTGACGGGCAGTGGGTGCAGCTCGGCAATCTGCTACCGCATCTGTTCGACAATTTCCTGGTGGCCACTGAACTCGTGGACATCCTGGCGGACCCCGACTACGACAGCGCGCAGATGAATCTGCCGGAGGCGAAGCGCGAGCGGTTCCGGGAGCTGATGTTCCTGCGCATGCAGGAAAAATCAGCCGCGGAATGGATCGGTATCTTTGTCGCCAACGGCAGCGTCGTTGCCGGTCCGGTGCAGAGTACGCAGGAAGCGTTGAACGATCCTGACATCCTGGCCAACGGCCATGCCATGCCGGTTGGCGACGGGGTGCAGCTCGGTCCGCTGGCAAAACTGTCAGCCACGCCGGCTCGCCCGGGTAGCGGCGTTGCGGACGGGGAGCGTACTGCCGGCATCTGGGCGACCACGCCGCGTGCGAGTGTATCGCTGGTCGACCACGGCCGCCTGCCGCTGACCGGTATTCGCGTGGTGGAGATCGCCACCATCATCGCCGCGCCGTTCGGTGCCTCGTTGCTGGCGGAACTCGGCGCCGAAGTCATCAAGGTGGAGCCCCTGGCCGGCGATGCCTATCGCGGTCTCGCCGGTGGTGTGGGCGCCTGTCGCGTCAACCTCGGCAAACGCAGTCTTTGCGTTGACCTCAAGCACCCGGAGGGCCGCACGCTGGTGCAGGACCTGCTGCGTGGAAGTGACGTGCTGATCCACAATTTCCGGCCCGGCGTGCCGGAGAAGCTCGGTATCGATTACGCAACGTTGTCCGCCCTGAATCCCGCGCTGGTCTATCTGCAGAGCAATGGCTACGGCCCGGAAGGCCCTGGCGCGCACCGGCCGAGCACGCATCCCATCCCCGGCGCGGGTATGGGCGGTGTGCATCTGCAGATGGGCGGCAGCCTGCCGGCCACCCTGCTGGATCTTCAGGGATTACGCGACTGGTCGCGGCGCATCATGCGCGCCAATGAAGTGAATCCGGACCCGAACACGGCGCTTGTCGTCGCTTCCTCGGTACTGCTCGCATTGATGGCGCGCACCCACACGGGACGCGGTCAAAGTGTGTGTGTGGACATGTTTGGCGCCAATGCCTGGGCCAATGCGGATGACTTTCTCAGGTATCCCGGCAAGCCGGACAGGGCATACCCTGACGAGGGGCAGTACGGGTTATCGCCCGTTTACCGGTTGTATCAGTGTGGCGACGGTGGCTGGATCTTCCTTGCCCTCCCGCGCGATGCCGACCGCGACACGGCGCGCGGGATTCTGGCCGATGCCGGTCTCGCGCCCCCGGATTTCGACGATGCCGATGCGCTGGGCGTGTTGTTCGCCTCCCGGCCGGCGGCATTCTGGGAAGCACGCTTCGCCGACACCGGACTGGCGTGCGTACGCGCCGATCGGTGCCTTCCCAAACAGTTCTGGCTGGCGCCGGAGCAGACAGCCTTTCGTGCAGCAAGCCGGCATGCGGTGTGGGGCGACTTCCAGCGTCCCGGCGCGCTCGTCCGGTTCGACGGCCTGCCGCCAGCGGACCTGCGCCCGCCGGTGGCCGGCGAGCATACGGAAGAGCTGCTGTTTCTTGTCGGACGCACCGCGAGCGACGTTGCCGGTCTGCGCGCTGCCGGTGTGGTTGCATGAACAACCGGACGATGGGCCATGTGAGGAAGCGCGATGCGTGAGTTGAGAGGAAAAGTTGCCTGGGTTACCGGTGCGGGCTCGGGCATTGGCGAGAGTGCGGCGGTGGCGTTGGCGGCGGCTGGCATGCACGTGGTGTTGTCGGGGCGCAGCGCGGACAAGCTGGAGGCCGCGGCGGACAGAACCGGGTCGGGTGAAGTGTTGCCACTGGATGTTGCGGACAAGCTGGCCGTGCAGCACGCCGTGGATTCGATTGTCGACCGCTACGGCCGCCTCGACGTGCTGGTGTCGAGCGCGGGCATCAACGTGCCGAAACGTAACTGGCACGAGGTAAGCGCCGAGGACTGGGACCGCGTCATCCGTATCGATCTCGATGGCGCGTTCTACTGCGCGCGCGCCGTGCTGCCGCACATGATCAATCAGCGTGACGGTCTGATCGTCAACGTGTCGTCGTGGGCTGGTCGTCATGTCAGTGTGCTCACCGGCCCCGCTTATACGGCGGCCAAGCACGCGATGATCGCCATGAACGAAAGCATCAACATGGAAGCGGGCATACATGGCGTGCGCGCCTGTGCGCTGTGTCCGGGGGAGGTGGCGACGCCGATTCTGGACTCGCGGCCGCATCCGCCGTCCGCGGAGGAGCGGGCGCGCATGGTGCAGCCGGATGACTGTGGTGAGGTGATCCGTTTCCTCGCGGCGCTGCCCGCACACGTGTGCATCAATGAACTGACCATTTCACCTACCTGGAATCGCGGCTACGCGCGCGATGCACTGGCCCTCAGGTAGCTGCGCTGCCTCTTGCGCGGGTGGATTGCGCCGGCGACCGCGCGTCGGCACGTTGTCGATGACCGATTGTACCGGGGTAGGCGTCAGCGCCGACGCTGCGTTGTGTGTCGTCACGTGATTGCCGGCGTGCTGCGCACCGGAATCGCGGTATGCTCCGCTCGGCCCGCTGCCTGAACAGGATGCTGAAGAAGTCCCTCCCGGACTTGTTCAGCCGTCGTCGGTTTCGCCATCTCGCGCCAGAGACAGTGTTTTTGCTGTTATTGCGGGCCGGCCATCCCTGGCTGGCCTGGCAGGCTGTTGTTTTCAGCAGCCTCTCATGGATCGAAGTTCCATGCGGGCAGCGCTGGTAATTGCAACGTGGCCAGCTGTGAACGGGTGATGATGCCTTGCGACCGGTGAACCGTGGAGGTGCCATGTCAGATCAGCTATTACCGTTTTCGCTCGCAACCGCAGCACAGTTCATCGGTCGCAGCATGGGTGTCACCGACTGGGTGCGCCTGGATCAGGTTCAGGTGAATGTCTTTGGTGAAGTCAGTCGCTGGCGCAACGCCGGTCACTGCGAACCGGAGGTTGCCGCGAAAGGCCCCTTTGGCGGCACGCTGGTGCACGGCTTCCACATGCTGTCACTCCTGTCGCATTTTGTGGAGAACGCCGGCCTGCGCCCCGTGGACGGTGCGCACTCGCTGAACTACGGGCTGGACCGGGTTCGGGTGCTGAAGCCCGTGCTGGTTGGCGAGGGCGTGCGTATTCGCTCGCATGTCACCTTGCTGGACGTGGTGGACAAGGGCCGCGGTGAAAAGCTGCTGAAGAGCGCGCATGCGATGGAGGCGGACAACACCTCCGGCACGGTGCTGTACGCCGAGTACCTGAACTACTGGTTTCCGAAACAAGCCGGCTGATTGCGACGCCGCGTTGTCAGACCACCGTCGCGTCGGCAATACGCTGTTCGAGCGCGACCCGCGCGTCGGCGGGAGCGGGTGTGCCCAGACGCGCATGCAGTGCGCTGCGCAGCGCCTGTTCCTCTTCCTGCCAGCGCGCTTCGCGGGTAATGGCCTGTGCATCCTCCAGGTTGCCGGCCACGCCAAGTCGCCGGCAATGGGCAATGAACGAGACCACCAGATGCGTGAAGCGTCGGCGCCCCTTGCAATCCAGCAGGGCCTGGAACTGACGGCTTGTCTGTACACAGTCGTCGAACACCCGATGCGCGACATCCGCGGAGTCGATGGAGGCGAGCAGCGTCTGCGTGCGCTGCCACAGGTCCGCCCACAGCACGGTGTCGTCGAGGTCGCGTCGCACGGCGCGGGCGATGTCCGCGGAGCGGGACATCACCTCCAGTACCGCCTGCTCGTCGGCGGACAGGCGATCCGGCGTCAGCCGGCCGCGGGCGGCGCGCCACACCGGCGCCTGGCCGGCCAGCAGGTAGTTGGCGCGAAATCCCCATTGGTGCTCGATCAGTACGGCCAGCGCACGGCTGGGCCTGCGGTGACCGTTGAGCACGGAGTACAGTGAGGTGGCGCTGATGGCCCCGTCCACCGCGGCCACGAACGCGTCGCGATCGAGGCCGGTGCTTTCCAGGAAGTAGCGAAAGCGGTCGGCAACGTCGTTGTGAGTGGACATGCGTTTCCGGAAATATACAATGTTTCAGATTACGGTAGGTTAAACAATGTATAAACCGGAGGCAACGGCATGACGGCGTCTGACGACTTGTTGCAGGAGGCGGAACGGCTCAGCGCCGTGTTTCGTGACGAGGCGGAGCGCATCGAGCAATCCCGGCGCGTACCGCTGGAGCTGTCGCGAATGATGGCCGAGGCGGGCTTCTATCGCCTGGGCGTCCCCCGGTCGCTTGGCGGGCTGGAGGCGCCGGCTGCGCTAAGCAGCCGCATCGTCGAGACGCTGGCGCGTGGCGATGCGTCCTGTGGCTGGCTGGCGTTTATCGGCGCAACCTCCGGCACTGCCCTGGCGGCCATCGAGGCATCGGCGGGGCAGACGATTTTTGCGAGCCCGTCCACGCACCTGGCCGGCGTGTTCGCGCCGACCGGCCGGGCGCGACGGGTGGACGGCGGCTTCGTGGTGAACGGGCGTTGGCAGTGGGGTTCCGGCACCCAGAACGCGGACTGGATCCTGGGCGGTTGCCTGCTCTGCGAGGGGGACGCGCCGATGCTGGATGGCAAGGGCAGGCCGCGCAGTCACATGATGCTGATGCCGGCGAAGGACATCACCTTTCTTGACACCTGGCACGTGACGGGTCTGCGTGGCACGGGCAGTCTCGACTTCGAGGTACACGAACTGTTCGTACCTGAGACTCACGCGGTTGGCTTCCTCGACCTGCCGAAGCCCGAAGGCGCCCTGTACGTGTTTCCCAATATCACCTTCCTGGCGCTCGGCATCGCCGCCGTGTCACTGGGTATCGCCCGTGCCGCCATCGACGAGTTCGTGGCGCTGGCGCTGACGAAGAAGCGCGCCGGCTCGGCGCGTACGGTTGCGGAACAGCCGCATACACACATGACGCTGGCGAAAGCGGAGGCTGCGCTGCGGGGCGCCCGCCTGTTCTACTACGATGCCATCGACACAGCCTGGCGTCAGGCGGAGTGCGGTGACGTGTCACTGGACGCGCGTCGCGACCTGCGCCTGGCCACCACCAATGCGGTGGCGCAAGGTGTAGAGGTGGTGGATGCCATGTACACGCTGGCTGGCGGCACGTCCGTGTATGAGTCCTCCCGCCTGCAACGTTATTTCCGCGATATACACGTGGCCACGCAGCACATCATGGTGGCGCCATCCACGTATGAAACCGCGGGTCGCCTGTTCCTCGGCCTGGACGCCAACGTGGCGATGTTCTGAGGCGTATCGGCGCAGGCGAATCACCAATCCAATCGAAGAAATCCAATCGAAGAAATCCAATCGAAGAAATCCAATCGAAGAAATCCAATCGAAGAAATCCAATCGAAGAAATCCGATCGAAGGGAGACAGGCATGCCTACGGCTTTTCACATTGAAGACAGGAGCTGGTCGCGTTTCACGTTCGAACGCAAGGGGCGGGTGCTGACCGCTGCCATCACGTCCACCCACCCGGTGAACGGTGTGGACGACGCCATGCACGAGGAACTGTCGCAGGTATTCGCCGACCTGCAGCGCGACGACGGCAGCGACATTGTCATCCTCACCGGGCGCGGGCGCGCGTTCTGCGCGGGCGGCGACTTCGACTGGTTCGACGAGCAGATCGAAGACCCGGCAAAATTCCGCGCCATCGCCTGGGACGCCAAGCGCATCGTCTCCAGCCTGCTGGAGATGGAAAAGCCCATCATCTGCCGACTGAACGGCGCGGCGGCGGGACTCGGCGCCACCATTGCGCTGCTGTGTGACGTCATCGTGGCTGACGAGAAGGCGGTCATCGGCGATCCTCACGTGAAGGTGGGTCTGGTCGCGGGCGATGGCGGCGCCCTGATCTGGCCGCAGCTCATCGGGTACGCGAAGGCGAAGGAACTGCTGATGACCGGCGATCTGCTGACGGCGGCCGAAGCGGTGGCGCTCGGCCTCATCAACTATGCGGTGCCGGCAGATCAACTGGATGCAAAAATCGACGAACTGGTGACAAAGTTGCAGGCCAATCCGCGCTGGGCGGTACGCTGGACCAAGACGGTGGCCAACATTCCGCTGCGCGCGCTGGCGGCGCAGATCATGGACGCCGCCATTGGCTGGGAGAGCGTGTCCAACTTCCACAAGGACCGCAGGGAAGCCGTTGACGCGTTCCGCCAGCGACGGGCGCCCAACCTGACGGGTGAGTGACGTGAACCCGACGTTCGCGGAAGAACCGGAACACATCGGCGAAATCCGTCGGCAGCTCCGACGCTTCGTCACCGCGAAGATGCCGCGCGAGAAACGCCGGGAGTGGGACCGGAACCACTGCTGGCCGCGCGACCTGTTCCGGGAACTTGCCGACATGGGTTTCATTGGTCTGACCATTCCCGAAGCACACGGCGGCAGCGGCGTTGACCTGGTGGCGGCGGTGGCTGTCATCGAGGAACTGTGCCAGGGCGGGCCGTTTCTCGCCGGCCCCTACATTCACGCCGCCTTCTACGGCGGTATGAACCTCACCGAGAACGGCTCCCCTGAGCAAAAGGCGGCACTGTTGCCACGTATCGCCCGGGGCGAGGTGCTGCTGAGCTACGGATTGTCGGAACCGAATGTCGGTGGCGATCTGGCGAGCGTGGAAACGCGCGCGGAGCGCCATGGCGATGACATTGTCGTCAACGGCGCCAAGCGCTGGTGTACGGGCGCCGACTGGGCGGACTACATCTACTGCCTGGTGCGCAGCGGCCCCGAAACCGAGCGCCATCGCAACCTGACTTTTCTTCTCATTCCAACGGACGCGCCGGGCATCACGATGCAGCCCATCGAACACGCGAACCTGCGTTATACGGCATCCATGGACGTGTTCTTCGACGCGGTGCGGGTGCCGGAAACGGCCATTGTCGGCGGGCCGGCGCTGTGGAACCAGGGCTGGAAGCTGCTCACCGGCCGCGCGCTGGACGTCGAGAAGATCGAGATCACCGCGGTGGCCTACGGCATCGCCCGCGCAGCGGTGGAGGAGGCGTGGTCCTATGCGCAGGAGCGGGTGCAGTTCGGCCGGCCCATCGCGCAGCACCAGGCGATCCGCCACAAGCTCGTCACCGCAAAGACACAACTGCAGGCTGCTCGCCACATGCTGTACCACGCGGCGTGGCTGGCCAATGCGGGCCAGCCGTGCGCGGTGGAGACAGCCATGGCCAAACTGTTCGTGGCCGACGTGGGGGTGGCCATTGCGCTGACCTGCCAGCAGGTGATGGGCGCCTACGCGCTGTCGGATGCGTATGACATGGACCGCCACGTGCGCGATCTGCTGGGCATGCCCATCGTCGGCGGTTCGTCGGACATGCAGAAGAACAATCTGGCGGCGATGCTGAAGCTGTAGCCGCGGGGGGCGCTGTCCGCCTTGCCTTCGCGCATTACTCCGCAGCGAGGCGCTGCGCGAGGCCGGAATGGCGCTGCACCGTACGCGACAACGCGGCGCGCAGGACGCTTTCCGGGCCGAGTACCGTCACCGCATCACGAGCGCGGGTGATGCCGGTGTAGATCAGTTCGCGCGTCAGCAGCGGCAGATCCCTCTCGGGCAGCAGCAGCCATACCCGCCGGAACTCGCTGCCCTGGCTCTTGTGCACGGTCATGGCGAACGCACTCTCGTGGTCCGGCAAGGCGGACGGCAGATGCGAGCGCAGGCCGTCTTCGGTGCGGAACCACACGCGAAGGTGGCCGTCGGCATCGCGCAGGCACACACCGGCGTCGCCATTGAACAGACCCAGCCGGTAGTCGTTGTGCCGCACGATGATGGGCCGGCCGTGATACCACGTCTGCCGGGTGTCGAGGTTGCGCAGGCGGCCGAGCTGGTCCTGGATGCGGCGATTCATGGCGATGGCGCCACGGTCACCCACGCGCGTTGCGGTGAGCAGCCGCACTGCGTCCAGGCTTGCCAGCGCCACCGCGGGATCGGTGGCATCCAGTAGCGGCAGGTAGGTCGCGGCCAGTGTCTGCGCCAGGGCATCCAGGTCCTGGCGCGGAGAAACAAGCAGCTGAACGGTCGGGTCGGATTCCGCGCGGGTGCGCAGTGCCGCCTCGGCATCCCCGGCGTTGACGGCGGCGGCAAGACGACCGATGGGGCTGCCCGCATGGAAGCGGTGACTGGTGCGCAGCGTCACCACGTGATCGGCGAGAGGCGGGGGGCCGGCGGCTGGCCGGGCATCGCCGAGCAGGGGTGCAAAGGCGGCGCACTGCGCCGCGCTGAAGTGGTTGACACCCGCGGCGCCGCACACTTCCGCCAGCACCGAGCCGGCTTCCACGGACGCCAGCTGGTAGCGGTCCCCCAGAAGGATCAGCCGCGCGTGTTCCGGCAGGGCATCCATCAGCTTGGCCATCATCGGCAGATCGATCATGGATGCTTCGTCCACCATCACCACGTCCGCGGGAATGGGATTGTCACGGTGGTAGCGGGGCAGCACGGTGCCGCCATGCAACCCGAGCAGCCGATGCAGTGTCGAGGCTTTTCCCGGCAACTGGTCGTGAAGGGCGCTGGTTGCCGGCAGCGTCGCCAGACCGGCGCGGATGGATTCCATCATGCGTGCTGCGGCTTTGCCGGTGGGTGCCGCCAGCAGAATTTCCGGCGACGGCCGGCCGTCGCTGGTGGCGGTGGTCACCAGCAGGTGAATCAGGCGCAGCACCGTGTACGTCTTGCCGGTGCCGGGTCCGCCGGAAATAACGGTGAAGCGATGGCGCAGTGCAGCAGCAGCGGCAACCGCCTGCCAGTTGGTCTCGCCGCTGGCTACCCAGTCGTAGTCGAAAAGGCCGCCATGAGCGCCGAGCGGGGCAGGGTCCACCGGCATCGGCGCTGCCGCGATCAACGTACGCAGGCGTGTTGCCAGTGCTGCCTCGTAGTGCCAGTAGCGCTGCAGGTAGAGCCGGTCCGCGTCCAGGACCAGGGGGGTGGTAGCACCGGGGCCGCCGACCAGCGGACTGTCTGCCAGGGCCGTGTGCAGTGTATCGGCGTCGATGTGCAGATCGCCTGGGCCGAGTTCGAGTCCGGCGGCCGGCAGCCGCAGACAGGCATGACCTTCCGCCACCGCGCGACTCGCCAGCGCGGCAGCGAGAGCCACTGCTTCGCCGCCGCCATGACGCAGGCACCAGTCCGCCAGCGCCAGGTCGAGGGGTTGCAGGCGGTCCGCGTCGACCGCCCGGCGAAGGCTGTTGAGGAACTCGCTCACCCCCTGGCCTCCCGGCCGTCCAGCAGCGCGTCCAGGGCGAGGATGCAGTCGACGCCCGGATGGTCGACATGCACGCCGGTGTCCGCGCCGTTGCCGTCAAGGCCGCGCACGAACAGGTAGATCGCCCCGCCAAGGTGGCGGGCCGGATCGTAGTCCGGCAACGCAAACGTTAGGTGACGGTGCAGCGCCACCAGATAGATCAGGTACTGCAGATCGTAGTTGCCGTGCCGCACCGCCGCGGCCAGCGCTTCGGTATGGTAGTCCGCGAAGCGCGATCCCAGATTGTTGGTCTTGTAGTCCACCACCCAGTAGCGGCCGTCCGCTTCCACCAGCAGGTCGATGTATCCCTGCATGAGGCCGCTGAGCGTCTGCTGCGCGCGGTCCGGCGCCAGGCTCACGGCGTAGCCCTGCGCATGCAGGACCGTCAGCACCCGTGCGACGCGTTCGCCACCGAGACGCATGTGAAATTCCATTTCCGTGCGACGGCGTGTTGGTGGCAGTTGCGCGAGTGCGCCAATGTGCGGCAGCGGCGTGTGCAGGGTGCGCGCGACAAGCTGGCACACTGCGGTCAGTATCGCCTCCGCGTCGGGACGGGCGGCAAGACTGATTCCGGCCGACAGCAGTTGCGCGCGTGCGAGCTCGAGGGTTGCCGTGGTGGCGGGTGCGTCCGGCGCCGGCCACGTGGCGAAATCCAGGCGTTCCAGCATGCCATGTACAGCAGAGCCGAAAGCGGCTCCCTGCAATGGGAGTGCAGTATCCGGTACAGCTGGCGCGGCCTCGACCCTCAGGGTGTCGTCCGCCACCTCGTCGTCGGTTCCCGTACGCGTGCTGTGCAACCGGCCGCCGGCGACCAGGCGGGAAAAGCTGAACACGGACCAGTCCTGGCGTGGGGCAGGGAGATCGGTGCGTGCGTTGCCTTCCGGCGGCGACCCCGCGTCGATGCGGTAGTGCGCCGGCAGCGGCGCTGGTGGCGGCACGACGCGTACGCTGCCGCCGGCGCGAGCTGCCCAGGCTGACAGTGCATCGGCGACAGCCCTGGCCGTGAACCAGTCGGGCAATTTCGTGCGGGCATCGACGATACGGTCGATCGCTGGTTCCTGATCGGCGTGCAGCAGCCAGGCGAGCGCCGCATTGGGCGCCCCTTTGACCGCTCCCCAGCCGAGGTAAAGCGCCTGCGCGGCCCGGGTCAGCGCCACGTACAGCAGGCGCAGGGATTCGGCGCGCGCCTCGAGCACGGCCTGGTCCTGATGGTTGTCCTCCTCGGCGGCGAAACAGACGTGCGCCTGGCCGTGCGCATCGTGAATCACCCAGGCGGATTTGCCGATTTTCGGCCCCAGACTGATGCCGAATGGCAGGAAGACGATGTCGAATTCCAGCCCTTTCACCCGATGCGTGGTGGCGATGCGCACCAGGCGGTCGTCAGATTCCAGGCGCAGGAGCTGCGCGTCCGCATCGCCTTCCTGGTCCGGTTCCACGATCTGCCGGCCCAGCCAGCGGACGAGGTGGGCCTGGCCGAAGGACACGGCATCCCGGGCGGATAGCAGTTCGGCCAGGTGCAGGTAGTTGGTCATGCGGCGTTCGCCGTCCTGCAAGGCAAGAAGACGTGCGGACGCCTGTTGGAACAGCGGCTCCAGCACGGCGAGAATGCCATGCCGTCGCCAGGTGTCCGCGGCGTCCTGGAAGCGGCTGACGGCGTGCTGCCAGGCGTTGTCATCATTTTCCAGCGCATGCAGGTCGCTGAGCCGGTTTCCGAACAGGGGTGTCGTCAACGCCGCGCGCACGGCCTCCGGTCGGGCGCCACCGGCCACGGTGACCAGCAACAGCAGCAGGTGTCGGGCTTCATCGCTGGCGAACACCGTCTCCCGCTGCAGGCACACCGAAGCGACGCCGCGGCGCGCCAGCGCGCGCTGTACCTGTTCCGCCTGTGCATTGGTGTTGACCAGTACCGCGATATCGGCGGGTTGTACATGCCTTTCGCCGTCGCCGCGCACGCGGTATCCGGAATCCGGATCGAGCAGCGTGCAGATTTCGGTGACGGTGGCGTCGACGAAACGCGCTTCGGCGGCAGCCCGGGTGTCCTCGTCCGCAACGTGCCACACGGTGACGGCTGGCAACTCCCGTCCTGCCAGTTCCAAGACCCTGTCACCGCGGGTCCGCCCGGCGTCGACGGGCTGAAAGCGGATGGTCGGCTGCAGGAACGGGCCGGATTGCGTCTGACCGGCGGGGCCGTTGAACAGGGCTTCAATGCTGCGCAGTACGGCGCCGGTGGAGCGGAAATTGGTGGCCAGGTGATAGCAACCCGCCGCGTCGCTGCGTGCCTGCAGATAGGCGTGCACGTCACCGCCGCGAAAGCCGTAGATGGCCTGTTTCGGATCGCCGATCAGTACCAGCGCCCCCGCGTCGCGGCCATGGTAGATCGCCCGCAGGATGGCGTACTGGGCGGGGTCGGTGTCCTGGAACTCGTCCACGAGTGCGACCGGCCACGTGCGATGCAGTGCATCGGCTAGCGCGCGGCCGCGATCGGGGTGGGTGATGGCGTCGTAAAGGGCGCCGATCATGTCCGCGTAGGAGAAGCTGCGGCTCGCCTGTTTGCGCTGCGCCAGGTTGGCCCGTACCTGTTGCACGGCGTCGTGCAGGAGCAGGGGGCGGATGCGCGGCGCGAGCTCCGCCAGCGCGTGGATGAATGGCAGCGGGTGCAGCCGGTCGTGCGCCTTGAACACCTTGTGGAAGTTGGTTTCGATACCCCGCGGTGTGCACAGGCCGCGCACCCAGTGCGGAACGATGGCTATGTCGTGACTGGGATGTTCGAAAGCACGGTCGATTTCGCCTAGATGCCGCGTGACGGAAGACTCGTCGCTGAACAGGTCGACGAACGTTCCCGTGCTGAGAAATTTTCGGGAGGTGACGGCCTGCGCCAGAATGGATGCCAGTGTTCCGCGATCGCTCGACCAGGCGGTGTGCGCCGCGGCCGACAGGCGGGCGAGTTCATCCCTGTCCGGCACCGCAACGGCCGCATGAGGCCTGTCGAGTGGCAGTCGCAGTTCCTCGAGGAGCTTGCCGGGAACGGCCCAGTAGCTTGCGAACAACGGTCCCAGCGTTTCGGGCTTTGCCAGTACCTGGCTGCGCCAGTAGTCCGTCACCGCTGCCTCGATGACAGCCGCGTCGTCCACCTGGGTGCCACGATCGAAGGGCAGGGCGGATTCGAACGCGTTTTCGCTGGCGGCCTGCTGCGCGAACGAGTGAATGGTGGCGATCGTGGCTTCGTCCATGCGCACCGCGGCATCGCGCAGGCGTGCCGCCAGCGCCGCGGGAGCCTCCACGCGCGTGCGCGCGTTCAGCACATCCATCGCGAACCGTTCCTCCGCGTTGCCGGGAACGGCGGTGTGCAGGTTTGCGGCGAGCGCGGCCGCGCCGGCGATGCGGGCGCGAATGCGCTCGCGCAGTTCCTGCGTCGCCGCCCGCGTATACGTCATGACCAGAATGTCGCGAACATCGAGTTCGCGCTCCACCAGCAGCCGCAGGTACAGACTGGCGAGACTGAACGTCTTGCCGGTGCCGGCGCTGGCTTCGATGAGCTGGATTCTCTCCAGCGGAAAGGTGAGGGCGTCGAAGGGCAGGCTGTTCATGCCGTTTCTCCACCCCGCGCCCGCAGTTCCGCAAGCCAGGTGGCAACGGGGACTGGCTGCAGACTGGCAACCAGTGGCGCGAGGATGGCCGTGGCCAGCCGGCAGAACTCGCTGGTGTCCGGATCGATTCCGAGGTAGTGCGGCTCCGGCGCCAGCAGCGGAGCGAACCAGGGATCCTGCAGGTCCGTCCAGCTGCCGTTAAACCCGTCGAGTGCATTGTTGCAACTTGCCAGTGCCTTGACGGCGCTGGAAACGTCTCCCGGTTTGAGCTTCTCGACATAGCGCATGCCGAGCCTGGGCAGGAAACAGAGTGGCGAACGTTGTCCCGCGAGGTACAGCTCTACCAGTGTTTCGAGCTCCTGCCGCGCCAGAGCCGGACCGATGGCACCCGCTCTGGCTGCCAGCCCGCGCTTGTCATCAACGCCCACGCAGGTGAGCGACGTGCGGGTGTTTGCCGCCGCGGCGACGGCGAGCAGATCGATCCAGTGGGGCAGCAGCACGCTACCCGAGAGCTCGCCGCACTCCAGGGCCACGAGGCCGCGTGGGCCGATGCCGGTAACGCGACCGACGAGGCGTACGCCGGCACCCAGCGCGATATCCACGTCCGTGGTGCTGTCAGTCGGAACGGCCATGACGCCGTGCACGTCGAGAAGCACGCGGGCGATGTCGAGAGCCTCGCGATACGGTGCATCGGCAAGGGGGGGCGGTGGCAACTCGCCGCTCGCCAGCAGCCAGGGTGGCGGCGTCTCCGGGAGTGTGTTGCCGGCGCGGGCGGCGTTCCAGAGCGCGACGCGCAGGTTCGACCGCTCCAGGCGCGCTAGCGCCAGTGTTTCGTCATCGCGCACGCTGTCCTGGCGGACCTCCAGCGCCAGTTGTTCCACGTCCCTCAGGTAGTAGCGTGACGGATGCCTGAAGAAGCGCTTGAGCTCGTCCAGCGTGATGCGCGACGGCGCCGTCGCCGCGGTTCGTATGGTGTCGACAAACGCCGCAAGCACGCCGCGTTCCGTGTAGGCGGCCCGCATGCCGGCGCGCCAGCCGGCGCGGAAAGTGAACACGCGGCTCGTCGGTGCAGTTGTATTGCCGGGGGCAAAATATCGTGCGCTGAAGGGTTGCATCGGCTGCATCGTGACCAGGCGTGACAGCGCAGAGGCGTGCGGCATGCCGGGCAACTGGTTGGCGGCGACGAAGTCCAGGAGCTCCGTCACCGCGATACTGGGATTCAGCGCCTCGCCGGACGTGGTGTCCTGACCGGTGTAACTGAGGTAGAACACATCGCGTGCGGCCAGCAGCCACTGCAGGAGCAGCAGCCGGTCGTCATTGCGCGGACTGGCATCGCCCACGCGGGGATGCAGGCGCACGAGGTTCAGCGAACGGCCGGTCTCCCGGCGCGGAAACACGCCGTCGTTCATGCCGAGCACGCAGACCACGCGAAACGGCACCGTGCGCAGCGGTACCAGCGAGCAGAACGTGACGCCACCGGCGAGAAAGGGCTGACGTGACGCGGATCCGCCGAGTTCACCGTCCACGATGGCCCGCACGGCGTCCCATGACAGTGGCTCGTTGCCGAGTGCGGCCGCGCCGGTATCGAAGACGTCCAGTGCATCGCCCAGGGTCTGCAGCGCGCTGAGTTCGTCCCGATCGTTTGTGTCGGCCTCCAGAAAGTCCGTGCACAGGGATGTCAGCCGTTCGCGCCACGCGGCCGCGGTTGCCGGGCCGGGAAGAATCTCCCGCCACGCACGCAAGCGTTCGAACAGCAGCCAGAACCGGCCAAGCGCCTGCGTGGCGCCGCCTTCCAGGTTCACCATGGGAGCGACGCCGTCTACCAGCGCGTCCGCGTCGGCGAGCAATACACCGGCGAACAAGCGGTCGAGACCGAACTGCCACGAGTTCTGCGACCAGTGCCCGGCCCCCGTGCTTTCCCGGTGATCGGCGTCCACGCCCCAGCGCACGCCGGCTTCGTCGAACCAGCGGCGCAGGTTGTCGGCATCGGCCGCATCGAGCCGGAACCGACGCAATACGGCCGGCACGTTGATCAGGGTGATGAGATCGGTGCTGGTCCAGCGCCACAGCGGCAGCTCGAGCAGGGTGCGGAAGGTGAGCACCATGGGGTGCGAATCGCGGCGCGACTGGTCGGACAGATTGAAGGGAATGCCGTCCGCACCGTCCGCGGCGCCGAACACCGCGCGAATGGCGGGCGCAAACGCGGCGACGTCCGGTGTCATGACGATGATGTCGCGAGGCTCGAGCGTTGGATCGTTTGTCAAAAGGTCAAGGAGCTGATCGTGCAGCACCTGCACTTCGCGCAGCGGTCCGTGGCAGGCGTGGACCTGGAACGAAGCGTCGATGTCCGCGGACGTTGCCGGTGTTGCATCCATGGCGATCACCCCGGACTGCACGCGATGCAGCAGTGTGTCGTCGCCAGGCGGCTGATAGTCCAGCAGCCCACCCAGTTCCAGTTCACGGATGTCCGCAAATTCGTCGGAATAGATGAGACGCAGAAAGTCCCTTGCGCCGAAGCCGAGGCTCGCCAGCAGGGGGTGTCCCTGTGTGACCACTGCCTCGCCGGGTGCGTCGGCGGCGGCAGGCAGCAGGTCCAGCATGACATGCCGACGCTCGATGTCGCCCCAGTAGCCATCGCTGGGGTTGGGCAGGAAGAAGTGCACGTGGATGTGGCGCGCCATGGCATAGAGCAGGCGCAGGTAGTCGGGTGGCAGGTTGCCCAGACCGAAGCAGAAAAGGTGCGCGGGCCAGTTGCCCGTCTCTGGCGTCTGGCCGCGACCGATGCGCTCAACGAAGTCACCCAGCAGACGGGCGCGATGCCCGGTTCCAAGGGCGTTGACGACACCGCGCCACACGGCCGCCTGCCAGTGCTCCAACGCGGTGTTGCCGTACTCGCCGCGTTCCCAGCGCAGCAGCAGGTCGCGGCGATAGATCAGGTATTCATCGAACAGACTGGCGAGGCGTTCCGCCAGTTGCCAGCGCCGCAGCTCCGCGGGTTGTTCGGCCAGGTAGTGGGCTACTTCGGGTATGTCTTCGGCAAGCCCCGGGAGCAGTGCGTAGAGGTGCCAGCGCAGGTTCTCACGACGGTAGGCGGCGCTGTCCGGTCGCTGGTCCCCGAAGCCGGTGGCGAGAACCTGCCAGAAGAAAGGCGCCGGCAGGACGGTTTCGATGTTGGCCGCGATGCCGTACTGCCCGGCGAGGGTCATTTTCAGCCAGCGGCCGAGTCCCATGTTGGGTACCAGTACGGTGTCGGGTGTGAGTGGCGATGGCGTCGACCGGGAACGGCGGATGAGACCCAGTACGTCCGCCAGGCGCGCAAGGTCGTGATGGTGGTAGAGAGTGAACATGGACGGACAGCATAACAGCTGGCCGGGTCGCGATCGGCCAGCGTTTTCGTGCATGGAAATTCGTTCGATGCGAGGTCGTCGGGAGCGCAATCCCGCCGCGGGGCGTCAGCTTGCACGCAAGGAAGACGCCGACAACATCTTCTCTTCGGGCGCGTGGCGGCGGGCACCCGGGAGCCGATTGTGCCGAGTCGCCGGCAGGCAGAGGCGGCGCCCATGCGGACGCCGCCTGCCGCATTCAGGCGCTGAGCCGCAGCGGTAGTGAGCGCAGGCGCTGGCCGGTGGCGCGGAACACCGCGTTCGCCACCGCGGGCGCGATGGGTGGCACCCCGGGTTCGCCCACGCCCGTCGGCGCCTCCCCGCTGTCGACAATGATCACCTCGATGTCCGGCGCTTCGTCCATGCGCAACAGCGGATAATCGTGGAAGTTGCTCTCGCGGATGGCGCCGCCTTCGATTTCCAGGTTGCCGTGCAGTGCCGCGGTCAGTCCGAACACGATGCCGCCTTCCATCTGTGCACGCACCACGTCCGGATTGATGGCCAGTCCGCAGTCCACCACGCAGGTGACCTTGTGCACGCGGATGCGGTTGCCGGTTACCGAGACTTCCGCGATCTCCGCCACATCGGTGTCGAAGGCATGGTGCGCGGCAAAGCCGAGGAACCTGCCTGACTCGGGTTGCATTTCGCGCAGTTTCTCGCTGGCAATGCGGATGACGTTGTGCAGCCGTTTGTTGGTGCGGGTGTGCTTGAGTCGGAACGCCACCGGGTCCTGGCCGGCCGCGAGGGCGAGCTCGTCCATCATCGATTCCTTGGCAAACGCGGTGTGCGAATGCCCGACACTGCGCCAGAAAGTGACCGGAATGCCGTGGTTGACGGTGGTCTGGGTGACACGGCGATGCGCGGCGTCGTAGTCGTCCGCCAGACCTTCGGTACTGGTGGGATCGGCAAACCAGTCGCTCGTGATGCGGTCGCTCAGGTCCGCCATGCCGTGGATGAACCGCTCCCCGACACCAGGCAGTACGCCGGGAGCGACGGCGCGCAGGGAATCCGGGCCGATGTTGCTGCCGACGCGGTGCGCGTCCCAGGCAACGAGGTTGCCACCGGCGTCGACGCCGGCACGCAGATGCATGAGCGACGCCGGCCGGTACACACCGTTGCGCAGATCGTCTTCGCGTGACCACAGCAGGTGCACCGGCTTGTTCACGGCCAGTGCAATTTCGGTGACTTCCGTCACGTGGGAAAGTGTGCCACGCCGGCCGAACCCACCGCCGAGGTAAGTGTTGTGCACGGTCACCAGGGCCGGATCGATGTCGGCGGTGCGCGCCACCAGACCCTGTGCCGCCTGTACGCTCTGGGTGCCGGACCACAGTTCCGCGCGCCCGTCGGCGATGCGAATGACCGCGTTCATCGGCTCCATGGGTGCATGCGCGAGATACGGCGTCCAGTACCGGGCGTCGACGACTTTGTCAGCTGCGGCGAAGCCCAGTTCGACATCACCCTCGTCCAGGGCCACGACACCGTCGGTGCCCTCCATGGCCCGGGCATAGTCCTCCTGGATGGTTGCGGAGTCGATGCCTGCCAGCGGGACGTCTTCCCACACCGGCGCAAGCTTTCCCGCGGCCTGTTTCGCCTGCCAGTGGGATCCGGCGACCACCGCAACACCCGTGGAGATCGCGAGCACGTGGGTGACGCCCGGCATGGCCAGTGCCGGGGCCTGGTCGACGGAGCGCAGCCGTGCCCCGGGCACGGGCGAGCGCCGGACCACCGCGTGCAGCATGTCGGGCAGGTCAACGTCGATCCCGAACTGCGCCGTGCCGGTTGCCTTGAGGACGCCGTCCACGCGCGGGAAATTGTGGCCGATGTAGCGGAACGCATCTCTCGACTTCAGGGGGGTGTCCGCCGGCATGTCGAGCGATGCGGCGGTGCCGACGAACCGGCCGTAGGGATGCCTGTCGTCGCCATTGAGCACATGGCCCGCTTCCGTGCGCAGGCTTGCCACGGGCACACCGAGATCGGCGGCGGCTGCTGCCAGCAGCAGGGCCCGCGTGTCGGCGCCGGCCTGCCTGAGGGGCAGGAAATGCGCTTTCACCGATGTGCTGCCGCCGGTCATCTGCATGCGGAAATCCGGATTGGCGTAGTCCGGGTGCACGCCACCGAACCGGACTTCGAAATCGGCGGGGTGCACATCCAGTTCCTCGCCGATGAGGGTGGCCAGACCGGTGGTGACACCCTGACCCATCTCGTCGCGCGGGCAGTAGAAGATGAACCGGTTGTCCGCGGTGATCTGCAGGAAGGCATTGGGTGTCAGCCCGTCGGCGAGCGGTGGCACCGGCAGCGGTGCGCGCGAGCAGCCGGTGAGATTCAGGCCGATGACAAGACCACCGCCGACGATGCCGCTGTTGCGCAGGAAGCGGCGGCGGGAAAGGTTGCTGGCGTTCATGCCGATGCCTCCGTGGCGGGTTGGGTGCGGGTGGCGTCGTAGGCCAGGTTGCTGCCGGCCACCTCGAGGATTGCCCGCTTGATGCGCGTATAGCAGCCACATCGGCAAATGTTGCCTGCCATGGCAGCTTCCACGGCCTGTGCATCCGGGTGTGGATTGGTGGCGAGCAGTGCGGCCGCGGCCATGATCTGCCCGGACTGGCAGTAGCCGCACTGCGGCACGCTGAGTTCATGCCAGGCCGCCTGCAGGGGATGCAGGTTGTCCGGCGTGCCCAGGCCTTCGATGGTGAGCACGGCCTTGCCTGCGACCGCGCCGACGGGCAGCACGCAGGTCTTCGTGGCCGCGCCGTCCACGTGCATGGTGCAGGCGCCGCAGAGGCCCGCGCCGCAGCCGAACTTGGAGCCTTTCAGCTTGAAGGTGTCGCGCACCACCCACAACAGCGGCGTGTCCGGGCTGTCGTTGGTGCTGACGGTTTTGCCGTTGAGCGTGAATTCGATCATGTGGCGTGGTCTCCGGTTTCGGTATGGGTGTCGTGGCGTATGCCGTCGAGGATGCGGACGGCATTCCTGGTGAAAAGTTCATCGGATGAAAAGCGGGTGACAATCTGTCGCACGTCCCTGGGAATGTCGGGTGAATCCAGGCAGGGGCCGGCGTCCATCTGTGCCGCGCCCAGCAACAGGGCGCCGAGCACGTGGATGGCTTCCAGCATTGCCCCTGGCGGCAGGGCCAGTCGTGGCGCGAGTATGCCCGCCAGATCCCGCAGCGTGGCATCCATCCTGCGTTTTGCGGCGATGAGCGTCGGGAGTGTGACGTTGTGTTCGATGACGCTGTCCAGGCGCGCCATCAGGGGCAGCAGATTGGCCTGCGCGCTGGCCTCGGCATGGAAGCGTTGCGCGAAGGCGGCATCGGTATCCCGTGCAGGCGTGTGCTCTTCCATGGCGGATCGCCAGGCGTCGAGCTTGGCAATGAACAGTGCCAGGAGCACGTCTTCACGGGTTTCGAAGTACAGGTACAGCGTGCCTTTGGCGACGCCCGCCAGCCGGCCGAGCGATGCCATGGAGAAGGCTTCGAAGCCGACCTCGGTGAGGTGCCGGTCAGCGGCGTCGAGAATGTCGGCCCGCCGCAGCTGCTTCTGGGCGGTGGAGCGCGCGCGCTGAGGGCGGGCTGTCACGGGATTGTCCGGGTGGTAGATGACGGGCGGTCATTTATAGAGCTGACCAGTGGTCATTAGCAAGCCTGTACGACCCTGGACTTTCTGTGGCGCCCGGGTTCGCACGGATCCGGGGCCAGGCCGCGCTTCTTCAGGTCCCCTTTCCGGCGGCGATGCTGCCCGGGCTGGCCCGCGAATGCAGCGGAAAACGCTGCATTTGGTGCGAGTCGGCGAAGCCGCCGACTGCTGAAACAAGTCCGGGAGGGACTTTTTCAGCATCGTGTTCGGGGGCCGGCGCGCCGTTTGCGCAGATGCGTCCTCTGGCGTCGTTTGCTCTGGCGCAACCGGCGGTCTAACCTCCGGTGCGCACGCAGTGACCGGCGACAGTGCCATTGCCGCACTGGTTCGCGACGCGCAAGCCTGGGTTGGCGGCGCTCGCCGCGCTGCGTGTGTTCGGCGCGCAGCTGGCGTGAACAGGAGGGCATCATGGCGCAGAGCGGTATCGACTTCGACGGACCATCCGGCGCGCGCACCGCGCCTTTTGTGCCACAACCGGAACGCACCGCGGGCCAGCCACCGCCCCTGGCAGCCAATGGTGGGCTCAGCTTTGCCGCCTTCGATCGTGACGGCGATGCGGGTACCGCCGCCGCGGTGGAAGCGGCACTTGCGCAGATCGCCGAGGGGAGAGGCCGGGATCTCGTGCAACGCCTGGACAATGCACCACCCGGTCCGGTGGAGACGGCGTGGGGTACGGGTTTCCGCCGCTATGCGGAGTGTCTTGCCTACATCCGGCAGCAGGGCATCGAGGCACCGGAGGGTGGCGTGGCGTTGCCGCTGCGTTACACCGTGAACAACCAGCCCTCGTATTCCGTGGTGTCGTCGAACGCCTTGTGGCGCGATCCGGCACGCGCTGTCGATGCGGAGTTGTTGCGCGAAGAAGAAAGGCAGGAAGTCCGCCGTTGCCTCTACTTTCCGCAGGTACTGCGCGATGCGCGTCGGCTTGGCGAGTACTACCCGGGACTGTCGCCGTTCAGTTCAGAAAGCATGGATCGCCTCGGCATCGCGCTGGCGCACTGCGAATCCCGCTGCACAAACTTCTACGATGCACACGAAGTGGAGCGCGTGTTCTATGCGGAGATGGAGCGCCTGTTGCTCGACTTCTTTCCGGGCGCAACGGACGCGCTGGTGTACAACCACGACGTCTTCGACAAACAGTACCAGGGGCCGGTGAAAGAGGATCAGGACAACAAGGATCCGGGCGTCAATCGCGCCTACGCCAACCTCGTGCACAACGATCTGAACGACAACAGCGGCCGCGTACGCTGCCATGAGCTGCTCACCCGCAACCTGCGCAACTTTGGCCGCGAACAGCGGTACACGGAGGCCCAGGCGCGGGCGAAGATGGCGCGGCGTTTCCTGTCCGTGAATCTCGCCAAACCGATGGAGGCGGTGCGCCAGAATCCGTTTGTCCTGTGTGCCTGGCCATCATTCGCGGATCAGCCCTACATCAACAACTACCGCATCTACGACGACCGCGTTGGCGAGACGACGCGTTTCACCTACCGGCCGGAACACGAGTGGTACTGGTTGCCGGAGCAACAGCCGCATGAGGTGTCGATGCTCAAGTGCTACGACTCCGTGACCGACGGATCGGTGTCCCGCTGGTCCTTCCATACCGCCTGCATCGATCCGACCGCGCCACCGGATGCGCCGTGTCGGCGAAACGTGGTGGTGCGGTCGTTTGTCTTTTTCTGATGGCGGCTGACGACAAGGCTGCGCAATGCGGTGGGGAAACAGGTTTCCGGCTCAACGCGCCTGCGGCGCCGGTGTGTGCTGCGGCTGAACATCGCTGCCGCGCATGACGCCAGATATCAGGTCGAAGGCCCGCTTCCAGGCCTCCGCTGTTTCATCCGTGAATGCCGGACCGAAGTACTGCGCGAGCGTCTCCATCAGCACGCCGCCTGCGAGGTCATAGTGTTCCCGGCGCACGCCGTAACCCGCGTGGCGCCTGCCGAGTTGTTCCAGCACTTCGATGCTGCGCTCCGGTTGGCCCAGCGCGGTCACGATGACCTTGAGGCTCACCAGGAATTTCTGGCTCTGTCGTCTGCGTGACCCGGAAAACATCGCTGCGAGGTCTGGTCGGGCTGCAAACAGATTCTGATAAAAAAGATCGATGGCGGTACTTCCGCAATGCTCCAGTTGCGCGAAGGTCGAGCGCACGAGTTCCACCTGGCGCTGGCTGAGATGCCCGCCCGCAAACGTGTGCTGATCGGGATGGCGCTCGGCAAACTCCGTGTCGACAGCGGCGCATTCGAAGCACGCACCATCGAGGTTCGCGCCTTCGAGCAGCGCCAGGGTCAGGTCCGCCCAGTTGCAGCGCGCACCGCGCAGGTCGGCCCAGCGCAGATCCGCGCCGCGCAGGTTGCAGCCGGTGAGATCGGCGTCCTGCAGATTGGCGTAGGTCAGGCAGGCGCTGCTGAGATCGCTGTAGCGCAGATCGGCGTTCTGCAGGCAGGCACTGCTGAGGTCAGCGTTGTGCAGCGCCGCCTTGCGCAGCGTAGCGCCCCGGATCGCGCCGTCCTCCAGCCAGCCTTCCTGCCGGGAGCGGCGCACCGCGTCCAGCGCGAAGTCGTTGCTGAGCGAGCCCACCTGCGCAAGCACGGCCTTGCGCTCGTTATCACGGATGATGCGATTGACCACGAGCAGCAGGAGACCGTCGATGACAAACCCCGGTGTCCACTCATCCACGATGGTGCGCAGAACCTGGGTCAACGCTTGGGGATCGACGAGCAACCCGACCACAAACAGGCTGGTTCCGAGCCCAAGGAAGCCGAGTGCGAGTCGATCCACGGCGTCGAGTCTGAGCGATGCGTTCATCGACGATCTCCTTCCGGTTGCGGGATCAGCGGGTAGCTACCACCTGAAGATACTCGGCGGGAACGACCATCGTGCCGTCGGCGGCGACGTTCAGTTCATCGAGCAATGCCAGGAGATCAGTTTGCAGAGCGTCCCGGCGAGCCGGTTCCACCTGCAGGAACGCATTGCGCACCGGGCCGTAGATGGTCTTGAAATTCTCGAGCCACGCGTAGGTGGACCGGTAGAGGAAGTTGAAGTGCCGTCGCTGGATCTCGAGCGTTGTGCAATCGGCGAAAATCTGTCGCAGGTGGGCTTGTGTTCCCCACAGCGCCGGTGACGGGACCGCGCTTTTCACATGGCTGCCCACGACACGAAACAGGCGACCGATGAAGCCGTCGGGCGTCCAGTTGGCCATGCCGATGCGGCCTCCAGGGCGGCAGACTCGCACCAGCTCCGTGCCGCAACGTGTCTGGTCGGGCGCGAACATGGCGCCGAACACGGAGCCGACGCAGTCGAACGAGTCATCCGCGAAAGGCAGCGCCTCCGCGTCGGCCACCTGGAAAGTAATGTCGTAGCCTTCCGCGGTGGCGCGCTGCTCGCCACGCGCCAGCAGGGCCGCGACATAGTCCGTGGAGGTGACCCGAGTGAAACGGCGGGCGGCTGCCAGCGTGAAGTTGCCGTTGCCGGCGGCAACGTCGAGCACGCGTTCCCCGGCGCGCAGTTGCAGCGCCTCGGCCAGGTTTTCCCCCACGATCTGCAGGGTGCACCCCACCTGTGCGTAGTCGCCGGACGCCCATACCGCCTGCTGCCTGCGCTTGATGTCGTTGAGTTCGAGGGTTTCGGACTGATTAGTCGTTGCTGCCTGTGCCATCGGTGTGAACCTCATGAATGCACGCGAAGGTGCGATGGACACAGGATGGCGGCCACGGGGTATTGCTGCTTGCGGGAAACATGACGATTTCGCGATCATTACGTGCAGACTGGCTGCAGATGACGATGCTCTACCGATTCGACCCCTTCGAACTGGACGCCGAAAAGCAGGAATTGCGGGCGAACGGGCAGGTCGTGCCCCTCGAGCCGCAGGTATTTGCGTTGCTGGAGCTGCTCGTCGCCAACCCGGATCGGGTCATCGGCAAGGATGAACTCAACGAACGCGTCTGGGGTGGCCGGGTGGTCACGGATGCGGCGGTCAACAGTCGCATCCGCTCCGCCAGGGCGGCTCTCGGTGATGATGGCAAGGCGCAGCGGTTCATCCGCACCGTGCGGGAACGCGGCTTCCGCTTCGTCGCGGCGGTGGCGACTGTCGTCAACCCGACAACCCGCCCGCTCCCCGCGCCGGAAACGTCGCCCGTCGAGGAGGCATCGCGCGCCTCGATCGCCGTCATGCCATTGACGCTGCTGAGTCTCGACACGCGCTACGAACCGCTGGCGGACGCCATTTCTCATGAAGTTACCGCGGACCTGTCGCGATTGCGCTGGCTGCGTGTGATTTCCCGGGCATCCACGTTCAAGCTGCGCGGCGTGGACCTGGAAGACGTCGTGCGCATACTCGACGTGGACTATCTGTTCTCGGGCAGCCTGGCGATATTCGGTGAACAGGCTTCCGTCACCGTGGAGCTGACGGCTACGGCGACCAGGGATGTGGTGTGGGCGGATCGCTTCACCACGCCGGTCGATGCGCTGATCACACTGCGCAACGACCTCGTGGCCCGCATCGTCAACACCATTGAAATGCGCATCCAGTCCGAACGGGCCGGCGTTGAGACGATCATCAGCACGGAAGACCTGGATGCGTGGACCTGCTATTTCCGCGGTCTGCGTCATGCGCACCGCTTCAACGGTCACGACAACGATGTGGCCATGCACCTGTTCCAGCGGGCGGTTTCGCTGGACCCGGGATTTGCGCTTGCCCATGCGGGCCTGTCGTTCACCCACTTCCAGGATGCCTTCGTCGGCTATGCGAAGAAGCCGGATGTCGCCCGCAGGCTGGCGCAGGCGAGCGCGGAACGCGCATACGAACTCGATCCCTTCGATGCGGTCGTGAATGTCACCGTGGGGCGCGCACACTATCTGCACGGACATGTCAGTCAGGCCGTTCCGTGGTTCGAACGCGCGGCGGCCTTGAGCCCGAGCAATGCACTTGCGTACTACAACCAGGCATTGGCGTGCGCCACGACCGGTGAGGGGCAGACGATCGACCGGCTCATCAGCAGAGCGCTGTCGCTGTCGCCCATCGATCCGCTGCGCTATGCGTTTCTTGCCACGTCGGCATTGAGCTGGCTGGCCAATGACAACCCGGGGCGGGCGCAGGAATGGAGTATCAAGGCCGCCAACGCGCCGCGCGCGCACCACCTCATCGAGGCGATTGCCGCGCTGGCCGCGCACTGCAATGGCGACCATGCGCAGGCTGCCTTCTGGGCGCAAAGCATTCGCGCGCGGGCGCCGCATTTCCGCATCGCCGACTTCTACCGGTCATTTCCCTGTCGCGAGGACCTGCGGGAACGGTTCACGCGGTCGTTTGCCGAACTTGGATTTACCTGACATCAAACGAGCCGATCGAGCCTGCAGTACCGTGTCTGCTGCGAAAGTCCTTTCAGGGCTCTTTCAGTTGTCGTCGGCGTTGCCGCCTCGTATCAAGGTAAGCGTTTTTCGCTGCCTTTGCTGACCAGCGATTTCCTGCTTGCCTACCCTGCTGCTCTTTCGCAGGCCTCAACTGGAACGAAGTTGCAGGCACGACTGCGCTGGCTGATCGCGACGTGGCCAGCTGCGTATCGTTCCTGGTCGGCGAGGTGGAATCCTGTACTGATACCGAGGTTGCAATTCGGGGACACCAAGGTATAACGCGTGATACATATTGCGGAGAATGTGCAGCAACTGGCGGCGCGAGGCATCGGGTGAAAGGGTACCCGACCTGCACGGCTGCCACGCCTGTGGCACGGACAGTCATGACAAACAAGCATTCCGGCGACAGGCTACCCAGGCGAACGCTGTTCTTCTTCGGCCTGTCCGACATGCCGATCCAGGCGGCGGCCGTGCCCGTTGCGGCGTTTCTGCCCAACTACTATGGCGCGGATCTCGGCATCAGCCTCGCGACCGTGGGCACGATCTGGCTCTTTACCCGTTTGTTCGATGCGGTGTCCGATCCTGTGATCGGCTGGCTCAGCGACCATACCAACACGCGCTGGGGACGTCGGCGGGTGTGGATGGTCGCCGCGATACCTGTTCTGATGCTGGCGATCTGGAAACTGTTCATGCCGCAGCCCCCCGTAACCGCCGCTTACCTGGCTGGTTGGCTGGTAGTGCTCTGGACGGGTTGGACCATGCTGTTCATTCCGTACTATGCCTGGGCGGCCGAACTCTCTCCTGACTACCACGAACGTACGCGCATCGCTGGCTGGCGCGCATGGCTGGGTATGGCGGCCAACGTGGTGAGCAAGCTCGTACCGGTGCTTGCAATCTATTTCTTTGCTTTTGGCGGTACCCGCGAGACCTTGTTGCTGATCGGAACCATGACACTGATCCTGTTGCCGATCTGCGTGCTTTTGACGGTGGCGAATGTCCACGAGCGCCGGGACTATCTGCCCTCGGCGGTATCACTGGTCACCGGATTGAAGCTGATGTGGCGAAATGCGCCCTTCAAGCGTCTGGTGGCGGCCTTTTTCATCAATCAGCTTGGATCGGCGATATCAACCGCACTCGTGGTCTTCTTCATCCGTGGTGTTCTGCAGGAGGAACAGAACAGTATCCTGATGCTGCTCGTGTACTACGGGGCAAACCTCTGCGGCATCCCTTTCTGGATCTGGTATTCGCGTCGGCACAGCAAACACCGCGCCTGGGCTACTGCGCTGTTTCTCTTTGCTGCTGCGCAGTGTGGCTACCTGCTGCTGGGCGCGGGTGACTTTTACACCATGCTGCCGATCACTGCGTGTACGGGCTTCCTCGGTGGTTCGTTCTATTCGCTGCCAAATGCGATGAAGGCGGATGTCATCGACGTGGATACGCTGGAGAGTGGCGAAGACCGTGCGGCATGGTACTTCGCGGTTTGGTCATTCACGACCAAGGTTGCGCTGTCACTCGGCCCAGCCGTCGCGATGTGGGTACTGGCACTCGTGGGATTTGATGCACGCCCGGGCGTGCCGTCCACGGAGACCGGATTGCTGGGCCTGCACCTGTTCTTCGTGCTGGGTCCTGCGCTGGGCTTTTCGCTTGCCGCGCTGATGGTGTGGAACCATACGCTGACGCCGGAAGCCCATCAGGTGTTGCGCGCGCGGATCGACGCCATGCGACAGTCACGAAAACTGACTCAGGAGTAGGAGTGCACGTCAATCGACAGTACGTTCTCGCCAACCGGCCCGTCGGCCCCATTCAGGAGACTGATCTGGCGTACCGGGAGTCGCCGGTGCCGGTACCCGGCCCGGAGGAGGTGCTGGTAAAAACCGCGTACATCTCCCTGGACCCTTCCATGAAGGGCCAGATGGAGGCGCGCACCGACTATACGGCACCTCAGGCGCTGGGGGAGGTGATGCGGGCGCGGGCTGTCGGCACCATCATACAGTCGTCGAATCCGCGACATCCCGTGGGTGCGCAGGTGTTCGGCTTCTTCGGCATGCAGGATTTTGCCGTCACGGATGGCAGGCGTATTCCGTTCCATCAGTACTCAGTGCCGGTCGACCCGGAAGTTGCGCTCGGACTGCTGGGCGGTACCGGCATGACGGCTTATTTCGGCATGCTGGATATCGGGCGTCCTCGGCGGGGAGATACCGTGGTGGTGAGCGGTGCGGCGGGTGCCACTGGGAGCATTGCCGGGCAACTGGCGCGGCTTCGCGGCGCCCGCGTGATTGGTATCGCCGGCACGGCGGAGAAATGTAGCGTGTTGCGGGAAGAACTTGGTTTTGATGAGGCATTGAACTATCGCGAGGACAATCTCTCTGAAGGGCTTGATGCGATGTGTCCGCACGGCATCGATGTTTTCTTCGACAACGTTGGTGGTGAGATCCTCGATCTGTGTCTGGCACGACTGGCGCAGCGGGCGCGCGTGGTGATCTGCGGAGGCATATCACGCTACAACGCTACGACGCTGCCGCCCGGGCCGGTGAACTATTTCAACCTCGTCTACCGACGTGCACGCATGGAAGGTTTCATCCTCTCGGATTACAGCGCACGCTTCGATGAAGCGCGTACGGCCTTGCAGAGCTGGCACGCTTCCGGCGTCGTTCGCCAACGGTCTACGGTAGTCCGTGGATTCGACAAACTTCCCAACGCGCTTGTGCGACTCTTCGACGGCGCGAACACAGGCAAGATGATGGTGCGCACGGACTGACACCTGAGCGCGCGACGGTCCGCGCCACGTTGCGTTTCCCGGGCTCCCGACGCCCGCCGGAGAACAGTCCGGGCTACCCCTGCCCGTGCCGAAGGAGGCGTCCCGGCGTGGCGCCCGTGCATACGCCGTCTACAAACGTGATTTCTCCGTTGACCATGATGATTCGCCAACCGTCGGCTTTTCGGTCGAAGTGCCAGGCACCGCCGGGCCAGTCATGGACCCTTTGGATCGGATGTAGCGCCAGGCGATCTAGTTCGTACACCACGATATCAGCGGGCATGCCTTCCGCCAGCCAGCCCCGGTTACGCATTCCGGCCGCCTGCGCGGAGTAGGCTGACAGTCGCCAGTGTGCCTGCTCGAGGTCCATGACCTGGTTGTCGCGCACCCAGGTGGCAAGGAACTCGGTGGGATACGTGCCGGTAGTCAGAAATCGTGTGTGCGCACCGCCGTCCGAGAGGCCGGGAACCGCATACGGACAGTTGGCCACGTCACGCATGACGTCGGGGTCGAAGTCCCGCGGCACGCTCTGCCATCCGGCGGCGAGATCACAGGCGATGGCGATATCCAGGAACGCATCCAGTGGATGCTGGCCACGGCCGGCTGCAATTTCCCGAACCGTGTGGCCTTCCCATCGTTTCAGTTCCGGGTCCTCCACGGTCACCCAGGCGAGTACCAGTGCATCGATGGATACGCCAAGACGCACGTCCAACTCCTCGGTGCCGCCTCCGGCGAGAGGGGCCTTGCCGGCGTTCCACTCGTCGAGGAGTGCGCGGCGGCGCGCCGGGTCGCGCATTTTGGCGAGGCGTTCGCTGATGGTTCCCAGCGTCAAGTCCCGCCAAAGCGGTGAAGAATCAAAGAGATTCCAGTCCTCCAGAGTGAACTGATAGTCGATGGCGCAGGTCACGGATTGCGCGATGATGCGCCTGCCTTCGCCATTGGCACGTGCGAGCCAGTCGATGATCTGGTGATGTGCCTCCGCCGGTGCCCCATGCTGATCGTTGCGTGGCGCGAGGGTATTGAAAATGACGGGCCTGCCCGACTCCGCTGCCAGCATGTCGGCCATGGCCGGCGGGCCGATCATCTGAATGGTGCCGCGCCCGATGTCGCCGAGCGTGCGGGCCAGGAAAACGAGATCTTCCCGCCGCATCAGGTCGGTGATCATCGGTGTGCCGTCATAGTCGCGCTGAATGGAGCGATCACCGGTCAACTGCGCCGACCAGCCGCAGGCACCCGCGTCCATGGCTTCGCGTAACAGCGTTGCCGCGATCTCCCGCTCGGCTGGGTTCAGACCGCGGGCCTTGGCAGTTTCCACGGATCCTGTAACCCAGACCATCAGTGGATTGATGCCGATGTAGGCCATGAGATTCAAACCCTTGGACGTACGCTCGAGGCTATCCAGAAACTCCGGGTACGTGGTCCAGTCCCAAGGCATGCCTTCGCGCATGCACTCCAGCGGGACGGCTTCGTTGCGCGCCATCGCCAGCATCGCCCGCTCGCGGTTGGTCGGCTGCACGGGCGCGAAACCGAACCCGCAATTACCGATGACGACGCTCGTGACGCCGTGCTGACCGGAAATGGCGCACCAGGGATCCCAGAACACCTGGCTGTCGTAGTGGGTATGGAGGTCGATGACGCCTGGCGCGACGATGAGTCCATCCGCATCCACGCAACGGTGCGCCCGTGAGGGCGCGATCCTGCCAATGGTGGCGATGTGGCCGTCCACGATGCCGATATCCGCGCGAAACCGCGGAGTACGCCGCCCGTCGATGACCGTACCGCCTCGAATCATCAGATCATAGTTCATGCCGTTGTTCCTCCCGGGCCAAGGTCGTGGTAATAAGTAGCACATGTTTACCATGGATTGCACCCTGACCCGGGAGCGTGAGGCGCAGAGGTGCTGACGAACCGTCGTCGCAACCAGCCGTCCACGACGCTGGAGACGGGAGAACCGATTATCAAGCGAAGAGAGAGGAGCGAATCACCATGGATCTTGGCATTCGCGGTCGCAAGGCGATCGTCAACGGTGGAAGTGCGGGGATGGGACGAGGAGCGGTGCTGGCACTGGCGCGGGAAGGTGTAGAGTTATTTGTTTCAGCGCGTGGCGAGGATAGGCTCCTGCGTACGTGTGAGGAAATTTCCAGGGAGACGGGAGCCCGCATACATCCCATTGTGGCGGATCACAGCTCGGACGCCGGACGTGAAACCATTCTGGCTGCCTGTCCTGAGCCCGATATCCTTGTAGGCACCTGCTCACCTCCGCCTACGACGGGCGATTACCGAACAATCTCGATGGATGACTGGCGGGTTACGCTGGATATTTCGCTGCTCAGTCCCGTGCAGTTCATGCAGGCAACCATTGACGGCATGGTTGCGCGCCGGTGGGGGCGGATTGTCAATATCGGTACTGGTGCGGCGAAATTTCCCGCGCAGATCCGCATTCTCTCAGGCGCTCCGCGGGCAGCGCTGGTGAACTACACGGTAGCGGTTTCGAAACTGGTGGCCAGACACAACGTCATCATCAACAACATTCTGCCCGGCATGCATCACACCGCGTCCATTCATGACAGGTACATGGCGCAGGCGGCGCGTAATGGCACCACGTACGAACAGGAAGTGCAGAAATTCGTGGATGAGTGGCGAATCCCCGCCAACCGGTTCGGCGATCCGGACGATGTAGGTGCGTTCGTGGCGATGTTCTGCAGCGAGTATGCGAATTTCACCACGGGCCAGAGCCTGGTCATGGACGGTGGCCTGACCAACTCGACGTTCTGACCCTTCGTCAGGGTCCCTCAGGCTTGATCATAAGTATCACGTGTGATACTTAATGGCACAGTGTTGGAATGGACTAGCCAGATGCAGAACGTCGTTGATATAGCCCGCGCGGATGATCGCTCGCTTCCGGACTGGCCCGTGCAGAGCCTTCGTGGCAACCGTCTGGCGGGTGAGCGGTATACGTCGCGCGAGTTCTTTCAACAGGAATGGGATCACATGTGGACCCGGGTATGGTTGTTGCTTGGGCGGGAGTCCGAGATTCCCAATCCCGGCGATTGGCAATGCGAGGAGGTTGGTCCGGAGTCGATCCTGATGGTTCGGCAGAAGGACGGTGGCATCAACGCCTTCTATAACGTGTGTCAGCATCGTGGCAATCGACTGGTCACGGGCGAGAAGGGTCACGTCAACCGTTTCGTATGCCGCTACCACAGCTGGGCCTTCATGCCCGATGGCGTGCTCGCCTATGCCCAGGATGCGGAAGATTTTCCGGAAGGCGATCCGTGCGGCAAGGTCAATCTGATCTCGCTGCGGTGCGAGACATTTGCGGGTTTCATCTGGGTAAACATGGATCCGGAGTGCGCGTCCCTCAGGGAGTTTCTTGGTCCCATCTGGGACGACTGGTCTCGCTATGACCTGCACACGTGGAAACGCTACGTGGCACTAACCACGACGCTGCCCTGCAACTGGAAGGTGGTGCTGGACAATTTCAACGAGTCCTATCACGTGCCAACGGTGCACAAGCCAATCGGCACGCCGGAGGAGCGCAAACGCATGCACTCCGGGGTGGACACCAACTACCGCAACACACGGTTCGATCTGTCTGACGAAGGCCATAACCGCATGATCATGGCGGGTGGCTACGCCGGGGTATCGCTCAACAGCGACGGCACGATCGGTGAGCCCCTGAACAGCATCATGCACGAATGGGGCCTGAATCCGGCGGACTTCGTTGGCAAGGGAGATGAAACCCGGGCAGCGCTCCAGAAGGCGAAGCGCACGCTTGGACCGGCGAAGGGGTATACCCATTACGACAAGCTGGCCGACGAACAGCTCACGGATGCCTTTCACTACACGCTCTTCCCCAATTTTGCGGTGTCGCTGTGGTCGGATGGCTTCCATTTCCTGCGGGCGCGCCCCCACCCGAGCGATCCGGAGCAGTGCGTGTTCGACAACTGGTGGTACGCCAGTCAGCCCGAAGGTGAAACGGCGCCTATTCGAACGACTGTCGGCATCGTGCCGCGTGACCACGAGTGCAGACACGAAGTGTTTGCTGCTGGTGAGAAGAGCATGGGGAGAACCATTGACGGCGATGTGGAGATTTTTCCGCTGCAACAGGCGGGGTTCCACTCCCGTGGCTATGTCGGCTCCTACCTGGCTGGCCAGGAAAGCCGCATCCGCCGCTATCACGAACTGATCGATGACTACATCGCCGGGCGGCGTCCCGAGAGAGTGAATGGTAGCGACGGCTGAAGAAATGCGTGCCATCGGAACGTAGGCAGCGAGTCTGATGACGCACTGGTACCCGTCCGGCATGGATGCGCGGACGCTGGCGTGGTGATGTGCCGTACTACGCTTGCGCGCTTGCCCGTTTCTCACGTCGTGGAAGACGCGAGCCCACGGGCGATATTCCGTCCGGCAAGTGCAGGATGCGACGCCGGGCATTACATCAGGGGAGAGAGAGCATGACTTGCAATTTCAGCAGTTCGCGGCAATGCCTTACCGTCGTGGGCGGACTTCTGGTTATGGCGGTTTCACTGCTGGTTACCGGAAGTAGCGCCGTGGCGGCCGAGCAGGCAGACAATCGCGTCATCGAGGAAATACTGGTGACGTCGACAAAACGCGCGCAGGCGGACGTCGCGCAGGATGTACCGGTTACGTCCACTGTAGTTTCTGCCGCCATGATCCAGGAAAACAATTGGGTGGACCTCGTCGACGTGGCGCGCATGGTACCTGGTGCGGACTTTCGCCAAACGGCCACGTTCCCTGGCATTCAACGGTTCTGGATGCGTGCCGTCGGCGTGTCCTTCAGCGTACCCAACTTCGACCCCGCAATCGGCGTGTACCAGGATGGCGTGTTCGTGGCGCAGAACATAGCGTCGATTCTGGATACGTTCGATATGGAGTCCGTAGAAATCCTGCGCGGCCCGCAGGGGACACTGTTCGGTCGCAACACTTCCGTTGGCGCGGTTGTTACACGTTCACGCAGGCCGGGCGATGAATTCATCCTGCGCGGCGAGGCCACCTTCGGTTCGTTCGATCGCAAGGACTTTTCAGTGTCCATGGAAGGGCCGCTGATCGAGGACAAACTGGCTGCCAAACTCGCCGTACTGAGCCGGGACCGCGATGGCTGGGCGGACGATCTGGTCAGCGGGCAAAAAAAGGGCGCCTACGAATCGACGCTTGCGCGCGCCACGCTCGTATTCACACCCGTTGAGACGCTGGATGTCACACTCATTGGCGAGTTCTTCGAACGGGGCGGCGATGGGGCCGTGTCAATGCCGCTGGGCCTTACCGACAGCGGGCGCAGCGGGCATCCGCTTTTGCCCGGCGTAACCCGCGAGTGGGACGAAACCTGGGGTGTCGGCTCGGCATCGGAGCCATGGACGACGTTTTCCGACCACGAGGTCGAGAAATTCGTGCTGGAAGCCAACTGGGACGTGGGACACGGCATACTGACTGCTGTAACCGGCTATATCGATGTGGATGCGTTCTCCGGCGCGGACTTCGATGGTCTGCCTCCCGGCGGTCTGGCCGTCATTACGCGTCTGTACATCGACCAGGAACAGTTCAGCCAGGAACTGCGCTATGCGTCGAACTTCTCCGAGAAGTTCGATTTCACGGCAGGCCTGTACTACTTCACGCAGGATCTGTTCTACGGCGAGCAGCGGCATGCCAATACCTTCGTGTCTGCGACCAATCCCTTCGGGCTGCGTCCTCCGGGTGCGGATGAACTGAAGCACGATTCGTATGCAGCATTCATCGAAGGAAGAATCCACCTGTCGGACGACATGACGTTGACGCTCGGCGGCCGTTACACGTCGGAAAAAAAGGACGTGAAGATCGGCCTGGTGAACTCCGGTTCCTGCTCGGCGTCGATGGTGCCGCCATTTGAAACGAGTACGACCTTCTTCTGCCTTGGTGGTGCGGCGCCGGGTGGCTGGGATATCGTGGACGATGAGACCTGGAACAGCTTCTCGCCGCGGATCAGCGTCGACTACCGGCTGAACGACGATGTCCTGCTATTTGCCGGCTGGACGCGCGGTCAGCGCAGCGGCGGCTTTTCCTTCCGTGCCAGCCCGACCGAACTGACCGTGGCCGCCAATGACCCGACATTCCGACCTGCCTACTATGACGAGGAACAGGTGGATTCGATCGAAATCGGTATGAAGTCCGACCTGCTGGATCGCCGATTGCGATTGAATGTCACGGCGTACTATCAGTTCTGGGATGGCATCCAACGCAACCTCCAGGCGGGCGGTCCTTCCGATGCCGTGCAGCGTACCGCGAACGTGAAGGAGTCCCACGTGTATGGCCTGGAAACGGAAGTCAGCTGGATCGCGGCGACGGATCTCCTGGCGTCCGGTGACATGCTGCGGCTGGATGGTTCCCTGGCTCTGGCGAAATCAGGCTATGACTCGGACTACTTCGAGAGCGGGCGGGACCTGAGTGATGATCCCTTCGGTGCACCGCATAATACGGCGTATGGGGCGATCGTCTACGAGCACCCGGTGGGTGGCAATGGCGCGTCGCTGGCCTGGCGCGCGACGTATCAGTGGAAGGAGGCATACTGGCAGGAGGGGATTCGGCAGTCGACGGCCATCAACCACTACAACGCCAACAACCGGCTCGATGCATCGGTGCAGTTCAACAGCGCGGACGGCAACTGGTTCATCAAGGCATTCGGACGCAACCTGACTTACGACAAGACCTACCAGGCCAGAGTGGTGTTTGCATCGACCTTCGGGCTCGGTAATCCGGACGATCCCCGTACGTTCGGTGTTACCTTTGGTTTCGAGCACTGAGGAAGCGGATGAGGGCACCCGGTAACTCCGGGTGCCGTCTCGTGTGAGCGGGTACGCCCTTCTTGCTGGTTCAGTATCCCCGGGCTTTGCGGAATTCGGCCTGTGCGGTTTCAGCGAAAGCCGTGACTTTCTCGTGCGTGTAACCTCGCGTAGTCGCCCTCAGAATCAGGCATACATCCAGCTTGGCAAGATTGAAGGTTGGCCGCTTGGGCTTGTCGCCTTCGTACCAGCGGGCCTGGGAGATTGCGATCATCTGCTGGTAGATGATGCTCACCATCAGTTCCGCATCCACCCAGGCGAGAAAGTCCTTTTCGGCGGCGATCTCAATGACCGCACGCCGATAAACTCCCCGTCGGATACTGCCGATGGGTGATTCACTGTCACTGGACAGCAGTGGTGCGAGCGCGCGGCCGTATTCCAGATTCCTGCGGGTCGTGTCGGCGACGGTATCGATGATGTAGAAAAGGCGGTCGATACCGTGTTCGAAACGCGCCTCGTCGATCTGCTGGTAGATGTCGCGAAAGCGCTCTTCCACCGCGGTGATGAGCAGCCGTTCCTTGCTGCCGAACTGGTGGTACAGCGTTTTGGGCGCCACGCCGCTTTCCTGGGCCAATTCGCGCATGGTGACGCCTTCCAGCCCATGCCGGGTAATCAGGCGCCGTGCAGCAGCGAGGATGTCGGCGCGAAGACGTAATTGCCGTTCGGTGTAGGTTTTCACGTGAAGCCGGGTCGATAGCCGCCGGGGATTCTAATCGGGATTGGTTATCCTACAAACCACCAAACGCCAGCAGTTTGGGAGATCCGCGCGAAAGCGGCGGAGTCACGTGCTCGTTACCTTCGATTTCGTTTGTGGGGTTGTCGGTCAAGTTCCATGTAGGTATAACGCGTGATACCAAGCGAGCAAACGAGTGGCAGAACGGCATGAAGATTGGCACGTTTCTTTCGGTAATGGCGCCGATGCACCAACCGGATTCATTGCGCGATCTGGCGCAGGTTATCGAGTCCGCCGGACTTGAGTCCCTGTGGCTGGGAGAACACGTCATTCTCTTCGACGAGATGGAATTTCCCTATCCGGGTTCGGCTGACGGCCGACTGCCAGTGCCGGAAGGGCAGGGAATTCCGGACCAGGCCAGCCTGATTGCCTGGATGGCATCGGCAACGCGCTCGCTGCGCTTTGGCACGGGAATATCGCTCATCTCGCAGCGCAGTGCCGTTTATACGGCCAAGGAGTTCGCCACGCTCGACTACCTCACGGGCGGACGTGTGGATCTTGGTGTCGGTGTTGGCTGGTGCAAGGAGGAAGTCGAAGCGTGCGGATTCAGCTGGCAGGATCGCGGCAGGCGTACTGATGAAGCGCTGGATCTGATGGTGCGTCTCTGGACGCAGCCAGTGGTGGACTTTCAGGGCGAATTTCACACCGTGCGCGGAGGGCGCATGCAGCCGGGTACGGTGCAGTCGCCGCACATCCCCCTGATCATTGGTGGCTTTTCGGACGCGGCGCTTGCGCGTACGGCACGGATCGGCCAGGGCTGGTTGGGCTTTGGACTTACGCCCGACATGACGGCTGGCATGCTCCGGCGGCTGGACAGGGCGCTGGAAACCGCAGGACGAACCCGCGCGGAAATTGAGATTGTGATGATGCCGGCCCGGGACGATGCTGACAGCGTACGCGCCTACGCCGAACTGGGTGTGGACCGGCTGTTGCCGATGTTTGATCCCACCATGGTCAGCCATCCGGCGGAGCGGCTCAGGTATCTCGAAACGCTGGTGAGGCTCGCCGAGACCCTGAGCGAGCGCTGTTGACAGGGCGGTTCTGCGGGAGTGAAACGTCAAGTGACGACGGAGGAGGTGAGGTGATCAAGACATTTAATGTCGACATACGGACCTCGGACGGCGCGATGGACTGCCACATTGCACAGCCGGACGGAACCGGACCGTTTGCGCCGGTGATTCTCTACATGGACGTGCCGGGAATACGCCAGGAGTTACACGATTTTGCGGCGCGTATCGCCAGGGAGGGTTATCTGTGCGTGTTGCCCGATCTGTACTACCGCAATGGCCGGGTCCGCTTCGACCTGGCGCGTGGTCCGGAGGAGTTGCAGCGTATGTTCGCCGCCGGCTCGGCGTTGACCAACGCGATGATCGTCAGCGACACCAGGGGAATACTTGACTGGCTGTCAACCCAGGCGCAGGCGAAACCGGGTGGTGGCGTCATCGGTTACTGCATGAGTGGCCAGTTCGTCGTTTCGGTTGCCGGGCATTTTCCTGACCGGATCCGGGCTGCGGCCTCGCTCTACGGGGTGCGCATCGTCACCGATCAGCCGGATTCGCCGCACCTTCTGATACCCCGGATTGCGGGCGAACTGTATCTGGGTTTCGCCGAGCATGATCCATACGTGGAAGACCATGTCATTCCAGCCTTGCGCAGCGAATTGCAGAAACATGGCGTGCGGCACACGATCGACATCTATCCAGGTACCGAACACGGCTTCTGTTTTCCTCAACGTCCGGCGTACAACGAGGCCGCCGCCGAACAGGCATGGACAGCGGTCTTCGAGATGTACCAGCGTACCCTGGCCAACCCTGACGAGAGGAGCTGTCAGGCGTCGGCAGGAACTGACTGACACTATCGCGGCGCAAACACCAGCAACGCGTTCCCCCCCATGCGATCGCCGAACAGATAGCCGGAATTGACGATGACGTGGCCGGCCTGCACCAGTGGTCCCGCGGACTCGATACTGCCGCCGCGGGCGGTATCCCCGGAGACGGAGGTGAATTCGTCGTGGGTGTTGAAGTCCCACAGCAGTTTGCCGGTGCGGGTGGCGTAGGCGCGCAGGTGGCCGTCGAAGGATCCGGCGAATACCACGCCCGGAATGGCCGTGACCGGCGCGGAGAAGCCGGGGTCGCAGGCCGGTCGGTCTGCCGGCGCGCACGCATCAGGCGCGGGCACGAACCACTTCACGTCACCGTCCACCGGGTTCAGCGCGAACAGCCCCGGCTTGCGGTCGCCAATCACCTTTTCCGTGAACACGGTGTCCGCATTGGGTGCAAACACGGTGTCATCGCCGTACGCCAGACCCCAGTGCACGCCGCCGGCGAAGCCGCCGTGGCCATATTTGTTGCGCCACAACAGGGTGCCATCGTCCGGATTCAGGGCGAACACGTGACCGGACTTCTGGCCGACGATCAGCGCTTCACGGCCATCCGGCAGCCGGACCAGCGCCGGCGGCGCGCCGATATCCAGGTCCGGACCGTTCTGCACGGGGCAGTTGGTGCCGCCGCCGATGAAACACGCCATGTTCCATGCATCCCCCTCGATGCCCTGGAAATGCCAGCGTTTGGCGCCGGTATCCAGGTCGAAGGCGATGACGGCGTCGCTGGTCGGGGCCGCGGGGGAGGTGTAGGCCTCGCCGGTGCCGACGTACAGGGCGCGGCGCTTTGCGTCGATGGTGGGTGAATTCCATACCGGGGCACCGGCCGGGTGGTAGCGGGGTGCCCCGTGCGCGTTCTTTTCACCGGTCGGTGCGGGTGCGTCCGGGATGGTATGGGCCGTCCAGCGGATGGCGCCGGTGGCGGCGTCCATCGCCACCACACCACCGCGGAAGGTGCAGCAGGCATAGCCCGGGTCGGCCGCGCTCGCCCACTCCGAGGAAGACAGCGGGATATAGAGCGTGCCGTTGTCCCAGCGTGGTGAACCCGTGAGTGTGACGGTCGGATGGTCGTTGGCCTGTGCCTGCCAAAGTCCCTGACCGGAACGCGGATCGATGGCGTACACCCGGCCTTTCAGATCGCCGAAGAAGGCGCGCGTGCCATCCGCGCTGACGACTACGGCACTGCGCACTTCCACGGCCGCCTGGAATATCCAGGCAGCGCAGCCGTCCGCCAGGCTGAGGGCGTAGACGGCGCCGCTCTGGCTGCCGACCAGGATGTAGTCGCCGTACAGTGCCGGCTGGCTGCGTGCGCGACTGGCGCCGGGGAATGCGAAGGCCCATTTCAAGGCCAGCCGGGGGACGTCCGCTGCAGCCAGTTGCGCGGCGGCTGCGTCGATGAAGCGTGTGTTTTCCGGCGTGAACCCCCATCCCGCGATTGCGGGCGTGGCCGCGGGAATTGTGGTGTTCGCGCACCGCTTCACCGGACTCGCGCTGCTGGTGGCTTCTCCGCCCAGGAAATCCGCAAGCGCACGCAGCGTTGCGGCATCGATACCCGCGGCGTTGGGTTTCATCAGCCCCTCGGTCAGCGCCTGATAGATGGTATCGCCGCCCATCATCTGGAATTTCACCTGATGGGGAGCTTTCGGCATGCTGCCGTTGTGGCAGGACGCGCAGCGCTGGTCGTAGAGCGCCTGCAGGTCGCTGGCGGCAGCGCCGGCGGCGACGGTGAGAACTAGAGTGACAATCAGCAGACGCACCAGCATGCGGATTTCCAGGTTCATGGTCGGCCGGCCAGTGTACCCACGCGGTGCGCGAATCCCTACGTGATCCGGCCAGCTCATCCGGACACGTCAACCCGTCTTCCCGGTGGTCAAGGGTCCGGCGATGAGGGGTGCATTTTCCGGTGCGGTAGACGATAGTCCGGGCCTGAGACGGGGAGAGCATGCAGGTGATCGCAAAATTCGCGCTGACGCGCGTTCTGGTGCTGTGCGGGCTGTTGGCATGGGCTGCGGCGGCAGCGGGGAATGCACGCCCCAACATTCTGTTCATCCTCACGGACGATCAGCGCTACGACGAGATGGGATTCCTGAATCCGGTGCTCGAAACCCCCGGTATGGACGCCATGGCCGCGCAGGGCGTGCACTTTGCCAACGCCTTCGTCACCACCGCGCTGTGTTCGCCGAGCCGTGCCAGCATTCTCACCGGGCAGATGATGCACAACCACGGCGTCGTGGATAACAACCGGCCGCTGCCGGAAGGGCTCGAACTGTTTCCGGCACGGCTGCAGGCCGCGGGGTATGAGACCGCGTTTTTTCGGCAAGTGGCACATGGGCGGCGATCAGGCACCGCCGCGACCGGAATTCGACCACTGGGTCAGCTTTCCGGGGCAGGGCACGTACATGCCGGTCGACGCCTTCGGTCGCACCACGATGCTCAACGTCAATGGCCGCCAGGTACCGCAGAAGGGTTACATCACCGATGAACTCACGGACTACGTGCTGGACTTTCTCGAACGCCGTGACCGCGACAGACCGTTCTTCGCCTACCTCTCCCACAAGGCCGTGCACGCGATGTTCACGCCGGCGCCGCGCCATGCAGCGCAGTATGCCGACGCCGACATCCGACTGGGGGATGCCCCCCCACCAGGGGCGGACGCACCAATGTGGGTGCGCAACCAGCGCAACAGCTGGCACGGTGAAGAATTTCCGTACCACAGCGAATTGCCGCTCGAGGAGTTCACCCGCCAGTATCACCGCACGCTGTCAGCGGTCGACGACAGCATTGGCAGGCTGCGCCAGTGGCTGAAACAGGCCGGGCTGGAAAACGACACCATCGTCGTACTGATGGGTGACAACGGCTTCCTGCTCGGCGAACACGGGCTCATTGACAAGCGCAACGCCTATGAAGAATCCATGCGCGTGCCGCTGCTTGTGGTGGCGCCCGGACTGTTTGCCCCTGGGCAGGTGGTGAGAGAAATGGTGGCCAACATCGATCTGGCGCCCACGTTCCTGGCCTTTGCGGGCCTGGCGGCGCCAGCGCACTACGACGGCCGGAGTTTTTCCGGGCTGATGTCACCCGCGTCCGGTGATGTCGGTCGGCATGCCCGGCCGGCGTGGCGGGAATCCCTCGTCTATGAGTACTACTGGGAGTTCAACTATCCCATGACGCCGACGACCTTTGCGCTGCGCACGGATCAATACAAGTACATCCAGTACCACGGCGTGTGGGACACGGAAGAACTCTACGACCTGCGGCGGGATCCGCGGGAGGCGCGCAATCTGATCGAGGATCCTGCGCTGCTGGACGTGAAGGTGGCGATGCGCCGGAAGCTCTTTGCTGCGCTGGCTGATGGCGACGGCGGACATTCAGTGCCCTTCACGGAGAAGTTCAACCAGGGCGCCGTGTTCCGGCATCGCAACCGCTCGAAGGCGGCCCGGTACCCGGAGAAGTGGCTTCGTGACAAGAACGCGGACGACCGCTGGGAGCACGTGATCCCGGATGGACCGGACAAGGCCGAACGGTTGAAAGTCGTCAACGATGCACTGAAGGATCAATAAGTCATGCCTGCGGCTCCGATCAGCAATCGCCTGGTCGCCGGCTACGGCGTCGGCGACTTCGCCATGAACCTGTACTGGAGCGGTACGGCGTTCTTCCTGTTGTACTGGTACACGGATGTGGCGGGGGTACCGAACGAGGTGGCGGGCTTCCTGTTTTTTGTCGGTTCCGCCTGGGATGCGGTGACCGATCCCGGCATGGGCATCATTGCCGAACGCACGCGCACGCGCTGGGGGCGGTACCGTCCTTACATCCTGCTCGGCAGCGTGCCGCTGGCGGCGTCATTCGTGCTGCTGATGTGGGTGCCGCCGCTGGAAGGCATGGCACTCACCGGTGCACTGATGGCAGCGCATCTGCTGTTTCGCACCGCCTATACGGTAGTCGGCGTGCCGTACTCGGCGTTGTCTGCCAGGCTCACACACAGCTCCACCGATCGCAACCGTCTGTCGGCAGCGCGCATGCTCGCGGCAAGTCTCGGCGCCATGGCGATCTCCGCCGCGGCATTTCCGCTGGTGCGGTGGCTGGGCGAGGGCAACGAGCGCGACGGGTTTTTCCTGCTGGCCATTCTCGCGGGTTTTCTTGCCATTGCCGTGCACGGGGTGTGTTTCCTCAATACCGCGGAACCCGAACCGGGGCGCCATGAGGCCAGCCAGCCGCGGGTGCGGTTGCGCGACGTGGCCGGCATGGCGCGCGCCAATTCGGCGTTCGTGCTCGTGTTCTTCGCCGTGCTGATGATTTCCTCCGCCTCCGTACTGCTTGGCAAGAACATCGTCTATTTCGTGAAGTACGCCTTGCACGCGCACGAAAGCCAGCACATCGTGGTGGCGACCACCGGTGTGCTGTCGCTGTGCATGATTCCGGTTTGGGGACTGGTGGCAAACCGCGTTGGCAAGCGCGTCGCGTGGCTGTTTGCGAGTGGGATTGCAATGATGGGCCTCGGCCTGCTTTACCTGGCGGATGTCTCGAGCCTCACCCGCTTCATCGTGCATCTCGCGGTTGCCTACCTCGGCATGAGCGGCTTCGGCATCCTGTTCTGGTCGATGCTGCCGGACACGGTGGAGTACGGGCAGTGGAAAACCGGCATCCGCAGCGAGGCGATCGTATTCGGCTTCACCACCTTTGCCCAGAAACTGGCTATCGGTATTGCCGGCTGGGTGCTCGGCTTCCTGCTGAGCGCCACCGGTTACGAAAGTGGTGGGGAGCAGAGCGCCGAAACGCTGGCAGGGCTCAAGTTCATCATGACGGTGCTGCCGTTGTGCCTGATCGGTGGCAGCATGCTGCTGATCTGGCGGTATCCGATCGACTCGGCGCTGCATGATCGCATCGTTCTGGAACTGGAGGGATCGAGCACATGACGGACGTACCTACCACGCCATCACGGCAGCGGTGGATGGCAGCGATGGTCGCGCTGACGCTACTGGCGTTCCTTTGTCAGTCCGCCTCCGCGTCGGGAACCGGGAAACCGAACATCATCATCCTGTTCGCGGACGATCTCGGTTATGGCGATCTCGGCAGCTATGGGCACCCCTACAATCGCACGCCCAACCTCGATCAACTGGCCGCGGAGGGGCAGCGCTGGACGGACTTCTACGTGGCGGCGCCGGTGTGCTCGCCCAGCCGTGGTGCCTTGCTCACAGGAAAGTATCCAACGCGAAGCGGCCTGTACGGGCGGCAGATCAACGTGCTGTTCCCCAACGATTCAGTCGGCATGCCCGCGGCGGAACGTACACTGCCGGAAGCGCTGAAGGAACAAGGTTACGCCACCGCCATCATCGGCAAGTGGCATCTGGGCGATGCTCCGGATGTTCTGCCCACGCGGCATGGCTTCGACGAATGGTACGGGCTGCCGTACTCGAACGACATGGACTGGGTTGGGGAGCCGGACTTTGATGCCATGGTTGCCCTGCGGGCACAGGGCAGGTTGCAGGAACTCCAGGCGTCGGTGGACGGCCGGTTGGCCAAGTATTTTGACCCGAAGGTCGACTACTGGAACGTACCGCTCCTGCGCAGCCGGTGCGTCGATGGACGCTGCGAGGACACCATCGTGGAGCGTCCCGCGCAACAACCCGAACTGACAAAGCGCTACACCAGCGAGGCGCTCGCGTTCATCGACCGCAACCGGCGCAGACCATTTCTGCTGTACCTTCCCTACAGCATGCCGCATACGCCGATTTTCCGTAGCGATGCCTTCGCGAGACGCAGCCTCGGCGGCCGATACGGGGATGTGATCGAAGAACTCGACTGGAGTGTGGGGGCCATTGTCGAACGACTGAAGGCTCTCGGCATCGACCGGCGCACGCTGGTGCTGTTCACGAGCGACAATGGTCCCTGGCGATACATGCGCGAGCATGCCGGTTCGGCGGGTCTGCTGCGTGACGGCAAAGGCACCACCTTCGAGGGCGGGCAGCGGGTGCCGGCCATATTCTGGGGGCCGGGCCGGGTAAAACCGCAGGTGGTGAGTGAACTCGGCACCGCGCTGGACGTCTATGCGACGGCACTGGCGCTGGCCGGCGCGGCGCCGACCCCCGATATCGATGGCCTGGATCTGTCCGCCGTGCTCCGTGACGGTCGCGCGTCACCGCGCGCAACGTTCGCCTACTACCGGTCCGGCGAGCTGCGCGCCTTCCGGAAGGGCCGATTCAAGCTGCATCTGATTCTGGAAGGCGCCTATGGCCTGCCACCCGGGCGCACAGTGCCTGAAACGCCGGTGTTGTATGACCTGTCGGTCGACCCCGGTGAGCAGTTCGACGTCGCGGCACGGTATCCCGATGTGGTGACCGATATCCTGCGGGAGATCGACCGGCACCGTGCGGGGCTGGTGGAGCAACCACCGCTCTTCGATCAGCGGCTGGCGCGACTGGCGGCGCGCCCTGCCAGCGAGGGTGGGTGATGCGGACGTCTCTGACCGAACGTTGGCGCATCACGCCGAATGGGCATGTCGCGGCAGTGTGCGCCTGTCATTGTCGTGCTGGTTTCAAGGGACGTCCGAAGGCCTTGTCGGTGGGCTGACCGCCGGCGAGATCGCGAAGTTGAGTGAAGACGTGGCGCGCAGTACGGCGTACGGCGCCGGTTTCGGCAAGCAACCTGCTCCCTGTGTGGCGCCTGTGGGCGTAGTAGCGTTCCGAGCGCCACCGCTCGGCGATCGACCAGTACTTCTCCGGGCGGATCGCCAGCGACCAGGGAAAGATGCTGGCGGAATCGATTTCCGGCGGCGTTCCCAGATGGTGTCGGATGTCATTCAGGGGATAGCCCAAGCGTTCCAGCGTTTCCGGGCCGATATCGTCCAGACACGCATGGGCCAGGTGGGCATCCTGCGGATTGTCAGCCAGTTTCTTCCAGTTTTCGAGGCTGGATGTCTGTGGCCGGCTGTGCCGGTGTACGCCCACTGGGTCGTTCATGCTGCCAATCGGGGCTGGTGTGCCCGCGTAGTCGATCATGGACGGCAGAAAGTCCAGGCCAAGGTAATCCAGAATTCGCCTGGTGTGGTGTTCAGGGTCGGCGACGAACTCCTCGTAACGTACCGTACACGCCGCATCGCCCAGCAGTGCGACGCCGTCGGCGATCATCTTCGGTGCCGCTATCAGGTCAGAGGCAAACAGTTCCAGAACCTTCCAGTCGCCTTTGACGTAGGTTTCCAGCTCGGAGGCGAGTACCGCCATGGGGTTGCGGAGCAGGAAGATGAAGCTGGCTTTGGGAAACAGCCGGTACAGGTCTTCGATGATGAGAAAGTAGCGGGGCGTCTTGTCCAGGAAGTAGCGTCGGTTTCCCTTGCGCAGCGCGTTTCGGTAGTACGCGCTGGCGTAAGCAGCGTATTGCATCGTCGTGCACCCCGCGCCGTCTGTGTAGTGAGCGACGAAATCGTCGACGGCTTCCCGTTGCCAGCGGGCGTTGTATTCCGCTTCGATGCCGGTTGCCCGGCGCCCATAAACAGGGTGCAGCATCAACCAGGTTTCCGCTGACGTCTGAATCTCCGGGTGGCCGGACAACACACGCTGCAGCAGCGTGGATCCCGAACGTGGCTGGGATATGACAAAGATAAGATCTTCGCCTAGGTAGTTTTCTTGGTCGCTGTCCATGGATCGCATGAAGAAAAGTGTGAACCGGGCTGAAATTTGACGTCGTGCGGTGTGTGCGTCAAGCTAACACAATGAAACAATGGAAATGCTGAACCGACCCACAATTGGCATGATTGTCCAGGTACCGACGGCGGGATGCCGCCAGGGTCATTTGCATGGATCCCACGAGGCGATCCGACAAGGATATGGACGAAAAAACGTGGCGAAGAGGCCATCAGTTGAAGAGGGTCGTTCGCCGTGGCGGCGTGGGATGCTGCGTCGCCTGTTGCGACGGGTGAACCGATCCCGGATCGGGAAAGGTCGTGTCACTTGAAGCCTCAGGAAACAGCGACGCGGCGCGGTGCTTTGTCGCGTATGTCATCGAGCCGTTTCTGCTGGCGCCAGGTGAAGCGATATCCAACCGGCATACGCATGACTGGACGACCTGGCGAATCGTTCAGGCGTTCCTGGCGCGTGGTTTCGATGTCGACGTGGTCAGCTACCTGAATCGATCGTTCCGTCCGGCACGTGCGTACGACTATTTTTTCGCTGCGCGTTCCAATTTTGAACGCCTGGCCGCATCCCTGCCATCGACCTGCCGGAAGGTCGTGCACCTGGATACGGCCCATTGGCTGACAAACAACACCGCTGCCTATCAGCGTCTGCTCGACCTGCGGGCGCGAAGGGGTGTTGTGTTGTCCAACATCAAGATGGTGGAAACCAACTGGGCACTGGAGCAGGCGCCGATCTGGCGCACCATCCTCGGCGAACGAGTTCACGATCGACAGCTACCGCTACGCCGGGAAGCCGATCGCACCGTATTCCAATTTCCGCACCGGCTGTCTATCCGGCAAGCCGACGACAAGGAATTCGAGTCCGGTGCGGCGTCGCTTTCTCTGGTTCGGCAGTAGCGGGTTTGTCCACAAGGGGCTTGACCTGGTGCTTTCGAGGCTTTCGCCGCCATGCCGGAGTTTCAGCTTGTCGTATGTGGGCCGTTCGAGGACGAACCCGAGTTCTCAGGGCATACGATGCCGAGCTGTTCCGAACGCCGAACATCCATGCGTACGGCTGGGTGGACGTCGCTTCGGAGGAATTTCTTGACATCTGCCGGGGCTGCATCGGGCTGGTCTATCCGACGGCATCGGAAGGGGAGGGCGGCAGCGCCATCACCTGCATGCATGCTGGGCTCGTACCCGTCCTTTCGTATGAAGCCAGCGTGGACGTAGGATGAGTACGGTCTCATTCTCCGAGACTGCAGTGTCCTGACGATCCAATCCACCGCGTGAACTGGCGGCTGAACCGGCCGGCAACCTGCAGGCTCGCGCCCACGGCGCCTGGGAACTGGCGCGGGAGCGGCACACAATGGACGCCTTCGGCGCGGCCTTTGATCAGTTTCTGGACGACGTGCTGCTGCCGCAGGGCTGATGCGCGACGAGGCAGCGGGGGGAAGCGTCCGGATGACGGCCAGCGGCAGGGATTGCTGGCGCGGCCGCGGGCGGTGGTAGCTACGTTGGCATTTCGGTCGGTCTTTGGGTTCAGACTCCGCCTTCGTTCCGTGGATACCCGCCAGCGGAAAATCGATGCCCGACGACTCGATTTCCAGACTCATCCTGATCGCTACCGACACTGGCGGCTGCGCGTCGAACCGCCGTTCGCTTACCTGTTGCTGGACGTTGACGAGCATGGCGGCTGGTTCGACGACTACCAGCTCAAACTGAACTCCTATGACATCGGCGTGGATATCGAATTGGCCGATGCCGTGAACCGGCTGCGATTCGAATATCCCGATGTCAGGGTGGTGCTGCTCGGCTCGGCGCGGACCGGTACCTTCTGCGCCGGCGCCAATATCCGCATGCTTGCCGGTGCCAGTCACGAGCACAAGGTGAATTTCTGCAAGTTCACCAATGAAACGCGCAACAGCATCGAGGACGCCACCAGGCACGCCGGGCAGATTTACGTGGCTGCCCTAAACGGTACGGCGGCAGGGGGCGGATACGAGCTGGCCCTGGCAGCGGAACGCATCCTGCTGGTCGATGATGGCAAGGCCGCTGTGTCGCTGCCGGAGGTGCCACTGCTGGCGGTACTGCCGGGTACGGGTGGGCTCACCCGTGTGGTCGACAAGCGCAGGGTACGGCGGGACGTGTCGCTGATGTTTTCTGCACGCTGGAGGAAGGAATGCAGGGGCGCCGTGCGGTGGCGGCACGCCTGGTGGACGAGGCAATTCCCACTTCGCGCTTCGAGGCGCGTTGTCAGGAAGTGCTGGCGGAGTGCGCACGACAATCATCGCGTGGCGGGGCGGGTGAACGCGTGGTGCTGGGGGCGCTGGACAAGCGTCTTTCAGCCGATGCCATCGACTACCGTTACGTTCGCGTTGCCATCGATCGCGCGGCGGGTGCCGCGAACGTGACGTTGCTGGCGCCACAGATGCCTGCGCCCGCCCATACGGCTGGCGCGGTAGCACAGGGCAGCGCTTTCTGGCCACTGGTGGTGATGCGCGAGCTTGACGATGCGCTTCTGGAACTGCGTTTCAACGAGACCTCGATCGGCACCTTGCTGCTGCGCACGCAGGGTGATCCTCACTGGTGCTGTCTTACGACTCGCTTCTCAACGCCGGCGGCGAACGCGGTTTCCTGGCGGAGGTACGCCTGCTTGTCAGGCAGGTGCTCAGCCGGCTTGATCTCACCTCGCGCTCCCTGTTTGCGTTGCTTGAACCGGGCAGCTGCTTCGCCGGCTTCCTGGCCGAAGGTCGCCTTTGCGGCGGATCGCGCCTACATGCTGGAGGGCAGTTCGAGGGAAATGAACGAGGCCATGCCGGCCACGCTCACGTTGAGCGCGGGCAATTTCGGCGCCTACCCGATGGTCAACGGCCTCTCCCGCCTTGCGGTGCGGTTTCTCGGTGAGCCGGAGACACTGCTCGCGGCCGAGCGCCTGGTCGGCCGGTCGCTGCTGGCCGAACACGCAGCCGCTGCCGGGCTGGTGACGGTGGCGATGGACGACATCGACTGGGACGAGGAACTGCGGCTGGCGCCGAAGAGCGCGCCGGGGTTTTTCCGGACGCGCTCACGGGCATGGAAGCGGCGAACCTGCGCTTTGCTGGTCCCGAGACGATGCGAAGCAAGATATTCGCGCGCCTGTCGGCCTGGCAGAACTGGATTTTCCAGCGTCCGAACGCGGTTGGCGACAATGGCGCGCTCAAACGGTACGGTACGGGCAAGCGGCCGGTGTTCGGGCGTCACCGCGTATAGTGGCGACGTCGCGGCGAGGTCAGTGTCACACAGGAGGCGCCATGACCGGCGAAGTGCGTTACGACACGCTGATTCCCAACAACGTCAATCTGTCGTCCGATCGTCGGCTGCAACGGGCGCTGGAGCAGTGGCAGCCGAAGTTCCTCGACTGGTGGCGCGGCTCCGGGCCCTCGGACTTTCTCGATCGTGAGGTCTACCTGCGCACTGCCATAGGCGTGGAGGCAGGCAACTGGGCGAAATTCGATTTCGTGCGCATGCCGGAATACCGCTGGGGTATTCTGCTGGCGCCGCAGGAGGACGGCCGGACCATTCCTTTCGGCCAGCACAAGGGAGAGCCGGTCTGGCAGGATGTGCCTGGCGAATATCGCAGCATGCTGCGCCGGATGATTGTCATCCAGGGCGATACGGAACCGGCATCCGTGGAACAGCAACGCTTTCTCGGCCATACGGCGCCGTCGCTCTACGACATGCGCAACCTGTTTCAGGTGAACGTGGAGGAAGGCCGGCACCTGTGGGCGATGGTCTATCTGTTGCACCGGTATTTCGGTCGCGACGGCCGCGAGGAAGCGGACATGCTGCTCCAGCGCACGTCCGGCGACGCGGATCGGCCGCGCATCCTGGGCGCATTCAACGAACAGACGCCGGATTGGCTGTCGTTCTTCATGTTCACATCGTTCACGGATCGTGACGGCAAGATGCAACTCGAGTCGTTGGCGCAGTCGGGCTTCGACCCATTGTCGCGATCCTGCCGGTTCATGCTCACGGAAGAGGGCACCATATGTTCGTGGGGAAAAGCGGTATCGAACGCATCCTGGAGCGGACCTGCACGGTGATGAAAGCCGCCGGCATCAGCGACCCGACGGACATCGGTCGCCTGCGCGAGCGGGGCGTCATCGACCTGCCGCTCATGCAGCGCAAACTGAATTTCCACTATTCAGTGACTCTGGACCTGTTTGGCTCGGAGATCTCCACCAATGCCGCGAACGCTTTCAATGCCGGTATCAAGGGCGCTTCCACGAAGTCCGTCTCAACGACGATCACCAGCTTCACAACGACACGTACCCTGTGATGCAACTCAGTGAGGGACGTTTCGTGACTGAACAGTTGCCGGCGATTACGGCCATCAATGCGCGCGGCTGCTTGACGACTATATCGCCGATTGCAGTGAGGTGGTGCTGGCGTGGAACAAGGTGATCCACGGTCACGGCATCGATTTCGAGCTGTCGCTGCCACACCGCGCTTTCAATCGTCGCCAGGGGCTGTTCGCGGGGCAGTTCGTCTCGCCGGAGGGTGGCTGCTGGACAGCGCCGCATGGACCGCGGAAGCACCGTGCTTCCTGCCGTCCGGCGGCGATCTGGCGTACGTGCTCAGCCTGATGCAACCAGCCACCCGGCCGGGGGCCGGCTTCGCGCGCTGGATCGCACCGCCAAAGCACGGGGTCGGCGGCAAGCCGGGTGATTTCGAATACGTGCGTATCGCCTCCTGAGCGCATGGTCGCGTGTGAGGGACAGGCATGAACGGGCAGTGGTGGACACCTCGGTTGTACCGCCGCGCATAGCGTTTCCCGCGCGCTACAACGCGGCGGTGGATCTGCTTGATCATCACCTCGAGGCAGGTCGGGGAGCCAGGCCGGCGCTCATCGACAGCCAGGGCAAACACACCTGCAGACTATTTCGATCGTGTGCTTGCCGCATCGCTGCTCCGGCAACTCGGCGTACGGCAGGAAGAGCGTGTGCTGTTGTGCATGCACGACGGTCTCGAACTGGCGGCGCTGTTCTGGGGGCGATGCGCATCGGTGCGGTCCCGGTGCCCCTGAATACGCTGCTCACGGCGGACGACTACACCTATATCGTCGCGGACAGCCGGGCGCGTGTGCTGGTGGCATCCTTCGATCTGCTGGCTCGGTTCACCGGGGCGCTCGGTGCGTCGGATGTTGCCGTCGTGCTCTCAGCCGGCGGCGGGTATGGTGGCTACGCCACGGTGGAGGGGCTGCTGGACGGCGCAGTACCTGACGCACTGCCTGGACGTACGACACCGGACGATGTGGCGTTGTGGCTGTACACGTCCGGCTCCACGGGGCGGCCGAAAGCGGCCGTGCACCTGCATAGAGACCTTGTCTACACCGCGGTGCACTACGCGCGGGAAGTGCTGAACCTATCTGCTGATGATGTGGTGTTCTCCGCCGCCAAGATGTTCTTTGCCTACGGCCTTGGCAATTCCCTGACCTTTCCGCTCTACGCCGGTGCCACTGCTGTGGTACTTGCCGATCGACCCACGCCGGAGAGTGTGCTGCGGATGCTGGAAGCGCATCGACCGACGCTGTTCTTTGGTGTACCGACGCTGTATGCAAGCCTGCTCGCGGCAACCACGGATGCGGACGCGGCGCGCCTGTCCTCGCTGCGCTTGTGCGTTTCCGCGGGCGAAGCCCTGCCTGAAGATGTCGGTCTGCGCTGGCAGCGGCGCTTCGGCTGCGAAATCGTGGATGGGCTGGGCAGCACCGAGATGCTGCACATCTTCCTCAGTAATCGGCCAGGGCGTGTACGGTATGGATCCACCGGTCAGGCCCTGCCGGGGTATGCAATCCGGCTGGTGGGCGATTCGGGCGAGTCCGTGGCGGTGGGCGAAGTTGGCGAACTTGTCGTCAGCGGCGGCTCCTCGGCAATTGCTTACTGGAATCAGCGGGACAGGAGTCTCGACACGTTCCAGGGGCGCTGGACGCGTACCGGTGATCAGTACGTCGCCAGCGCAGATGGTTACTACACCTATTGCGGGCGAGCGGACGACATGCTGAAGGTGGGTGGCATCTGGGTGTCGCCCTTCGAGGTGGAATCGGCGCTCATCGAACACGACGCCGTCGTGGAAGTTGGCGTGGTGGGCAACACGGATGGCGACGGCCTGGTGAAGCCGAAAGCCTTTGTTGTGATTGCCGATGGCCTTGTGGGTGACGAGGCCCTGGCGCAGACCCTGAAGGATTTCGTGAAGGCGAAGCTGGCGCCGTACAAATATCCGCGATGGATCGAATTTGTCCCGGAGTTGCCGAAAACCGCGACGGGGAAAATTCAGCGGTTCAGATTGCGCTGATGCGTATCGTTACCGTCACGGCAGGGATTGCAGGCGCGTGAGCTTGCTGGGCGAGTAGCCATAGCGGATCGCGCGTGCCTCCAGCGCCGCACTGGCCGGAACGGCAATGACGTCGGTGGCCAGCAGCCAGGGCCCGGGTCCCTGTGCGGTAACCAGGCGATAGCCGATGGATGCCCCAGGGGTTGCCGACGTCAGGCGCAGCCGACGAATGCCACTGTCATCGCCTACCACGGCGACCTCCGGTGCCGACGTGGTGGGCTGCTTTCCGGCGGGCCACATGCGCTCGATCATCGCCGTTTCCGGTTCGCGGCTGAGGTCGCCCACGCCCGCCAGCCAGGCGTCCATCTCCTCACGCAGGCGCGTTAGCACCGGGGCGATAGCCGGATCGCCGGCGAGATTGCGGGTTTCGAAAGGGTCGCTGTGGGTGTCGTACAACTCCTCCGCGGCGCGTGGCGCGGTGAAATAGACGTTCTGAACCGGCGTGAGCGTGCCGGCGGCATGCGCCGCCCACCAGGCCTGCATGATTGGAAACATGTCCCTGAACGCCAGCGGTCGGAAGTAAGGTTCCTGCGGCAGAAGATTCCGGATGTATTTGTAGCGCGCATCCCGCACGGCGCGTACGTGGTCGGGTACGTCATCCATGCGATCACGTCCGGCATGGATGTACCTGCGCGGGGCGCTGTCCGCGCCCAGGAAATCGCGGCCCTGGATGAACGTGGGAGCCGTTGCGCCGGCCACCTGCAACAGGGTAGGTGCGATGTCGATGAATGACACCAGGCGATCGTCGCTACTGCCGCCTGCGTGGCCATCGGGATGCCGGATGATTATCGGTACTTTCAAGCCGCTGTCGTAGACGGAGCGTTTCGCGCGCGGAAAACCGTCACCGTGATCGGTGGTCCAGATGACGATGGTATCGTCCGCGTGTCCGTCAGCAGCGAGGTTGGCGAGGATCTGGCGCACTTCGTCGTCCATGGCGTGGATGTTGTCGTAGTGCTGGGCAATCGATGCGCGTACCGACGGCGTATCGGGATAGTAGGGCGGCACGTGGACGGTACGAGGATCGGTTACTTTTGCCACGGATGCTTCGCGGGCGGCCACCAGTGCCGCGATAAAAGGCGCAGTCTCACCGGAACCCTTTGTTTCCGTCGTCGCGAGACGGCTTTCGTGTGTGGACATCAGGGTGATCATGGCGAAGAAGGGCTTGTCTGCGGGCAGGTGACGCCATACGGCGAGGTCGGGTGGGGAACGCATGCTGCCGACGTTGGCATCCCACACCGTGAACGGCTCGCCAAACTGGTAGTCGGTTTTTACCGCGTTGGCCGTGGCGTAGCCGGCAGCGCGTAGCAGCTCAGGAAAAGCCTTTACATCAGGTGGCGGTACGGCTTCGTATCCCCGTGCGCTGGTGCGCATGTGCTGGGTGCCGATGGACCACGGGTAAGTACCGGTGATCAACGCCGCGCGACTTGGGGCACATACACCCGCGGCAGTGAAGACATTGGTATAGCGAACGCCCTCGCTTGCCAGCGCATCGATGGCAGGAGTCCTCGCAACCGGGTCGCCGAACGCGCCAACGCGGGAACTCATGTCCTCCGCGACGATGAGCAGCATGTTCGGCCGTACTGTGCCGGCATGCGTCGTCGTGGCGATTGAAGCGGCGAGGAGAAACAACAGGAGAGCGTGACGGCGCATGGTGGGGTGACGTGTGCAATGCTGCAGGCATGGTGTACGTTCGGACGACGCAGGGCAATGCGTATGTGCGGGTGAGCGCGTGAGGCAAGGGCGCGCGGGAAACGCCCGCAGGGGATGGCTGAAGCGTCCCACGCCTGCGTTGCGGCTCTTGAACATACGCCCGGTAAGCCCTGCGAGCCACGCCTTGGCCTGGAACGCTTCAGCCATCCTCAAATCACCGAACTTATCAAGCGGCCCACTAGGTCAGCAAAGGAAGCAGTCCGACGGTCTTCAGCCAGTCCTGACCCCGTGCCTGCTCATCGTCTGGCAGACCCTGCAAGCGGTTCACCAGCATCTGCCGGGACCGCTCCGGGTAGGGGCGGGTGAGGTAGCTCACGATTTCGCTGTACGTTTCCACCTGGCAGGCCTTCGCGCCCACGTTCAATGCGTCGCGATTGGCCAGCGCAAAAGGCAGGTAGTGTTCCCGCATATCCGCGAGCACCAGGTGGCCGAAGTCCGTGGTTTCCGGGAATGCCGGGAGATCTCCGAGGCCATCCCACGCATCTGCCCGATGCTCCACCCAGTCGACGACAGCCGGGTATGCAGCCACCACGCGTTTCGGCGTCGGGTCCATCCAGGTATGCGCGCGCAGGCCGCCAAGCACCACGCAATCCACGGCAGTGGGCCGATCGCCCATCAGGTAGCGGGTTGTGCGCAGTTGTCGCTCCATGGCATCGAGCAGGCGTTGGTACTCGTCTTCGGCCATGCGCTGCTGATGCGTACTGTCCGTGCCGGTGGCGCGACAGGCCCGCGGTCCCCAGGCGCGCACGCGGGCCGCGGCATCCGCGTTGCCTGCGGCAATGCGCAGCGAGGCAAACACCGCACTTTCCTCGTAGTGCCAGCGGTAGTGCACCATCGTACGCGCCACCCATTCGTCGAAATACTCCTCCACCAGATGAATCAGCAGCCCGCTGGCGCCGGAAGGGAACATCGTCCGCCGGGGTACCCGGGCGTCGAGCAACTGCAACAGCGGTGTGGTGTCCGCGATCATCCAGTTTTCCGGTGTGAGCAATACGGGCACCTGGTGAGTACCAGCGCGGGTTTCAATCTCCTGCGTGCGTTCGGGGGACTTCGGTTGCAGGCTGAAATCGAGCTCATACAGGCGCATGGCTGCTTCGAGCTTGCGACTGAAATAGGAGAGTTCGTTGCCGAAGACGGTGTAGGCGGGCATTGTGGTTCTCCGTTCTGTTCAGGGTCCGCTCGGTATCATGATGCGGAAAAAAGTCCATCCTGGACTTGTTTCAGCAGTCGTCGGCTCCTCCGATTCGCGCAAATTGCAGCGTATTCCGCTGCATTTTGCTGGCCAGCCATCCCTGGTTGGTTTACCAGGCTGCTTTTTCAGCAGCCTCTCATGGAACGAAGTTCCATGCGCGACAGCGTTGGCAATCGCAACCTGGCCAGCTGTTATGCGGTTGCATCGACTGGGCGCTGAGCGCTGCCCGTCTCGATATTGAGCTGTCCGGCGAGACCGGCAGCCCGGTGAATACCGATTTCCTGCATGCGCGGTGACTGCATCATTGCCAGCATGGCCTGCCGGGAGGGGTACATGGCGATGGCGACCTTGTCCCAAAGTTCTTCCACCTCGCCCAGCATCAGTCTCTGCACGTCTCCTTCGAACACCACGGCACCACCGAACTCGTTCAACAGCACTGAAACCGCCTGGCCGTAGAGATCATAGGCCTGTGCGCCTGTCAGTTCGCTGTTGCGGCCATCGGGATACTCAGCCCTTGGTTTGAATTTCAACAGGTTCACCATGTAGATCGGGCCATCAGGGCCAGGCTCCAGAAATCCGCGAATCTGTGCTTCGCTGGGATAGATGCTGTTGACGACGTGCATGGTGCGGTTTCTCCCTGAACGGTGATCTTGAATGGATGACGGTTGTGTTTACTGATGTGTCATGCCGGACGCGGATCTGGCAGCACGGGTCTCCCCGGATTCCGGAGCAGCGAGCAGGGCTTCCAGGGCATCGAGCAGGCCCAGCAGGAAGATTTGCGCAGGCTTACCTCGAAACGCGCTGCGTTGCCCGGCATGATGATGCATGGCCGCCGCGCACATGCGAAGGGCAATCTCCAGACGATGACGGCTGGCAAAGGCATCCAGTCCCGGCATCGCTGCGCGCAGCGCATTCCCGAGCGTTCGACCACTCTCGTCCTCCGTGCGTCGGGCGAGTCTCAATGCCGGTTCAGTGCCGAGCGCCATCGCGTGACCAAAGGCTCTGACAAAGTCGCGGTGGTATGTATCGGAAGCCGCCAGTTCAAACGCCGGTTGCACCATGATCCGACACAGCGTGCGCAGGCAGGGTGCCTCTCCCGCTGACTGCCAGGCTGCCAGCATCTCGCCACGACGTATGCGGACGGCGTCATTCCACTGTTTCTGCGCGGCTTCGATCAATCCCTGATAGCCGCCGAAGTGATAGTGCAGCGCGGACTCGTTCTTCTGTCCAGCCGCGGCCAGAATGTCGCGAACGGTGGTGTTCTCGACACCCTGTTCCGCGAACAGATGCACGGCGGCGCGCAGCAACGCTTGACGGGTGACCTCGCCGCGCGATGGACGCAGGCTGTTCATGCGCGACGTGCAATCTCATTTTCAACCCGCCAGATGCGGTCCTGTCCCCAGCACGCGAATGCGCCGACGGCGCGACCGCCGCTAACCCGGAAGCTGGGTACACCCCAAAGGCGGGCGGCGAGCATCGCCTGAAGATTTGCATCCAGTGCGGTTTCCCAGTCAGCGTTCCGACTGGCGCTGGCCAGCGCGGTCCAGTCGAGGCCGGCGTTTGATGCCACCGTTTGCAGACCCTTGTCCGTTGTTATGTCAACGCCGTCGGTCCAGGCAGCGCGCAGATATGCCGTGACGAATTCCAAGCCCCTGCCCAGGTTCACGGCGCCGGAGTAAAGCGCAAAAGCTTTTTTCACGGGTTCGCCGAACGGATCGACGATGTGGCCGAAGGGCACCTGTCGGTAACGTGCTTCCCTGGCAGCATCCATGATGATGTACTGCTGCTTTGCGCGCGGTGCTGGCACGCCGCGCATCATCATGGGCATCACGGGACGCAGTTCGAGCGTGACTCCGCTGCGCGCGACCAGATCCAGCACCCGCTGCTGGCCAATGGCGGTATATGGGCTGCGTAGCGACGGGAAGTACTCCAGCACCACGTCGGACGCCTGCATGCCGGTGGTATCCACCGGTGTGGGTTCAGGAACGCACAGGCTTCCCGAAGGCGCACCGAACCCTTCCGCCTGAAGCCGCAATTCCAGCACCCGAATGCGGTCGATACCCCAGAACCATTCGCCGTCAAAGTGGAACATGCCACCAAGAAAGTGTCCGAGGCGTGCGCGCAGCGTATTGCCTTCGCGAACGGCCGCGTTGCCATCCTTCGTCAGCCCACCTGGCAGAGACGTGCCGGACCACAGCGTATTGCCGATGTCGATGGCGGCGCGAGGAAAATCTGGCGCTTGCAGGTGCGCGGCGAGCAGGTCATTGGCTGCCGACACGCGTGGCGCATCGGGATATGCGGTTCCTGGCAATGTGGTTCCGTAGTCACGGGCGATGCTCTGCGCATCACGCAGCGCCCAGTCCGCAAACAGGTCGCTGCTGCCCTGGAAAGCCGCTTGCGGACCCGAGACGAGGTGGATCTGGAAATTGATCGCGTAGGCGTTGCGCAGCGCTTCGAGCTTCTGTACCGCAAGGTGACTGTAGGGATCGTCGGTCTGATGGAAGTACTGTACACAAGGCGCCGCCCGGCGGATTCTGCGCCGGAGGCGCGCACGGCGTTGCTGCTGCCGGAGCCAGCCTTCAGAGGCAAGCAGGCGCATGACGGTGGAGCGGAGGCGGGTCCCGGTCTGCATGGCGTCCGTGGTGATTCGGTTGCGCGTGGAAACGATACCATGCCTGCTACTAATGGCGAGCATTAAAACGGGAATTGACCTGGCACCCGGAGCAACTCGACGGAGAAATCCGGTGGTTGGCAGGCAACGCGAGGCCTCGTTCCGTCCGTCGCGCGCATGGGACGATCGGCAGGCTGCGGAAAATAGCAGCCAGGTATGCCCGCCAGGGATGTCTGGCCTGCACATGCGGCGGAAAACGCTGCATTTAGCCCGAACCGGCGAAACCGACGACAACTGAAACAAGTCAGGGAGGGACTTTTTCAGCATCCGCTCATGGAACGAAGTTCCATGCGCGACAGCGCTGGCAATCGCAACGTGGCACGCTGTCAGGCAGCGGACTTGCCGAGTCCGGTCAGACATCCCTCGACGATTCGGCGCGCGGGAAGCGTGGTGGTTCGTACAGCGATATCAGGCCCGCTCCGGTGGTTGGAAAAGCGCCTGGCGGCGTCGTCTGCGATCGGGCTCTCGCGTTGCCGCCCCGGAGCGCGGTAGCGCTTGTTGAACGCGAACACGTCGCTGAGAAGGCGCCGCATTCGGGCCACTCCAGGTCCCGTGACTCCCTGCTCAGGTGCTTTTCCTGTCGAGCACGCTGACGGCGAGACGCGAAACGTTTACCAGGTTGTTTCGGTCATCGTGAATGCGGATCTCCCACAACTGCGAGCGGCCGCCGACGTGAAGAGCCGTGGCTCGGCCTGTCACGACACCGGAGCGGGCGGCACGTACATGGCTGGCATTGATTTCGGTGCCCACGCAAAGCTGACGGGAGGTATCCACACAGGCATTTGCCGCCGCGGAACCAAGCGTTTCGGCAAGCAATACAGCAGCGCCGCCGTGCAATAGTCCGTAGGGCTGACGGGTGCGCGAATCCACCGGCATGGTGCCTTCCAGCCAGTCGTCACCTACCGCCGTGACGGCGATGCCCAGTGCATCGCAGGCAGTGGACTGGTGCAAATTGTTGAGTGCTTTGGGCTCCGGACGGACGAACCAGATGGATGGCATATAAACAACGGTGTTTCGGGCTACCTGTGAAAGTATCAGCGTGTCCCGGAACCCCGTCCAGTCGATGGCATCAGTCTGCCCTGGGGCCGCAAATCTCGAGAAGCCAGCCATTGTCGCTGTCTGCCTCCCCCGGCGGGTTGATAGTCAGTCGAGCCCGCGGCTTCAGGCGTACCACCCGGCGTGAGCCCTCTCGGGGATTGAACCACGTGGCGACAAGTCTGCCACCTGGCAGCCGTTGGCCGTTCGACTCCGCGGTTTGTCCATGACTGACGTAGATCCAGACAGGGCGGTTGTCGGCCGAACGCATTGCCGGGACCGTATCTGCCGATCCAGGTACATCCCGGACAAGGGTCACCAGATCCGGTGCCGGCTGGTTTGTTTCCCGATCCATCGAATCCACGAGATTCCGGAAGTGGCTGAAGATATGTTGACTGCCGGGACCATCGAAGTGAGATTGCCAATCCGGCGCGCAGCAAGTTGATTTCGGACGCACGGAGCAACCACTTCGGCTTCGACCAGCACGCCAGGGCCGATGGATCCCGGCTATGTCGGATCTTTTTGGTTCTCCGCCTCTGGTATGTAGTTCACATGCGGCTGTGAGGCGTAGCTTCTGACAATCGGGGCTTCGAATCGCGCCAGGGATTCAGGAGCGTTGAATGCCTCGTCGGAAACAGGCCCCTACAGGGGTTCTACGAACAGCGGGAGGCGAATGTGCCACGATTCCTGAACGATCCAGTCCAGTCGCTGAAGGATTGCCTGGTGCAACCTGTCGGGGCTGGGGGCGTGTGCCTGATTCGGGAGGTCGGCTTTCCCCACCTGGATATCCGCCGCCGTGATGGCATACAGCAGTTACCCCTGGATGATTTTTTCGCCCCTGGCGGATTGTTCCTCCAGATAGTGGGTGACATCCGCGGGTGACATGACAGGTGACGCCAGCTTCCATGCGGTATCCGCGATCCAGAACCGCGTTTTGCCCTGCAGCCTTGCATGCCCGCCATCCGGCGCTATCGTCAGTTCGCGCGGAGTGTCCCGGGAAGCCGCTGGCGCCGCACACGCAAAGCTGGCGAGAACGCAGACGCACAGCCCCGGCGGGCGCAGTTGCGTACGGCAAGAGCGTACCTTGTGCTGATACCGGCAAGCGGACGGGCGGGGTCGAGTGGCCGTCGTGTATGGAGACGGCACTGCGTTCAGACGTGGTGCGAAACACCGGATCTGGCGTCGGCGACACGACGTCGTGGGAGGGGGGCGCTGGCCACGTCGCGTGCAAGCGGTGTGCCCGTACGAGGCATCGCCGGTACTGGCACGGTCTGCATGCGCAGAATGTAGCGACAAAGCTGACTGGCCGCTTCGCTGGCGGTGGCAAAGGGGCCCTGTTTGCCCTCGCGCGCGGTGAAATACCAGCCGTCTTTGCTTTCCTGGAGCCGCTTCTGCGTCTCCGGGCTGTTCAGATTGTCCATCACCACGGCAGTGCAGGCGCCAATTCGCCTGGCAACGTCGGCCAATGGCATGTCGATGATTTGCAAGTGACCGTCCAGCCGACAACTGATGCGAGCGGTACCGGCAGCGTCGTCGACGCCAACCACCATGAACAGGCAACCATCCTCCGTGAACAGTCGGCCTTCAAATCGCTGCAGTCGTTGGGCGGGCATGGTCCGGTCTCCTTGAACGGGTCAAGCAAAAGTGTAGTCGATGGTTCGCGCTTCGCAGGCGAACGGTGTCACACTTTTGCCGATGGAGGTTGACAAAACGATGCAGGCAACTGTCAGGATTTTGTAAGTCCGGCGGGCAAGTGACCGCGTGGCGGGGGCGGGGTAAGGTGGCGCGCCTAGACATGAGGATGGCATGCATGGCCGAACGGGCGGAAATGCTGTGGCTGGCTCCGCGTGGCCTCGGCATCGAGTACCGCTGGGCGCGAACCCGGGTGGGTGCCTCCTGCGGGCCGACGCTGGTCCTGCTGCACGAGGGGCTTGGCTCCGTCTCATTGTGGCGGGATTTTCCGGAACGTCTGGCGGCGTCGACGCGGTGCGATGTGTTTTTGTACAGCCGGCCTGGTTATGGTGCTTCCAGTGCGGTTCAACTGCCTCGCCCGACGCGCTACCTGCACGACGAGGGTCTGCACGTACTGCCGGCCGTACTGGCGGCAGCCGGCATCGGTGATCACGTGCTCATCGGTCACAGTGACGGCGGCTCCATTGCCATCATCCATGCGGGTGGCAAGCGGGATCCCTCCACCCGCGCCCTGGTGCTGCTGGCACCACACGTCTTCAACGAAGATATCACCCGTCGCAGCATCGCCGCCGCACGCGACAGCTTCGACGACAGCGGGTTGCGCGCGCGGTTGGCCCGGCATCATGGTGACCAGGTGGACGCCACTTTCCACGGGTGGGCGGACGTCTGGCTCAGCGACGCCTTCAGGGACTGGAACATCGAAACATTTCTTGCCGCCATCGAGGTGCCGATACTGTTGCTGCAGGGGGAGGATGATAGGTACGGAACGGTACGTCAGGTGGAAGCGATCCAGCGGGGCGCGAGTGGTCGCGTAACGACCCGTCTGCTGTCCGCGTGCGGTCACTCGCTGCAGCGGGATCAGCCGGAGGTGGTGCTCCGTGCCATTGCTGCGTTTCTGGAGAGCTTCTGACAGATGCGGCCTCGCGGCCGGCGAGCAGATCCTCGACCGTGCAAGGATAGTCCGGAATCAACAACCCGGGATGGATTCATGTTCCGTCTGCCCCGTACGTTGCAATGATCAGAAATCACCTGCCGCAACCTGAAAACATGTCACGCCCTCCGCGCGCCACATGGCCACGACTTTGTCACGATCGTCGAAGATGGCAATCAGACGCTGGCGGTCGTCGACTGCCAGCGCATGCAGCCAGCTTCGTTTGAGAATCTCATCAGGCGTGTAGTCACCCTGCCGGCGCATGCGCAGCGTGTTGCCGTCCAGTCCCAGCCAGGGCAGATGTCGCTGCAACCACGCCAGGGTCTGAGCCTTTACTTCATCGCTGCGTCCGCTCCAGATCCACAACTGCGCACCGCTGTCGTGCAAGTGACGCATCGTTCGGATGACCGGGGCATTGGGTGCGTCGTGCACGCAGGCTGCGAAGAACGCACCCCAGGCCCGCCGCTTCCCCGCGACAAGGTGGCGCCGATGGTCGATCAGCGCCACGGTACCGTCCAGGTCGAAAATGTAGAGCGGTCGTGAGGTGCTGGCGTGCATGATCTTCCGCTGTCCCCGGATCTGCCTGCTTTCAGGAGGTGCCCTGGAACGACGGATGATCAAAGCAGGCGAAGAATCGTCGCAGTCGGTCCACGCTGCCGTCAGTCGTCACCGAGTCATCGCTCAGGGCTTTTTCCAGCGTTGTTCTGCCGCCTAACAACGCTGCCCACGTGGCATGGCTTAGCGTCATCGCGAGCGTCGCGGTGTCACCGTGCGTCGGTACCGCCACGGGATGGCGTATGCGCAGGCCGCTGCGCTCACCGGTGTCGAATTGCCAGACGAGTTCCTCGTCCATTCCGGCCGAACGGCCGGGGTCCAGCAACACGCGCAACACAGGGATGAACCGGGTGGGCGGTGACGCCATAACCTCGCCATAGCTGAAGCGGTGCACATGAAACCGATCGAGGCTGAGGGTGCCTTCCAGGTCCAGCGCCCGGGTAAGGCACCAGTTGCGCAGGTTCGCCGACGGCGTGTGCTGCGCCACGCCGCGCAGTGCACTGGCCAGCAGCGCGCGATCGGTGGCTTCCGCGGCATCGCCGCGCACCAGCCAGCTGCCGAGTTCCAGTGCCCAGCGGTAGTCGCCCGCGTCGATGGCCTGACGGGTTTGCGCACGTACGGGTTCCCGGCCGCCGAAGCCCGCGACCATCCGGTTGGCACGCTCGGTGGTGGACAGCGGGAACAGGTGGCTTTCGTCGCCGTCGAACCAGCCGAACAGGCCGCCGTGGATCTGGCGAACATGGTGTTCCACGAGTCCGTAGAGCTGGCGGGTACAGTAGGACCGCTGAAACCGCTCCGGCAGATGCACCGCCGCCGTCACCTCGCTGAGTGTCATGCCGCGATTGACCAACCGTACCGTCTGATCCCAGATGAACTGGATGGCGTCGCGATAGTCGATGATGGTCTGGCGCACTTCTTCGCCGGAGATGGGTGGACCGTGCGCGCCGATCAGGGCGCGTGCGTCGAGGGAAAGCATGTGGTCAAGCCCCCTGAGCACGATGCGCGGATCGCGGTATTCCTCGCCACGAGTAGCATAGATGTTGAACAGCGCTGGCCAGAGCAGATTGTTCACACAGACGCCGAGTTCGGGAAACCACAGCGTCACCGAATCCGTGGCGTCGGACGGGGCCGGCGTGCATTCCACCGTGAGACCGGCGATGGAAAGCGTCACCGGTTCCGAAAATGTGTGCGTCGGTGGCAGGTAGCCGGGGGTATAGGGGGCGTGCCCGGGATTGCGGAAGAACAGCCCGAGACCGCAGTGCAGCAAACCGTCAGCGCCGCTGTCGGGCAACAGGATGCCGAACTGATGCACCAGGCCGCGTGATGAAGCGGGCGCCACCTCACCCCCGAAGCGCAGACGGTTGGCTTCGATGCCGGCATGACCGTAGATGGGCAGCTCCCTGACACCGTTTTCCTCGACGATCGCACGCGTGCCTGCAACGTAGTGAAAGTGGGTGTACATGCAGGCGACGATCGGTTTGCTGGTGTGCTCACGCAGCGCGGCAATGGCGGCGCGCATTTCCTCCACGCATTCGCCGGTATCGATGGCGATGATGCCCTCCGGCGCGTCGATGAAGGTCTGGTTCGAGAGACCGTTGCCCACCAGGCACCAGGCGTGGTCGCCCACACGGTGGAACTGACGCGTGAGGCGCTGGGTATGCCGAACCGCTTCCGGATGGCCGAGTTGCCCCCGCGCGCCGGCTGCTGGTGTGTCGGTGCTGATGGCATCCGTGAGGCCGCTGCTGGTTTCGTTCATGCAAAAAACTCCGGTATACGTGGTGGTCAGTCGAGGCCCAGAAATTCACGGATGCGCAGGATCACGACCGGCAACTGCCGGTCCGTTCGGGCCTGGTAGTCCCGATAGGCGGGCCATGCGCGTGTCATCAGGTCCCAGTAGCGCTGCCGCTCCTCGCCGTCGAGCGTGCGCGCTGCCAGAACGTAGCGGGTGCGGCCGACCTGCGCGGTACAGGCAGGATTTGCAAGCAGATTCCGGTACCAGGCCGGGTGACGGTTTGAGCCGCCCTTGCTGGCGACAATGACGAAGCCTTCCCCGCAGGGCTGGTAGAGCAAGGGAATGTCGAGACTGCCGCCGGATTTCGGCCGGCTGGTGCTGAGCAGCAGGGTAGGGACGATGCCATTGCCGCCGACCGGGCGACTGTCCCAATCGTGCGCCTGCGCGGGGTTCGCCCGGTAGGCAGCGAGGTGACTGATGAACCAGGGCTGGTCGTTGATAGCCATGACGCGCTCGTTGTTTGCGAGCCGGGCAGTCTATGAAATGTGGGCGCAATCCGCTCCTTTGAATCAATCCTGTCCACCGGTCGCCCGTACTTTCCCAGTCCGCGCGAAGCGCCAGCGGACCTGTCCGTTCGTTGTTACCATGCCCTCGGGGAGCGGGAGTGAAGGAGGCCGCCATGAGCACGGGCAGCAACACGTCGATGCCGGGTCTGGACGCGGAGCTCACCAGCTTCGTGACAGCGCATGCGGGTGCCATCCGTTCGGCGTCGCGGGCGGACAGTGGCGCTTCCCGCATTACCTGGCTACTGGACTGCGAACGCATGCCGTGCGTCCTGCGCGTGGATCCCGGCGATGGTCCGGTGGCGGGTACGACGCTGAATCTGGCCCGTGAAGCCGTTGCGTACCGGGCGCTGGCGGACCGCAATGTACGTATTCCCCGACTCCACGGCGAACACCCCCGGGCGCTGTTGATGGAACGTGCCGGTGGCGAGGCGCGGCTCGATGCGCTTGACGACGCGGTACGAATTGCCGTCATGGACGACTACGTTGACGCGTTGGCCGAGCTGCACCGGGTGCGGGTGGACAGCGCCTTCGACGCACTCGAGCCACCGTCGACTCCCGCGGCAGCCGCGCATCAGGTGGTTGGCCTGTGGGCCGACATCCTGCGCACCCGGGTAACCCGGCCCAGCCCACTGGCGGCAATGGCGATCCGCTGGTTACACCGCCTGGCGCCCGACTCCGCGGAGCGTCTCGTCGTTTGTCATGGCGACGTGGGGCCGGGCAATTTCATGCACGATGGCGCGCGGGTGACGGCCATGCTCGACTGGGAGTTCGTGCACGTGGGCGATCCCATGGACGATCTCGCCTGGCTGGCCTTTCGTGGCCACCATTTCAGCGGCGGCCTTGGCGACTTTGAGCACCAGCTTGCGCGTTGGGAAAAACAGACGGGTTATGCGGTGGATCGCCGGCGCATCGCCTATTACCGCATCGTGGTGATGACCATCTGGCTGGTGTCCTGCCTGGCAGCGCTGGATAACGGCGCCAGGAACCAGGACCGGTTCACCTACCTCAACCTCATCGATCTGCTGGGCGCCATTCTGCCGCGCGCCATGCTGGAGTACGAACACCGCGAAGTGCCGGACCTGCCGGTTTCCCTGCAGCCCAGGGAAAGTGAGCTGACGGAAAACCTGCGGGCGCTGTTCGATCTGCAGCAGCTGCGGCTGCGTGAGGACGATCCCGTGCGTTTTCAGCTGGCGCTGATGACGAGTCAGGTGCTGGAACTGGCGCGCGTGGGTGAGGATATCAGCCGACAGAACGCGGAGGCGGTGAGCAGTCTCACGGGCATGCGTGCGGATGCGCGCGATTATCCGTTGGTGCTGCAACGCTGGATCGAAACCGAGTCCGGTGATGAGACCCGCGCGTTGCAGGTGATCATGGCGAACGGGCTGCGTCGGGTGCAGGCGAGTCCCGCCGTGCTGCCGGTCAGCCAGAAACCCTTCCTGCCGCTGGAGTAAGCGATGACGTTGACGGCTGCTGACGATTTCTTCCACGCACCCACCACGGAGGCGCCGTGGTGGTCGGAGACCTACTGGTTCTGTTTCGACGATCCGTCCACGGGCTTGTCGGGAACGTTCTATCCGCTGCTCAGGCGCAATCTTGGTGTCGCGGCGCTGACGGTGGCAATCTGGAGTCCCGGACGGGACACGGCCTGGCTGGCGCCTTACTACCGCAGTCTCTGGCATCTCCGGGCACCGGAATTTGACGGCAAGGTCATGACCTTCCACGGACTTCGCTACGAGATCCTCGAACCGCTCAACCGGTACGCCGTGCGCTTCGAGGATGCCGGCCGTTTCAGCGCGGATCTGGTGTTCACGGGAATCACTGACAACTACGTTGTGGCGGCCACGCCGGGTGGCGGTCACTGGGATCAGCCCTGCAGCGTGCGCGGCACCCTGGATTTTGGCGGCGCCCGGGTCGAACTCGACTGTTTCGGCATGCGTGACCGCTCCTGGGGGCCGCGCCAGGATGACGCCACCACACGGGCGTCCTATATCTACGGTATCAACGCCCACGCCAGTTTTCTGGTTGTCACCCGTTATCCCGACGGTGCCGCGAGCGGATATGTGGAGATGGACGGCGCGCGTGTACGTGTGATCGGCGCAAGGCATGATATCGAGCGCGACGGGCAGCGGCGGGCCATTCGCACCACCATCGAACTGATGACGGCGGACGGCGGAACCGTGCGTATCCGTGGTCACGCGCGCAACCACCTGGCGAAGCAGGCGACGCCAGGTCACTTTGCGTGGATGAGCATGTTTGCCTGGGACTTCGCCGGTGAGTCATTCGGCGAATACCAGGATGTGTGGTCTCCCGATCTGCTGGCGGCGGAGAATCGACCGACGACGCTTTGAACAATGCAGGGCAGCGGCCGCGGGTGAGCGCCCGGCCCCGTCACATGCCGTTGGTACGCCAGCCGGTGAACCAGGCCGCAAGCTCGACGCTGTCGCAAATGATCTCACCCGCCAGCCAGCGCCGCAGTACGGTCAGATAACCACCCGCCACCGCATGACAGGTGAGCGTGCCATGGAGATGTTCCCGGCTCGACTTCCGGGCGATGAGGTTTGCCAGCGCATCGGCCACATGTCTTGCGTCCGGTGAGTCCAGCAACGTGCGCCCGAGTACGCGATTGTCCCAGGCATGGTCCAGCATCGCTATGACGGCGTCGGTACCCGCTGTTGTCGTTGCGCAGGAGGCGAGCGCTTCCAGCGGTGATGCCATGGATGCCAGCAGCAGCGAGCGTTTGTCCGGGAAGTGCGCATAGTGCGTCGAGCGTGCCGTGCCCGCACGCTCGATGACGCGGCTCACGGTGATGTCGGCGTAGGGTTGCGAAAGGACGAGGTCCCTGAACGCGTCAAGAATTCGTTGCCGGGCCGGTGTCACACGTGCGGTTCCTCGGGGCGGGTTGCATCCATTGGTTGGTTGCCTGCCTGGTTGCCTGCCTGGGCGTCCGCCCGTGGGCAACCCGGGATTGCGCTGGGCGGCGGGTTCGCCAGTATAGCGTGCGGGCGCCTCGACGACGTCGAACAGATCTCCGGAATTGTCCGTTGCCCCGCCATCCCGGCTCCGGCAGATTGCCGGCGATGACAACCTTCGCGCGCTACTGCCTTTACCCGCTGCTCTGGCTCTGGACGCTGGCCTGTATTGGCGTGGCTGCCGGACGACCCGAGGCGATGGAAGGTATCGTGGCGGTGAAGGGGGCCGGGACGGTGGGTGTACTGCTGCTGTTCGAGTGGCTGACGCCGCTCGATGCGCGGTGGGGGATGACCTGGCGTCACGTGCTGCGACGCGATCTGCCCATGGCGGTGGTCAACGGCGCCTTTCTCGCCGGAATCAACTACGGACTCCTGGCCATGTCGGTAGCTGTGGCGGCAACGGGCGATGGCCTGCTCGCCGGGCAACCCCTGCTGCTGCAGATCGTGCTCGGGCTGGTCGCATTCGAGGCGCTGCAGTACACGCTGCATCGCGCGATGCACGGTGGCGGCACTGCGGTGACGCGATTTCTCTGGCGAACTCATGCCATTCACCATCTTCCGCAGCAGCTCTACCTGGTCATGCATGCGGTATTTCACCCCGTCAATGCACTGCTGGTGCGGATCGCCGTGCAGCTGACGCCCATCTGGCTGTTTGGCTTCGAGCCGTTTGCCGTGTTTGTCACGGGTTCGATAGTCGCCCTGCACGGTACGGTCAGTCACCTGAATGTGGACATGCGGATGGGCTGGCTGAATTACGTATTCGTCGGTCCCGAACTGCACCGCCTCCACCATGCCGCGGCAACGCCCGCGGCCAGGAATTTTGCCGCTGCGTTGTCGGTGTTCGATCTCCTGTTCGGGACTTTCCAGTTGCCACGGGAGCAGCCGGCGGCGCTGGGACTGCGCACGGAAGATGGCTATCCGGGGCAACATGCACCCCTGGCGTTGCTGGCATTCCCGTTCAGAACCCCACGGCATGCGGCTGGACGTGAGACCCGGAATGATGGGGCCGTGCCCCGGACAGTCGCTGGCGAAGCAGGTTAGACGCGGCGCTGTCGAACGAGACCAGGAACGCCAACGACATGCCTTCACCGGATCACGAGGCGGCACCGCTTCATGGCGCTGCCGAAAACGGCGTGGTGTCACAGCCGATCCGCAACTGTGGCCGTACCGGTTGCCCACCGCCGGTCGAACGTGACGAGCTCGCATGTGTGCGGGAGGCCCTGTTCCGGAAGGCGGCGTGTGATCGACGCGCGTCGCGCCAACTGCCGCCCCCGTTTGACGCGGCGGCGTGGACGCACGTGCGCGTGTGGAATCTCGTCAACAAGGACGTGCCTGCGCGGTAGTACCTGTCAGTCGGGTTCTATGGCCGATCGATACTGCGCGTCCGAGACCTTCTCGAGCCATTCCACCGGTGTGCCATCCTGCCATTCCTGGATGGCGATATGGCTCATGCCGGTTGTCTCCGTGGCACCGTGCCAGTGCTTCTGCCCGCAGTTGCAATGCACCACGTCGCCCGCCCGGATTTCTTTTTTCGGCCCCTCCCAGCACTGGGTCCAGCCACAGCCGGCTGTAACGATCAGATGCTGACCCAGCGGATGCCGATGCCACGCGGTGCGGGCGCCAGGCTCGAAGGTGACCCACGCGCCTGACGTGCGGGCCGGTTCGTCCGGACCAAACAGGGGGTCGATGCGTACGTTACCGGTGAAGTTGGCTTCGGAGCCTCTCGTCGACGGGCGTGAGCCGACGCGATAGATCCGCATTTTCATGAATGTCTCCTTTGCCGATGGTGATGATCACCCCGATCGAGCGAAGTGCGTGCGTGGATATTCCGGAGCAGTGGGGCGTTGCGATGCATCCGGAACCAGCCGAGCGGTAACACTGCGTTACGGCATCCACCAGCCGCCACCAACACTGAAGTGCTGACCGGTGACCTGACGCGCGGCGGCGTCCGAGGCCAGGAACAGTACTGCATTGGCAATGTCCCTGGCCACGGTCGGGCGACGCAGGGCAGTCTGCTCGATGGTGGCCTGAATCTGTTCCTCAGTGAGAACGGTGGCTCCCCGGTTCCAGACGCTGCGGGCACCCGCCGCCTCAGCCTCCGGAAACACGATGCCCGGCGAGACAGCGTTGGCGCGCACGCCGAAGCGTCCGAATTCCCGGGCGACGGAACGCGTGAAGGCGATGACGCCGGCTTTCAGCGCGCCGTAGACGGACTGGTTGGGAACGCCCTGGGCGGCATCGCTGGCAATGGCGACAATGTTGCCGGCATGGCGGGCCTTCATGCTCTGAAGCGCCACCTGGCTGCAGGCGATGGTGGCGGCCAGGTTCATTTGCCACAGCTGCTGCCACTGGTCCGGCGTCGTACGCAGCAGCAATCCCGGATCGCCCCAGCCGAAATTGTTGACAAGTACATCAACGTGACCGAAGGCATCCACGACGTTGCGCAGCGTCCGCGAGCAGTTTTCGGCCTCCGACAGGTCCGCGGGCAGGAACACGCAATCCCGGGCGCCGCGTTCCAGCGCTTCCGCCGCAGTCTGCTTTGCCTTGTGCTCGTCGATGTCCACCAGCACGACGAGTGCCTGCTGTTCGGCGAACGCGTGCACGATGCCACGCCCGATGTTCGAGGCGCCGCCCGTGACGACAACGATGCGGTCGGCAAGTTGCAGGTCGAGCATGAAATTCCCCCTGGCGTTCCGGATACCGGTCACCGCGCCGGTACACAGAAGCCTATCACCCGCAGCGGGTCAGATGACGTCGAAGTCGACGACAACCCTGCTGCTCACCGGATGCGCCTGGCAGGTCAGGATGTAGCCTGCATCGAGTTGGCGTTCGGACAGCGCCCGGTTGACATCCATCTCCACGTCACCCTCCAGCAGCCTGGCCTTGCAGGTGGCGCAGATGCCGCCTTTGCAGGAGTAGGGCAGGTCCAACCCGGCGGCCAACGCGCCATCGAGAATGTTCTGGCCGTCCGCCGTCAGTTCCAGGGCAATCTCCCGGCCGCCGGCACGCACACGCACGTCGGTGGTCAGGCCGGCGTGTTTGCGGGCACGTTCGTGATGCCGCTCGATGGCACGGCGGGCGTCCTCGGCGGAAGCGAAGAACAGTTCGTAGTGGATGTGGTCTTCGACGATGCCCTGGCCGCGCAACCCACGGGAGACTTCGGAGATCATGCCTTCGGGGCCGCAGAGAAAAAACTCGTCGTAACCGCGAATATCGATGAGCTGGCGGTTGAGTTGCCCACCCTTACGGTTGTCGATACGGCCGTTGAGGATCTCCGCCGCCTGCGGTTCACGCGTGAAGACGTTGATCCACTGGAATCGCGTCAGGTAGGCATTCTTGAGCCAGCAGAGCGCTTCCCGGAAGGCGATGTCCGCCGAGCGGCGGTTGCCGTAGAGCAGGGTGACCTGGCTGTGCGGTTCGCGCGCGAGCACGGTGCGCATCACGGAGAGGATCGGCGTGATACCGGACCCGGCCGCGATGCACAGATAGCTGCGTGTCGAGGCAGGATCGATGGCAACCTGGAAATCGCCGGTGGGGGGTTGCGTTTCCACGGTGACACCGGGTCGCAGATTGGTGTGCGCCCAGTTGGAAAACACGCCGCCGTCTACCTGCTTGATGGCTATGGCCAGTGGTTCGTCAACACCTGCGCAGATGGAGTAGCTGCGGCGCACCTCGGTGCCGTCGATGGTGGCGCGCAGGGTGAGGTACTGCCCCTGCGTGAACCGGAACCGTTCCCGGCTGGCCGCCGGCACATCGAAGGTGACCTGCAACATGTCGTTCGGTTCACGGTGAACGTGGGAAACAGTCAGGGGCAGGAAGTCGGTCATGGTGCTGCCTGTGGCTTTGCTCAGAGCGGTTTGAAGTGGTCGAACGGTTCCAGGCACGCGTTGCAGCGGTAGAGCGCCTTGCACGCGGTGGAGCCGAAATCGCTCACCACGCTTGCGTCGTGGCTGCCACATTGCGGGCAGCAAACGGTGTCGGGCGGGGCGATGCCGTAGTCTTTCAGCGCCAGGCGCGCGCGTGCATCCATCCAGTCGGTTGTCCACGGTGGGGACAGAGCGCGCTCGATCACAACCTGGCGCACACCGGCGGCAAGGAGTTGCCTGCGCACGTCCGCTTCCATGGTTTCCATGGCGGGACAGCCGGAATAGGTGGGTGACAGGACAACCGTTACCCCGTCGGCAGCGCGCCTGATGTCACGCAGCACCCCGAGGTCGTAGAGGCTGAGTACGGGAATCTCCGGGTCCTTCACGGCATCCAGGGCATTCCACAGCTCCGCGCACGCGGAATCCCGCCTGCGGCGGACCAGTGCGGCCCGTTCCGCATGGACCAGCGGCAGGGTGACGATGGCGTTCACCAGGACAATCCGGGATAGGCGCGTTGCATGAACTGCATTTCACTCAGCAGATGGCCGAGATGTTCGGTGTGCAGTCCCTGGCGTCCCCCTTCGATCCGCCAGGTGGTGTCCGGCACCGTCAATGCGGCCGCTTCGATTGCGTGCGTCACGGCCGCCTGCCAGGTTGCCCTCAGCACGGCGCGGTCCGCGGCGATACCTTCGGCAATGAGCGTGGCTTCCAGGTCGTCGACGGCGAACATTTCGTCAACGTAGCCCCACAGCGTGTCCAGCGCTGCCTGCGCGCGCCGGGCGCTTTCGGCGGTGCCCAGTCCGAACCGTCTCAGCCATTCCTGACTGCGACGGCGATGGTAGGCGACTTCCTTCCTGGTCTTCCCGGCGATGGCGGCCAGCATCTCGTTCGCGGAAGCCGTCAGCGCGTCGAAAAACAGGTGTTCGAATTCATCCAGCAGGAACTGGCGCACGAGCGTAAAGGCAAAATCACCCCGCGGAAGCTCCAGGATCAGGAGATTCTGGAACGCCCGCGTGTCACGCGTGAAGGCAAGTTCGTCTTCGGATTGGCCACACAGATTGCCGGCGAGGGAGTACAGCATCCGGGCGCGTCCCAGGTAGTCCAGCGCCACATTGGCCAGCGCCAGATCTTCCTCCAGCGTTGGTGCATTGCTGCTCCACTCGCACAGACGCTGCCCGTGCACCATGGCATCGTCGCCGAGGCGGATCGCGTAGCGGGTGAGGAGACTGTCCGTGTCGTTCATCTACATATTGTCCACGGCGTCCGGCAGCTTGTAGTAAGTGGCATGCCGGTAGGGTTTGTCGTCCATGGGGTCATAGAAGGATTCCGCATCGGCCTCCTGGGAAGCGGTGATGTGGCGGGATTCCACGACCCAGATGCTCGCGCCTTCACCACGACGGGTGTAGGCGTCGCGGGCGTACTCGAGCGCCTGTTCGGCGTCGTAGGCGTGCAGGCTGCCGACGTGGATATGATCCAGCCCGCGACGTCCGCGCACGAATACTTCCCACAATGGCAGCAGATTGCGATTGGTCATGCCTGTTTCTCCGCGTAGGCGCGCAGGGCGTCGCGCACCCACTCGCCGTCTTCGTGTGCCTGTTTGTGATGATCGAGGCGCTGTCGATTGCACAACCCATTGCCGCTGACCACACGGTTGAATTCGTTCCAGTCGATTTCGCCGAAGTCGTAGTGGCCACGGGCTGCATTCCATACCAGCTTCGTATCCGGTATGCGCAGACCAATCGCTTCAGCTTGAGGCACGGTCTGATCCACGAACTTCTGGCGCAGATCGTCGTTGCTCTGGCGTTTGATCTTCCATCGCATGGACTGGGCGGAATGCGCGGATTCAGCGTCGTGGGGCCCGAACATCATGAGGGACGGCCACCACCACCGGTCGAGCGCGTCCTGGGCCATCGCGCGCTGCGTGGCGTTGCCCTCCGCCAGCTTCACCATGATTTCGTACCCCTGGCGCTGGTGGAAACTCTCTTCCTTGCAGATGCGTACCATCGCCCGCGCGTAGGGGCCGTAGGAAGTGGACTGCAGCGAGATCTGGTTGACGATGGCGGCGCCATCCACCAGCCAGCCGATGGCGCCGATATCCGCCCACGTGAGCGTGGGGTAATTGAAGATGGAAGCGTACTTGGCGTGTCCGGTGTGCAACGCTTCCACCAGTTCCTCGCGGGAGGCGCCGAGCGTTTCCGCGGCGGAGTAGAGGTACAACCCATGGCCACCTTCGTCCTGAATCTTGGCGAGCAGGATGCATTTGCGCTTCAACGTGGGCGCGCGTGTCAGCCAGTTGCCTTCCGGTTGCATGCCGATGACTTCCGAATGCGCATGCTGGGAGATCTGCCTGATGAGATTTTTCCGGTAGCCGTCCGGCATCCAGTCTTTGGGCTCGATCTTTTCTTCCGCCTCGATGCGGTTGTCGAAGCGGTGCTGCGGGGATTCCAGGGATGCTTCCGCCATGAGTGGCCGTGGAGTTGTGACGTCGCGAAAATATGACACAAGAAAATTCTTATCACAATGATTCGTGTGTCATTTTCGGGTAGCCTACCCGCATGACGTTTGTTCTGGATGCAGCCCGACCGCTGGCGGCACAGTTCCGCACCCGCCAACCGCCGCGTACGGGGTCGCTGATTGTTTCCATCTTTGGTGACAGCGTGCTGCCCCGGGGGGGCGAAATATGGCTTGGCAGCCTGATCCGGGTGCTGGCGCCCGTGGGCGTGTCGGAGCGTATGGTGCGCTCAGCCGTGTTCCGGCTGGTGCAGGACGGGGTGCTCCGGTCGCGGACGGTGGGTCGGCGCAGTTTTTACGCCCTGACGCCATCGTCACGCGAGGCATTCGAGGCCTCCTCGCGGCGGATCTACACGCTCGACGGACCCGCCTGGAGCGGCCGCTGGTGCCTCGCCCTCGTCGCCGGTGTTGCGGCCGACCGGCGGGCGCATGTCCGGCGTGAACTCGGGTGGCTGGGCTTCGGGCAGTTCGGCCCCGATGTGCTGGCCCATCCGGGGATCGATCGGGAGGCGCTGGATCGTGTGCTTGGCGACATCGGCTGTCGCGAGACGGTTGTGCTTCTCGATGCGGCCGGGGACGCCGGCGACGCAGCGCTGGATCGACTCGTGCATGCGGCGTGGGATCTGGACACGCTCGCGGCGGGGTACGCCGCGTTCAATCGCCTGTTTGACCCGCTGCGGGATGTCGTGCGCGCAGGTGTTACGCCCGCCGATGCCTTCTTCATCCGTATTTTTCTGGTTCACGAATATCGCCGGGTACTGCTGCGCGATCCACGGCTGCCGGATTCGCTGTTGCCCGGTGAATGGGCCGGAACGGCGGCCAGGCAATTGTGCGCTGCGTTGTACCCGGGCCTGATGACGGCGTCGGAGCGATTCATCGACAACGCCATGGAGGGTGACGGCGGGCGGCTGCCCGATGCGCATTCCAGCGTGCGTCAGCGGTTCGCGACGGGGTGGCGTGGCCAGGTTGCACGCGCGGTGCCAACTGCCTGATGCTGTCGGCTCAACGGTAGCATGGTGAGCAGTCGTGGAACTCGTTCGTCCCGCAAGGCTGTACCTCGACGGTTATATCGATGCCCTCCAGCGAGGCTGGTCGGCGGACAATGTGCGTGGTGCCGCTGCCGCCCGGGAGGAACTGACGGCCATCGAACGCGATCCCGATGCGTTTCTGGCCGGTTGCGAGGACCTGGAGGCGAAGGGGCCGCCTCTCACGATGCCGGACGGTACGACGATGAACCGTCTGCCTGGCTACCGTCGGTGGCTGTGGGACGGCGCCTTCTGCGGGAGTATCGGGTTCCGGTTTCAGCGGGGAACCTCCGCGTTGCCACCAGGCTTTCCCTTCGGTCATATCGGCTATGCGGTAGTGCCGTGGAAACGCCGGCAGGGTTACGCCACGCGGGCGCTGGCCCTGCTGCTCGAGGAGATACGCCCATTCGGTCTGCACTCGGTGCTGCTCACCACCGATGTTGACAACCGGCCGTCGCAGCGTGTGATCGAAAACGTCGGTGGCTTGCTGGTGGAGCGGTTCGAGAAACCGGCCTATGTCGGTGGCGGTCCGGCGCTGCTCTGGCGTATCGATCTCGGTTGAGCGTCGGTGGGCGCGGACCGGTGTGTTCCGCGCCTGACGCCTATTTCAGCTTGCTGTCGATCCTGGCCTGCAGTGCAAGCAGTTCACCGCGTCGCCCCTTGTCGGCCAGTTCCCGCCCCGGCCGGTCCGGTGCCGCGAGCGCACGCGCCACAAAGTCTCGGGCCTGGGCGTACTTGCCGGTTTCGACCAGAAAGTCCGCCATGAAGTAGTTGGGGTCGATGCCGTCCGGATTGCTGGCCAGTGCTTTTTGCAGATACTCGCGCGCCTTGTCCTTGTCGCCGAAGCTGATTGGCCAGCCGGGGACCTGGTAGTACAGGCTGCCCAGGCTCGTCCAGGCGGAGCCGGCGAGCGCATCGGGATCCAGCCTGAGCGCTTTCTCCAGGGCCGCGCGCGCCTGCTTGACCAGGCCCAGGGCGCCCAGCCCGCCTTTTTCGCCGGCATAGGTGGAAAGAATGATCCCCTGCCAGATGTAGGCGCCGGCATTGTCCGGTTCGGCCTGTACCAGCGCCTCGGCATCTTTTGACAGGTTGTCGAACGCCGCTTCCCGGGCGTCCTTGTCCGTCGCATACATGACTTGTGCCCACTGGGTCTGCAGATCCTCGACGCTTGCCTGGGCGAGTGACGGCAGGCTGGCGACGAACAGCAGCAGGGCGAACAGGCGGGTGCTGAGCATGATTGGTCTCTCCCTATCGATTCCGGTTTGGGGCTGATGTGGTTTGTGCGGGCCTCGCCACGAGGTGCCGGCGGACGATGGCGAGTTTGCCCCTGAGCGCCTTGTCGACCACGCCGGGCAGAATCTGGTTGAGGCTCACGAAGAATCGCTCCGGCCAGCCCAGCACCGTCATCGGGCGGCGTCGGCGCATGGCGGTGAGAATCTCGCCCGCCACCTCGGCGGGTTCGTCTTCGTGGTTGCCCAGCGCGTCGTTGAGCGCCCGCGCGGGGCCATCGTTCATGGCCGTCTTGGTTGCTCTCGGTTCCACGTGCACCACGCTGACACAGGTGTCGGCAACCTCCCGACGAAGCGCTTCGCTGAAGCCGCGCAGGCCAAACTTCGTTGCGCAGTAGGCGACGTATCCGGGGTGGCCGATATGGCCGAACACCGACCCGATGTTCGTGACCATCGCCGTGGGCTGGCGTGTCAACACGGGCAGAAGACGTCTGGTGAGTTGCATCGGTGTCACGAGATTGGTCCGCACAAGCTGATTCACGGCCTGACCGTCCATGTCGGTGAAATCTGCGAGCTGATTGATGCCCAGCAGGTTGATCAGCACGCTGCATTGCTTTTCCATGCCGTACGCGACGAGCCGGTCGAGTATCACCGCGTCGTCGAGCGAGCCGGCGCACAAGCCGACGACGCTCTTGTCGGGCAGTTCGGCCTTCAGTGTTTCCAGCGCATCCTCCCGGCGGCCGCAGAGGATGAGGCGCGCGTGTTCCGCGGCCAGCAGGTGTGCCAGTTGCCGGCCGATGCCGCCGGTGGCGCCCGTGAGCACGCAGACACGGTTGTTGAAAGTGAAGCGCGCCGTCATGCTGCCGTTCCCGCCTGATCGAGGACGTTGGCGTACAACCGGTACACGCGGCGGGCGACATGGATCACGGCATCCTGATCCTCCGTGACGTCGATGCGGTTGACCAGCGCGGCGAAGTGTTTCACGTGTTCGACGTCCAGGTCCCCGTGGCTGCGCAGGTAGCTGAAGGCGGTGTCCGGCAGCCCCAGTTTCTTCTGCACGAGATCCGCCATCGCCGTTGCCAGCGCCGTGCTGGTGCCTTCCAGTACGAGCACCATGCCGAGAAAGCCGGTGGCATTCACGCGCTGGATCTGGTCGTAGACGTAGCTCACCATGACTTCGACCTCCAGCGCCGGTGGTGTGGACAGGCGGTCAGCCACATCGTCCGTGCACGACTCGAGATCGCTGGCGATCCATTGTTCGTGACCGATCTCCTCGTCGATGTAGGCTTTCAGTGCCGGCAGCATCCAGGCGCCGCGATCCCCCAGCCGGGCGCCCATGGCCATCATGAGCGGCACCGTGTGGCGAACGTGGTGATAGGCGTTGACCAGAAACTGCACGTAGTTGGCGAGCGAGAAGTCTCCGCTGAGCACGCGCCCGAGGATGGGGCGCGTCAGCAGGTGCTCGCGTTCCGTGGCGGTGGCTTCCAGCAGTCTGTCATGAAACATGGCGGGTCTCCGCGGCGGACGACACCAGTGTGTCGGGGGGCATCAGTGCGGCCAGTTCCTCTGCATAAACCGCGGCAACGGTGTCGCGGCGAATGCGGCCGTTGGCGGTCACGCAGTGACGCGCGCGGAAACTGGTGGCGTCAGTGGCGTGCCAGGCGCCGATTCGCGCATAGTCGGGCAATCGTGCATTGACCCGCGAGACCGCGGCGGCAATGGCGGCGGCATCGTCGTGGCGGGTGACAAGCACCGCGACGTTGCTGGCCAGCGCTTCACCGAAGACGGCGGCCATGGCGATGTCAGGCTCGGCGGTCAACTCGCTTTCAACCCACTCGGGGCTGACGTTGCGACCGAACGCCGTGATGAAGCAGTTGCGGCGTCTGCCTTGGATGCTGACAAATCCCGCGGCGTCGATATCACCCAGGTCGCCGGTGTGGATCACCGTGCCCGCGGCCGGACCGCCCAGGTACCCGAGCATGGCGCTGCCTGCCACTGTCAGCTCCCCATCCACCTGCTCCAGTCGCACGTGTGGCAGCGGTCGGCCGACGGTGCCGGCCCGACGGCCCCCGGGCGTATTGAGCGTGACCACCGAGCCGCATTCGGAAAGCCCGTAGCCCTCGTAGACCGGCAGGCCCGCGCGGACGGCCTGGTCGAGCAGGCTGGGTGCAACGCGGCCGCCACCGACGGCCACGAAACGATAGCTTTCCGGCAGTGCGATGCCGAAGGAGCGCGCCGCGATGAGCGCCAGCAGCAGTTGCGGCACCAGGATGAGGCTGTGTGGGTTTGCGTCCTGCTGGGCCCTGACGAAGCGGGCGATGTCCACGCCCGAGGAGCCGGTAAGGCCAAGTGCGCCGTTGGTCGGCGTCACCAGTGTGCTGCCGTTGAGGATGTTGGCGTAGACCCCGGCCACGTTTTCCAGCAACAGGGACAGCGGCAGCGCGCAGAGATGGCGCTGTACGCCCAGCCCGCCGAGTTCGCGGCGTAACGCGTCCGCCGTGCGCAGCATGGTTGCCGCGGACAGGCATACGCCCTTGGGATCGCCAGTGGTGCCCGAGGTGAACGTAATCTTCGCCGTGCCTGCGTGCACCGCCGGCGGCGCAGCTACCCGCGTGGTGGCCACGGGGACGTCGGCGACCTTGAGCCGGGTTTCGAAGCCGTCCGGCAGGGCGTCCGCGGCGCTGCCGATCCAGGTATCCGCGCCGCTGGCGGCGAGCACATAGTGCACCTGTGTCGGCGAAAAAAAGTCCGGAATGGGAATCGCCACCCGACCTGTCAGAAGGGTGGCCAGGTCGAGGGCGATCCAGTCGATTCCGTTTTCCATGCGCCAGGCAACCCGTTGGGCGCTGACGGCGGTGAGGGCGTCGGTCCATGTGCCGGCGCGCCGCAGTAGTTGCGGACCAGTCAGGGCCTGCGCACCGTCCGTGACGGCGATGTCCTGCCGGGTGGACAGCGCGGCCACCAGGATGTCGGGAATGAGGTGCATCATGCGCGGTGTGTCCAGTGGCCTCGCGTTCCCGCGATGACCGCGGCTTCGCGGAGGTCACCGGCAATGACAGCGGGACTGGCGTCGTAATAGCGTCCCCAGCGAAGTGCCGCGGTGCCGATGGCGGCGGGATCAGCCACGCCCAGTGCGTGTACCCGCCAGCCGTGCCGGTTGAAGAGCCTTCGGAGACAGCCGGTGGCGGTGCAGATCAGGTAGTCGTAGCCGCGGGCGGTCAGTTCCAGTGCCAGGGCATCGAGCAGCGGCAGCAGCAACCGGGGCGAAGCCACGGCGAGGTGCACCGCCTCCACGCACGCGGTGGCCAGGACGGGACTACCCAGGTCCGTCGCCAGGGCGGCAAGCGCGGGAGTCGGGAGGTAGTTGTCACTGAAAAAGCCATGCCTGGCCTCACGCAATCCCAGCGCGGCCACCGCTTGCCCCTTGTGGTCCCAGGCGCCGAGGAGCATGGGTGGGTTGATGTGTACGTCGGCGCTGAAATGCGCGCCGAACTGGTGTTCGATGAACGCGGTCAGGATTGTGCGTTCCTCATCGGTGGCGGCAGGGCGCAGCGTAAAGGCTGGCGTCGACACGGACTCGGCAACCGCCGGATTGACCGGTGTCGGTGGTACGGCTGAAAGGGGCACGGTGTGATCTCTCCACGGCGACTGCAGACTGAGTGATGCGCGGTGGGGAAAATCAATCGCGTGCCACCTTCCGGGGCGGAACGATTGATTTTTCTCCGACGGTCACACAAAACCACGAGCAGGTTGTGTGCCGGGTGGGTGGCGATGTCCATCGAGGCTCTGCCGACAGGCGGCACAGAGGAAGCAGAAAGGCAGACATGGCAGCAAGCATCAGTACAGCCCCGGCCAGCGCTGGTAGTGGCGACACCGCCCGTGGATGAGCTGAACGTGACGTCGCTGCATGCGGCGGACCGGCAACTGGCGCGCCAGGTGGCCAGGGGCAGCGAAGCGGCGTTCAACCGTTTTTTCGAGCTGTATTACCCGCGCGTCTTCCGATTCTGCCTGCGGCGCATCAACGAGCAGGACGCGGAGGAGGTGGCCCAGCAGGTGTTCCTCCAGGCGCTCCGGGCGGTGGGCAAATACCGCGGTGAAGCCAGTCTGTTCACCTGGTTGTGCCAGATCGCCCGGTTCGAGATCAGCGCCCGGTTCCGTCGTGAGGAGCGACGGCCGGCCACCGTGTCCATCGACGATGACCTGGAATTCCGGGCTGACCTCGAATCGCTGTTCGAGGAGCCCGAACACGCGCCGGAAAGCCTGGCGATGACCGGGCAGGCGCAGGCGCTGGTGGAACTGGTGCTCGACCATCTGCCATCGGACTACGGGCGGATCCTGGAGCTGAAGTACATGGAAGGCTGTTCAGTGGACGAGATCGTCGCCCGGCTGGGCGGCAGTTTTGCCTCGGTGCAGTCAAAGCTCGCGCGCGCCCGTGGCGCCTTTCGGGAACAGTATGCGCTCGCGCAGGCGAGCATGCCGGGTGTGGTCGACAATGAGAGGAGACGGCCATGAACGAATCGGAGGATGACGTGGTGACGGTGCTCAGCGGCCTGCGGCCGCCAGACGCACCGTCGGCCGCGGTGAAGACGCGTGCCTATACGGCGCTGCACGCAGCCTGGCAGGTTGAGCGTCGCCGTCGGCGGCAGCGTTTTGCGGCTCTGGCGGCTTCGGTGGCGGTGATGGCGCTGGTGGCAGGCCTGCAGCTGCGTTCCGGCGAGTCGTTCTGCATTGGTGCAGGCGCGGACGACGTGGTGTGGGTGAACGGTGAGCGACGCCAGCCCGCCCAAGGTTCGCTGTGCCTGACCGGAGGCGATCTGGTCAGCGTGGATACAACCCAACGATTCGAGATTCCAGCCGGCTATGACCTGCGTCTGCGCGGCGGTACCAGCCTGCGCTGGCACACGCCGGCTGCGTTTGATCTCCAGGCCGGCGCGGCGTTCGTGGCCACGCACGGCACGGCGGCGCTGCGCATCGGCACCCCCTTTGGCGAGGTGCGCGACATCGGGACGGTCTTCATGACGGAACTGTCCGAGTCGGCGCTTGCCGTATCGCTGCGCGAAGGCAGTGTCTCCGTGGCGTCGGCGCATGGCCGGCACATTGCCACTGCCAGCCGCCTGGCCGGCGAGCGGGTGGTCGTGAGCCGCGATCGTGTGGTGGCGGAAGCACTGCCGAAGGCTGCCCCGGCGTGGGACTGGATATATGCTGCGCACCCCGGCTATACAGATCATCACGCGCGCGCGCTGTTGGCCACCGTAGCGGGTGAACTCGGTCTGGAACTTGTCTATGCGTCCGCGGATGCCCGCCAGTTGGCTATGGATCAGGAAGTTGTCGGCATTCGCGACGACATGGCGCCCCGTGATGTGCTGGCAACGGTTCTGCAGGTCTGTGACCTGGCGGCGCGGGAAGTGGACGGAACCCTGCGCGTGGACCGGGACGCCGAACGCTGAGCGATCCTCGATAGCCCGACGCGGGCCGCGGACGCTCGTTACCCTCCCGGTGCTGCTGCTGGTGACATCGGTGGGGGCCGGAACGCCGGCCACCGAGTCGCTGCGCGTGGTACTCGAACGTCTGAGTGCCGGGGGAGTGCATCTCATCTACTCCAGCCGTCAGGTGGACGGGCTGCGCGTGCCGCAGGCGGACTGGTCGTCCGGCCCTGCCGACGTGACGCAACTGCAGGCGATGCTCGCGCCTCTCGGCTATGAACTTCGCCTGCTGCCACCGGCAACCTGGTACCTCGTGCGTCGACGGAGGCCCGACGAGGCTGACGCCGGTAACGCCCGTTCACCGGCGACCCGCACTCTGCCATCGGTCGTCGATGCGATGGAGGAGATCCTGGTCACCAGTCCACGGCAGCGGGTGGTGCAGGACGGGCTCTATGCCGTCAGTCGCCTGGATCATGCGGCGCTGACGGCCTATCCGGCGCTGGGCGGAGACGTCATGCGCGCAATCAATCAGTTGCCCGGGCAGACCGCTGTGGGCATCGGTGCCCGCCAGTACACCCGCGGCGGCAATCACGATGAGGTGCTCTACCGCCTGGATGGCATGCCCCTGGTGGAGCCTTTTCACCTGCGGGACTTCGAAGCGCTGTTCAGCACGGTGAACCCCGCTGTGGTCGACTCGGTGGACGTCTACCCGTCCGGTTTTCCCGTCAGCCTCGGCTCGCGCCTGGCCGGCGTGGTCGACGTCACGCTGACCACCCCGACCGACGGCTGGGAAGGGGAAGCCGCCCTCGACATGATTACCGCCGGTCTGACCACGGGTGGGCGGCAGGGGGACTGGACCTGGCAGGCATCCGCGCGTCGCAGCACGGTTGACCTGTTACTCGACCAGGCGGGACAGGACTATGGTCATCCGACGTTCAACGACGCTCTGGGTCGCGTGACGTGGACGGGTGAGCGTCACGCGCTGGTGTTCGGTGTGCTGAGTACCAACGATGAAATCACGCTCGAAGACCATCGCGTGGGCGAGGAGGCCGCTGCTGACTTTCACGTGCTCAATGCCTGGTTGAACTGGCATGTTGATCTCACGCCCACCGTGGCGCTGCGAACGCGGGGCGGCGTTACCGTCGTGGAAAACAACCGGCAGGGCGAACTGGACCGGCCGTTTGATGCAATCGCCTCGCTGGACGAAGAACGTCGCTTCGATGTGTGGTCGTTATCGACGTTGCTCACAGTGGCGGGCGCGTCGCCCTGGCTGCTCAAGGCCGGGCTTGACTGGCAACACCAGCAGGGTGATTTCACCGTGGACATGCGCGCCAGCTATGGACCGCTCTCGTTCCCCTTTCGAACCGGGGTTGAGCGGGCCTGGCAGGCCGATATTCATCGCGCCGGCGAGATCGCCGCCGCACATGTGGCGATCGGTCGCCTGGTGGACCAGGGGCTGGACGTGGAGTTCGGTGTGCGTGTCGACATGCAGGACATCGACCCGGTGCACGACACCGTGGTCAGTCCGCGGCTGCAGATCAACTACCATCCGGGTGATCGCTGGGCGCTCAACCTGCACGCGGGCCGGTACGCGCAGTTCCAGGATCTGTATGACATCCAGATCGACGACGGCCTGTTTGAACTGGCGCCGGTACAGCGCCTCGATCACCTGAACCTGACGCTCGAACTATCGCCATCCCCGCACGTGCGCGCGGATGTCACGGCCTACTGCCGGATTGCCGATTCACCCCGGCCGCGCTTCCAGAACGCTTACAACAGCCTGGTGCTGTTGCCGGAACTGCATGCGGATCGCGTACTGATTGCCCCATCCAGGGCGCGTGCATGTGGAGTGAGCGCAGGTGTCCGTCTGCGTATCGACGAACGGCTTCGGCTGGATGCGCACGTGACACAGGCGCGCACGCTGGAACAGGTGGACGGACGCTGGCAGCCGCGGCCCTGGGATGCCCGCAGCCAGGTGCATCTCGGCGTGCAGTGGCAATCGGGTGCCTGGGATCTTTCGCTTGGCGGCAACTGGCACAGCGGCTTTCCCACCACCACGCTGCAGGTACCTGGCCCGCCGCCGCGACTGGATCGGCAGCGATTGCCCGATGCTTTTACGCTGGATCTGCACGTGGCACGCACCTGGGACTTCACGCAGGGCAGCGTCGAGTTGTACCTCGATGTCATGAACCTGACCAACCGACGCAACGTTGCTGGCACGCTCTATTCGCTGAAGGATGACATCGTCGTGGCCGATGAGCGGCACCTGCTGCCGCTGATACCCAGTCTGGGGCTCCGCTTGACCTGGTGAGGTCAGGGTGCCCGCGCTGAGGGTGCAAACCGGTGCGGTTTTCCACCCGCAGTCCGTCCGGCGGTTCCTTCCATTACATCGGCCATTACATCGGCCATTACATCGGCCATTACATCGGCCAGAGCATGGGTCAGTGCATGGGCGACTTCATGGAGCCGGCGAATTGCCGTCGCGGTTCGGCAGATCGGCACCGAATCGGGCTTGCCCCACTTCCATTTGTTCCGCCGCGCGGGATCGCGCGTGGGGAAGCGGTTATGCTGTGCGCGGTGACCGGCGGGATGACACACGGATTTCATGAGCGACGACACACTGGATATCGACAGGTACTCCCGGCAGCGGGCCGAGGACTACGTGCGCCACCATCGCAAGAGCCCGCGCACGACTTTGACGACGTGGCGCGAACGGCAGGTACTCACCACCGCGCTGCGGTTGGCCGGTTCGCCGGACACCGTGCTGGATCTACCCTGTGGTACCGGTCGTTTCTGGCCGGCAATCGAAGCCGCGGGTGTGCGTGAACTGATTGCCGCGGACAATAGCGAAGGGATGCTTGCGCAGGCCGCGCTGGCGCGCCTGTCACCCACGTTGCCGACCCAGCTTCTGCGCACCTCCGCGTTTGCCATCGACCTGCCCGACGGGTGCGTGCCGTTCGTCGCCAGCATGCGCTTTTTTCATCACCTGGCGCGTGCCGAGGATCGGCTGACGGCGCTGCGCGAACTGCATCGGGTGACCACGGATCACGTCGCGATCTCGCTGTGGGTGGACGGCAATGTGCAGGCGTGGCGCCGGCGCCTGCAACCCGAGCCGGTAGTCGAGGCGGGTTACGGCAAGCGTCGCTGCATCGCCCGTACGCAATGGGAGGCGGAAGTGGCGCGGGCTGGATTTTCGGTCGCCCGGCGATGGTCGATGTGGCCCGGACTCACCATGTGGGCGCTCTATCTCCTGAAGAAACAGTGACGGATGGCGCCGACACATGCAGGAAGTAAAACCGCCGAATCGCCGCGGCAACGGTATCAGTCGGGTGCATCGCACGAGCGACCCGGCCATTACGGGGAACTGCTGCGCCACGGCGTACGTCAAAACCCAGGAAGGCTATTTCTGTCGCACGTGGTGGTCCCTTGGCCGGCGAGTGCCAACGTTCCGGCGGGAGGTGCGTGCGCTCCGGCGCCTGCAGGTTCTGGGTATCGCCGTGCCGCAAATCCTCGCCTATGACGACGATGGTGTGCGTGCGCGGCTGGTGCTTGCGGAGGTTGCGCAGGCGCTGCCGTTCGACCTGGCTATGGCGACCTTTCCCGAAGCGGCTGAACGGATCGTCGCGAATGCAGCGGACCTGATCGCCCGGCTGCATGGGGCAGGGTGGAACCACGGCGCACTGTATCCGGATCACATTCTCGTGCAGGGACCGCCGGCATTCGCGGTGACGCTCATCGATGTCGAAAAGGCCGCCAGGGGCTGGTGGCACCGCAGTGATCTCGACCGCTTGCGTCGTCGCACCCGGTTTCCCACGCCGCAACTCGCGCAGTGCTTCGAACGTGCCTATGCGGAGCGGCGGCATTGAGCACTCCCGATGGCGCATCGTTGTTGCGTGCCACATCCAATGACGGTGCGGCGGCACCCCAACCGTTACCCGGTAATCTGACCGATCGGCAATACCGCTTCTGGCTGGAGCAGCAGCTGTCGCCGGGTCAGCCGGTGCAGCGCAGTCTGCAGGCGCGGCGATTGCCGCGCGCGCTGGCTGCGCATATCGATGCTGCGTGGACACAGGTTGCCGAGGCCGTGGACGCCTGTCGTGCGCGGCTGGTGGTGGTGGCCAACAGGGTCGGGCTGCGATTCGAGTCTGCCCCGCGACCGGTGGATCATGTGGCACTGCCCGGCGTGCGGACGCTTGTGACGGAAGTTGAGGGCTGGGTGTTTCCCGATTGGGTGTGTTTCGACACGGATGATCTGCTCGTGCGACAGGCGCTGCTGACGCCGCCGGAGGGAGATCCGGTGTGGCTGCTCACGGCCAGTCACCTGGTCTGCGACGGCAGATCGATGGACCTGCTGATCGATCACATGCTCAGCGCCATGCGTTGCCTGGCGCACGGCACCCCCGTCGCGCTGGCGGGGCTTCCGAGGCTGGAAGCGGATATGGCGACAACGCGGGCGACCGGACCTGCGGCGGTGTCGCCGGCCATTGCCGAGGTGATGGCGCGGGTCAACCAGTATCGCCTGCCCCTCACCCTGTTCGGCAGGCAGCCCCGGGATGGCGACCTGCGCAAGGAACGGCGAACGCGCATCCTCGGCCGGGACACCACCGAACGCCTGCTGGCGCTGGCGGCGGGTGCGCCTTACTTCCATCGCTCGCCGGACGTCACCCTGGCCAATCTGTTTGTTGCCCTGATGACGGTCTGGCTGTGGCGGCACGGGGGGCAGTCCCGGCTGGTCGTTGGCGTTCCCCATCACGGCCGCGCCGCGCACGAGCACGATCTGGTGGGTTACAAGTCCCGCATGCTGCCGCTGTGTCTCGATGTCGATCCTGACGCGACCTTCGCGGAACTGGTCGCAGGCGTGCATGCCCAGGCAAGGCAGGTGACAAAGCTGTCGACACTGTCCGTCGACAATCCGCGTTACGCGCCCAACTATCCGCTGTCGGTCAACTACATGTACGTGGCGGATGGCGCTACCCGGGCTGCGCAGTCGCTGACCCGGCAGGACAATCTGCAACGGTTGGAAATCGGTCAGAAGCACGGCGATCCGGAAGCCGTGGCGCTGATGGTCAGCGCGTCATCGGACGATCCGGGCGCCATGCGTCTGGCGCTCGGCGTGCGAACGGTTTACCTGGGCGACGTGGACCCGGATGCGCTGATTGCGGGCGTTGTCGGGGCGCTGGAAGGGCTGATCCACAACCCGACGCTGCGTGTCGGCGACCTCGACTTCACGGATCCCGCCAGCCGGGCGTGGCTGGCGGCTCGGGAGCGCCCGGTGCGCGAGCATGTTGATGTCACCTGGTTGTCCGCCTGGGCCGCGCGTGCCAGGGATGACGCCCGACGGCCCGCCATCGTGCACGACGATGCGGTACTGACGCATGGCGAACTGTTGCGGGATGCCGAGCACTGGCGGGCTCATCTGCTCGCGCTGGGATTGCGACCGGGCGATCTCGTCATCGTCTGGTCCGACTCCGACAATACGTTGTGCGCTGCCTGCCTGGCGCTGCTGTCGCTGGGATTGATCTACACGCCAGTGCATGCGGGGACCGAGGCGGCGCGGGTGCAGGCGATGGCAGCACAACTGAACGCCGCTCTGGTGTGCTGCCCACCTGCCCGAATGCGTGAGATGACAGGTCAGGCCGCGCGGATCGTCGCTCTCGACATGGCCGTTGTCCGGCAATCGGGGCGGGTGGCAATGGAAGACCCGCGGCCGGACTGGAGCGCGCATGTCTTTCACACCTCCGGCAGCACCGGTGTGGCGAAGCCCATCGAGGTATCACATGCCGCGCTGGCGGCGTCGCTGAGTGGCTGGATCGAAGGCGTCGGGTTGCAACCCGGCGCCTGTCTCGCCCATATCTATTCGATCACCTTCGACCCCTGGCTTACGGGGCTGCTGGGTGCGCTCTGGTTGCACGGCACCTGTATTGTCGCCGCGGGGCGTCGCCCTCCGGATCCGCGCGCCCTGCATGCGCTGCTGACGCGTTACGAGGTGGATACGCTGTGCACGCCGACAGCCTATTTTCACGCCCTCAGCGGATTTCAGGCGCCACCGACGTTGCGTCGCTGGCTGGTGGGAGGCGAGGCGCTGGCCGCCGACAGGGCCATGCGCTTCGTGGGGGCGCCGAACCCTGGCGATCCGCCACGCCTGCTCAATGCCTACGGACCGACCGAGACCACCATCTGGGCGAGTGTGGCCGTCATCGAGACCGCGCACCGGGACGCCATTCCCGTGGGCGGGCCACTGGCGACCTGCGGTTTTCGCGTGGCGGACGAGCGTGGGCGCGTGCTGCCGCGTGGCGTTCCTGGCGAATTGTGGATTACCGGGCCTCAGCTGGCCCGTGGCTATCGCGGCCTTGCGGCTCTGACAAGCCAACAGTTCGTGTGGTGCGACGGCCGTTTGTGGTACCGAACCGGCGATGTGGTGCGCTGGCGCAGCGATGGTCTGCTGGATTTTCTCGGTCGGCGCGATCGGCAGGTGCAGGTGCGCGGATACCGGGTGGAGCCGGCTGAGGTGGAACGTGCGCTGCGACAACTCGACGCCGTCCGCGACGCGGTGGTGGTGCCGGTGCGGCGCGAAACCACCACCGAGCTTGCCGCCTACGTGGTGCCTTTGCGGGAGGCACGTCTTCCAGAGGTTTTCGAGTTACGCGCGGAGCTGCTGCGGTCGCTGGCCGAGTACAAGGTACCGCGCTGGATCGTGCCGATGGAGGATCTGCCGACATCCGCCAATGGCAAGGTTGCGCTGGATCGCCTGCCACCGCCGGTGCCAGAGGCCGCTGGCAACGTCGTGGACAGGATGCCGACGCTTACGCACTGGGACCTGCGCCTCATCTTCGAGGCGGTTCTGGGTGTTGAACGCGTAGGTGTGGATGATGATTTCTTTGCCGTTGGCGGCGACTCGCTGGCGCTGGTGGAACTGCTGGCGGCTATCGAACGTCGCTTTCATCGGGCGCTCGATGCCACCACGGTGATTGCGCATCCGACGATCGGTGGGCTGGTACCGTTTCTGGAGACGGACCGTGCGGCCTGCGTGGATGCAGTAGTACGCATGAAGGAAGGCAATGGTGCGCCCCTGTTCTGCATACCTGGCGCGGGTGGTATCGGCGTCGAATTTTATGCCCTGTCCCGCCGACTGGCGCCCGGACAGTCGCTGCTGGTGCTGCGCTCATCGGGTACTGACGGGTACGCCCATCCCCCCGCGTCGCTGGAGGCGCTGCTCTGCGAACACGTGGAGCACATCCGGCGCTTCCGGGGTGACGCTCCGGTGCACCTCGCTGGCTATTCACTCGGCGGCGTGTTTGCGTGGGAGGTGATGCAGCGGTTGCTTGCCCAGGGCATTCCCGTGTGTGAGCTTGTGCTGATCGACAGCAATGCGCCCACGGCGCTCGGGCGACGTCTGCTGCGCGGTGGCCGGCGTTCGCTGCGTCGTTGGCTCAGCGATCGACGGGCCGCCGCGGCGCGGCAAGTTGAGCTGCGACAACTTGCCGAGGCGCTGGAAGCCGCGAGAAGAGAAGCGCGAGTGCTTGGCGCTGAGCGTCTGGGTCGCTATAACCTGCTGGCGCAAACCCGCTTTTACGCACGGGTGCACGGACGGCCGGCGGACGTAGCGGTGACGTACCTGCGGTCCGGTGACACCGGCGATGCCAGACAGGTCGAGGCTTGGCGAACACTGGCGCCCCGCATGCGGGTGGTAACGGTACCGGGCACGCACGCTGGTGATCTGGCCATCGTGCGCGAGCCCAATGTTGCGCGCCTGGCGGCTACGGTCAACGACGTGCTGCGCCACTGTGCCTGCCAGTGTTGCGGGGCCGCCGGTACGCGTTTTGATGGCCGATGGCACGGGGGGGAACAACAATTGGAAACGGAGGCAAGCGATGAGTCTGCAGGGTAAACAGGCGTTGATCACCGGCGCCGGATCAGGCATCGGAAGGGCGAGCGCCATGCGCTTCCACCAGGGTGGGGCTGGCGTGATGTGCGCGGATATCGACCTGCACGCGGCGGAGGACGCCGCCAATCACATCAACCAGCTCGGCGGGCGGGCCGAAGCCATACGTCTGGACGTGCGCGACCGCGAGGCGGTGCGGCAGGCGCTGCATGGCACCATCGAAGCACTGGGCGACCTCAACGTGCTTTTCAACAACGCCGGCGTTGGTGCGGGTCCGGACTGGGACACGACGCTGCGCATCAATCTGGATGGGGTATACAACGGCCTGTATTACGGCTGCGAGCTCATGGCGGAAAGAGGCGGTGGCGCCGTGATCAATACCGCTTCCATTCTTGGGCTGGTAGGGCCGACCCCGCTGCCGGGCGGGCCAATACTCGAGCGGGACTACGCGGTTGGCGCGTATGCCGCCAGCAAGGGTGCGGTGGTGCAGCTCACCCGACAGTTCGCACTCAGCCATGGCAGTCGCGGTGTGCGGGTGAACGCGCTGGCACCCGGATATATCGTCACGCCCATGACCGCCTTGCTGCGGGATGCGCCGGAAGCTGAACAATTTCTCATCAGTCTCCATCCAATGGGCCGGCTCGGTCGCGCTGAAGAGATCGCCAATGCGGCAGCGTTTCTGGCCAGTGACGAGGCGTCATTCATCAATGGCGTGATTCTGCCGGTGGATGGCGGGTATACCGCGCGTTGATACCGAAGGCGGCCACTTCCCGCGACCGCGGGTCGCTGCGGCTTGCCAGCGTGGAGCGATTGGCGCAGTGTTTCCTGTGTCGGTCCAATCCGGGGTCGACGTCGACAATCGAGGGGAGAGCAACATGGCATTGCAGGATCTGACACCGATCAACGATCAGCTGGCGGACATCATCGTGCGCGCGGATGAACCCTGGATCGAGACCCAACCGGGCATGGCATGGATGAAGGTGCTCTGGGCGGGGCCGGAAACTGGTCGCTGGGTGGCGCTGTTCCGCTGGAACAAAGGATATGTCGCCGATTCTCACAAACATCTGTCCGATGCGCATACCTACATCCTCAAGGGAAAACTGAAGGTGCGCGATGGCGTCCTGGCGGCGGGCGACTACGACTATGAGCCGAACGGTGTCCTGCACGGCGCCACGGAGGCGCTGGAAGATACCGAGTATCTGTTCGTGTGCGAGGGACCGATCGTCTTCTTCAACGACGACGGGCTGACGCACTACATGGGATGGGAAGAGCTGATTCGCATGCGCGACGCCGCCAGGGCAAACAGCCAGAACGTCTCGGCGGGTTGATGGCGCATGGCTGATAGCGTGGACGTTGCGCCCGTCCGGCCCGGTGAGGCGCTCAATTGGACGGCCATCGATGGTTTCGTCCGTGCCGCCGTGCCGGGGCTCAGCGGGGAACTCAGTGTGCTGCAGTTTCCCGGTGGCTCGGCCAATCTCACGTACCTGCTGCGTTACGGCAATCAGGAACTGGTGCTCCGGCGGCCACCGTTTGGGGTGGTCGCGCCCGGCGCCCACGATATGAAACGGGAGTACAAGGTGCTGTCGCGGCTGTGGCGTCATACCCGCCTGGCGCCCCGGGCCTATGCGCTGTGTGAGGATCCCGCCGTTTGCGGCGCGGATTTTTTCATCATGGAGCGCCGTGACGGCGTGGTGGTGCGCGGCGAGATGCCCGAGGCGCTGAAGCGGCATGCCGATGCCGGACGTCGCGTCGGCAATGCCGTGGTGGACGCCATGGCGGAATTGCACTCCCTGGACCCGGCAGCGTGCGATCTTGCCGATCTGGGCAAGCCCGACGGCTTTGCGGCCCGCCAGGTGGCCGGGTGGCACAAACGCTGGACGCTGGTGCGGCCGGAGGGCGACGCGGGCCTCATGGACAACATCGCGCGACGGTTGGCTGACACGGTGCCGCCCGCGCAGCGTACCTCCCTCGTACACAACGATCTGAAACCGGACAACGTGCAGTTCGATCCCGATGACCCCGACAGGGCGAAGTCGATTTTCGACTGGGACATGACCACCCTGGGCGATCCGATGATCGACCTGGGTACGCTCGTTCAGTACTGGCCGGATGCCTCGGATCCGGATTTCCTGCGACTTGCCAGTCAGCCCGGCCTGCTCGATATGGGCTTGCCCTCGCGTCAGGAGGTTGCCGCCCGGTATGCGCTCCGTTCCGGCATGGATATCTCGTCGCTGCCCTGGTGGGTGGGTTTCGCCTACTGGAAGACCGCCGTGGTCGTCACGCAACTCCACACACGCTACCTGCGGGGTGAGAGCACCGACGAGCGCATGGTCACCATCGGCGCACGAGCGCCAGGCCTCATGGACAAGGCGGATCGGGTGCTGGCGGCTGACGGGTTGTAGGCCGGGGTCTCGTCGATGGCCAGGGAAAAGGACGCTTCCACGTTTGCCCGACTCGTGCGCCAGCGCTATTCGCGGCGGCGATTCGTCCAGGCGTCCGTAGTGCTCGGGTCGGTCGTGGTAACCGGCGGCATCAGCGCGCGAGCGGTGCCGGCGCTGTCGCGACACGTTTTCGAGGAGGTGCCACGCGGGGTGGATGAAACCCATCACGTGAGCCCCGGCTACCTGGCCGATGTGCTCATCCGCTGGGGCGATCCGATGTTCGCCGATTCGCCGCAGTTCTCGCCGAGGCACCAGACGGAAGCCGCGCAGTTGCGTCAGTTCGGGTACAACAATGACTTCATCGGTTTTCTGCCGTTGGCCGGGCTCCCGGACGGCACCACGCGAGGTCTGCTGTGCGTCAACCACGAATATCCGTCCTCCAGGCACATGTTTCCGCGCGGGCTGTTTGACAGGCTCAGTCAGGATCGGCGGGAACAGAGCGCGGTCGAACTGGCCGCGCAGGGCGGCAGCGTGTTCGAGGTGCAACGGCGCAATGGCCGTTGGCGCGTGCACGCGTCCTCACCGTTCAATCGACGCCTGTCGGCGCTGCACTCGCCCATGCGGCTGTCCGGCCCGGCAGCCGGCCATGAACGTCTGCGTACCTCGGCTGATCCGACGGGGCAGCGCGCAAGCGGTACCTTTGCCAACTGCGCGGGTGGCATGACTCCCTGGGGCACCTGGCTGAGCAGCGAGGAGAATTTCCAGGACGGCTTCATCGGCGCGGTGCCGGATGATCACCCGGAAGCCCGCAATCACGCGATGTATCGCATCGGCGCGGATCCCTATTCGTGGGGCACTCATTTCGCGCAGTTCAATGTCGCGCTGGAGCCACGCGCGCCCAATCATTTCGGCTGGGTGGTGGAAATCGACCCGATGGACCCGGCGTCCGTACCCGTCAAGCGAACGGCGCTGGGCCGGTTCGCGCATGAGGGTGCGGAAGCCGTGGTGGCACGGGATGGACGGGTCGTGGTCTACATGGGCGACGACCTCATCTTTCAGTACGTCTACAAATTTGTCAGTAGAGAGCGGCTGAATGCAGGCAACGCTGCCGCCCGCGGGAATATCCTGGACACAGGCACGCTCTACGTGGCGCGATTCGATGTCAGCGGCGTCGTCGACTGGTTACCGCTCGAGTATGGTACGGGGCCGCTGACACCGGCCAATGCGTTCCACGATCAGGCTGATGTACTCCTCGAGACGCGGCGGGCAGCGAAACTGATGGGCGCCACACCGATGGATCGACCCGAGGGTATTCGTGTCTGCCCCGACACCGGAGTTGTGTACCTCATGCTGACCAATAATGCCTGGCGGGAGGTCGCGGATGCGGCCAATCCGCGAGCCCCGAATCCATCCGGGCATATTCTCACCATCACGGAAGACCGTGGCGGGCATTCTGGCCTTCGGGGGCAGTGGGATGTTCTGGTGCGCTGCGGCGATCCGATGGATGTCGCGGCACAGGCGCATTGGCATCCGGCGACCGCGACGTCCGGCTGGTTCGGCTGCCCCGACAACTGCGTGTTCGACAGTGCCGGCAGACTCTGGGTGGCCTCCGATGGCAATACAGGCGCTGATGGTCTCTGGGGCGTGGAAACCCGGGGTGATGCGAAGGGACTGGCGAAAGCCTTCTTCCGCGCGCCGGTTGGCGCGGAAGTCACCGGGCCGTGTTTTACGCCGGATGACGAGACACTGTTCCTGTCGGTACAGCATCCGGGCGCGCTCCCGGATGGCGACTTTGATACACCGGTCACGCGGTGGCCGGACTTTGATGCGGCATTGCCGCCAAGGCCTTCCGTGCTGGCGATCACACGCCGCGGAGGTGGCCGCATCGGCACCTGACCGACGCTGAAAATCGTCACGTCCTGCGCTGATCCACCTGATAAAATTCCCGCCCGGACGCACCGTGTCGGGGCATCATGCCTTCGCTGGCAGTCTGGTTGCGGCCGAACCCGATGTTGACATGCCTGATTCACGCCATACCTCGAGGAATCTAAGTAACGTGCCAAGAAAAACCACTACCGCATCGCGGTCAGACAGTGCTGGTCGCGCTACCGGGGACGCCGTAGCCAGTCGTTCGCGCCGCAAGTTCGTCTACCCCTTTGGGCGTAGGACCGACGGGAATGCATCGATGCGCAACCTGCTCGGTGGCAAGGGCGCCAATCTCGCCGAGATGGCCTCCATCGGCCTGCCCGTGCCGCCGGGCTTCACCATTACGACGGAAGTGTGCACACATTTTTACGCGCACGATGGCCACTATCCGGCCTCCCTGCGGGCTGACGTGCATAAGGCCGTGGAAGCGGTGGAGGCGCAGCAGAAGAGGGGTTTCGGCGACGCGGCGAATCCACTTCTGTTTTCCGTTCGCTCCGGCGCGCGGGAATCCATGCCCGGCATGATGGACACGATTCTCAATCTCGGCTTGAACGACAGGACGGTGGAAGGGTTGGCGCAGCAGTCCGGAAACGATCGTTTTGCCTGGGACTGTTATCGCCGGTTCATGCACATGTACGGCATGGTGGTGATGGGAGTCGTGGCGGACAGCGATGCCGATCACGATCCGTTCGAGGTACTGCTCGATGCTGTCAAGGCGGAAGCGGGGCATTCGGAAGATGCCAACCTGTCCGCCGTCCATCTCAAGGAACTGGTCACGCGTTACAAGCGGTTGATCAGGCAGCGCACGCGACGGGAGTTTCCGCAGGATGCCTACGAGCAGCTCTGGGGCGCGATCGGCGCGGTGTTCCGCTCGTGGAAGAACGAGCGGGCCATCATCTATCGCCAGCGCTACGGCATTCCGGCGGAATGGGGTACAGCCGTCAACGTGCAGGCCATGGTCTTCGGCAACCTTGGCAGCGACAGTGCCACCGGCGTGGCCTTCACGCGCGATCCCGCTACCGGCGAAAACGTGTTGTACGGGGAGTACCTTGTCAACGCGCAGGGCGAAGACGTGGTGGCCGGCGTGCGTACCCCCAAACCCATCGCCGATATGGCGCTGGAGATGCCCGACAGCCACGCTGAACTCGTGACCGTGCGGCACAAGCTGGAGCAGCATTTCCGGGACATGCAGGACTTCGAGTTCACCATCGAGAATCGCCGTCTGTTCATGCTGCAGACACGTAACGGCAAGCGCACCGGGATGGCGGCGGTGCGCATAGGCGTGGAGATGACCCGCGAGAAACTCATGGACGAGCGCACGGCCTTGCTGAAGATTCCGGCTGAATCCATTGACTCGCTGCTCGTGCCGGTCTTCGAGGCCAAGGCGCTGAAATCCGCGAAGCTGATCGGCAAGGGCCTGCCCGCGGGCCCCGGCGCGGCGGCGGGCAAGATCGTGTTTTCCTCGGATACCGCGGAACTCGAGACCCGGCGCGGCCATCGTGTCGTGCTCTGCCGGGTGGAAACGTCGCCGGACGACCTGAAGGCAATGCTGATGTCGCAGGGCATTCTCACCTCCCGGGGTGGTGTGTCCTCGCATGCCGCCCTGGTGGCGCGGCAACTCGGCAAGGTGTGCGTATGCGGAGCCACCTTCGTGCATATCGACTACGCGGCGCGCACGCTGACCTCCGGTGGCGTAACGCTGCATGAGGGGGATGACATCTCCATCGACGGCAGCACGGGCGAGATCTTCGCCGGCGTCGTCAACAGTGCGCCATCCGATGTACAGCGCGTGATCAACGGCGAGCTCAAACCGGAGAAAAGTCTCAGCTATCAACTTTTCAACACCGTCATGTCCTGGGCGGACAAACAGCGGCGTCTGCGTGTGCGCACCAATGCCGATACGCCGGACATGGCGCGCCAGGCGCGCGCGTACGGCGCGGAGGGCATCGGCCTGTGCCGTACGGAGCACATGTTCTTCGAGGAAGACCGCATCCACTTCATGCGACAGATGATCCTGGCCAGCAATGAACAGCAGCGGCGGGATGCACTGGCGCGGTTGCTACCGTTCCAGCGACGCGACTTCGTGGGGCTGTTCCGCGCCATGGAGGGCCTGCCGGTGACCATTCGGCTGCTCGATCCGCCGCTGCATGAGTTCCTGCCGCACGACAACGCTGTGCGGCGACGCCTGGCGACCCAGCTCGGGGTCAGCTACGACTTCGTGGTGGAGCGCATCAAGGCGCTGCACGAGGAGAACCCGATGCTCGGTTGCCGTGGTTGCCGCCTCGGCGTGCTGTATCCGGAAATCACCGAGATGCAGAGCCGGGCCATTTTCGAGGCGGCGGTTCAGGTGACCCGCGAGCTGAAGAAGAAGGGCCGTAAAGGTACGCCGGTGCAGCCCGAGATCATGGTGCCGCTGGTTGGCTTCAAGGCGGAGCTCGTGGACCAGACGACGATCATCCGCCGCGTGGCCGACGAGGTGTTCCGCAAGGCGAAGCTCAGCGTGCCGTATCACGTGGGCACGATGATCGAGGTGCCGCGCGCCGCCATCACCGCGGATGAGATCGCCGCCGAGGCGGAGTTTTTCAGTTACGGCACCAACGATCTCACGCAGATGACTCTTGGACTCTCGCGAGACGACATGGGCTCGTTCTTCGAACAGTACCGGCAGAAGGAGATATTCCAGACCAACCCGTTTGCCAGCGTTGACCAGAGCGGCGTGGGCCAGCTGATCCTGCTGGCGGGCGAACGTGGCCGCTCGGTACGGGAAAACCTGAAACAGGGAGTTTGCGGCGAACATGCGGGTGACGCGTCATCGATCGACTTCTTCCATCGCGCGGGACTCGAATATGTAAGCTGTTCGCCGCCGCGGGTGCCGTCCGCGCGGCTTGCCGCGGCACAGGCGGCATTGCGGGAAACACCGACCGCTGCGCCCGCCAACTCCGCGAAACGCAAGGCGGCAGCGAAAAAATCCGTCACCGCGCCAGTCGCCAACAGGAAAAGAGGCAAGCAATGAACGAAGTACTCGTACGGGATCAGGGGCATCTGCGCTGGATCGTGCTGAATCGCCCCGAGCGCATGAATGCCATCACCGGGCAGATGCTGGGGGAACTGAACGACGTGCTGAAGGCGGCGGACGACGACGCCAATGTGCGGGTCGTGCTGCTCACGGGCTCCGGCAGGGCGTTCTGCTCGGGACTCGATCTCAAGCAGGCGGCTGCGGGGGAAGGCATCGGCGGCGCGGGACTTGCTTCCGCGGGCGCGCGGCACTACTCCACGCGCGAAATCTGCACGGTGACGCTGCAACGCATGGACAAGCCGGTCATCGGCGTGATCAACGGCGCTGCTGCCGGGTATGGTCTCGATCTCGCGCTCGGCTGCGACATGCGCCTGATGGCGGCCAATGCGGTGCTCATGCCGGGCTTCGCGAAGATGGGTGTCATCCCGGAAAGCGGCGGTACGTGGTACCTGCCACGGCTGCTTGGGTGGGCGAAGGCCTGCGAAGTTGCCATGCGTGGAGAGACGCTCAGCGCTGGCCGATCGCTGGAGTACGGCCTCGTCAACAAGGTTGTGGATGCCGCCGAGCTGGAAGCCGAAGCGGTGCGCTGGGGGGAAGACATCGCCGGCAACGCACCGCTTGCCATCCAGGAGATGAAGCGGCTGTTCCGGCACGGCTTGACCCAGGATTTCGAAAGTCACTCCCACCATGTGCTGATGAGCGTGCTCAACCTGTTCAAGTCACAGGACTTCCGCGAAGGCGTCATGGCGTTCGCTGAAAAGCGTGGCCCACGCTTCGAAGGACGCTGAGTGCGGTTGCACTGTCTCGGTGGCGTCCGGTAGTTTGACGCATCGGTTGGAGCGGGTGTACGGACGATGACAGGCATGCCGCAGGCGCTCGCAGGCTATCGCATCTGCGATTTTACGGGCCAGCTCGCGGGTGCCGGCGCCACCAAGTGGCTGGCGGCGTTTGGTGCCGAAGTCATACGCATCGAGGATCCGGTACGCCAGGGACGGTGGGATATCCTGCGCGGGGCACCGCCATTCAAGCCGGGTCAGCGGGGTATCGACCACGGAGGCGCGTTCAACAACCACAACACCGAAAAGCTCGGTATCACACTCAATCTGAAGACGGACAAGGCCAAAGCCATCCTGCGTCGGCTGGTCGCCATCAGCGACGTTGTGGCCGAGAACTTCGCCGCAGGCGTGCTGGAGCGCTGGGGTTTTGGCTATGACGCGCTGAAGACGATTCGACCTGACATCATCTACGTGTCCAATTGCGGCTTCGGGCGTGCCGGGCCGTACAGCCGCTTCAAGACGTGGGGACCGATCGTGCAGGCCGTCAGTGGTCTCACGTATACCTCGGCTTTGCCCGCACAGCCGCCGGCCGGCTGGGGCTACTCCTACATGGATCATACGGGCGGCTACTACATGGCCATGGCGATCCTGGCGGCGTTGTATCACCGCGAGCGGACCGGGGAGGGACAATGGGTGGACCTGGCCTGCACGGATGCGGCGCTGACGCTGAACGGCCCCGCACTGCTCGACTGGACCGTGAACGGGCGCGGTCAGCGGGACATGCCGATCAACAGCAATCGCAGCCAGTTCGGCGCCATGGCGCCGCACGGCATCTACGGCTGCGCCGGTGACGATGCCTGGATCGCCATCGCGTGCAGAACACAGACACAGTGGGAAATGCTGGCGCAGCTGATCGATGCGCCCTGGACCACGGCTTTCCGGACACTGGCGCAGCGACTCGCCAACGAGGATGCGCTGGATGGCCACCTGTCGACCTGGACGTCCGCTTGGGACAAATATGCTCTGGAGGCCGTGCTGCGTGAACGCGGCATTCCGGCCTCCGCCGTCCAGAAACCAGCGGAACGGGTGGACGGCGATCCCGCCATTCGCGACTTTGGCTTGTGGCCGACGGTGCGGCACACGGCCATGGGTGAGGTGCGGGTTGACGGCTTGCCGGTGCATTTTTCCAGGACGGACTGGCGCATCGAGCGCGGTGGTCCGTGTCTGTCGGAACATACGGATCATGTGCTGACGCGGCTGCTTGGCCTGCCCGCCGACGAAGTTGCCGCGTTGCACGAGGAAGGTGTGTTGTGAGTGTGCTGGCTGGCGTGCGGGTGATCGAACTGGCCAGCGAACGCGTTGCCTTTGCCGGCAAGCTTCTCGCTGACATGGGCGCCGACGTGATTCTGGTGGAGCCGCCGGCCGGAGATGCTGCGCGTCACTACCCGCCGTTCGTGGATGATGTGCCCGGACCGGAACGCAGCCTGCATTTCTGGCATTACAACACGAGCAAGCGCGGCGTCACGCTGGATCTGTCGGACAGTGCTGATCAGGCGCGGTTGCGGCGGCTGCTGGCCGACGCCGATGTGTTCCTCGAATCGCAACCCACGACGCGCCTGGCTGCGCTGGGGCTCGATTATACGGACCTCGCCAGCGCCAACCCGGGGCTCGTTCATGTGGCAGTGACGCCGTATGGACGGCAGCGACCGGAGAGCGACCTGCCGGAGACCGATCTGACCTTGATGGCGGCGGGTGGTCCCGTGTGGAGCTGCGGCTACGATGACCATTCCCTGCCACCCGTTCGCGGCTGGGGCTTCCAGGCGTATCACACCGCCTGTCACTACGCCGTGATGAGCGTGTTCACTGCCTTGCTGTACCGCCAGCGGGGCGGTGGCGGTCAGTTCATCGATGTTTCCGTCGCCGCGGCATGTAACGTCACCACGGAAGGTGCCAGCTATGGCTGGCTCGTCGCGGAGGCGACGTTGCAGCGTCAGACCGGACGCCATGCCTCTGTGACTCCGACCGGAGAAACGCAGATGCGGTGTGCGGATGGCCGCTGGGTGAATACCGGCGTGCCGCCGCGGTTTCCGGAGGAATTCGCGCGGCTGCTGGCGTGGATACGCAAGCTCGACCTCGAGGCGTCTTTTCCCGAGGCCGTATTCCTGGAAATGGGCGCCGACTGGGAAGGTCCGTTCGATCTGTCGCTGATCGGCAGCGATGACACCGTCACCGCAATTTTCGGCGCCGGTCGCGAAGGCCTGAAGCTGGTGGCGCAGCGTGTATCCGCGCAGGAATTCTTCGAAGGTTGCCAGCATGCCGGGCTGGCCGTGGGGGTGATCAACAGCCCCGAGGAAGCGCTGGAGGATCCACATTTCCGCGCGCGCGGGATGCAGGTGCCAGTGCATCACGAAGCACTGGATCGCACGATCATGTATCCCGGCGCACCTTTCAGTCTGCCGCTGGCGCCCTGGCGGATCGCCCGTCGCGCACCATACCTTGGCGAGCACAACGCCGAGTTGTTCGGCGACGACTGATATCCGTTCATCAGCTGTTGACGAGCGCGTTCACGGCGTCATCGCGAAGCTCCCGTTTCAGGATCTTGCCGGATGCCGTGCGGGGCAGGGGGGTGTCGCTGAAACGCAGATACCGGGGAATGGCGAAGCGGGCGAGGTGCGCGCCCAGGAAGTCGCGCAGCGCCGCCTCGTCGATTGGCGCCTGTGCATACACCGTGGCACCGACTTCTTCGCCCAGTCGCTCGTCCGGCACGGCGTAGACCGCGGCCTCGATGATGTCCGGATGCATGACGAGCGCAGCCTCCACCTGTCCGCAGCCGATGTTCTCGCCGCCGCGGATGATGAGGTCCTTGATACGGTCCACGATGTACAGGTAACCCTCATCATCGAGGTAGGCGACGTCGCCCGTACGAAACCAGCCGTCGTCGAACAGGGTGGCGTTCAGCTCTGGACGGTTCCAGTAGCCCTGGAAAACGCTGGTGCCGCGCACCAGCAACTCGCCGCGTTCGCCGGCGGGGAGCCGGTTGCCTTCGGCGTCCACCACCTTGAGCTCCAGAACCGCGGAACAACGCCCGGAACTGGCGGGATGCGCAAGGTAATCCAGGCCGCCGATCCCGGCGCCAATGGCATTGGTTTCCGTCATTCCCCACCCCGTATTCGGCAGCGCCGAGGCGAAGGTGGCGCCGATCTGGCGCACCTGCTCCGGTGCACGCGGCGCGCCGCCGCCGCCGACGACCTGTAGCGAGGAAAGGTCGCGCTGCGTTTCCCGCGCGACGCGCACGAGGTCCCCGGTCATCGCTGCGGGAGCGACAACCGACGTGATGCGTTCCGACTCGATCAGCTCCGCCGCGGTCTCCGGATTCCAGCGATACATGCACACCAGTTTGCGGTGCTGCCGGTAGCAGCTGAGAAACACGGCGTGTGAGCCGGTGACGTGGAAGAGCGGCACCGCCATCAGAGTGGCAGGCTGGTAGGGACCGGGCTGCGGCGTGAGACCGGCGATCAACGCCGCGGCCTGTGCATCCAGTTCCCACGAGAGCAGCGCGCTGATCACGTTGCGATGCGTGGACAGCACACCCTTGGGGTGGCCGGTGGATCCGGAGGTGTAGAAGATCGTGGCGCTGGTTTCGGGGGCGACGGCCACGGTCGGCATGGATTGCCCGAGGTAGGGGGAGAGCGCGGCGTTGAATTCGACGGTGTCGGTATGTGGCCGCGTCGGCCGCACCGCGACCACGGCGATTTGTACCTGGTTGCGGATGGGTGCCAGACGCTCAAGGCGTTCTTCGTCGGCGATGAGAACGCGCGCGCCGCAGTCGTTCAGTCCATAGAGCATCTCATCGCTCTGCCACAGTGCGTTCATGGCCACGGCGATGGCGCCAATGGAGGTGGCGGCCATGAAGGCGATCACCCACTCAGGGTAGTTGCGCAGCGAGATCGCCACGCGGTCGCCGGATGCGATGCCCTGCGCCTGCAGATAACACGCGAAAGCCGCGGCCTTTGCGTAGGTCTCGCGAAAGCTGAGGCGCTCGCCCGCGTAGACCAGGAAGGTGCTGTCGTCGACTGCAGTGGCGAACAGATCGTGCAGATTGGCTGGCGCGTTGGCGAACGTCCGGTAGCTGCGGCCATTGATGAGGGTGTCGGTGAGCGCATAGGGCTCACCGGGAGCTGTGAGTATGGCCAGGGCGTCGCTGCGGGATAGGGACATGACTATTGCGTGACAGGTTTTTTCCGGGGGCGGGATTGTACTTGACTGCCCGATCCCGTGGCGCGTCGCTTACACTGCCGGGCGGCAGTGAATGATGGGGAATAGGCATGGGCGGCCTGCTGGGCTATCGGTATGTGAGGTTGCGGAGTCGGCATGGGGAGGCCGGCAGCCTGCGCGAAGCGCTGCGCACCGAGGTCGAACCCCGGCTCGGTGCCTGGAACGCGCAGACGTGGGGTTGCTGGCAGGGGATCTTTGGGCTGCACTCCCGGGACCTTCTGGTCATGATCAGTCATCCCACGCGGCCGGTTCGGCCCCTCCGGGAACTGACCGACCTGCTGGCAACCCAGGCGGACGTGCTGGAGCAGCGTGCGTTCCTGCCTACGGTGCGGCCAGCGGATTCGGCGCCACTCACGCGCAAAGGCTTCTACGTGCATCGCACTTTCGACGTGGACGCTGGCAATGTCGACAGGGTGGCAGCGTTGTCTCGCGAGGCGTGGGAGAACTTCGAACACAGCGACCGCTACGCCAGCCGTCCGGAAGGGCTGTTCCGGGAACCGGCGGACGTCCAGTCCGGGCAGATGCTGTTGATCACCTGGTACGAGACGATGGACGCGTGGCAGGCGTCGCGGGATTTCCATCCCGCAGCGCTTGCGAATTTCCGCAAGCGGGCGGCGCTCACCACTGGCACGCTGGCAATTGCCACGCAGCTTCTCCCCTGAGGCCGCATGCGGCTTCTGCTGTCCATCAACAGCCTCGGCGCCGGTGGTGCCGAGCGCACCGTGGTCAAGCTTGCGGCCCACTGGCTGGCGCAGGGCCACGCCGTGGGCGTGGTGACGCAGGCGTCGCGGTCCCTGGATGTGTTGACCCTTCCGGTCGGGGTCTCCCGGTTCACCACCGATACCGGCGGCATATCCGGTCACTGGCTCAGGGCGGTTGTGCGCAATTTGCGTCGGGTTCAGCGTCTCAGGCGTGTGATTCGCGACTTCCGTCCGGATGGCGTGGTTGCTTTCCTGCCCACCGCCAATGTTGTTGCGGTGCTTGCGTGTGTCGGCCTGTCAGTCCCCGTCTTTGCAGCGGAGCGTATGTATCCGGCGCACCTGGGGCTGGGATGGCTACAGCGTTCAGTCCGCGACCGGGCCTATGCCAGGGCGGCAGCGGTGGTTGTGCAGACGACTCGCAGCGCCGAGTGGTATCGCCGCACCTGCCTGCTGAGCAATGTGGTTGTGATACCGAATGGCATTGCGCTGCCGCTGGTAGTGGCGGAGCCCGCGGTTGAACCATCGGCGCTGATACCCGGGGACAGACGGCTGGTGCTGTACGTTGGTCGGCTTGTGCCCGAAAAACAGGTGGACCAGGCTTTGCTGGCGTTTGTGCGTGCGCTGGGGAACGATGAGCGCTGGACGCTTGCGGTGCTGGGTGACGGCCCGCTCGTCACTGGTTTGCGTGACATGGCAGGGAAGGCACTTCCCCCGGGGCGCGTTGTCTTCGTCCCTCGCAGCGGGTGCATGGCTGCCTGGTATCAACGTGCGGATGTGCTGCTGCTCACGTCGCGGTTCGAGGGTTTTCCGAATGTACTGCTGGAAGCGATGGCGCATGGCTGTGTGCCGGTTGCATACGACTGTGACACCGGGCCGGCTGAGATCGTGCGCGATGGGGAGGATGGTGAGCTGGTGCCTCCCAATGATGTCGAGGCGTTGGCCGGCAGCCTGCGGCGCCTGTCCGCTGACGCCGATCGACTGGCGCGCATGGCGGCTGCCGCCACGCAGGTGCTGGAGCGGTTTGGAGATGCTCGTTTCTTCGCCGCCTGGGACGCTGTCGTGCTGAGCGCCAGCGCGGGAGTTGGTCAGGGGCGCGACGCCTGATTCCCCGCGGCCAGCCAGGCTGTCAGGATCGCGAAATCCCAGAGCTGCGCGCCACGCTCGGCTCGACCGGCAAGATGATTGTCGCGCATTGCGATGACGGCTGTGGAATTCAAAACGCCCTGGGCTTCCAGGGTGCGCGGGTTCAGCGTATCGATCAGCCACGGCCGCAACGGCTCGCGCAACCACCGGTTGATGGGCACCGCAAAACCTTGTTTGGGTCGTTGCGTCAGTGCCGGCGGTACGTATGTGGACAGCAGCCGTCGCAGCGGCGCCTTGGCCCCGTCCGCATCAATGAGGTGCTCCCTCGGCAGGCGGAAAGCCGCGGCGACGAGGTGATGATCGAGGAGCGGCACGCGTGTCTCCAGACTGACAGCCATGCTGGCCCGATCGACCTTGGTAAGGATGTCATCGGGAAGATAGGCGAGTGTGTCGAGGAGAGCGGGTTGCCGCCATGCGGGCAGCGTGCCGACGCCGGCCGGGATGCTGGCGTAAACGGTTGGCGTTTCGGCGATACCCCTTCCGGCGAGGTACTCCGCGGGAGCACGGGAATGGGAGATCATCGCGCGGTAGAGCTGCAGGTCATCCGGCGCGTTGATCAGGTCGCCGATACCGCGCAGGCGGTTGTCCAGGGCCACGGTGCGGCCACGGCCGTCCCGCCAGGACAGGCGGCGCGCGATGTTGGCAGCCAAACGATGGTTCAACAAACGCGACAACGGTCGTCTCAGGGTCGGCGGAATGAGGCCGCGCAGCCGGCAGGCGCGCTCCCATAGCGCGTAGCGCCCGTAGCCGTGGAACAGTTCGTCGCCGCCATCGCCAGACAAGGCGACGGTTACGTGCTGGCGCATCAGGCGCGACAGCAGAAACGTGGGCAGAAATGAGCTGTCGGCGAAGGGTTCGCCGAGGTGTGTGGGCAGCTCCTCGATCAGGTTCAGCAGATTGGTCTCGTTCACGTGCACCGAGGTGTGTCGGGTACCCAGGTGAGACGCGATCCGCGCTGCGTGGGGCGCTTCATCGTAGACCGCGTCGGCAAAACCCATCGTGAACGATTGCACTGGTGTCGGTGACGCTTCGCACGCGAGCGCGGTAATGAGCGTTGAGTCGATACCACCGGAGAGGAACGTGCCCACGGGGACATCCGCTGTCAATCGGCGGGATACCGAACGCCGCAGCATTGCGAGCAGGTCAGCGTCGGATGGCGGGTCCCCGGATTGTGCGACGGCGGCGGTCAACTGCCAGTAGGGAATGACCTCGGGAGGCTGTTGTTGCACGGCCTCTGCGTGATTCAGCCTCAGCAGCGTTCCGGGCGCCACTTTGCTGATTTCCCGCCACGGTGACGACAGCGCGGGCAGGTAATTGTGGCGCAGGTAGCCGGCCAGGGCGGCGATGTCCAGGGTCAGCTCACCGCTCCAGGCAGCGCGCAGCGCCGCGGGTTCCGAGGCAAAGACGAAGCAGTTGCCCAGCCAGCCGTAAAACAGCGGTTTTTCGCCCAGCCGATCCCTTGCCAGCCACAGGCACTGGTCGTGGCGGTCCCAGAGCGCAAAGGCGAACATGCCATCCACCAGATCGAGCGCGGCGACGGGACCGTGTCGCTCGATCAGCGCGAGCAGGACTTCGGTGTCGCTGTGCCCGCGCCATTCCGCGTTGGACAGCGTGTTTCGCAACGCGTTGGCATTGTAGATCTCACCGTTGTAGGAGAGTACGTAACGACCGGACCGGGCGAGCATCGGTTGCGCCCCCGCGGGGGACAGATCAACCACTGCCAGCCGGCGATGTACCAGCCCGATCCCGGTGTCCTGCCAGATCCCGTGCGCGTCAGGACCGCGATGTGTCAAGGCCACGCTCATGCGGGACAGTTTCCCGGCATCAACGTCGCCGGTGGGGGACAGAATTCCTGCTATTCCACACATCGCGTGCGGCCGTGTGCTGGCGGTGTCGGGCCCTGAACCGTCGAGTGAGCTATTTGCCGCCCCCGAACACTTTCTTCAACAGGCTTGTTGTACGTGCCGCCGGATTGGCGCGTATCTCCCGTTCCTGCTCGGCAATCGCCTGGAACAGACCGTCGATGGCCTTGTCCGTGACGTAGCTGTCCAGGTCGATGGTACGTTGCCGGTCGCCCAGCAGAGCAGCAGACAGCGGGTTTTCCGTAACCGCTCCGGCAATACTCTTGTATCGCTGCGTGACGCCGGTACCTGCCGTCTGCTTCGCCACGATGGGAAGAAAGGCGTCACGCAGGCTGGATTCGCTTGTGCGTCGAAAGTAGTCGGTGGCTGCTGTCTCGCCACCCTTCACCAGGCCGATGGCATCCTCCATGCTCATGGCACGCACTGCGTCGCCGAGTATGTTGGCGGCTTTGGGAACGGCACTTTCCGCGGCCCGGTTCATCGACAGTTCAAACGCATCCACCTGCTTGTCAAATCCGAAGTTGCGGGCTGTGTCGGTGATCTTGCGCAGTTTCTTCGGCACCAGGATCTTCACTGCCTGGTCGGCGAAAAAGCCGTCCTGTCTGCCGAGTCTGGAAACGGCCTTCTCGATCCCGTTCGCCAGCGCTTCGCGGATGCCGCCTGCGGCGTCGCTTTCCGTCAGTTTGGCGCCGGAGCCGGAGAGGATGGCCTTGAGTCGATCGCCGAACGACTGTGCCGGCGCGGCGAAAGCTGGCAGCAGGCACAGGCACAGCAGGCCAATGCGCAAGGGAACGGTCATGCGGATTCCCGACAGTCCATGAAGCGGCAAGAATAAGCGTTTATCGGGTTTGACCCAAACGCCGCTCCGCGCGCCCCTCAACCCCGGATGTCTGCCGGCGCCTCGCTGGCGCGCTCGTGAGACATCGAGCGTTCCATGGTCATGAGGGAGATATCCTTGCGAAAGAACAACGACCAGTTCCATTCCAGGAACAACCGCACCTTCCACGCAAAGGTGGGAATTCGCGCGAGATAGAAGGCGCGCCACAACAACCAGGCGGCGACGCCCGCCAGGCGTACGCCAAAGATTTCCGCGACCGCCTTGTGGTGTCCTACCGCGGCCAGCTGGCCGCGTGCCTTGTAGTGGAAGCTGCGTGGGGGGCGTTCCGCGAGACAGGCCAGCAGGTTGTCTGCCAGCAGTCGCGCCTGCTGAACGGCAAACTGCGCGGTGGTGGGCGAGGGCGATTGCGTGGCGGTGTTTGGCACCACGGCACAATCGCCAAGCGCCCAGACGCGATCCGTACCCTGGACACGAAGGCATGCGTCGGTGGGCAGTCGTCCCCGGGCGTCGGCGCACGGCAGGCAGGCAATGAACTCATGCGCATGCGCACCTACGGTACTGATGACCGTGGCACCTGCGATCCGCTCCCCGTTTGTGAGTGATACGCCCTGCGCGTCAACGCTGGCAACCCGCGCGCCGAGGTAAACCTCGATCCCACGCTGACGCATGTTGGTCTCGGTATACCGCCCAAGGGACTCGGAGACCTCAGGCAGCAGGTGCGGCTGGCTGTGCACCACATGCACGCGGCATTGCTCCCGTGTGACCCGTTTGAACTGGGGGGCCGCTTCCTGCAGCAAGTCGTGGATTTCACCGGCGGCCTCCACGCCGCTGAAGCCGCCGCCCACGACAATGAAGTTGGTGAGCAGATGGCTGCGAGCCCGATCGTACGTCAGTGTGGCCTCCTCCAGGGCACCGATCACCCGATTCCGCAGGAACATGGCATCACCCAGCGTCTTCAGGGGCAGGCCGTATTGCGCCATGCCAGGCACCGTGTCCAGGTTCGCATCCAGTCCGGCGGCGAATACCAGGTGTTCGAAGGGAATCGTGTCATGAATGGGTTTTACGTAGGTCACGGTGCGATTGGCAAAGTCGATGTCCTGCACCTGCACCATGCGGATGCGCGTGCGCTTGAGGATCCGGCGCAGCGGGACGACGACGTGTCCTGGCAGCACGGATGCGCCGACGACTTCCGGCAGCAAGGGGTTGTACGTGATCAGATTCGTGCGGCTGAGCAGGAACAGGTCCCACTCGGGTGGCAAACGGCGTTCGAGGTGGCGCGCCAGCGTGACGCCGGCAAAGCCGCCACCAACGATGACAATATTGCGTCGATGGTCGGAACGCAGCGAGGAAAGGTCGACGGGAATGCTGTCCATCAGGAGACGCCAGGCGATGTTGTGAGTCTTAGACCGCCGGATGGCGTGAGGTTCCCTGCCCGTGCACGCTTGCCAGGCCGGCAGCGAAGCCGACGACTGCGGATAAGTTGAGGAGGGCCTATTTCAGCATCCTGTCAGATTGGCCGTCAGCCCTGACGGGTCGCGACCTTTACCGCCGCGATGCTGATCAACGACTCCACGCAATCACGAATCGACTCATCCATGGAACGGAATCGGATGGGGAGGATGGCGCGAATGCGGTCGTTGCGTAATTCACAGCCCGCCCAGATTGCCCGCAGCTCCGCTTCCCGGGCCTGTATGCGCTCCGGAAAAGGGTCCGTGACCGGCGGCGCCGCGTGTCGCAGCTCCGGCAGCAGACGATCGATGCTCGCGCAGATGTCTTCCACGTTGCGCTGTTCGGTGGACCAGGCAATGTAGCGTTCACCGTTTCTGACCAGCACGCTCTCCAGGAGCCCAATATGGCAATCGGCGTCGTCGCGCACGTCCACCACCATCCAGGGACGATACGCGGGCGTCTGCTGGTACTGTCCCGTGAGCATACCTTCGATGATGTGCTGCCAGGGCCCCATGTCTTTCTGATGCGCGGACTGGATGGGGCCGACATTGTCCGCCGGGCAGCATGTGATGGCGTCCCACTGGCCGCTGGCCTCCGCCGCCTCGGCGAAGGCGCGCTGGGCGATGACTTTGCCAATGGAATAACCCTGGCCTCGTGATGCGGTTCTTTTGGGATTCTGTTCGTCGGGATAGCGGTCCTCGTAACATACCGGCCTACGCACAAGTTCCTGGATGTCCACCTCGGAAATGACTGCTGCGATGCTGGACGTGACCACGACGCGGGACACCGTCTCCGCCTGTTCGATGCTGTTGACGATGTGATCGCAGGTGCGGCGGATGTAGTCGGCATCGTCGTAGGTGCTCACATGCGAAACGTGGCACACCCCGTGGCAGCCACGGAAAATCGTGTCGAAACAGCCGGCGTGATCCAGATCGGCCGCGTGCAGGGTGAGTCGGCCGGAGGCATACCCGGGCATACGTTTCAGAAAGCCGGTGCGATTGTCGTCGTCGACATCCCGCACGCAGGCCCTCACGCGGTAGCCTCGGTCCAGCAGGCGCCGCACCACCCAGCCACCAATGAATCCGGCGGCGCCGGTTACTGCAACGATGCCTCCCCTTGGTACTGCGGCCATGTGCTTCTCCCTGGTGCGATGATGTGCGGAGCTTACCGGAGACCATCGCATCTTGCGTCGCTGGCGTCGCTGGCGACATGATGTGACGAATGTTCTCAACCAGAGCGTGCCATGAACCGCATCGAAGGCTTGCATCACCTGGCGATCTGTACTGCCGACATGAAGGCGCAGATTGAATTTTTCACCGACAAGCTCGGCATGGAACTGGTGGCGCTCTACTGGATGCATGGAGTGGAAAATACCTGGCACGGATTCCTGAGACTGAATGACGAAAGCTCCATTGCCTTCGTATGCCACCCGGATGTGGCGAAGATTCCCGTGGCTTTCGGGCAGACACATGCAGGAAATCCCGCTGCCAATGTCGCAAAAGGCGTCATGCAGCACCTGGCCCTTCGGGTAAAGGACCATGCGGAGCTGATGCGCCTGCGTGACCGTCTGCGCAGCCGTGGCGTGCCGGTGATGGGGCCGATGGATCACGGACTGTGCGTGTCGATGTATTTTGCCGGACCCGAAAACCTGTCGCTTGAACTGGCGTATTCGACGTCGCCGATCAACGCCCGGGCCTGGATCGATCCTGAAGTGATGGCGCTGGCGGGTATCAGCGATGAAGATCTCGCGCGTTACCGGCACCCGGCAGAGTATGCGGGGGAGGGCGGGGCCGTCCGCCAGCCATCTGCGGATTCTTCGGGGCCTCACATGACCAATTACCCGCCCGGCGTTGCGTACGCCCGCGTGATCGGCACGCCCGATGAGGCGGTCTGGAACTCCGTGGACAACAGGCCGCCGGTGGCGGTGAAGGCTTCGGTCGACTGACGATGGCCAGTCAGCCACTTCACGGCGAATGTGAATTGAAGCAGGAGCTGAATGGACCATGATGAAGGAACCCGGTGAGAATTTCCGGGCGCTACACGCGCCCGGGAGCTGCTTTGTCATTGCCAATGCCTGGGATGCGGGGTCAGCACGCATCCTGGCAGGCATGGGGTTTGCCGCGCTCGCAACCTCCAGCGGTGCCTCTGCGGCAACCCTCGGCAGGCTGGACGGGCAGGTGCGCCGGGATGAAGCGCTTGCGCAGGCCGCGGCGATCGCGGCCGCGGTATCCATACCGGTATCGGCGGATCTGGAGAGAGGCTTCGGGAAATCACCCGAGACCGTCGAATCAACGGTTCGCCTGGCGGGATCCTGTGGGCTGGCAGGGTGTTCGATCGAGGATGCATCGGGCGAACACGAGGCGCCTGTCTATGACTTCCAACTCGCCGTTGAACGTGTCGCTGCCGCCGCGGAAGCGGCTCGCTCACTACCGTCGGCCTTTGTGCTGACCGCGCGTGCGGAGAATTGTCTGCACGGAATTGTCGACCTGGACGATACCATCCGCCGGCTACAGGCCTTCGAGAAGGCAGGCGCGGACGTACTGTTTGCGCCGGGGCTGCCGAGCCTGGATGCCGTGCGTCAGGTCTGTGCCGCCGTCAGTCGGCCCGTGAACTTCATGGTTGGCATTCCCGGGCGTTCTTTCTCGGTGGCGGAGTTGGCCAACGCAGGTGTCACGCGCATCAGCCTCGCCTCCTCACTGCACCGGGCGGCGATGACCGGCATGATGCAGGCGGCATCGGAAGTGCTGGAGAAGGGAACGTTCACCTATCTGGATGCGCTCGTGTCAGGGCGTGACATGACTCGCCACTTTTCACCACCGCGTTGAACGCAACGGTTGCACGGCGATGCGATGCGCGCATAATTCGCTCATCTCAATCAGGCAGAAGGAGGTGATCAGTGATATCTAGTGCACGCATCGAGGATCAGTCAGCCTGAGCGAGGCCTGCTGGCGCTTCGCCAGGAAGAAACGCGAAGCTGGCGCGGGTACCTGATTGCAGCCCGTCCAGTGACGACAACGTCGTGGCTGATCCGCGACTTGCATTCGAGAAGAGCCGGTTCGTCCGGCTCTTTTTTTGGCTGCGGGCATCCCTGCCCTTGCCTTGCTCCCTCCGGTCGCCACGCGCCGGCGATGCCGTCGCGGCGGCACATCCCTGTGCCGCGCAGTTGCGGTGTTACTGGTGACTGCAAGTCCGTGTCTCCCGGTCGGCGTTTGGCGGCGGTGGCGGATACGGTGGCGGCGGGTAGTCCTGTCCTTGCCTTGCTCCCTCCGGTCGCCACGCGCCGGCGCGTTACAAGGCTGCGCGCTGATGCAATGGATGGGCGAGAGTGGCGAGAGCCTGCCGGAACATTCCGTCGATCGGTTCTGTGGCGGACAGGCGCGGACCGGGCGAGCGGGTCAGGAATCGCGCTTGCGACGGTCGACGAGGTCGGCGTCGGTGATGTCCAGACCCATGTCGCGCAGGGCGCGCATGATGTAGCCACGCATCGTCATGCCGCTGGCGAGGGCGGCAACGGCCAGTTCACGATGCAGGCTCTCACGCATGGTCAAGGTGAACTGACAGGTCTTCTCGGCCTGCGGTTGCGGGTTATCGCCCGGCATGCTGGTGGTGTTCGAGTTAGCAGACACAGGTTGTGCCTGCGGTTCGCGTACGGCACGCGAAACCGGCGCTGGTGCTTTGCGTGGCCGACTCAGCATGGGTCGGCTGGCGCCATCGCGCCGGTTGGTCACGATGCCTGCCGATACTGCGCCAGAAAGGGCAGAAGGCCCTGGTCCTGCATTTCCTGCACAAGCAACTGGGCCTGAGCGGCGGGCGTGCCGGTGTCAGGCAGATCTCCCGTGAAGGTCATTTCCTTGAATGCGACCAGCTGGTGCAGCCGTGTCTTGAGTGCGGGAATACCGTGTTTGCCAATCTTCTGGCGCACTTCGCGTGACACCCGGGTCTTCGGTACGTAGCCGTTGTAGACGACGCGTACCGGTATGTCCCGGTTGGTCATGCCGCCGGCGCCCATGACAATGTTGTAGGTCTTGATGGCTTCATTGGCATCGAAGCCTGACATCTGCGTGGGAATCAGAACGAGATCGGAGCATCGGATGGCGTAGATGAGCATCTGTGACCGTGCACCCGCGGTATCGATCATCACCAGGTCGTGCCGGGCGTTCAGACGCCGCACCTCGGATACCAGCTGGTTCTCGTCCCGGACGTTACTGATTTCCACGTTGAGATCGCTGAGGTAGGTCAACCAGTTGGAGATTGTGCGGTTCGGGTCGGCGTCGACGACCGCAACGGAGTGCCCACGCGCACGTACGACACCGATGATCAGCTGCGCGATCGTGGTCTTGCCTGCACCACCCTTGGTGGAAGCCATGGTCAGAATGCTCATGAGGAAGGTACCTGTTGACTGAGGGTTTGAGGTCTGCGGGCCGCGCTTCCGGCGCCCGGATGGCACCATGGCATGGAAGCCATAAAACTGTATTTATGTGAGCTTGTAAATATAGTGAAACAGAAGAACACTGACAAGCCACCGGGCATCGCCGCCCGCGCGCCGCGCGCCGCTGCCGTTAGAATGGCAACGTGATCCCCGCGGCAAGGCCATCGGCGCCGGGAAGAGCGGTGCGCTGGGTACGCGCCGTATCGTGACTGGTCGCGAGCATGAGGCTTCTGCCCGATGCGCGGTTCCGGATGGACCTGGGGGATGCGGGCAGGAGCCCATGGGTATTTCACCGATCGAGAGGAGACGACTGGCGTGCAACTTGCCACCGCGGTAGCCGTGATCGGCTGGCTGCGAGACGATGCGGGCGAAGCCTATGCAGCGCGGCTGCAGCGTGACCGCGCAATCGGCGCCACCCTCCCGGCGGCGAGTCCAGGCGACAGGGTTACCGGCTGGTGGACCGCGGTCGCAGGCGCTGACACCGCCAGGCAGGGAGAACGCCGGCTGGCGCACGGGCTGATGCTGGCCCGGCTCGTTCTGGTTGCGCTGGGTCTGCTGACGGGTATTGCCGCCATGGCAGGGGTTCTGGCCTACGCCGGGGATCGACCTGCCAACTTGCTGCTGGTATTTGCGATTCTGCTGTTGATCCCCACGTTGCTACTGCTGGGTGGTCTCGCGTTGTCCCACCGCGCGAGCAGCAATGCGTTTCGATTGTCGCCGTTTGTGCCCGGCGGCGTGGTTTTCCGGTGGCTGGATCGACTGGGCGGCCGGGAGCTGTTCGTCGATACCTGGCCGGGTTCGATGACGCTCCGCGCATGGCGGCTGCAGTTGCTGGTGCTCAGTCAGTGGATGGCCTGTGGCTTCTTCGGCGGCGCGCTACTGGATCTGGTGTTCATGGTCACCTTCACGGACCTGGCGTTTGGCTGGAGTACCACGCTGGACCTCAGCGCCACGACATTCGCGAACATCTGTGCGGTCATCGCCGCGCCGTGGGCGCACTGGTTACCGATGGCGGTACCGGATGCCGCACTGGTAGAGGCATCGCGCTATTTCCGGCTGGAAGACGGCGCCCGGTCCCGTGCCATGGCCGCAACCCTCGGCAACTGGTGGCCGTTCGTGCTCATGGCCGTGACCGTCTGGGGATTGATGCCGCGCCTGTTGCTGCTGGCCTTCTGGCGCTGGCGCCTGAACCGGGCAACGGATCGCATGCTGGTCGAGCACGCCGAAGTACAGGCGCTGCTGGAACGGCTGCGTCAGCCGGTCATCGCCGTAAACGCGAGTGCGCCGGATGCCGCACGCCAGGCCCTGGGGCCAGTGCCACCCGCAAACACCGGCCGGCAGGAAGGTCCGGCGGTAACGATGATCTGGAACGATGCATGGGCGCTCACCGCGGCCGGTGCACGGGGTCACAACCTGCTGGATGGCAACGCGCGGCAGGTTGGCTCGTCAGACAGCCAGGCGCAGTGGGAAGAAGGCATCCAGACGTTGTCGGGCCGGCTGCGCATCGTGTGGGTCCTCGTTGCCGGCTGGGAGCCGCCGTTGCTTGTGTTTCGCGACTTCCTCGAACTTCTGCGTCGTCAGGTGCACCGCGATTGCGCGTTGATCGTCGTCCCGCTGAATCTCGAGGGTACAGGTGTCGACGCAGCGGCAAGGCCTGTCTGGCAGGGTGCGCTTGGTGCCTGGGATGTTCCAGGCCTGCATGTCGCCGAGGCGTGGGCGCCAGCATGACGGTACCGGTCTTTGCGGTGGTGGGGCATCCGAACAAAGGCAAGAGTTCGATCGTAGCCACGCTCGCCGAGCGATCGGACGTCGATATCGGCCCATTGCCGGGAACCACCCGCACGTCCCGCCGATTCACCTTCGCCATTGGCGACAACGCCCAGTACGTACTGGTGGACACACCGGGTTTCCAGCGGGCACGTGATGTGATCGCCTGGATGCAGGCACACGCAACGGATGCCAGCGGGCGCGCCGAGCTGGTGCGGTTGTTTGTCGAGGCACACCGTCACGATCCGCGTTTTGCGGACGAAATCGAACTGCTGACGCCGGTCGTGGACGGCGCAAGCATCATCTACGTGGTGGACGGCGCCAAACCCTACAGTCCGGACTACGAGCAGGAAATGGAAATTCTTCGCTGGACCGGGCAACCCCGCATGGCGCTCATCAATCGCATCGGCGCGGGCGACCATGTCGATCGCTGGCGCCAGGCGCTTGGCCAGTATTTTTCACTGGTGCGAGAGTTCAACGCCGTGCAGGCCGATTTTGCGGCCCGTATCGGCGTGCTCAGGGCACTCGCTGAGTTGCACGGCGACGCCGATGACACGCTGCCGCGCGTGATTGCGGCCATGCAGCGGGAAAGGCGGCGGCGGCTCGACGCCAGTGCCGGCATCATTTGCGGACTGCTGTCGTCCTGTCTGGCGCGTGCGGAGCGCTCGCTGCTGTCGGGCGGTGAAACCGTGGAAACGGCGAAAGAAAAACTGGTCACACGGCTGCTGGCGTCGCTGCGCAGGGAGGAGGCTTCGGCGCGCGCGGCGGTGGAGTCGGTCTACGGCTACCATGGGCTCGAACGGGAAGGCGAAACGCTGGATGTCGTGGCCTCCGATCTGTTCGCGCAGTCAAGCTGGGAACTGTTCGGCCTGTCGCGCCGGACGTTGCTGTTGACGGCTGCGCTGGGTGGAGCGGCTGCCGGCGGCACGCTGGACGCGCTGGTTGGGGGGGCATCGATGCTGTTGGGCACGGTGCTGGGTGGCGTCGTCGGCGGGGCCGGCGCGTTGCTGGCCGCGGACGAGCTCGCAAAGGTCAGGGTGCTGGGTACCCCGCTCGGTGGCAAGGTGGTGTCGGTGGGACCCGTTTCGGCGCCCAATTTTCCGTGGGTGCTGATTGGCCGCGCGCTTCTGCACCATCGGCTGGTCAGCGAACGCAACCACGCACGCAGGGAAAAACTGGCGCTCGAAGCCCGTGCGGCGCAACATGCGGCGGAAGCGATACCGGAAACCGTGCGACGACAACTCGCCGTCGTATTTGACCGATTGCGCCGTGGTGCATCCGCTGAAACGGACCGCCAGCGGTTGACTGACCTGTTACGACAGATGCTGGGAGGAGGGGATGACGACGATCAAACTGCCAACTGACCGCACGGTGTTCCAGAACGCCTGGGTGGTGGACGACTGCGAGAAGGCCTGTCTGAAATGGGCGAAGGAAATGGGCGTGGGACCCTTCTTCGTCACGGAATACGGCCCGCAGTTTACGCAGATGACCTACCGGGGGGCGCCCGCCGAGCTGGGCATGATTGTTGGTATTGCACAGGCGGGGAATGTACAGATCGAGATCATTCAGCCTACCGTCGAACGCTGTGCGTACCGCGACAGCGTGCCCGCAGGCACCTCCGGCTTCCACCATATCTGCGTCTGGACGCATGACATCGAGGCGGACACGGACTACTTCGAAAAGCTTGGTTATCCGGCGGCAAATCTCGGTGCCGTAGGTGATGTCCGGTTCGCGTACTACGACACGCGGCCGCTGATGAATTGCATGCTTGAGGTGGTGTCCTGGAATGCAGCCACCGCTGAACGCTTTGCCGAAATTGCCAGGGCTGCCGAGAACTGGGATGGCAAGGATCCCATCCGGTGAGTAGAGCTTTTCCTTACGGGCGCCTGGTATGTGTGCTTGCCCTGTGCGTGGCGCCGGTCATCAGCAGCTTCCCCGCGGCTGCTCACGCCGCCGATGACGCACGATCACTCGGGTTGCCGTTCTCGGATGCACGTCGAGCGGGCGACCTGCTCATTCTTTCCGGTCAGATCGGCAATCGGCCGGGAACGCTGGAACTGGCGGCAGGCGGCATCACCGGGCAGGCGGCGCAGGCGCTGGATAACGTGAAGACCATTGTCGAGCGTCACGGCCTGACGATGGCCGACGTCGTGAAGTGCACGGTAATGCTGGCCGACATGCGCGACTGGGCGGCCTTCAACGAGGTGTATGTGCGTTACTTTCCTGAGCCCAGGCCCGCGCGTAGCGCGTTTGGCGCCGCCGGGCTTGCGGTGGGTGCGGCACTTGAGATCGAGTGCTGGGCCAGTTTCGACCGGCGCCACGGGGAGGTTGTTACACAACCCCCGGGCTGACGCCGGGACCCTTGTCGTCGGTCAGAGTATCTGCAGGCTTGGAATAGGCACTACGCACCGCCCGCCCCACTCACGAATCGCGCACAGCTGGGAGACGATTTCATCCTTCAGATTCCACGGCAGGATCAGCACGTAGTCTGGCTTGTCAGCAAGCAGTTCCTCGGGGCTGCGGATCGGCAGATGGCTGCCGGGAAGGTAAAGCCCCTGCTTGTGCGGTGAGCGGTCCACGGTATAAGGCAGAAGATCGGTTGTTATGCCGCAAAAATTGAGCAGGGTATTGCCCTTCGCGGGAGCCCCGTAGGCAACCACTTTCTTGCCCTCTGCCTTGGCGGTGCGCAGGAACGAGAGCAGGTTGTCGCGAATGCCTTCAACGCGGGAGGCGAACTCGCGATATGGCTTCAGGGTGTTCAGGCCAGCCGCCATTTCCAGCTCCAGAACCCGCGCAATGTTCGGCGTGTCCGGGTGCGTAGTGGCGTCATCGTGGCACACGTAGAAGCGGATCGAGCCGCCATGCGTGGGGATGAGCTCAACATCAAACACCCGCAGTCCGTGTGCCGCCATGATGTTGCGCGTCACGAACAGCGAGTGATAGAAGAAGTGCTCGTGGTAGATCGTGTCGAACAACGTGTCTTCCAGCATCTTCAGCAGATGGGCAACCTCGATGCTGCAGATCCCCTCGGGAGCCAGCGCCTGTTTGAATCCTTCGACGAAGTCGTTGAGCGTCGGTACGTGGGCGTACACGTTATTGGCCAGGATGGCATCCGCCTTGCCGAACTCCCGTGCCATGCGGCGGCCGGTTGCTTCGCCCCAGAACGCCGTTTCGGTAGGTACGCCGATACCGCGAGCCACTTCGGCGATGTTGGCAGCCGGTTCGATGCCGCGGCAGGGAATACCTTTCTCAACAAAATTCTTCAGAAGATAGCCATCGTTGCTGGCAACTTCATAGACGAGACTGTGTTGCCCGAGACCAAACCGGCCGATCAAGGTGTCAACATGCCGGGCACAATGATCCAGCCAGGAATCGGAGAACGAGGAAAAGTAGGCGTAGTCGGAGAAGATGTCCGCGGAAGTGGCGACCACTTCGATCTGACACAGCATGCTCGAACGGGAAACATACAGATCCAGTGGATAAACGGGTTCCTCAGCTTCAAGCTGTTCCGCCCTGAGGTAGGCATTGGACAGCGGTTGCCTGCCCAGTGAAAGAATCAGTTCCAGGTCGTCGGTATCGGTAAAACAGCAGCGGTGGCCCACGGGTGCTTCCTTACATTTCCGTCAAGTCATATGCGTACATGCGGTACGCTTCCTGTTCCGGGCCAAACTTGGCGGATGCCAGCGCCCCGGATGAGGTGCCGATGATACCAGTGCGTGCCGGTATGTCGGTGCGGCCAGATGAGCGCAAGGTCACGATTCCGGGATACGCTGGCCATTACACGACGGAATGGCGAGACACGGGTGGGGGCACCTACCCCGGGACTGCCGGCCGGATCAACATGATAGGATCGCGAGATGACAGAGCAACGGGTCGATACGGTCCGCTTACAGCGGATCAGCAAGGCATTCTGGGAGTCCGCGGCGCTGATGAGTGCCGTGGAGCTGGATGTTTTTACGGCGATCGCGGAGGGGCACGACAGCATACTGACCGTGGCTGAACGCGTCGGCATCACGCCGCTGAACGCGGAACGCCTGCTGGTGGCGCTGACGGCCATGGAACTGGTGCTACGAAACGGCGATACGTTTGCAAATGCAGCGGACGTGGGCAGGTTTCTGGTGCGGGGGCAAGCGTCCTATGCCGGTCCCTGGATGCTGTTCGGCAAACCGCGCTGGCAGGGCTGGGGCGAACTTACCGCTCACCTGAAGAAAGGGCCGGAGCAGATTCGCCGGCTCGGCATGTACGACGCATCGTTCACGGTCGAGCGGGCGCGCGCGTATCACGAAGCGACCTACTCCATCGGCATGGGGGCGGCGCGCCGTTTTCATCGCCAGGTATCGCTGGAAGGCCGGCGCAAGATCATGGATCTTGGCGGTGGTTCGGGGTGCTACTGCATCGTCGGTGCGCAGAAGTACCCGACGCTGCGCGGGGAAGTACTCGACCTGCCAAGCGTTGTGGTGGTGACCAGGGAGTTTGTGGCGCAGCACGACCTTGGCGATCGCCTCACGGCATCGGTGTGTGATTTCACCGCCGATCCGCTGCCCCGGGACGCCGACGTGGCCATCATGGCGTCCAATCTGCCGCAGTATGATCGTGACATCATTGCCAGGGTCGTCGCACGCGTGTTCGAGGCATTGTTACCAGGCGGGGAGTTCCACCTCATCGGTGAGTGTATCGACGCGGATGGTCGTGGCCCGCTCGCGCCCGCATTGTGGGGGCTGTCCGAAGCGGTCAACGATTCCTCCGGGCTGGCGCATTCCACCGCGGATTGCGAGGGGTATCTTGCCGCGGCCGGATTCCAGCGCATTACCGTAAACGAATTCATTCCGCAGACACTGACGCGCATCAGTGGCGTCAAACCAGTCTGAAGTCAGCAGGGGATACTCATGAATCTTGATTACGTCACCATCGAAAGGCAGGACACGGTTGCACTCGTCACTTTCGACAGAAAAAAGAACCTGAACGCATTTGACGGCAAGCTGATTCTCGAGCTCACGGAAGTGGCGCGTATGTTTCAGGAGGATCTGCAAACGCGAGCAGTCGTGCTCACCGGCAGCAAACAGTATTTTTCCGCCGGTGCGGACCTGGAGGACATGGGGACGCGGGCCGGCCTGTCGGAACTGGCCCGACGGCAGTCGTTCTTTCGCGGGGTACGTCTGTGCGAAGCCTGGGAAGCCATGCCGCAGATCACCATCGCGGCCATGGAACGAATAGCCGTTGGCGCTGGTGTGGCGCTGCCGCTGGCCTGTGACTGGCGGGTGATGGGCGAGAGTGCGTACCTGTACGTGCCCGAGGCCAAAATTGGTCTCAATCTGCAGTGGGGCGCGTTGCCGCGACTGGTCAACCTGGTTGGCCCCGCACGCGCCAAACGCATCTGCATCCTGTGCGAACGCATGCCTGCGGATCAGGCGCTGGCGTGGGGGCTCGTGGAAGAGGTGGCACCGGATGGCCAGGTGGCTGACAAGGCGCTGGAACTGGCTCGCGCCGCGGCCGCCATGCCCGCGATTGCGGTGAGCATGATCAAGGAGGCGGTAAACGCAACCGCGGGTGCGCTGAATCGCACTGCAAGTTTTGCGGACGCGGATCAAAGCCAGCTATCAGCGGCGTCCGAAGATGCGCTCGGCGCCCGCGACAGGTTCAACGCGGAACGCGGGCGCAAGCCATAACCCGCCCGGGAACAGATTTCAGAACGGAGGATGACATGCCTGTGATGCGATATATGCCGGTTGCGGCGGCGATGCTGCTGGCACTGGGTTGTTCGAAACCCGATGGAGCGGCACCGGATGCCGCGGCGGCGCCGACGGTGGAAGTGGCGAAGCCGCCGGCGGTTGAGGTGGTGCCGGAGCGCATGGCGTTGTACGGAGACCTGCACGTGCACACGCAGTTGTCTTTCGATGCCTACATCTTCGGCACCCGTTCCACTCCGGCGACCGCTTACGCGTATGCGAAGGGTGAGCCGCTGCAGCATCCATCCGGATTCACCATGCAGCTGAAGAAACCACTGGATTTTGAAGCTGTCACGGACCACGACATGTACATGGGTATCGTGCGGGCGATGGACGATCCGTCCACGAAGCCCGGGCAGACGGAACTGGGGCGCAAGATCCAGGCAGCGACGACGCCGCAGAGCCGGCTGGCAACTTTCCAGGAGGTGGTGGCGTTTCTGCGCGGCAGCGGCGGCACACCGCCGGACTTTGTCGACACGTCGGTCATCCGCGCGGCGTGGGATGAGGTGATCGCCGCGGCGCAGAACAACTACGAACCCGGCAAGTTCACCACGTTCGTCGGCTACGAATTCACGGCCAGCGGCAACAATCGGGAGAACCTGCATCGCAACGTGATATTCCGCGACACGCCGGCCGAGTTGCCGTTTGCGGTCACCGATTCGCCGAACCCGGAAGACCTGTGGGACTGGCTGGATGCGCAGCGGGCCGAGGGGCACGAAGCGCTGGCAATTCCGCACAACAGCAACGGCTCGGACGGCCTGATGTTCGATCTCCGGCAGGCGGATGGCACGCCGTTCAATGCCGCCTACGCGGAGCAGCGTGCCCGCAACGAGCCGCTGGTCGAAATCTCGCAGGTGAAAGGCACCAGCGAAACGCATCCGCTGTTGTCTCCCAATGACGAGTGGGCGGACTTCGAACTGATGCAGGTGAAGATTGCGACGGACCAGTTCAGCAAGGCGCCCGGGAGCTACGTGAGAGAGGCGCTGCGCAATGGCCTGGTATTGGCAGCAACGGAAGGCTTCAATCCCTTCCGGTTCGGCTTCGTGGCCGCATCGGATACCCACGTCGGTGCCGGTGCCTTCAGCGAGGACAACTACTGGAGCAAGGTCGGTTTCGTGGATGGCACCGCGCAGCAGCGTGGTTCGGTGCCGCTTGCCGAACCGGATGCGAGCGGCAATCGCTACGCCACGGGCAATTCGTTCGAGACCTGGGGGGCCGCGGGACTGGCCGCCGTGTGGGCGGAGTCCAATACGCGCGAAGCCATCTACGATGCATTCCGCCGCAAGGAAACGTTCGGCACTTCCGGGCCAAGGCTGAAAGTGCGTTTGTTCGGGGGGTATGGCCTCGACGGGATCGCCGCGGGTGATGTCACGGCGCTCTATGCGCGTGGCGTACCCATGGGTGGCGATCTGCTGGCCGATGGTGACAAGGTGCCGGTGTTCCATGCCCAGGCCATGCGCGATCCAGACTCCGCACCGCTGCAGCGACTGCAGATCGTCAAAGGCTGGGTGGCCGACGGGGAAGGGCATGAGCAGGTGTTCGATGTCGCCTGCGCGGACGGTCTCAGCGTCGACCCGGCCACGCAGCGCTGTCCGGACAACGGCGCCAGCGTCGATATCACCAGCTGCGCGTTCAGCCAGGACAAAGGCGCGGCGGAGTTGAGTGCCGTGTGGCGCGATCCTGACTTCGATCACACGCAGCACGCGTTCTACTATGTGCGCGTGCTCGAGAACCCGACCTGTCGCTGGTCCACATGGGATGCGGTGCGGGCTGGCGTTGCGCCGCGCGAGGACCTGAAGACGACCATCCAGGAGCGTGCCTGGTCTTCGCCCATCTGGTTCGCACCGGCGAAACCTGCCGTAGCCGGTGCCTGAATACGGGGACCGACCGGGTGGCTCGTGTCACCCGGTCGTATGCATCCTGACCCTGTTTCGGGACACTTCCGCGCTCAGTGAGCAACGCGGCGTTCGTGCCGTGCGGTGAGCGCGTCGAGTTTAGGTTTGATCACGCCAGTGCGTTCACCATCGCGCTCGCCAAACACCATCCAGCGGTCGGTTTCAGGCAGGTAAGCGGGCCAGAAAGGCAGGCCGCTGGGTTCTGGTCTGGCCTTGCGGGCAAAGGCCAGCCAGTACTGCTGCAGTCTTACGCCAAGGTCCCGCCGGGCTGCGTTGGATTCCTTGTCTGTCCCGAACAGGAGCACGTAGTCGAACCCATGCGGTGTGCCTGGCCACCTGTCGGGGTTCTGTGCCGGGCCGAGATCGATGTAGTACAGCCAGCTCTCTGCGCCCACCTTGCCCATGCGAGAGGCCAGATAGCGTGCCGAGAGTACGTAGCGGTTGTCACCGAACAGCCGCTGGAGGGCCTGCTGACGGCTGACCGCCATGTCGTTCGGGTATTCCCTGAGCAGGGGGTCGAGGTCCGCACCCAGGTCGGCGCTGAAACTTTCCGGCGTGATTCCCGATGCCGGCATCACGGAACCCTCGAAACTGTTGCCGCCGGTGAGGTAGGGGACTGCCGCCTGCGCGCCACGGTCGAACAGAATTGCCGGCTCCTCCGGCAGGCTGGTGCCGTCGACGATGGGCATCTGGAAACCCTCATGGGCATCCACCAATGTCTGGCCATCCAGCTTGCGCAGCGATCGGGCGCTGAGCTTGCCACTTTTTACCTTCGCGGCGACGGCCAGTGCGATGGCTTCGGCGCTGTCGGCCGGTGCCATGTTCATGGCCCGTGGTGCCGGTGACGGGGCCCTGGCGGTGCGCGGCAACGGCCACGTGGCGTAGCCGGATTGGGCGATGGCCTTGTCGAACAGCCCCCTGGCGCTTGGGCTGACCATCAGCATGTTCACCGCCTGGCCGCCCGCCGAGACGCCGAAGATCGTGACGTTATGCGGGTTGCCTCCGAAGTTGATGATGTTGTCCCGAACCCAGGTCAGCGCCAGTTCCATGTCCTTGAGGCCAAAATTGGCCACCTTGCTGCCCAGTGCCGGATGCGCGAAGAAACCGAGCGGACCGAGCCGGTAGTTGAGGGAGACAACCACTGCATCCTGCTTCGCCAGCAGTTCGCCCGGGATATTGCCGGAGCCGGTACGGAAGCCGCCGCCGTGAATCCACACGAGCACCGGACGCAGGCGACGGTCGAGACCGGGTGTCCAGACGTTGAGGGTCAGGCAGTCTTCGCTGGTGGCCATGGCGTCGCTGCCAGGGGCTCGGGGCTGCAGGCAGGCGGGACCGAACCCGCCTGCGGCGATCGTGGCGCGCGCGGCACGGGCTGGCTTCGGCGCCTGCCAGCGTTTGGCGCCCACCGGCGGTTCGGCGTACGGCATGCCTTTGAAGGCAAGTACGCCGCCAGCTTCCGGCCCAGGGAGTGTGTCTCCAAGGAATGTGCCGGAGGTGGTCTGCACGGCATCGGCGGCGTTGGCCGACAGCTGGGCCATCAGGAACAACGCCATCAGTGTGCGCAAGAGACGGAAAGGAGCCTGCATGGCGTACCTCGAAATGGTCGGGCTGCACCGCATGGTAGCAGTCAGCCCCGGCGATTTCGTGATGCGGGCAACCAGCTCAGGCCAGATCGGACTGCAGGTTGGCCTCGATGAGTCGGCGAATCTCCTCCGGCCAGTCCACGGCGCGGCGCGCGTCGAGGTCGATGCAGATACCTACCGTATCGCTGATACCCAGCAGCTGGCCCGTATCGCGGGACAGGGCCCAGCGCCGGGACAGCCGGGATTTCTCCGCCAGGGCGAGATCCGCGCTGTAGTGCACGAGGCGTTCACCCAGACGCGGCCGCGCATAGGCCAGGTTGCGCGACTCCATCACGGCCCAGCCCACGCGTCGACCGTCCGCTGTTCTGAATACCGGTGGTCCGGGCGGGGCGCCACCCGCGCGCACGGCGCGCAGGAAGGGCAGGAACATGACATCGATGTCCTCCCGCAACCAGCCTTCGGCATCCACATCCTCCTGCTCAACCAGCGCTTCGCGGCGTCCGCTGATCATGCCCGTCGTTTCGCTGTCGGGAATCCGCCGGTCCAGATCGGCCACGGAGACGTCGGTGCGGGGCGGGTCGAGGGAAATGGAGCGCGGTTGACCGTGGGGTGGAATGGTCACGCGGCAGCCCTCGCTTTCCCGTACCGCCGCAACGGGAAACGGGCGCGGCTGGCGGCTGTTTGCGTCGATGATTCGCGTCACGGCCACAAAACTTGCCGCCACCTCGTTATCCGTGGCGTTGCGGATCTCCACGAAGCTCCGCATGCCGTTCTCGCTGACGTCCAGAACGCCGCCCAGGGTGTGCAGGGCGGCGCCTTCAAACTGTTCGCGACGGAAACGGCTGTAGGTGTCCGTGCGACGCAGGAATACCCCTGCATCGGTATTCACGCCGAGCCGTGTCATCAGCGCGACGTTGGCCCTGTCCATGCGTTCCATGTAGTAGCGCACGTTCATGTGTCCCAGCGTGTCGATCTCGGCTGGGAGGACGGTGGATTCGTGAAGAAGCAGCATTGCTGGTGGGCTCCCGTGGATGCAAACCGCGCAGTCTAACGGAGCCGGTCGTCGACACCAGACGCCAATTGCAACCCGTCATGTGGTTGTCATGCCGCATGCCGCTGTGCCATTGCCGAAACCCGTTATGAAAAGACATACTCCCCCGCTTTTCGCGGGAGAGATGACCATGGCACAGGCCGAACTCGATCAGGGTGCGCACTTCGACGCCATCGTGGTTGGCGCGGGCTTTGCGGGCATGTACACGCTGCACCGGTTCCGGCAGCTCGGCATGACAACCCGTATCTACGAGGCGGGAGATGACGTCGGGGGAACCTGGTACTGGAATCGCTACCCCGGCGCTCGCTGTGACGCGGAGAGTCTGGCGTACTCCTATTCGTTCAGCCCGGAACTGGAACAGGAATGGGAGTGGAGCGAGCGCTACGCCACGCAACCGGAGATCCTCAAATACGCCGTCCATGTGTCGGAGCGGTTCGACCTGCGACGTGACATCCGTTTCGAACGGCGGGTGACGCAGGCGCACTACGATGACACGGCAGGTGTCTGGCGCGTCGCAACCGACTCCGGCGATTCCGCAAGCGCGCCGCTGCTGATCATGGCGACAGGTTGCCTGTCCGTGCCCAACACGCCGGAACTGACCGGTCTGGACAATTTTCGGGGCAAGCGCTACCACGCCAGCCAGTGGCCGCACGAACCTGTCAGCTTCGAAGGCGAGCGGGTCGGCATCATTGGCACGGGCTCATCCGCGGTGCAGGCCATCCCGGTAATTGCGGGAACGGCGCAGCAACTGACCGTGTTTCAGCGTACGCCCAATTTCAGCGTACCGGCAATGAACGGCCCGCTCGATCCGGAATTCGTAAGGGCCTTCAAGTCGCACTATCGCGAGCATCGTGACTACCACAAGCGCGGTCTGTCGTCCGGATTTGGCGATCTCGAGGTGGTGCCGCGCGAACGGACACCGATGGCCCTGACCGCAGCGAATCTCAGTGATGAAGCGCTGGACGCGATCTGTGACAGCTACTGGCAGACGGGTGGTGCGCGTTTCATGGGAGCCGTGGCCGATGCCCTGTTGAATGAAGAGACCAACCGGCGCGTGGCCGCATATGTTCACCGCAAGATCCGGGAAACGGTGAAAGATCCGCAAACGGCGGAAGACCTCTGTCCGACCTCGCACCCCATCGGCACCAAACGTATTTGCGTGGACATCAACTACTACGAAACCTACAACCAGCCGCACGTGGAACTGGTGAACATCAACCGATCGCCGATTGAACGCATCACCGCGAGCGGTGTGCAGCTGGCGGACAGGCATGTGGAGCTGGACACGCTGATTCTCGCCACCGGCTTCGACGCCATGACCGGTGCACTGCTGAAGATCGATATCCGTGGCAGCAACGGCCAGCGTCTTGCCGATAAATGGGCGGAAGGTCCGCGCACCTATCTCGGGCTCATGATGGCGGGCTTTCCCAACCTGTTCACCATTACCGGACCAGGCAGCCCGTCGGTGCTGTCCAATATGCTGGTGTCCATCGAGCAGCATGTGGACTTCATCTGCGATTGCCTGACGTACATGCGTGAGCACGGCTACCGCAAGGTGGAAACCAGTCTCGACAAGGAAGACGAATGGGTCGCCCACGTCAACGAGGTGGCCAGCGCCACGCTGTTCCCGAAGGCCGGGTCCTGGTACATGGGGGCCAACATTCCAGGCAAGCCACGAGTCTTCATGCCCTATGCCGCGGGTGTGGGCGCCTACCGTGAGGTGTGTGACCGGGTGGCTGCGGACGGCTATCGGGGCTTTGTGTTCCATTGACCGGGGGCTGCCCGGTCTGACCGTCAACGGGTGCGGTGGGGAAGTCCCAGTCGCACCCATTGCAACATGCCGCCCGACGAATTGGCGACACGTTCCACGCCAGCTTTCTGCAGTATCTGCACAGCCATGGCGGAGCGTTTGCCGCTCTGGCAGATCACTGTGACCGGCTTGTCACGCGGCACCTCCTCGAGCCGATCGCGCAGTTCGTCGAGAGGAATCAGCGTTGCGCTGTCCACGTGGCCGAGATCGCCATTGAACTCGGCGGGGGTGCGCACGTCCAGCAGCATGACGTCGTCGAGGTGCCGGGCGATCCAGTCCGGTTCAAGTTCCGGGACCCCCGCAAAGGACGTGACGATCGGCGCCCATGCCGGTTCCGGCGCGGCCGCATCAAAAGCCGGTTTGCCGCAGTGCAGGTTGGCGGGCACGGCGATGTCGAGCAGCCGCGGATGGGGCAGACCCAGATTGTTCATGTAGCCCACGAAATCCTCTTCGCGGGCATCGCCGCCGATGCGCGGGTTGAAGCGCTTCTCCTCGCCGATGGTGGAGACCGTGCGGCCGTTGTAGTCGTGCCCCGGGTAGACCAGACAGGTGTCCGGCAGCGCGAACAGGACCTCTCGGATGCTGCGCCACATGCTGTGCACATCGCCGCCCTGGAAGTCGGTGCGTCCCGCGGCGCGGATCAGCAGCGCGTCGCCCGTAAACACCCGGTCGCGGTCTCGCGTGACGAAACACATGCAGCCGACTGTGTGACCCGGCGTGTGTAGCGCGGTCACGGAATGGTTGCCGAAGGACAGGACATCGCCGTCGCCCAGCGCGATATCCACCTCGGGGATCGCGTAACGTGCGGACAGGGCGATGTCGGCGCCGAGGTTCTGTTTCAGCTTCCAGGCGGCGGTCACATGGTCCGCATGCACGTGTGTGTCGAGCGTGTAGCGCACGCGCAGACCGAGCTCCCGCAGCAACGCGGCGTCGCGGTTGAACTGCTCGTACACAGGGTCGATGAGGATCGCTTCGCGTGACTCGGGGCAGCCGAGCAGGTAGGTATACGTCGACGATTGGGCATCGTAGAGTTGCCGGAAGATCATATGCGCCCGCCGCAGCAGAATACGGCGCCATGGTAGCAGAGCGGAGGTGAGGCGATGGATAGTTCAGCGATGGGTAGTGCAGCGATGGGCAGCGCAGCGATGGATAGCGCAGCGACGGCCGGCGCGGGAATCCGTACCCGAATCGTGAACGCCAACGGTCTGTCGTTCGAAGTCAGCGAGCTGGGCGACGGTGATCGGCTGGCGCTCTGTCTGCACGGGTTTCCGGAGCATGCATTCTCCTGGCGTTTCCAGATGCCGATGCTGGCTGCATCCGGCTATCGGGTGTGGGCGCCGAATCTGCGGGGTTACGGCGCCAGTTCGCGGCCGGGAGGCCGGGAGGCGTACGCGATCGAGAAGCTGCTGGACGACGTGGCCGCGCTGATCGATGCCGCGGGCTGCCGGGAGACGGTGCTGCTGGCACACGACTGGGGCGCGGTAATCGCCTGGTACTTCGCCATGCGCAAACAGCGTCCACTCGCCCGGCTGGTGATCTGCAACGTGCCGCATCCTGGCCCCAGCAGTCGACGGGGACTGAGCTGGGCGCAACTGAAACGCAGCTGGTACGTCTTTTTCTTCCAGCTGCCCTGGCTGCCGGAGGCCATGCTCGGACGGGATCAGGCAAAGGCGATTGGCGACATGATGCGCGCCTCCGCCGTGGACAAGTCGCGATTTCCTCCGGAAGTGGGTGAGGTCTACCGGCAGAATGCCGCGCAGCCCGGCGCGCTGACCGCGATGATCAACTACTACCGGGCACTGGTGATCGGCGGTGGGCTGCGCCGGCAGCAGAAGCTGGGTTATCCCGTCATCGACGTGCCCACGCTCATGGTGTGGGGCGAAGACGACGTGGCGCTGACAAAGGAGACCACGTACGGGACGGAAGAGTTCGTGCGCCAGCTCACCATCCGCTATCTGCCGCGTGTGTCGCACTGGGTCCAACAGGAACAGCCGGATATCGTGAACGCGATGATCCAGGCTTTCCTCGAAGATAAACCTGTTCCCGAACTCGAGTGGGTCGCCCGCCTGGTCTGAGAGTCTGGCGGGACGCTTCAGGCATCCCCTGCGGGCGCTTTCCACAGCTCGGGAGGATATGTCCGGTGAATATGTCCGGTGGATTTGCCTGGTAGATTTGTTGCGCCTCCTGGCCATGGCACCACCACGCCCTGTGAGGCGCGTCTGCCTACCAAACCTGCGGGAAGCGCTCCAGTGACCGAACTTGTCAAGCGGCCCGCTAGCCCGTGCGCGCGCGTTCGACAGCGGCTGCGTCAGCCTGAGTCAGGTAACGCGCGGGAATCGGCAGGCGGAAGATACGTGCGGTGTTCAGCCCCAGTATCCTGGCGCGTTCCCCGTCGTCGAGGCGCCCCATCGTGCGTTCGATGGCTGCAGCCGAGTGCGGCCAGGTACCCTCGTGATGCGGGTAGTCGTTCGCCCACAGGAAGTTGTGTGTAAATCCGTATTCGCGGGCCAGATCGAGCCCGGGCTGGTCTTCCTGGAAACTGGCGAAACCGTTCTGCCGGAAATAATCGCTGGGCAGTTGTTTCAGCTTCGGACGCGCCCACATGTGGTGCTTGCGTACCGCTTCGTCCATTGCCGCGAGTGCCCAGGCCACCCAGCCGATTCCGGCTTCGATGGTGCCGAAGATCAGCTTCGGGAAACGATCCAGCACGCCGGACGCGCACAGATTGGCGATCGGTTCCATTGTTGGCGCAAGCGAGTGCACGGCATAGTTGATCACGGCGCCGCCGTTGCCGCGGGCGGTGCGGGGATCGCGGCCCGTGGAAACGTGGAAGGTGATCGGCAGGTCCACGTCCTGGATACAGGCCCACATCGGGTCGAATTCCGGCAGGTTGTAGTTCGGCGCTTCGTGATCGGGCGCACCCCATACCGGTTTGCAGGGTAGCGACAGGCCCCTGAACCCCAGCTTTGCGGCGCGCTGGATTTCCGCGATCGTACCGTTGAGGTCTCCCGGCGCCACACAGGCCATCGGCGCCAGGCGATCGTTGTACGGGCCGAAGGTCTCCCAGGCCCAGTCGTTCCAGGCCCGGCACATGGCCAGGCTGAAGGACGGATCCGGCGTGGCCCAGATGGTGAGCCCTTTGTTGGGGAACAGGATTTCGGCGTCAACGCCGTCCATCGCCAGGTCCGTGAGGCGCTCCTCCGGTGTGCGACCCGAGCGGTTCCTCAGCATATCCTCGCCCTGGAACGGGATGTTGCGGATGCGCAGCGGCCGGAAACCCTCCGTCTTCTGCATGGCTCCGCCTTTGCCATCCAGCACCACTCCCGGCAGACGGTCGTGGAAACGGCTGTCCATGCGCACCTTCCACAGATCGGACGGTTCCTGCACGTGGCCATCCGCGGAGGCAATGAAAAATTTGTCGGGATCATCCGCGCGGGCGGTACGTGACCAGCCGTCGTGGCCAGGCGTTTGCCGGCGCCAGAGATTGGCGACATCGTTGTCCTGGTCCGCTTCCGCCATGCCTGTTCTCCGCTGTTTGGCTGCGGCGAACATACCACCGCGCGACGGCGGGCGACCAGTCGGGGCCGTGGCCGGTGGGCGGCTGCGCCGGCTCAGGCCATGGCTTGCGGTCCGTCGGCCACGGATTCGGGAGCGTCGGTCCCATCCTCGCGGTGCCGGTGTCGCGAGGCCAGCGCCATGTACACGCTCGGCAGGAAGAACAGGGTGAACAGAGTACCGATGAGCATACCGGCCACCAGGATGATGCCGATGCTGTTTCTGGCCTCCGCGCCCGGTCCCGTAACCAGTACGAGCGGAAAGTGACCCATGACCGTGGCGCCGGTTGTCATCAGAACCGGGCGCAGGCGGGTGGAAGCGGCTTCGCGAATGGCTGCCAGCTTCCCGAGCCCGCGCTCCTGCAGCTGACGCGCGAACTCGACGATGAGAATGGCGTTCTTGGCGATCAGCCCCACCAGCGTGATGAAACCCACCTGGGAATAGATGTTGACCGTGGTCCAGCCGATGTAGGTGAACAGCAGCGCGCCGGAGATTGCCAGCGGCGCGGAACCGAGCAGTACGACCAGTGGATCGCGGAAACTGTTGAACTGCACGGCGAGTGCAAAGAACACGAACGCCAGCGACAGGCCGAGCACACCCATCAGCGTATTGCCTTCCTGGCGCAACTGTCGCGATTCACCCGCGTAGTCGATGGCGTAGCCGGGTGGCAGGACACGCCGCGCTGCGGTTTCCAGTGCGCTGAGCGCCTGCTCCTTGGTGACGCCGGGCGGCACGCCGCCGAAAATACGAAAGGCATTGTTCTGCTGAAATTTGCCAAGCACGCGTGGGCCCACCTCGTTTTTCAGCGTCGCCAGTGCAGCCAGCGGCACAAGCTCGCCGGAAGGTGTGCGCAACTGCAACTGCATGAGCTGCGCCGGATTCAGCCGGTCGGCATCTTTCACCATGGGAATCACGCGGTACGCTTTGCCGTCGAGGTCGAAGCGATTGACGAAGTTGCCGGACAGGAACACGGCGAGCTGGCGGCTGACTTCGGCCAGGTCCATGCCGAGATCGGCGATGCGTTCGCGATCGAGTTCGAAGCGGGCCTGGGGCAGATCGATGCGCAGATCCGTGTCTGTGAACATGAAGGTGCCGCTCTTCATCACCTCACCCATCAGCGCCAGTGCGTGCGGCAGCATGGCGGCCGCCGGCTCCGGTGACATCACCACCAGCTCCACGTCGAAGCGGCCAGCCGTCGGCAATGCGGACGGCAACAGCGGTCTGGCCGTCACGCCGTGGATGGCTGACAACCGGCCGAACGCCATTGGCGCCATCGCGTGCACCGACAGCTCCCGCTGGTCGTACGGCTCGAACTGCATGCCACCGAATGCGGCGGAGCCGAACAGTACCTGCCACATGAAGGTGGCGCCCGGCAGCGATTCCATGGCGGCCACGACGTCGTACATATAGCGTTCCGTGTAGTCCAGGGACGCCTCCGGCGGGGAGGTGATGGCAACGCGAATCTCGCTCTGGTCTTCGCGGGGAGCCAGTTCCGATGGCGACAGCAGAAAGAACGGCACCGCGAGCAGGGAGACGAACGCGGCGATGAAGAGAATCTTGCCGTTGTTGCGCAGCAGCGTATCCAGCAGGCGCAGGTACAGAGCCTGCAGGCGCGCGAAGCCGCGGTTCACCCATTGCGAGAAGCGGGTTTCGCGGGCAGCGACACGGGCGCTCATGATGGGCGACAGCGTGAGCGCAAGCATGCCGGAGATCAGCACGGCCACCGCCAGCGTGAACGCAAATTCCTTGAACAGCACGCCGGTGAGGCCGGACAGGAAGCCGATGGGTGCGTACACGGCGGACAACGTGAGCGTCATGGCGATGATGGGCGCGAACAGTTGCCGGGAACTCGCCAGCGCGGCGGGAATGGGGCGCATGCCCTCGCGCATGTAGCGGGCGACGTTCTCGACCACAACGATGGCATCGTCCACCACCAACCCCACCGACAGCACGATGGCCAGCACGGTGAGCAGGTTGAGGGAAAAGCCCATCAGCGACATGGCGGCAACGGCACCCAGCAGGGAGATGGGAATGGTGATCAACGGCACCAGTGCGGTCCGCAAGGAGCCCATGAAGGCGATGACCACGAGGCCGACCAGCAGAACGGTTTCACCCAGGGTGGTGAAGATTTCCTTCAGGGCGGCGCGCATGTACTTGGTGACGTCATAGCCGATGCTGATATGCACACCGTCGGGCAGGGTTTCGTTGATGCGGTCGAGCAGACCGTACATCTCATCAGCGATGTCGATCTCGTTGGCTCCCGGCAACGGCCATACGGCAATGAAGACAGCGGGCTCCTGGGAGATGCGCGCCGTACCGTTCGGCTCCACGGCATCGAGTTCCACGGTGGCCACGTCACCGATACGGATAAGTCCGCTGTCCGTGCGGCGGATGACGATGCGGGCGAACTCCCGGGCGTCGTGCAGCGTCGAATCCACCAGCAGGTTCACGCGCCGGTCCGCATTTTCGCTGGAGCCGACGGTGCCGATGACGTTGTTGCGACCGAGCGCGCGTTCGATGTCCTGCGTGCTGACGTTGTAGGCGGCCATCCGCTCGGGGTCGAGCCAGACGCGCATGGCCGGTTCCCGTCCGCCTTCCAGCGTTACTTCCTGCACGCCGGGTATGGCGGCAATCTGCGGATTCACGCGACGGATGAGGTAGTCGGTGACCAGCGCGCGGTCCATGCCCTCGGTGAGTGGAACGTCCAGGTACCATCCGGCCTGCGGACGATCAGCGCGGCGTACGCGCACCGCAGGATCCTCAGCGCCGGCCGGCAATTCGAACCGGATCTGGCTGAGGCGCGTGGTGAGTTCGGCCAGTGCGCCGGTGGAGGGCACGCCCAGCTTGAGCCACACGGTCACCGTGCTCATGCCGGCTGTGGTATTGGAGTCCACGTAGTCGATACCGGGAATGGACGCCGCCGCGCGTTCGATGGGTTCCGTGACAAAACCCTGAACGGTAGCCGCGTCGGCGCCGATGTAGGGCGTGGTGATGACCAGCGACGAACTCTCGATGCGCGGGTACTGAAGTACCGGCAGTTCCAGGGCCGTGCGAATACCGATGAGCACCAGCGCGAGCGATAATACGGCGGCTATCACCGGACGGCGCACGAAGATGTCGGTAATGCGAGGCGTGCTCGCGGCGGCGGTCAGCCCGTGCACGGTCATGTCAGCGTCCCACCACGCGGTCAGCTTCGCCGTCGCTACCGTCCACAACCTTTACCAGCGCGCCGTCACGCAGTTTGAACGCACCGCTGGCGGCGATGCGTTCGCCGGCGGTCACGCCTGCTTCCAGTACGAGCCAGTCCTGCTGGTCCGGCGCGGCGGAACGCGCCACCTGTACCGCGCGTCGCTGGGCCCGCAAACGCTGCTGACCGTTTTCATCAACGGATTCGAGCACGTAGACCGAGGCGCCCAGGCTGTCCTGCCGCACTGCCTTGGCCGGTACCGTTACCAGCGACCGGCTTTCACCCAGTGGCACCTTCACCTGGACCAGCATGCCTGGCAGCAGCGTCGTGGGCGGTGCGTCCACTCGCGCGCGCAAGCGCAGATTGCGGGAGGATTCCTGTACGGATGGGTCGCGGGCGATCACGGTGGCGTTGAACGGCGGCAGGTCGAGATCGTTGGCGTCGATGGTCACCGTCGTTCCCTCCCTGATGCCGGCGTGGGACTGCGGCAGCGCAAAATCCACCCACAGGGCCTCGTCCACGCCAATGAGCGATGCAACCACGGAACCGGCAGCCAGGTATTGCCCTGGTTCGAGCTGATGCAGGCTGGCGATGCCGGCAAACGGCGCGACGATGGATTTTTTCGCGATCGTGGCGGCGAGCGCGCTGGCGCGGGCAGAAGCTGCCTCGAACTGGGCATTTGCCTGGTCGCGTGCCTCGACCGACCCCGCTCCTGACTTCACGAGGCGCTGGGCGCGGTTCAGCGCCAGGCGGGCAATTTCGCGGTTGGCCTCTGCTTCCGCCAGTTGCGCTCTCTCCTGGCTGGTGTCGAGCGCCAGCAGCAACTGGCCCGCATGCACCGGCGCGCCGGGCGCGAAGCCGACATTCACGATGCGGCCGGCCAGTTCATTGCGCAGCTCCGCCGAACGTGTGGCGACGACGACCCCGCTCACGTCCAGACCGCCCTGACGTTCGACGGCACGCGCGAATACTTCCTGCACGGCTTCCACCGGTTCGGGATAGGCTTTGCCACGCGCTATGGCGGCCTGGATCTGTTCGTACTTGTAGTAGCCCAGTCCGCCGGCGATGGCGGCACAGACCCCGATGACAAGCACCCACTTCAGCAAGCGCACGACGATTCACTCCCAGCGGTCAGCCGGGCAGCTTAACTCATGGCATCAGGGAACTGTCACACGCAGGGTGTAAACGGTCTGCTGGTGGGGCCCTGAAGCGGCGATGGCGCTTGTTCAGGGCTGACGTGACGCTACACTGCGGGCGACCTGCAAGGACCCATACCATGTTTTCCTTCCCACGACAGTTCCCCGGCTGGCGGTGGTACGCCGCCGTGCTGCTGGTAGGTGCGGCGCTGCTGGCGTTCGGCAATGGAGTGGGGCTCACCGAAGAGCCGGACGTGCGGCAGTCGGGATTGCTGGCCCAGGCGTATTACAGCCTGGGCCTGTTCGTGGTCGGCGGACTGGACATGGGTTTCCCCACAGGCGGCCCCGCGTGGGCCCGCGCCCTGCTCTGGGTCGCCTATTTCGGGGCGCCGATGCTCACCGCATCCGCCGTGATGGATGCGCTGCTTCGCATCCTGTCCCCCAGGCGCTGGCAGATGCGTCGGTTGAAGGACCACATCGTGGTCGTAGGTGCGGGCGATCTGACCACCAGCTACCTGCGGGTCCTGCGCAGGGCCGGCAGCAAGCTGCCAGTGGTGGTGGTCGACCGCCTGATCGACGCCAGTCGTGAAGTGGAACTGGTGGAATCGTTCGGTGTGATGGTGGTTCGTGGCGATGCGACGCATGACTTCATCCTGCGTGAACTGCGGGTACGTCGCGCACGACGCATACTGATGCTCGGTGAGGACGACTTTGCCACCTACGAGGCGGCGACACGCATTCTGAGTCGCTATCCCCGGCTGACCGGACGCCTGGTGTTGCACTGCCACAACCTGCGTTTCATGCGTTCGCTGGCGGATACCACCGTGGCGTCACAGGCCACCACCTTCAATGCCTACAATTTTGCGGCGACAAACCTGGTCAGCCGCGAACTGCTGGCACACTTCGCCTATACAGGGGCGAAGGACGTGGTGGTGCTGGGGGGATTCGGCCGGTTTGGACAGACCGTGCTCGAAGAACTGGAGCAGCATGCCGGTGATGAACTGGAAGCCATTGCCATCATCGACGTGGACGCGGACCGGCGACTGCAGGTTGCGGAAGAACAATCGCGTCTGCGCGCTGGACGCCGGCGTCATGTGCTGCAGGGAAACATATCCCACCCCCAGGTCTGGCGTCGGCTGCGCGAAGAGCTGGACCTCAGTCTGGGTGAACCCGTGGTCATTCTCGGCACGGGCGATGCGGCTCAGAACCTGCGAACGGCGTTGTGGGTGCGGCAGCAATGGCCCAACTGCCTCGTGTTCACTCGCACGCACGACAACTCGGAACTGGTGGCGCTCATGGGACGCGAGCATGGGGTACGCGCGGTGAGCATTACCGAACTTCTCGAGACCCATCTGCCTCAGGCCTGGGTCGCCTGACGGGCAGGGCCAACGCCAGCGCTCCGCGAGCGCAGTGCTATTGCCAGCGTTCTGCTTCGGCAAGCGCCCGGCGGTAGGCTGGCAGGCAGGCGGCGATGCTGAGAAACGCAATCGAGTAGTTGATGACGGCGAGACTGGAAATGGCCTTGCCCAGTGCCATCTCGCTGTGGAAAACGTAGTCGCTGACGAGGGCCGGCAGGGAAGGGGCGAAGGTGTAGGAGAGAAAACTGACCGCCACCAGGTAAAAGGCCACCATCTGCCCGCGCAACTCGTTGGGGGCGATGGCCTGCAACGTGGACATCATCAGGCCGGGAGGCATGGCCATGCAGAATGTCACCGGCACGAGCAGGGCGATCGCCAGCCATGCATCGTCCAGAAGGGTGAGCGTGGTGGCCGTGGGCAACAGCAGCAGGCTGCCCCACATGACGATTCGCAGGGTGGCGTCCGGGCGTCCCTGGGCGATCCATCGACCGGCCCAGAAGCCGGCCAGGATGCTGCCGGCGATGCCGACAACCATCGACACCGTGCCATAGGTAAGTCCGATTTCTGTACGGGTCCAGCCGTGGTTTCGTACATAGAACTCGACGATCCACGCGAACAGCGAAAAGCCCTGCGTGGACAGGCACAGATACGCCAGGAACATCAGGAAAAACAGCCGCCCGCGCTGACGCACGAACGCAACGACCTCCTTCATGGGCACAGCCTCGGTGTCGCTGCGCAGACGCCCGAGCCGCGGCGGCTCCCGGGTGGTCAGCAACAATATCGAGACCAACAGGCCGGGTAGCCCCACGATCACGAAAACCATCTGCCAGGAATAGATATCGCCCCACACCGGCAGCGTCAGCCGCGGTGTCGCCTCGAGTGTGTCGATGAGGGGCCCGCCGAGGATGTTGGCCAGGCCCTGGCCGATAAATGGCGCGGCGGACACCACGCCGATGGCCAGTGGCAGTCGATCGCGGGAGAACAGGTCCGCCAGTGTCGAATTGCTGGTGGGTCCCAGGGTGGCCTCACCGACGCCCACGCCCATCCGCGCCAGGAAGAGGTGCCAGTAATTGTTGGCGGCGCCGCACAGCGCGGTCATGACGCTCCACGCGGTAACACCGAACACCATCAGGTTGCGCCGGTTGGCGCGGTCGGCCAGGCGCCCCATGGGTATGGAGAGCAGGTTGTAGAACAGCGCAAACGCCAGTCCCATGATGAGCGACACCTGGGTATCGCTGATGCCGCCCAGGTCGCGCTTCACCGGCCCGATCATGACATTGAGAATCTGCCGGTCGATGAAGGACAGCGTGGAGGCGATCGTCAGCACGACAACCACGTAGGCGAGATAGCGTGAACTGGGGGGTTGGTTTTGCTGCATCGTGGAAGCGTACGGCTTTTCATGCGCGATGCGTAGGGGGGGCCAGTCTCGGGGGGCCATGCTCGGAGGACCAAGACAGGGGGCATGACGGTAGCGGTCCCGCCGGTGGGCATTCGGCGCTATGATGACCCGGCGAGCAATGGGGGAGCGCAATGAGTAGGAAAGCGGTGCAGGTGCGTCGTCGTGGTTACGACGTCATTCGTGATCCTCTGCTGAACCGTGGGACGGCATTCACGCATGCCGAGCGGCAGGCACTTGGCCTTACCGGTCTTCTGCCATCGGAGGTGAATTCGATGGCGCAGCAGGCGCGGCGGTCCTACGCAGGCATCTCCCGTCACGCCGAACCGCTGGATCGTTATGTCGCCATGGCGGCGTTGCAGGATCGCAACGAATACCTGTTCTATCGCGTACTTACGGACAACCTGGCGGCCCTGATGCCCGTTGTCTACACGCCGACGGTCGGGCTGGCGACGCAGAACTTCAGCCACGTTTTCCAGCGTGGTCGCGGCGTGTGGATAACGCCGGACTGCCGCGGCCGGGTGGCGGAAGTGCTGAACAATGCCGCCGCTGGCAGGGACATCCGCCTGCTGGTGGTCACTGACAACGAGTCCATTCTGGGCATTGGCGATCAGGGGGCGGGAGGCATGGCCATTTCCGTCGGCAAGCTGGCACTTTACGTGGTCGGCGCGGGAATCGATCCTGCCAGCACCCTGCCTGTCAGCCTGGATGTGGGCACGGACAACCGGACGCTGCTCGACGATCCGCTCTACCTGGGCTGGCGCCAGCCACGGCTGCGTGGTGCGGAGTACCAGGCGCTAGTCGACGAATTCGTCGACGCCGTCGGCAGCGAGTTTTCCGGTGCGCTGCTGCAGTGGGAGGACTTCCGCAAGGACAACGCGCAGCAGCTGCTGGCCAGACACCGCGAGCGCCAGCTGTCGTTCAACGATGACATCCAGGGTACGGGGGCGGTTGCGCTCGCGGGTATCATGTCGGCGTTGCGCATCACCGGCCAATCGCTGGAGGAACAGCGAATTCTGATCTACGGCGCCGGTGCCGCCGGGCTGGGGATTGCGCGGCAGATCAAGGCGGGGCTGGCTCTGCATGGGCTGGACGAGGCCGCCATTCGACCGCACCTGGCGGTGATGGACAGTCGCGGGCTGCTTACCGATGCGGGTCGCTTCGATGACGCCTACAAGCTGGAACTCGCCTGGCCGGCCACGCTGGCGGCGGCAAAAGGGTTGACGGGGCTTGCGGCGACCCGGCTGCAGGATGTGGTGGAACGTTTCCAACCCACGGTGCTGATCGGCGCCTCTGGTCAGCCCGGAGCATTTTCGGAGGGTGTCATCCGTTCCCTGGCGGCGCATTCGGCGCGACCGGTGGTGATGCCGTTCTCCAATCCCACGGATCGGGCGGAAGCGACACCGGGCGATATTCTGCGCTGGACTGGCGGGCGCGCGCTCGTGGCCACGGGAAGTCCGTTTGCGCCCGTGGAATTGGATGGTCGCCGCATCCGCATAGGGCAGGGCAACAACGTGTTCATTTTTCCGGGACTGGGCCTTGGCGCGCTTGCCGGGAACTGTCGGTCCATCACGGACAACATGGTGGCCAGCGCCGCGCAGGCGCTCGCAGCCGCGGTGAAGGAGGACGAGCTCGCTGACGGTCTGCTGTTTCCTGAGGTGGAGAGGCTGCGCGAGGTCAGTCAGATCGTGGCCAGGGGGGTTGTCCGCCAGGCGCACGAAGATGGTGTTGCCGGGTGCAGCCTGAACGAAGCCGTATCAGCGATCGAAGGCGAGCGGTGGAATCCTGATTACCCGGCACTGGAGCCGCACTGAAACCGCCGTCCGTGCTGTAGCAGCCGCCTGCCGCCGGGTTGTCCGTTGACGGCGGAGAGCCTGGCCGGATAAAGCCCGGTCAGTGAAACACCGCATCGCCGTCCTGTCGGTGTTCGGTGGTATCCATGCCGGCCTGTTGCAGCACACTGTCGAAGGCTTCCTTGAGGCAGGCGGCGCAACAGCCTTCCTCCACGAGGTCTTCGGCCAGAAACGCGTAGACGTCGTAGATGGAGTAGTTGCCGCCGTTCTGTTCCTCGAAGCGAAACAGGATGTCCTTGAGGATCTGCAGCACGGTTTCCAGCCGGGCCTCGTCGGTAAGCTGCCTGATCTCGTCGTCCTGCATGAAAACTCTCTTGTCTGCTTTGCGGATACCGGCCGTGGGGCGGGCATTTGCCACCGCGCGCGGGCGGCGGGCCATTGTACAGTGAACGGCGGCACATTCCGCTGTCCCGTCCCGCGCCGCCAAACCGGGGGGTCCGTCACGGTTCCCGCCCGGTGCTGACGGCACAATCGTCACGAGCGCTACTGGCATCCGCGGGGGATTCCGGTGCGGGAACAGGACGTTTCGCGACGATGCTGAAGTTTTTACGACTGGAACACAGCCTGCCTTACATCGCGGCCATTCTCGGGATGGTCATGGTGTCGGGTCTGTACCTGTACTTCCAGCAACAGAGCAGCCAGGCAGGCATGCATCAACGCGGTATCGCGCTGGCGCGGCTCGTCAGCCAGTTTGAGGGAGCGGCCGACGCCCAGGCCGAGTCCGCCAACCTGGCACGCGTCTTCGAGCACCAGCTTACAGACCCTTCCTTTGCCTACGGCGTCATCGAGGGCAGGGACGGACTTGCGCTGACGCCACTCGTCACGCGCACCGTTGCCGAGGCGCTGCCCTCCCTGGAGGCACCCGATGCCGATTGGCTGCAAAGTCGCACGCTGTCGCTCCAGAGCGGCGATGTTCAGGAATACTTCGGGCCGCTGAAGGGCGGGGACAGGGACGGACGCTACTATCGCTTCGCCTACTTCCAGCCGAAACTGGGGCTCAACAGCGATGACATGCGTGTCGGCGCCACGTTGGGACTGCCGATATTCCTGCTGGTGCCGCTGTTCCTGTTTCTGCATGCGCGGAGCGCCAGACCGCTGAAGGTGTTTGGCGAACGACTCGCGGATGTCGTAGAAGGGCGCAGCAAGCTCACGCACGTGGAGATCGCCGCGAACGGCGAACTGCAGGAGTTCATCGAGCGTTTCAATCTGTTCATCGACAAGGTACAGGGGCGTATCACCGCCAGCGACCGGATGAACCGCAAGCTGCTCACGAACGAAAAGTTCCTCGCCTACCGGGCCGAGCGTTTCGAATCCATTCTGCAGACGGTGCCGGATGGCATCCTCATCGTTGACGAGGATCTCAAGGCGGTATTCGTCAACCAGAACTTTGAGTCCATGTTCGATGTTTCGCTGGACCAGGTGGTGTCCTCACCGCTGCCGACCTGGTGTGGTCACGCGGAGCTGGTGGACTACGTGCTATCACTGCGCAGCGGTGGCCAGACGGTAACCAATCGCATCGTGCAGATGCCGCATCCTGACGGGCGGCACACGCTGGGCGTGAGCGCCCATCCACTGTATTTCTCGGCCCGTCAGGATGAAAGCTCCGGCACACTCATCCTGCTTCGGGACGTGAGCGAGGAAATTGCCGCCCGGCAGAGTCGCGTGGATTTTGTGGGTGCGTTGTCACATGAGATCAAGGCGCCGCTGAACACCATCGGTCTGTATGCGCAGATGCTGGAGACCAACGGTGAGGATGGCGAATTCCGCATCGAGACCCACAACGTCATCACCCGGGAAGTGGAACGGCTGACCCGGCTGGTGCACAACCTGCTCAGCATCACGCAGATCGAGCTTGGTACCTTCGAACTCGATGCGCAGCGCGTTCACCTGGTGGATGTGGTCAAGGACTGCATCTCAATCATGGACCATGGCGAGGATCGTACCAGGGTCAAGTTGAATGCCAGCGACAAGATAACGCCCGTGCTTGTGGACAAGGAACTGCTCCGGGTCGCCATCTCCAACCTGCTGACCAATGCGCTTAAGTACAGCGACGACGACAAGCCGGTGGAAGTGGACATCGACGAAAACGACGATGCAATCACGCTGTCTGTTGCCGACAAGGGACTCGGCATATCCCAGGAGGACCAGGCCAGAATATTCGACAAGTTCTATCGCAGTGCCAATCCCGAAGCGAAAAAGAAGGCCGGCCACGGGCTTGGCCTGTCGATCGCTTCGGAGATCGTGAAACTGCACCACGGTACCTTGAGCGTGGAGAGCAAACTGGGTGAGGGTTCGACTTTCACCATTGAGCTCTGGAAGCGGACGGGCATCGCCCAGAGGACGATATGAGCCTGCGTCTGGTACTGGCGGATGACGAAGCGCCCACGGCACGCGTGATGTCGCTGGCGCTTGCGAAGCAGGGCTTCGACGTCGAAGTCTGCTACAACGGCGAAGAAGCGTTGAACAGTATTCTGCAATCCCCCCCCGATGTCCTGGTGACGGACATCGAAATGCCGGTAATGACGGGTCAGGAACTCTGCGAGGAACTGCAGAAGCGGCTGCCGGAGCGCACGTTTCCGATCTATGTCATTACGGGTGTCACCGACCTGGTGCACAGGAAGTGGACGCGGGAAATCCAGGATCTGTTTTTCCTGGAGAAACCGGTGAGCATTCGCAGACTCACCCAGGAACTCGAACAGAGGCTGCGGTCATGAGCCTGGTGTTCCAGGGTGTGGATCTGAAGCGCTACCTGAAATCGTTTCAGCTGGCTGGCGGTGGTGACTGGCAGGTGCTGGTATGGGTAGAGGGCAGGGCAAGGCTTGCCAGTCACCCTGCCGAGGTGACTCAGCTGGTTGCCAGGATACGGGCCACAGGGATTGACCTGATGCCCGATGCCGAAGTGTCACTGTGCGATGAGCAGGGCGTCATCTGGCTCATGCCCATTCGCGACCATCTGGGTACCACGCTGGCGTCCGTGGTGGTTGCCAGTGACGCTGTCGCTTTCGATGACAGGTGGCTTGAAAGCGTTCGCCAGATCACCTGGTTTCTCGAGCACGATACCCGCGTCAACCTCGAGCTCGCGGAAATGGCCGACGAGCTCAATCGGCGTCATGAAGAGCTCAACCTCATCTACAGCACCAACAATGACAAGGACGAGGACCAGGACGAGCAGGAGGCGCTACAGGAAATGCTGGATCACATCCGCGACCATATGGACGCGGAACTGGTACTGCTGTCAGTGCCCGAGCGTCGGGTATGGGTGAGCAGCATCGGTGATGTGGGACGTCCGTTTCTCGAGCGTCTGACTTCAGCCGACGCCGAGAGCGTAACCTCCCGCTGGATGCAGGCCCACGGGGAACCGCTGGTCATCAATGCGCCGAATGACGAGGTGGCCCAGGAGATTGGCTTTTCGCCGCCCTTTCGCACCATCGTTGTCCCCGTACGTGATGAGCGTGAGGACATGATCGGCGGTCTGGCTTTCTGTCGAAGCTTTGACAAACCGAGACTGACCAACAGCGACAAGAACCTTCTGATGACGCTCGGCGCGCGGATCAGCAAGCTCATTCAGACACACTTTGATTCACTCACCGGTCTGCCGCGGCGAGGGCGTTTCGAACGCCTGCTGAAGCGGGCCATGCACGAGAAGGAGGGCCGCTCCGGGCGGGTCACTCTTGTACACATCAACGTAGACGGACTGTCCGCGCTGAACGAACATTTCGGTGTGCTTGCTGGTGACGGTGCTTTGCGTGTCGTGGCATCGCAACTGTTGAAGGCAGCGCGCAAGTCCGACATCGTCGGGCGCATCGGCGGTGACGAATTTGGCCTGGCCCTGATCGGCTGCAGCGAGCGTGTGGCAATGCGCAAACTGCACATGCTGCAGGACAACCTGGCCAGGCAGCCCTATATCGCGGGTCGTGCCCGGCAGATCCTGCGTTTTTCAGCGGGCGTGGTCGAAACCGATCCCGCGACCAGTCACATGGAGGCGATGACCAAGGCCAAAGTCGTGTGCAACATCGCCAAGGAACGTGGTGGCAACACCATCGAAGCGTACGGGAGTACCGAGCAGCGGGTGAGTCAGCGCAAGGAAGAGGTGCGGATACTCAATGATCTGCGCCGGGCGGCCGAGGATGACCGCTTCGTGCTGTACGCGCAGGAGATTCGCGCAACCAGTGGCGATGATCCGTCACCGCATTTCGAAGTGCTGGTACGAATGCTCGATGAGGACGGCAGGATCGTGCCACCCAATGACTTCATACCCATCGCCGAAAAACACAACATGATGCCCATGCTCGATCGCTGGGTGGTTGCGCATGCACTCGACGCCGTCCGTAGCAGCGGCGTCCTCGATCGTTATCCAGGTACGGTGGTCTCCGTCAATCTCTCCGGTCAGTCATTCACCTCCGGTGGTGTGGTGGAAGAACTGGAACGTGTCATCCGGGAGAAAAGCGTGTCTCCTGCCAACATCTGCTTCGAGGTGACGGAAACCGCGGCCATTGCCGATATGGCGGCAGCGGAACTGCATATACGCCGGATCAGGAAGCTCGGCTGCCGTTTTGCGCTGGATGATTTTGGCGCGGGTCTGAGCTCTTTTTCGTACCTTCGCGCGTTACCTGTCGATTACGTGAAGATCGACGGCTCCTTCGTAAAGGACATGTGCCGTGACCGGACGGCGGCGGTGATGGTGGAAGCCATTCACAATGTCAGCGCCAGCATGGGTCTGAAGACGGTGGCCGAATATGTTGAAGACGAGCAGATACTGATTGCGCTCCAGAGCCTGGGCGTGAACTTTGCGCAGGGTTACGGTATCGGCAGACCCATGCCGCTGGAGGAGTTCCTGGCTTCCTGTGTTGCCACACCCGTGCGCGCCCATGGCTGAAGCTGCCCAGACACGATCCCCTGTCCTCAAGACAGCCGCGGCCACCTCGGTTCAGTTACGACCCGCATTTCCACTGGCTACACCCGCTGACTTCGATGTGCTGCGGGATGAGATCAACGCCTGTATCCGTCAGCGCGAATTGCGGGTCGTGGTCGAACTGACAACGACACGGGTTCTGACCTCCGCGCTTCTGGATTTTCTTCTGGACATGAACGATGCCCTGCGTGCGCGCGGCGGCTGGCTGCAGCTGTCCAAGATCAATGCGCTATGCGCGGAAGTCCTGCGGATTACCGGCGTTTCCACGCACATCGCGTTGCTGGATGTCGATGGCGGCAACGCACCCGCCGTGGCACCGACGCGCCAGCGTCTCGGGGACATGCTGGTATCCCGTGGACTGCTTCGGGAAGAGCAGGTGAACGAAGCGCTGGCGATGCAGAAGCAGAACGGGCGGAAGCTCGGCGAGATTCTGATCAACAAGCGCTGGGTGACGGAACAGGACGTTCTGGCGGCATTGAGCGGTCAGCTTTCCATTCCCGCAGTGCAGTTGCGCGCGGGACTCTTCGACGCCTCGGTTGCCACGCTGTTGCCGGTAAAGGCGGCCCGGCGGCTGATCGCCAAGCCGCTGTTCCGGGTGCGCGATGAAATTACGGTCGCCACGCCCAATGCCCAGAACATTCCCATCCTCAAGGAGATTCAGGAACTCACCGGTCACCGTGTGCGCGCGGTGTTTGCACCGAAGGAGAAGGTGCTGGAGTTCATCGAGCAGGGCACCGAGGTTCAGGAGCTGAGTCTTGAGCTGCTCGACGGGGAGTCGGTGCAGGATCTCGAGCTGGTGGAGTCCGTCGAGGAAAATTTTGCCCATATCGATGAGATCGCTTCCGGCAGCCCGATCATCAATCTGTCGAACTCGCTCATCCAGAGGGCCATCCGTGAGGGTGCGAGCGATATCCATATCGAGACCTTTCGCGACAAGGGGCGGGTGCGCTTCCGTATCGACGGTGTTCTTTACGAAGTGATGACCCTGCGCGCGGAACTCATGCCGGCGCTCGTGTCACGCCTGAAAGTCATGGCGAACCTGGACATCGCCGAGCGTCGCCTGCCGCAGGATGGTCGCATGCAGGTCATCACGGGTGGCAGATCGGTCGATCTGCGTTTCAGTTCCCTGCCGGGGCTCGTCGGTGAAAAAGTCGTGCTGCGGATTCTCGACAAAAGCCACGCGATTCTGGATGTCGATCAACTCGGCATGGCTGAAGGAAACCGCAACAAATATCTGGATCTGCTCAGCAGGGGTTACGGTCTCATTCTTGTCACCGGACCGACCGGCAGTGGCAAGACGACCAGTCTGTATGCCGCGCTCAACAAGCTCAACTCACTGGATCGCAACATCATCACCATCGAGGATCCGGTGGAATACCAGATGGACATCATCAACCAGAACGAAGTGCGCCCTGCCGTAGGACTTGGTTTCGCAACCATCCTCAAGCACGTCCTGCGTCAGGACCCGGACATCATCATGGTGGGTGAGATCCGCGAAAAAGAGACGGCAACAATTGCCGTGCAGGCAGCGCTTACAGGGCACCTGGTGCTCTCCACCCTGCACACCAACGACAGCGTTGGCGCCATTACACGGCTCATCGACATGGGCATCGAGCCGTATCTGCTGTCGTCCGCGCTGGTGGGCGTGATGGCGCAGCGGCTGGTGCGCACCATCTGTCCCAACTGCAGGAGCACATTCATCGCGCCGGGTGAACTGGTGAGTGACAATGATTTTCAGCTCTACGCCGATACCAGCCGGCCGCTCAAGCTGGCGAAGGGCCGTGGCTGCGGCGAGTGTTACGACTCCGGCTACAAGGGGCGTGCCGCGATTCACGAAGTCCTGGAGACCAGCGAGGATCTGCAGCGGCTCATCGTCTCGTCACCCAACCGCGATGCGCTTACGGATTTCATACGCGAACATGACATCCGCACCCTCTACCAGGACGGGTTGCGTCGTGTCGTTGCCCAGGAGACAACGGTGGAGGAAATAAAGCGGGTGGTCAACGGATGAGTACCCGCGCCCGGAGTTGCCGCTGATGGCCCTGCAGTTCGAGACGTCTCCGTCGGCAACAGCGAAGGAGGGACCGAAAAGTGCTGCTGTTCGCGCTCGCGGTCGATCGCGCGCTGGTGGTTCCATTTCGGTCAAGGACCGGATGTTCTTCACGGAGCAGCTGGCGCTCCTGCTCGAGACCGGCACCTCGCTGCATCCGGCCCTGGTGTCCATTCGGGAGCAGATGCAGGATTCGCCGATGGCCACCGTGATCGATGCCATTGCCGAAGGCGTGATGGGTGGTGCCTCCTTGTCGGAGAAGATGTCCGAACATCCGAAGGTGTTCAGCAGCACCTATGTCAGCCTGGTTGCGGCCAGTGAACAGGGCGGCTTCCTGCACGAAGTGCTGGAGCAACTGCGCGGCATGGACGAGCAGAATGCGGAGCTGAAGGCATCGCTGGTTTCGGCGTTCAGTTATCCGGTTTTTCTGGTCGGTTTCTCGATTTTTGTACTGTTCTTCATCCTGCTGGTGGTGTTTCCGCGTTTTGGTCAGATGTTTGCCTCCATAGGCGATCAGTTGCCTGTGACGACCAGGGTCCTGATGGCGACCTCGGACTACCTGCTCAACAACTGGGAGACGGTTGCCGGTGCGCTGGCGGTGACAACTGCAGCAGGTGTGTGGTGGTTGCGTTCGCCTTCCGGCATTGACTGGGTTGCGCGCATGAAGCTGGGCGCGCCGCTGCTCGGCGGCATCTGGCGTCGCGTCTACCTGATCGTGGCGTTCCGTGTGCTTGGCCTGTCACTCAAGCACGGCGTCAGTCTTGTGCAGGCCGTGCGCACTGCCAGGGATATCGTTGACAACGGCCTCGTGCAGCGCTTTTTCGTGGATCTTGGCGTTCGTCTTGAGCAGGGTGGTCGGCTGGGCGAAGCCTTTTCGCAGGCCTGGTGGGTACCCGATCTGGCAAAGCAGATGGTATCCACCGCGGAGGAGAGCGGCTCACTGCCCCAGGTGCTACTGCGGGTGAGTGACTACTACCGCAGGGAGCTCGACCGCCTGCTGATCCGGGTGTCGAAGATGGTGGAGCCGATCATGCTGGTGGTGATGGGCGGTCTGGTTGGATTGCTCGTCAGCGCCCTGATCCTGCCTATCTTCAAGATGTCCCAGGCCGTGCATTGACCTGAGCGGATGGCGGGATGACAGGCGCCGCGTTTGTGTACGCCGTCACGGTTCCTGCCTGCCCATGCCCATAGACTAGGCCCTGAAGGACAACTTTTTCGGTTATCAGGAGGCATTGATGACCCGCAAGGTGCAAGGATTCACGCTGGTTGAGCTACTGGTCGTAGCCGTCGTGCTGGCGATCTTCGCCGCCATCGTGGTGCCGCAGTTCGCCAGTACCACTGACGAGGCAAAGGTCTCCGCGCTCAGGAGCGACCTTTCCGGCATCCGCAGCGCCATCGACCTCTATCGGCAGCAGCACGGCCACTGGCCGGGTTCGAAGCTCTCCAGCGGTGCGACCTGCCCGAGCAGCGGTACCGCGGGCACAGGCGCGGTGAATACCCAGCAGGCGCTTGACGACCAGCTCACCATGTTCACGAATGCAGCCGGGCAGGCGTGTTCGACAACCGATGCCAACTTCCGCTACGGTCCCTATGTTCGCGCCGACGCCTTGCCGGCGAACGCAGTGACCGGTTCGTCGACGGTGTCGATGGTGAGCACCGGCAACCTCGCGCTGAGCAGCACCTCCACCACGGGCGGCTGGCGTTACGACTATGTCATCGGCAAATTCATTGCCGATCACCAGGACTACGACGACTTCTGATTACGTGCCGGCTGGTTAGCCGGCATGTTGCGTACGTTCGCGCCGCTGGCCTCGGCCCACGCCTCCTGACATCACACGGAAGTGAGAAGGGACCATGCCTACATCACTCATCTCAATCATGGCCGGGGTTTTTGTGGCCGGGCTGATAGCTGCGCTTGCCGTGCCCTCCTCGCAGGGGGTGATGAACCAGCGTCTGGAGGAGACTACCTGGCGTCTGGCGGATCTGCTGACACTGGCCAAACGCCGCTCGATGGAAACCGGTGATACGTACGGCCTGCGCTGGACGGCCGGCACCGCAACGTTTGATGTGATACGCGCGGACGTCACGACCCTGCCTGCCACAGTGCTTGGTACCGAGGTCGACCCGGTGAGCAAGCAACCGGCACGTCTGGTTCTGGACAACGGCGTGGCGTTCATCGGCGGCATGCCATTCACGTTCACCGGTCTCGGCGCGCAGGAAACCGTGTACTTCGACAACTGGGCGACGCCGTTCAACCGTTTCAATGCCGGCAGGGCGCAGCTTGCCGGCGCACAACTCACGCTCAGCTACAACGGTGCCACCCGGTCGGTCACCCTGCGTCCCGTGTCCGGGGCGGTTGTGGTGAATTGATGTCCACGCGGGGCAAGGGCTTTGCGTACCTTGAAGCCCTGGTCGCAGCCATGCTGATTGCTGTTGCCCTGGTACCGGCGAGCGATGCCGTCCGTTCCGCTTTGCAGCAGGCGGAGATCTCGAAAATTCAGGTTCGCCAGCACTATCGGGGGCTCGAGACCTTCGAGCGGGCCAAGGCGCAGCCGTTTAGCGTGCTCAATTCCGAGGCAAGTTCAACCGGTGGCACGTCGCCGTCCACCGCATTGTCAGACGCGGCAGGTACGGACTTCCGGCGGCTGGCGTACATCGCCCGGCACGATATCGACAACGCGGACGCTGACGATGATCCCACCACCGGTACCGACAATGGGTACTTCCGGGTGCGCGTACTGGTGGATGGTACAGGCATCACCTTTGATGGCGTGGTGAAAGCCAGGTGAACAGCCACGCGCCAGCGCGCCGTGCACCGCGTGGCTTCTCCCTGGTGGAGATGACTGCGGCGCTGGCCATTGCCGCAATGTTGCTCGGCGGTCTCTATTCGCTGGTAAGTCAGACGAACATACTGCGTGACGCCACCGAGGCGGAGAATCGCACCGCGCTCGCCCTGCAGGAGGTGATGGAACGCATCGTGCGGCATATCGGCGGTTCGCGACTGCTCATCCAGCCGTCGAAAAGCGGGGTGCGGAACCTGCTGGCCGTCAGCCTGCCGGCGAGCGTCGACCGCGACGGCGATGGCTTTGCGGACGCGGACAATGACAAGGACGGGCTGCTTGACGAGGATCGCTCAGCCGACCTGGCCAAGGACGGGAAACCCGGAATACGCGGCATCGACGACGATGGTGACGGGAGTATCGATGAGAACTCGATACTCACACACGACGATGATGAAGACGGAACCATCAATGAGGATGGGCTGAATCTGCACGATGACGATGGCGATGGCGCAATCGACGAAGACTACGGCAGCCTGGTGGCGGTTGACGACGATGGTGATGGATCGACTGACGAAGACTGGATCGATCCTGTCGTCTACTACCTGTCAGGAGCCAGTCTCGTCGAGCGGCTGCCCGTACCGTGGGATGTCGATGGGAGTGGCGGCGTCACCGGAGTGGACTATGTGGAGAACACGGTGCTGTCCGGCGTTACCCTGTTTGAGGTGCAACGGGAGGATCTTGCGGGCCACAAAGTGCTTGTACACGTCCGTCTGATCGCCATGGATACGCAGCTGCAGGTCCATGAGCTTTCCACTGCGGTACTCATCGGGAGTCGGCAGTGAAGGGCTTTGCGGTCCTGCCGGTGGTGATCGGGCTGGTCGTCCTGGCGCTGGCGGTGGGTGTGCTGTCACGTCAGGGCACGGCGTTGTCCGACACTGCCCGTGGCCTTCAGGATGAGAGCCGGCTCAGCGGCCTTCTGGATGCGGCCTATCTCGCCGCGGAGAAGGAACTCGATGCCCGTTCGTGCGGGGGCTATACAGCCGTCACATCGTCGCTGGATGGCAATACTTTTGGTGCCCAGTTCTCCAGCGTTGAAGGGTCCCCCGTCGCGTTGACCCTGTCGGCGTCACTTGTTTCCGGGGGATCCCGAACGCGGTTGGTACCGGCGGAAACGGCTTACGATGCGCCGAAGACGCTGCAGATGCCGATCACCAAAGGCGCCTTCATCAAAAAGGACAAGCCGGCTGAAAACAAGGGATCGGACCCCAACGTCAAGACCGGCGAGTCGGTCAGCAAGGAGAACCGTGGCCTGCTGCAGGTTGATCTCAGCGGCCTGCCGGCCGGCGTGCGTATCGACAGCGCCACGCTGCAGTACAAGATCAACGGCAAGGGCGATAACGGTCTTGTCATCAACATCCACCGCCTGCTGGAGGACTGGGATGAGGACGTCGTTTCCTGGGACGTGCGTGACCAGGGAACGATTCTGGGCTTTCCCTATGATATCGACTGGGGTGACGCAGGCGGCACGCACGACACGGAAGTATTTGCCTCGTTTCCCGGCGATGTAAGCGGACCCGGTCAGACCGTCGACATCACCAGCCTCGTCAGGCTGTGGGTGTCTGGTGACGTGCCCAATCACGGCATGCTCCTCCGGTGGGCTGCATCCATGGGGGCGAAAACCGCCGACATGGCCTCCGATGATGATGCCGTCAATGCACCCAGCGTTGTCGTTACCTATTCCTGCGCCTGTGGCTCCGCCTGCAGCGTGGACAACTACATTTCCTGTGATGGCAATCTGCGCGGGAATACGCAGGTCGGTAGTTTTTCCCCATCGCTGCCAACCTTGCAGGGCCTGGCATCGGTGCCCGCCAACCAGTCGGTCGCCGGTATCACTTTTGCGGACGAAGGCGGCGTGATCGTCGCGAGCGGCCCGGATCTGAACGCCTACGATGCAACCGGTGCCCTGACAGGCAGTTGTACGCTGCCGAATGCGCTGACAGGTCTGGACTATATCTCCGCCGGTCCGGACGTGGGAAAACTCGTGGCGACTACCACCCAACCCTCTCCGCTGCTGGTCATCGTTGGCGCCACCTGTGGTGTTGAGCGCTCGCAGCCGGTTACCGGTTCCGCGCTGTCGTCGCCAGTGGGCGTTACCTACCTTCGGCTACCCGCGGGGCATGCATGGGAAGATCACTTCGCGATGGTGGACGCGTCGGGAAACATCGAAGTTGTCGATCCGACAGGCACGCCGGTTGCGCTTGTGACACCGGACTTTGCGCCAGCGGTGGCGGGCGATGTTGCGCAGGTGTACAACCAGGAGCGGTTTCTGCTTCTGGACGCGGGCCGTAACGAAGTGATGCACGTGCTCTTCGATGGCGCGGTGGAGGAACGCTACGACATCAATCGCTTCGGCGTCGGTACGGCTGGCGCGCTGGCCGTGGATATGGCGTCCTGCGCGCACCTGGTCGGCAGCAGCGCGACGAACAAGGTCGTGCGGCTGATTGAAACACCGCTGTCGCAGTCACCCCAGGCCCACTGGCGCCTGGATGAGCAGAGTGGTGCGGCGGCGGTGGACCGGGTCGGGGGCAACGATGCGACGCTCTCCGGCACCCCCACCTGGCAACCCGTGGGCGGTGCCGTGCAGGGCGCGCTTGAACTGGATGCCGCGGACGAGGGGGCACAGGTTGCCGACCCCGGGCGACTCAACCTGACGGGCTCAGTCAGTCTGAGTGGCTGGCTGTACACGAACACGGTCAGCGGTCGCCAACCGGTGGTGAGCCGTACGCTTGCGGCCGGCTCGCACCAGTACTGGCTGGGGCTCGATAACGGTGCCGTGGCTTTACAGTTCAATGATGGCAGTGCGCGCACGTTAACAGGCAGTGCCACGGTGATGCCAGGCGAGTGGCATCACCTTGCCGCGGTGATCGACACGGCGGCCGGCGTGGCTACCGTGTATCTCGACGGTGTGGCCGATGGCACTACCGCGGCGGGTCTGTCGCTCTCGAGTGGCCCCGTGCCAGTGCAGTTGGGACACGATGGCACAGACTCCACGATTGGTCGCATTGACGATGTGCGGATATTTCAGGGTGCGCTCCTGCCCGCGGACGTTGCGCTGCTCGCCGCGGAAGGGGTGTCCGGAGGCGGCGCCATGGGGGCGGGAATGCCCTGCGACACGCAGAACTACCGGGACGAGTTCGCCACCGTCACCTTTGCCGGCACCAGCGGCAGTCTGCCGTGGCCGGATGCATGGACGGAAATCGGTGAAAACGATGGCGTTTCTTCGGGTGAAATTCGTGTACTTACCTCGCCACGCGCCATTCGGGTGCAGCGTAACAACCGTGGCATTCAGCGTCGCGTCGACTTGAGCCAGTTCACGTCCGCGACGCTGACGTTTGAGTATGCTCGCTACGGCATGGATGTTGGTGACTACATCACAGTGGACGTGGGCGATGGTACAACCTGGACGGAGCTTGGTCGCATCGAGGGACCGGGCGATGACAGCACGTCCAGCATGCTGAGCATGTCCTACGATCTCGGTGCTTATCTGCAGGCGGACCGCTACATCCGCTTCAAGGCGTACCCGTCAATGGGATCGAGTGAAGGCGCCTACATCGACAACGTCGACATCACGGGGTGCTCGCTTTGATACGCTTGCCGTTTGCTGGTCGCCGTGCCGGTCGCGCCATGGTAGGTGCCATCGGCGTGGAATTTTCGCTGGAGTACCTGCACCTGGTGCAGCTGGCGCATGGTGCGTCGGGTGTGCGCCTGCATGCCTGCGCCAGCGCACCGCTACCGTCACCCTTTGAGGACCTGCTGGAAGCACCGCAGGAATTTCGCAAACTGGTGCAGGGGACGCTCGCGAAAGCCAGGTTTTCCGGCCGCCGTTGCGTGGTAGCCATGCCGTCTTCGCTTACGCGCGTCATGAGCGTGAACTACCAGGTGAATCCCGGCCAGGGCGAAGCCGCGGCAATCGGCCAGCTGCTGAAGGATCGCATCGGTGATGTACTGGCGGACTTTGTCGTGGACTATCTGCCCATACACCCGGACAGCAACAGTCGTGACCGGGCTTCCCTCATTGCCATGTGCCGGAAAGACACCGTATTGAGGTATCTGGACCTGCTGCGAGGCTGTCATCTCAAGCCCGAGGTAATGGAAATCGGGCCAGTTGCCATCAAACGCTTGGTGGACTCCATACAGGGGCCGGGTGCGGAGAGCGCAGCGCTGGTCGTCAACTGCGGGCGGGCGCGATCGTTTCTGACGCTCATTTCGCGGGGCCGGGTACTGAGTGACGATGTCGTGGACTTCGGCGAGGACACGGTGATGGAGCAGCTTGCCCGTGCGCTGGACATGGATACCGAAATGGCGTTTGGCATGCTGCAGGAAGCGGAACTGGGTGCCAGCCGCCCGGATCCGCACACCCGGACCGTTCTGGAGATCATTCGGCCGGAGCTGAACAAGCTGGTGCGTGAGATTGAACGCGGTCTGGTCTATGCGGCCAGTGAAAGCCGTGGCGTGGATGATGCGAAGGTGTTCCTCATTGGCAGTCTCGCCCGCTGGCATGGGGCGGATGTGCTGCTGACCGACCTCGTACGCCACGAGGTGAAGACGATTCCGGACCCGTTGCAGCCATTCCTGCGGGTGGGCGTGGATGTAACCCCGGAGAGCGGGCGTCCGGAACTGGCGATTGCCGCGGGTCTGGCTCTCAGGGATTTTCATCATGTCTGAGTTCAATCTCATACCGCCGGAGTATTTTGCGCGCGCCCGACAACGTCGGCTGATGCTCTTGTCAGCATGTGGAGGGGTGCTCCTGGTTCTGCTGTGCGGTGTCGGGATTGGCGCATCCGGCTATCTGCTGTCGCAGCGCGACGCTGAATTGCAGACGCTGCGCCAGCAGAAGGCGCTGTCGGAACTGCAGCAGCAGCGTCTGACGTGGTTGCAGGAACAGAAGCAGAAACTGCAGGCCGAACAGCGGTTGCTGGCCAGCCTGTCCGGCGGCAGGCCGGTCGGTGAGGCGCTTGCCATCGTGGAAGCAGCGGCCGCGCCCAATGGTGTACGTTTTGAAAGTCTGGCTGTTCGCCGTGCCGGGATCCGGGCGGAAGGTGCGGACGTGCGACCGCCCCTGGCGTTTACGGGTAGTGGCGCAACCATGGAATTTCCCGCGTCCTGGGACAGCCTGACGCAGATGACGCTGCAGGGTGAAGCAAAGGATCACGCGGCGTTGTCGGGTTTCGTCCAGGCATTGTTCCGTGAGAAGGGCATCGAGGACGTGAAGATTCAGCGCTCCGGCCAGGTGGAAAAAGGTGTGGTGTTCACGCTGGCCATTGTCTTTGCCACACGGGTGACCCCCGCATGAACCTGCCGCGCATCGGTGGCCTTGCGCCTCGGGAAGTTGCACTGATCGGTGGCGCGGGCCTGTTTCTGGTCGTTTCCCTGCTTGTGGCGTTTGTTGGCAAGCCGCTGTATGGCAAGTTCCGCGACAGCGCCACGGAGCTCGAGGGCCTGCGTGCGCTTGCTGATCAACCCCAGGAAGCGGGCCTGGAACCGCTGGAGGCGGAGGTGCAGAAGCTCAGCGAATCGCTGCACGGCAATCTGCACAACCTGCCCGCCAACCAGCTTGAAGCGCACATGGTATCGGCGTTGCAGAGTGCTTCCTGGCAGCATGATGTGACGCTGGTCACGATCGAGCCGGTGGCCGTGCCTGTAGAGTTGCCGTACCAGGAACTGACGTTCCGTCTGGAGCTCGAAGGCTCCTATACGGATCTCAGTGACTGGTTACAGAACGTGACCACCCAGCTCGGCTACGTTGTCGTGACGGAATACGGGTTGAAGGTGAAAGAACCGGGGCGCAATCCAGCGCTGGTGGCCCGAATGCAGTTGTCCGCCTATCGGATGCTGGACGGCTGAACGTGGCCCGTCGCCATCGATGGCGCGCAGGGAAAAGGAACACGGATGTTGATGCGTTTGGGAATGACAGTCTGCGTGTTGGCGCTATGCGCCCAGGCCGCGGCTGACGATGCCCGTTACAACCCGTTTGCCAGCGCCGAGCACGTGGCGCCACCGGTCAGGTCCGGTGGCGGGCCATCCGTCGTGACGCATCTGCGCCTCAAGGCGGTGATTCCGCTCGGCAATCCGCCGATGGCGAACATCGACGGTACGGTTCTGGCGGTTGGCGAAAAAATCTCCGGCTATACGCTGCGCTCCGTGGGTGAATCGATGGTCACCCTCGAACGCGGTGGACGTCGCTACACACTGTCGTTTCCGAAGCCCGGCCAGGAAAAAGGTGAGGGGGCATCGTGAGACACTTTCTTGCAGGTTTCGCGGTCTTGTTCCTGGTAGGCGCAGCGCAGGCGCAGAATGTCACGATCAGCGTGCAGAACACGGAAATCACCCAGGTCATTGACATGATTTCCCGCCAGGAGCGTGTGAATGTGCTTGTGCCGGCCAAACTCACTGGTGAGATTTCCCTCAATCTGTATGACGTGCCGGTGGAGAAAGCACTGGCCTCGGTGGCCAGCGCCGGTGGTTATGCGCTGGAAAAGCGCGGCGACACCTTTTTCATCATCAACCGGGACGAGGTCGGTCAGTACGCGGATGGCGATGTGACGCAGCTGCGCTGGTACCAGCTCAGTTATGCGGACGGCGAGAAAGTCAGCGAAATGGTGGAGAAGTACCTTTCCCGATATGGCAAGGTCAGCTACATCGCGGATCGCAAGATCCTGGTGGTGGAGGACAGCCCGGATTTCCTGGCGCGGGTCGATCGGTTGCTGGCGGCGGTGGATGCCCGGCCGAGGCAGGTCATGATCGAAGCCAAGATCCTTGAAGTGACGCTCAATGATGCCGAGAACCTCGGCATTGACTGGTCCGATCTGTTTCAGTCGCGCGGCGGCAATGGCTCGTATGGCCAGCAGGGGTTCAGTGCCGGCGTCGATGCGCCGGGTTTCTTCTTCGACGTGGTGACACCGAATGTGTCCGTTACCCTCAACGCGCTGCGGGACGAAGGTCGGCTGCGCACCTTGTCAACGCCGAAGCTGGTGGCGCTGGAAAACCAGGAAGCCAGCGTGGTTATTGGTGATCGGCGCGGCTACCAGGTCACCACGACCATCAACCAGGTGACCACGGAGAGCATCGAGTTTCTGGAATCCGGGGTGATTCTGCGCGTGATGGTACAGATCGACGACGACAACCACGTGTTGATGAGCGTCCATCCCGAAGTGTCGACGGGCGCGGTGGATGCCAACGGTATTCCTTCGCAGAACACGACAGAGGTCACGACCAACATCCTCGTGCCGTCTGGCGAAACCGTGTTCATTGGCGGCCTGATCAAGAAATCGGAAACGGAACGTCGGCGCAGCGTGCCGGTTCTGAACCGGATTCCCGGTGTGCGCAGGCTGTTTTCGGGCACCGAGAACACCCAGATCACCACGGAAACAGTGGTGCTCATCACACCGGTGATTGCCGAGGACGGTTCCCGCCAGTGGAACCAGGACGAAGTTCGCCGTGTGCGGGATGCCGGCATACCCAAGCCCAACTACAAGGCGTGGCCGAAGCTGACGCGCTGGCCTGCCGGCCGGGGTGACACGGTGGGCGAACGTGCGCCGGCCGCCGTCCCTGCCGCCGGCAAATTGCGCGATGATTCGCGGCCAAACGCGCACGCTGCACCGAAGGCAGTTGCAACGAAGGCCGCAGCGCAACCGCCCCGTTCCGGGGAGGCGGGTGCTGGCGGTGATGCCTCCGTGGTGACCAGCGTCGGCGTCACCGGGGACGGCAATGCAGCACCTGCCCAGCAATCACAAGTTCAGCAAGCACCAGCTCAGCGATCACCGGCGCAGCGATCACCGGCGCAGCAATCACCCGCCCGGCAATCAGCCCGGGTGCCAGTGGGGCAGGAACCCCTCGTCGCAGCCGCGCCGACAGTGGTACCTGATCCTGCGCCAGTCCGCGAGGCTGCCATCGTGCCTGTCCAAGAACCTGCCATCGTGCCTGTCCAAGAACCTGCCATCGTGCCTGTCCAAGAACCTGCTCTCCAAGAACCTGCGCGTCTGGAAGCCGCCAACCAGGAATCCCCAGGGCGGACGGCCATTCCAGAGTCTGCCCTGTCTGAACCGACCGTGGCTGCTGAGGCGTCTGCGGCTGGGAATGGGGGCTTGCCTGAGACGGAAGTAGCCCAGGCTGCGGCGCCTGGCGTACGGTGGCTGAACTGACGTCCACGGTGTCGTTGTCGCAACGGAGCTGATGCCAAGGCCCGTCGGATGTGGTGAGATTGCCCGACGTCGGCGGGTCGCCTTCCCCGGGGCGTGCAACGAATTTCCATTCTCTGTAACGCGAATGCTGCCCGCGCAATGCGGTACTGCGTCGCCTTCGGTGTTCTGATGACTACTGATTCCCAAGCAGGGTCGGCGTCCGCCGGCATGTCCCATCTCGCCGACAGCGAGAAGTGGATCATTCGCAACGGTATCGGCATACAGATCATGGAAACCCTGGCGGTGGGGGCGTTTCTCACTGCCCTGGCTGTTCAGCTTGGCGCCTCGAACCTCACCATCGGCCTGTTGGCGGCCATTCCTCACCTCTCTCAACTGGCCCAGATCCCGGCGGTGTACGCGGTGGATCGCATGCGCGACCGCAAGCGGGTGTACAACTGGAGCGGCTGGGTCGCACGGCCAATGCTGCTGGTGATTGCGCTGGCCGCCTGGTTCCTGAGTGCCGACCAGGCGCTGGCGGTGATCATCGTTGCGTTCGCCATCCGCTATGCCGCCGGCGCCTTTCTCCAGTGCGCGTGGAGTTCCTGGATGCGCGACCTGGTGCCCGATGCCGAGATGGGGCGCCTGTTCGGCATCCGCCAGCAACGTATGCTGGGTATCGGCATCGCGCTCAGCCTGATTGGCGCTGCTTTCGTCGACGTGTGGAAGAAGCAGCTTCCGGACAGCGTTACCGTTGCCTATGGCATCGTCTATTTCCTGTCGTTCCTCGGCGGTGCCTACGCGGTGATCTGCGCGCGGAAAATTCATGAGCCGCCCATGCAGCCAGCCCGGCATGGGGGACTCTTCGGGCGGCTGCGCGAACCGTTCCAGCACGAAAACTACCAGCGGCTCATCCGTTTTCTGGCGAGCTGGACGTTTGCCATCAATCTGGCGGCTCCGTTCTTCACGGTGCATATGCTCAAGCGCATGGAGCTGGATCTGCTGTGGGTCATCGGACTGGGTACGTTGTCGCAGCTTGCAGCGTTTCTGACCGTGACCGCCTGGGGGCGCATTGCCGACCGATTCAGCAACAAGGCCGTGCTGCGGGTATGCGGCACGGCTTTTGTTGTGGCAATTTTTGCCTGGACGTTCACGACGTTCCCGGATGTATGGGCAGGCACCTTTCCATTGCTCATCGTCATTCACATCGTTGCCGGTATCGCTACGGCCGGGGTGAATCTGGCGTCCGGCAACATTGCCCTGAAGCTGGCGCCGGCGGGCAATGCCACCGCGTACCTGGCCTCCAGTTCCATGGTCAATGCGCTGGCGGGTGGCGTGGCGGCGCTGTGCGGCGGCGCGTTTGCCGACCTGTTTGCCACCTGGGAACTGTCGTTGACGGTCAACTGGCACGACGCGGACAGCCGCATGGCCATGGAGGCGTTGTCGTTCACGCACTGGGACTTCTTCTTTTTCCTGGCGACGGTGATCGGCATCTATGCGTTGCACCGTCTCAGCCTGGTGGGGGAGGAGGGAGACGTGCGCAACCGGGTGGTGCTGGGCATGCTCATGCGCTCGGCGCGCCAAAGCCTGCGTAACCTGAGTACCATCGCCGGTCTGCGGGCGGCCAGCAGTTTTGACCTGGAGGAACTCAGCAACCGCGACAAGCCGGATGAGGAGGATGAACCACCGGCCCACTAGTCCCGGATGTTGCCGGAGTCGGGCCGCCACGGATGCGGCTAAGGGCTTCCCCAGGACCGGAGAATGGCGAACGGCGCCAGCAGCAGCGGATTCGGGGGGTGGGCGACAGCGGTATCCTTGCGGTCGTAGTTGAAGCGGTGCAACACATGCCGCATGGCTTCCAGCCGGGCGCGCATCTGATCTTCGGACTTGACGATAATCCAGGGCGCTTCGGCGGTGTCGGTCTTTTCGAAAGTGGCGAGTTTGGCCTGCGTATAGTCGTCCCAGCGTTCCTGTGCAATACGATCGATGGGCGAGAGTTTCCATTGCTTGAGCGGGTTGTTGGCCCGCTCGCGCATCCGGTTGGCCTGCTCTTCCCGGCTGACGGACAGGTAGAACTTTACGATGTGAATGCCGCTGCGAACGAGCATCTGCTCCACCTGTGGCGCTTCCTTCAGGAACTCCTCGTATTCCTCCTGCGTACAGAAGCCCATCACCCGCTCAACGCCGGCCCGGTTGTACCAGGAGCGGTCGAAGAAGACGATTTCCCCCGATGTGGGCAAATGGTCCACGTAGCGCTGGAAGTACCACTGCCCGCGCTCCTCCAGGGTCGGTTTGTCCAGCGCCACCACACGCGAGCCGCGGGGGTTGAGGTGTTCCGTGAACCGCTTGATGGTGCTGCCTTTGCCCGCTGCGTCGCGGCCTTCGAAGATGATGACGAGTTTCTGGCCCGTGTCCTTCACCCAGTTCTGCAGCTTCACCAGCTCGATCTGCAGGCGGCGCTTTTCCCGGTAGTAGGCGCGCACGGCCATCCGTTCGGCAAACGGGTAGATGTTGTCTTCGAAGTAGGTACGAACCAGCTCCGGAGTGACGGGTTCCTGTGGATCCGGCAGCCGAACGTTGGCGATCGGGCCCGATTCATCGTCCACCTCCAGTGAATCGATGAGATAGTCGGTCCATTCGCGCTTGTTCATGTCGATCTGCCTGAGGAAAAGCACTGCGCTTGCGGACTCGCGAATGGCGAGACCGGGCCTGCCTATTCTGCGAACTCGGCTGTCGGTAGACAACTGTCGGCACACAACTGCCGTGTTCGTACCTTCTGCTCAGGCAGTTGTGTTTTCCGGTTTGCGCAGCAGAAAGCGGATGGAGTCACCCCTGCCGCTGACGCGGGTGGCGAGTGACAGCGGTGCTTTGGCGAGGTGCAGGTACCAGGGCGCGGACCAGATTTCGCCCCGCTTGCGGTCGCTCAGGCGCACGCCCGACGTGCGTACCCACAGCACGGTGAACCCGGTACGTCGGGCCAGTTCGTGCACATTCCCGGGCGTGAAGAGCTGGACATGGTGCCCCGGGTCGAGATACCGCCAGTGGATGCCCAGAATGCGTCGGGTATAACTGTCCCAGTTCACGGTGTCGGCAAAGAAGACGCCACCCGGGCGAAGCGTGCGGCGAATCGCCAGCAGGGTGGGGACGGGCTGTTCCACGTGCTCCAGCACGGCATTGCTGTAGGCTACGTCGAAGGTGTCATCCGGCAGTCCTGCCGCTTCAACGGTGCCGGTGAACACATCCATTCCCAGTTCCTCGCGGGCGTATGCCGTGGGGGCCCGCGCGATGTCCACACCGGTCGGCTGCCAGCCCAGGCGCCGCGCGGCCAGAAGGGTTGCGCCGGCATTGCATCCGACCTCCAGAAAGCGGTTGGTGAGACGATAGCGGTCGAACGGTCGCAGCGCCCGGAGATTGGCGTGCAGTTTGGTATCGATCTTTGCGACGTAGCGTGTCAGCGCCGCCGCGTAGGTTGCGTCGTTGACGGCTTCGTACGCAGTGGACAATGGTGATGCAAAGATTGCCTGACAGCGAACGCAGCTTCGATAGGCGCTGTCGCCATCCTGCATCAGCAGCCGGTGGTCCTGGGCGCCACAAACACTGCAATCCCGGTTGGTGAGGTCCTGCATGTGGCGATGATAGCCAGTCAGCGCCGAACAGGAACCCCCGACCGCCCGCGAGGCGCGGCTACCGTAGAATGGCGCGCGGTGTGTGACGGGTGACGTGGGGTCGATGAAACGGTTTCTGCTGTGGTACGCAAGGCATGGCGTCGGCAAGGCGCTGCGGCGCAGCGCGCTGCGAAAGTTCCGCCGTCAGGCACGCGGACAGGCGTATCGTGTGCGGACGCGTGATGGTGTGCTGCTCGACCTCGAAGTCGGGGATTCGGTGGACAATGCGATTATCGTGCACGGCGAATTCGAGCCCCTGACATCAGCGTTGTTCCGGCAACTCGCGCCGGCCGTGCAGGGGCTTGTCGACGTGGGATGCAATCTGGGCTATTTCGCGACCCTGTTCGCGCACCTGCGCCCGGGCGTGCCGGTGGTTGCGGTGGATGCCAATCCCGCGATGGCGGCGCGTGCGCGCGGGCACGCGAGCCTGAATGCCTTGCACGCCGTTGATGTACATGCCGTTGGCCTGGCAGCAAGGCCGGGAAGGCTGACACTGATGGTGCCGGCGGCACGCCACAGCCTGGCCTCATTTGCCTATGCAGCCGGTGACGACAAGCAGGCGGACGTGGCGCGACTGACGGTGCCGGTAACAACGTTGCCCGCGCTGCTGGCCGGTCGCCCGGCGGTGTCGCATCTGCTCGTGAAGATCGATACTGAAGGCTACGAGGCGGCAATACTGGATGGACTGGACGACTCGGTCATCGGTCGCATCGACGCATTGCTGATGGAGGTCAATTTCCGCAATCTCAGGCGCGCCGGGGTACAACTGGAAACGCTGCTTGGCCATGACTGGCTCGACGCGTTCGCGTGGTTTTTTGTCGATGACGCCAGCGCACGACTAACAGTTACCTCGCGGGCGGCGCTGCTCACAACGCCATCCCTCAACGGCAACTGCCTGTTTCTCCGGCCGGCGCTCGTGCCGTTGCTGCAACCGCTGCTCAGGTCCTGAGGTAGAGGGCGTTGCCCCAGAGCAGCATGCCGTGGTTGTCGTACCGCGGTTTGAACAGATCGTGAAGCGCGAAACCGTATGTCCGCAACAGGATGTCGATCTGGGCGAACTGGCCTCCGCCGTCGTACAACGGATTGAACAACACTTCGGTATAGATGAGCTTCACGGTGCCACCAAGCAGATCGCCCGCGCCGCGCAAGGCGGCGAGTTCGCCACCCTGGATATCCAGCTTCATGAGCTGAATGGCCGCATGCGGCCGTGAGCGCGCCCAACTGTCCAGTGTCGTCACCGCCACTTGCTCTTCGCGTACGATGCGCGCCTCGCTGGCGTAACGCGCCGAGAGCAACCGGGCGGGTTTGAGTAGGGAGGTTGTGCCAGCGGATGCGGTGACATGCAGTGTGGCGGCTCCGTCTTCCTCGCCCACGGCCTGGAATACGGGGACCAGACGTGGATCGCCGGCGGCGGCGTCTTCAAGTCGATGGCGGTAGTCGGGATTGGGTTCGAACAGATACGCCGTCGCCTGCGGGAACCGTCGCAGCAAGCGTCGCGCAACCCGGCCGTGACTGGCGCCCACGTCGATGATGCCGGTAACCGACTCCGCGGACAGCAGACGCGCCATCTCCGCATAGGGATCGTTGATGGTGATGAGGTTCCGCCGACCGAACAGGCGCCGGGCCAGCAGGCGTTTAACGGGTCCCATGGCTCAGCTCCGGTTGCCGGTGATGGCGTCCAGTAGCAGTGTGCTGCTGGTTGCCAGGTTGTGACGGGCAACGATTCTGGCGCGGCCGGCATCACCGAGCTGCCGGCGTAGCGCGGCGTTGTCCACCAGTTGAATGAGTGCGTCGAGCCAGCCGCCATGGTCGCTGACATCCAGGCCCACGTCATTGGTGACGATTTCCCGGCCGGCGCCGATGATGTTTCCCACCACGGGCACCCCGCAGGCGAGGTACTGGATCGCCTTGATTGGTGACTTGCCGCGGGTAAACGCCGTGTCGTCCAGTGGCAGCAGGCCGATGTCCAGGGACTGGCAGAAGGCGGCTTCGGTACCCGCGTGAAACGGTGTGTGTTCCATTGGCACGGCCATGTCTGGAGACTCGCCGGAATAGACCGCGAAGCTGACGTTGGGTCGGGCGCGCAGCAATGATGCCAGCGGTGCTTCGATAGCGCGCAGGAAGCGCAGATTGCCCGGGCGTCCTGCCCAACCGATGCGGATACGATCATCGGCTGCGCGTGGCGACGGATGCCAGGTATCCACGTCCACGGCCATCGGAATGACCCGGATACGATCGGTGATGCGCCTGGCGTAGCCGGCCAGGTAGTCGCTGGAGGTGGTGACCAGATCCGCCGCCGCCAGCCACCAGTCCAGACGCCGCCGTACGCGATTGCCAACGACCGGACCGTAGGGTTTGCGCGGACGGGTGTAGATGGCATCGTCGAAGTCGAACAACAGACGCTGGCTGGCGCGTCGCAGGGTGCGGGCCGTCCACCAGCCTATGCGGCACTTCTGGTTGAGCACAACGTCGTGTTCGCGAGCCTGCGCGGCGGTGACTTCCTTGCGGTTCACGAAGTCGACGCTGATGCCTTGGGACTGCAGGTAGGGTACGTAGTTCACAACCCGGAATCGCGTGCTGCCCTTGTCGAGATCGCGGCTGTGAATGACCAGCACTTTCATGGACGCATGTTCGCAACCTTTGCGGCTGGCTGCCACCGGCACCCGGTAACGTGCCGGGTGTTTTATCATGCCTGCCTTTGCAGCCGCAGATTCGACGCCATTGTCCAGACCGGCCACACCTGAACTGGCATTCTGCCTGTACAAGTACTTCCCGCATGGCGGTATGCAGCGGGCATTCCTGCGTATTGCGCAATACTGCGTGGCGGCCGGTGCGGGCGTGAGGGTGTATGCGCTCGAATGGCAAGGGCCGCGCCCTACGGAGCTGGAAGTCGTGTTGTGCGGGGTGCGGGGGCTGTTCAATCACACCCGCTACGAACGCTTTCAGGCGTGGGTGCGGGAGCAGGTGCGTGACCGGCCGGTGGCCTGCCTTGTCGGCTTCAACAAGATGCCGGGCCTGGATGTCTACTATGCCGCGGATCCGTGTTACCTGGAGAAGGCCCACAAGGCGCGCACCGCGCTATATCGTCGTACCCCCAGGTACCGTTTTTTCGCCGCCAGCGAGTTGTCAGTATTCGGTGCGCAGAGTGAGACGGCGATCCTGATGAGTTCGCCCACGCAGGAAGCCATCTACCAGACGCACTACGCGACGCCAGCCGAACGTTTTCACCGGCTGCCTCCGGGTATCGCCCGCGATCGCATGGCGGGCGAGGATGCGCCGGCGCAACGGGCTCGTGGCAGGGCGGCGCTCGGCGTTGCCAGCGACGAGAAGCTTGTGCTGTTCATTGGTTCCGGATTCGTGACCAAGGGGCTGGATCGTGCCATTGCGGCAGTGGCGTCGCTGCCGGACGCGCTGCGTCGCCAGACCCGTCTGGTTGCGATCGGTGCCGACAACCCGCGCCGTTACGTGAAATCCGCGACCAGCGCCGGCATCGGCACCCGGTTTGCCGTGTATGCCGGTCGGGACGATATACCCGACATCCTGCAGGCTGGCGACCTGCTGCTGCATCCTGCTTATTTCGAAAATACAGGCAACGTGCTGCTGGAGGCCGTGGTGGCTGGGCTGCCGGTGCTTGCGACGGATGCCTGCGGTTTCTCGCGGTACGTGACGGAGGCTGAGGCGGGCTGTGTGCTGGGCGCCCCGTTCCGACAGGAGGCGCTGAACGCGGCGCTTGCCCGCATGCTCGAGGCGCCGGAACGTGCAGCCTGGCGCCAGCACGGCATTGCTTTCGGGCGGACGCACGATCTGTACAGTCTGCCGGAACGGGCGGGCGACATCATTCTTGCCCGTGCGGCTGGCCGGCTGGCAGCGACGTGAAGACCGCGCGAATCTATCTGCGTGAGGAACTGCGCGCTGCCTGGGGTGATCGCGACTGTTTCGACATGGTCTGGTCGCTCAATGGGGAAATGGTGCGCAGCGTGGCCAATCGCGCCACGTTTCGCACACAGATCGGCGGCCGCGGATACTACGTCAAGCGCCATGAAGGGGTTGGCTGGGTCGAAATTTTCAAGAACCTGATCACCGGGAAGTCGCCTGTCCTGGATGCGAGCAACGAATTCCGGGCGGCAAACCGTTTGCGTGCGGCGGGCATCGACTCCCTGGTTATCGCCGGCTTCGGTGTGCGCGGGCGTAACCCCGCCAGACGGCATTCTTTTATCGTCAGCGACGAGATTGCACCGGTGACCAACCTGGAGGAGGTGACGCTGCGCTGGCTCGAGAGCCCGCCATCGGCGGCGGTGCGTCGGGGGTTGATTGGTCGGGTTGCGCGTATCGCGCGCACGATGCACGGCCTGGGTATGTATCACCAGGACTTCTACCTGTGCCACCTGCTGATGGACGCCCGTCAGCCTCTGAGTGAGTCGATGGTGGGTAGCGTGCCCATTGCCGTGATCGATCTGCACCGCGCCGTAATCCGCCGAGGTCCGGCGCAGCGGCTTCTGGTGAAGGATCTGGGCGCATTGCACTACTCGGCGCGCGAAATCGGCCTCACGCGCCGGGACGTTCTGCGTTTTTTACGTGATTACTTCGAGCTACCCCTGCGGGAGGCGCTTACCCGCTACGGACCATTGCTGGCGGCCTGTGAGCGGCGGGCGGCACAACTGTATGCCAAAGCCCGCCGCAAGAAGATTCTGCCGCGACAACTCGCCGGCATTGACGAGTAGCGCCCGCTTCAGCCGGGCGTCACCTCGCTGTGCATGATGTTGTACTGGCGCTTGCGGAAGAACCACCGACCATCGCGTTTCACGTAGTCGTCCTCGTAGCGGCCCGTAACGTTTCGGCGGCTGCCGTCCTTCTGATGCAGGAACTCCTGCTGGTACCAGGTGGCATGCGCCTCGTTGCCATTGACCACAATCGGGCCTGCCGAGGCAAAGAAACCGACGAAATCGAAACCGGACATGGCGTTCTTCCACATGGGCACGATATTTTCCTTGCCCTGGATGCCGTCGCCGGTGCCGGGCAGTGCCCAGATGCCATCGTCGGCCCAGTTGGCGCCCCAGGCCTCGGCGTCGAAACGCATCACGGCGTCGTTGTAGGACTCCACCAGTTCCCTGATGGCGAGGCGGTCTTCTACGGGTCCTGAACTGATCATTGGTTTTCTCCCCATGGTGTGCGTCAGGTTAGGTAAAGTCGTAAGCGGAAAATGTATCGTGTGCGGCGGAGTTTGCCCAGCCCGAAAGCGGATGGCGGGGCATTGGCACTAGCAGGCTGGAACAATCTTGGATATCAAGGGAACAACAATTGTCGTGACGGGAGGGCATGGCTTCATCGGCGCGCCGCTGGCACGACGCCTGGCTTCGCTGGGCGCGCACGTACATGCCGTGAGTCGCAGCACCCATCCCGATGACGGTGAGGTTCGTTCCCACGCGGTGGACCTGGCCGATGAGGGTGCGGTGATGGACCTGTTCGCAGCACTTCGACCGGATTTCGTGCTGCATCTGGCCAGTGATGTCATCGGCGTGCGTACGCCCGACGTCGTGGCGTCAACGCTCAGGAACAACCTGGTCAGTACCGTGAACCTGCTGTTGGCGGCGCAACGTCATGGCTGTCGGCGCGTCGTGCTGACGGGTTCGCTGGAGGAGCCGGAAGCGACGGGCGAGCCGGCGATACCGAGTTCTCCCTACGCGGCCGCCAAGTTCGCCGCGTCCGCTTACGGCCGCATGTTCAATGCGCTGTTCGGCCTGTCGGTGGTCATTCTGCGGGTGTTCATGGTTTACGGCCCCGGGCAGAAGGATCTGCGCAAGCTGATTCCCTATGTCGTTACATCGCTGTCGCAAGGCAAAACGCCATCGTTCACCAGTGGCGCGCGGCTGGTGGATTGGATCTACGTGGACGATGTGGTTGACGCATTCGTGTGCGCCGTGAATCGACGGGGAATTGATGGACAGACCATTGATATCGGGTCTGGCCAGCTTATATCTGTCAAAAATATAGTCGAAATGCTTTTTCAAGCGATGGGCGCCGCTACCCCACCCGGGTTCGGTGAGATCGCCGAACGACCGATGGAGCAGGTCAGGCAGGCGGATGTCGCCGCGGCGAAACGTCTGCTGGCGTGGGAGCCACGTGTCTCGCTCGCCTCGGGTTTGAATCGCACGATAGCGGCCTACGCTGGATCAGATGTAGCGGTGGGTCGTGACTGACACAGCGCGTCTAGCCGCGATCTTCCCGGTTAACCTCGCCGCTGCTTCAGTCTGTGGTGGAGGTCGTTCTATTTGTGGGCAGTCGAATGTTGCTGACCGCTACCCAAAGGTAGGAGCGTCCAGATCTGAAACGGGAAAGCACTCGAGGGTCATGTGCATGGACGGGCGGAAGTACCCAGCGCGTCCGGGAACGGATGTGGTTCCATCGTGCTATACCGCCGGGGCGCCGATGGATCTGACACGGACACACTCTACGATTCTCATGAAGCAGGTGGTGACGTGACAATTTTCTGGATACTGCCGGACTATTTCGACAGTCGGCAGGACAAGAGCTCATGGCTCGAAATGGCCAGAGAGCTTCAGCTGCTGGGCTGGAAAGTGCGAATTCTCGCAGTCCGGTCGAGCGCTGCCGCGGCCAACTACGATGATCTGGTTCATTATCACAAGGTACCTAGAATCCCATTCTTGTTCCGATGGCTTGCCTTGGCCTGCAGTTGTCTTCACATTATCCGTCACCGTGACAGCGACTCCGTCGTCATCCTCAATCAGGATGCACTGTGGTTTCTTCCTGTAATGAGACTCGCCGGTTTGCGCAGAGTGCATCTGGATATCAGGACATTGCCGGTGAGGATGCGGGGATTTAAGAGCTGGCTGGACGAAGTACTGTTCTGGAAACTCCCGATGCGTCTTTTGGCACGTCGCGCTGACACGTTTTCGTTCATTACCGAACCACTGCGCAAGGCGGTTCAGACGCAGTTTGGCGTCAACTTTCTGCCGTACTGCATCTGGCAATCCGGCGTCAACACAACTTTGTTCCACGGGTCCGGGTACCGCAGGTCACCGGATGGCACATTCAGGCTTTTCTATCACGGTCAGTTGATCTCCACCCGTGGATTGGGCGAAGTGCTGGAAGGGCTGGCCTCGGCACAGTTCCCGAGGGAAGTGCACTTCGATATCGTCGGAGACGGTGCCGATCGACAGGCGCTCGAACAGCGCAGCCAGGCGCTTGGGCTTTCCAACTCAGTGCACTTTCATGGCTATTTTCCCTACGAACAGGTTGTCGAGCGAATAGCGAATGCTGATTGCTGTATTTGCCCTCTGCCGGATCTGCCCGAATGGCGGGTTTCCAGCCCGCTGAAGGTGCTTGAGTATTTGGCCTGCGAAAAACCGGTGATCCTGACCCCCATGCTGGCACACACCGAGGTCGCAACAGACCTGCCGTCCGTATTCTGGACGCGCGGCTACGCGCCGGCCGATTTCAGTAGGGCCATCGTAGAGGTTATCGAAACGCTGGCGCGTGGTGACGTGGACTGTCGTTCCGGTCGGCAGCGAATCGTCGACAATTTCCGTTGGACATCCCATGCGCAACGGTTGAGTAAGCTGCTGCTGGAGACTACCAAGCAGGGAGGGGCGGGCGCCGCTGACACCGGTAATGACACTCGACGCAGGGACGGTGAGATACGGCAGGACTAACTGATCGCGGAGGCGCTGGGAAAAGGAAACGGTATGTCCCGAATTCGAATGGCACGAACCGTGACGTCAGGGGCTTCGCCGGACCAGCGTGTCGTTGTTTTCCGCATGGTAATGGTGGCGTGCTTCGCGGACGCGTCTCACCGTTACGCGTAGCATGCGATGCGTGAATGAACGTCACTGCGTGACTACGTCTCCGGGTCCCGATTGCACAATTTGCAGAGAAGCGCATTTTGGACTACAGAAAAGAAATAGATGGACTGCGAGCGGTTGCGGTTCTTCCTGTCCTGCTGTTTCACGCTGGATTACAGGGTTTCGATGGCGGCTTTCTGGGCGTCGATGTTTTTTTCGTCATTAGCGGCTATCTCATCACGACGATTATCGTCAACGACATCGAAGCAGGTCGCTATTCGATAGCGAGGTTTTACGAGCGTCGTGCTCGGCGTATTTTGCCGGCGCTGTTTCTGGTAGTCCTGGTCACCACGCCTTTGGCTTTCACCGTTCTCCTACCTTCGCAGCTTCTGGATTTCGGTTTCAGCATTCTTTCCGTAGTCAGTTTCGTGTCGAACATCTTCTTCTGGAAACAGGGGGGATATTTCACCGAAGACCTCGAGAAGGCGCCGCTCCTGCACACCTGGAGTCTTGCGGTTGAGGAACAGTATTACATTCTATTCCCGATACTGGCGGTGCTGTTGGTCCCGAGAAGTCGTGGTCTGTTCCTGGCCTCTCTGATAGCCGTGGGATCGATAAGCCTGATGCTTGCGGAGTACATGTCGCGGGTATCGATTTACGCCAACTATTACCTGTTGCCGACCCGCGCCTGGGAACTGATGATCGGTGCCGTCTGTTCGATGGTGCTGATCCGTAAGCAGTTGTTGCCCAATCCGTGGCTTTCGGCTATCGGAGCAGGCATGCTCGTCTATGCGTTTGTCACATTCGGCCGACAAACACCCTTTCCGTCTCTTTACGGGCTGATCCCAACGGTTGGTACCGCGTTGATTATCCTGTTCAGTGCGCCTTCCAATCTGGTTGGCCGTTTGCTTGGACTTCGGCCGGTGGTCATCGTTGGGCTCGCGAGCTACAGCATATACCTCTGGCATCAGCCGCTGCTCGCGCTTGCCCGTGCGGCGGATATCGACTCGATGCCGGTGATGTTGGGTTGTCTGGTTGCTTCCGTGGCAGCAGGATGGGGGAGCTGGAAGTATCTGGAAGCGCCTTTTCGGGACGCACGGCGAATGAGCCTGCGTGCCCTGACAACAACCCTTGGGGTGATGTTCCTTGTTCTGCTTGTTGTTGCGGCAGGTATCGTCCACCAGAAAGGCTTTCTTGGTCGCTATTCAGAGGATGATCGTTGGCTGGCAAGCCTTGACACTACCACGTCGGGTCAGTACGTCATGGCAAGGTTTACCGAACTGCAGAACAGGGACTGGGACGTCTCGGGCGAACGCCTCAGGACGCTGGTGATCGGAGACAGCTTTGCTCAGGATTTCACAAATGTTCTCGGCGAGAGCAGGTGGGCGGATAACCTGGATGTGTCGACTTTCTATGTGCGGCCCGGGTGCGGGAATCTGATTACAGAGGAAGACCTGTCGCGCTATCGTTCGGAGATTCTGCACAGGCAATGCCAGAGTGAACGGCGATACGACGATCCCTCGCTGCTCCGTCGATTGGCGGAGGCTGACAGGGTATTCCTAGCGTCGTACTGGTCGGATTGGGAGGTCGAACGCCTGGCTGAGTCGCTCGAAAAACTCAGACCCTGACTCCGGGTCAGATTATCGTGGTAGGTCCGAAAGGGTTTGGTGAGATTGATATCCTTCGGTTCCTGCGAATGGCACCCGAAAAGCGCCAGCAACTGCTGCAGGCTCCGATGGAAAGGACGTTGCGCGTCAACGAGCTTTTGGTTGAGAAGATTCCAAAGCACATGTTCCTTAATCTGATTGACACACTGTGTCATGGGGACAAGTGCCCCGTGTTTGCTGATGCGCGTACCTTGATTGCCTACGATGGCGAGCACTTGTCGCAATCGGGTGCGCGTTATGTCGCCAATGCGTTGACAGGTGAGCCCGCGTCAGAGTTGTTGTCCCTTGGCGAGCCCAAGTGATGGGCATCGTTGGCAGGCCAAGGTTGACCTGCTTTCCATGCCGATCGCTTTTTCTGTGCAGACGGTACGGGTAGGGCAGGCTACCGGACCCGAAGAAGCACCGTGCTGATAGAGGCTCGCTCCGCCATATCAGAGGCCGCTCTCCGCGAACGGTCGACGTCCTTGGCGGGCTTCGCATCCTCTTTCCATTCCACCACTCTTCAACATCTCTCGAGTGCGCGGGCAGGCGCAGGCATGGTTACGGATCTGCGTGTGTGGTCGTAGACCGCCCGGTCTGGGCTAATCTCCTTCCTGTAGCGCATGGCGAAGGCTTGACTGTAAGCGCTTGCGATTGACCGACTCCTAGTCTCCTGTCCTCGTGGGAGTGGGAGGCGTAGACGAAAGTCTGCACGTCGCGTTTGAAGACAGTGGTCTACTCGGCTTTTCTCGCCATGGCGCGTTCGATGATCGAGTCTGCGAGGCTTGCGGTAGTTCGATGCCGTGGCTTGGCGGCTACCGGCGCAATGGTATTCAGGTTGGTGTTCACCGGTAGTTCCGCTGAAGTCTCTACGGGATCCCGCTGCAATGGCGCCAGCCCCATCCTTTTGTCCGCCAGGACCTGTTCGATGATCCTCAGCGGGATGGTCTGCAACTCTTCGGCGAAGCCATACACCAGAGATGTATCACAGATCATATTGATCAGCCGGGGAATTCCGCCACTTGCTTTGTGGATCAGCGCGTAGGTATTGGGCTCGAATATATCGTCCCTATCCGACACGGCGGACAAACGATGGCGAACGTATCGCTCGGTGATCTCCGCGGACTCCAGTGGGCCGAGGAAGTGATCGTAGGAAATGCGCTGGGCAAATTGCTGAATCTCTGGCTTTCTCAGCAAATCGGAGAGCTCGGGCTGGCCTACCAGGACGATCTGCAGTAATTGCCCTCTTTCGGTATTGACGTTGGACAGCATCCTGAGTTGCTCAAGGACGCGCATGTCCAGATGTTGCGCTTCGTCGATAATGAGCGTGACGAAATTGCCTTTCTCATTCTGTCGGATCAGAAACTGGACTAGGTCGTCGTACATTTCAACCTTGTCCTTGTTTCGGTACTCAAGGTTGAAAGACAGGAGTATCCAGCGCATCAGCTCTTCGAAAGAGTCACACTGGGTGTTTGAAACCAGTCCAACGACCGTGGAACGCCCGAGATCGTACAGGATGCTCCGAACCAGGGTGGTTTTTCCCGCACCTACGTTCCCCGTTATCACGCAGAAGCCCGTTCGGGAAAGAAGGGCGTATTTCAGCACCGAAAGCACACGTTCGTGCTGCGGGCTGAGGTAGAGAAAACCCGGGTCCGGAATATTATCGAACGGTGGTCGGGTGAAATTGTAGAAATGCTGGTACATCTTGATTCACCAACTGTGTGTTCGATTAATTCTGCGTCTCACTGGATGCGTAGTAGGACTGGAATCGCTTTGGTTGTGCCTCAGACTTGTTGAGGACTGTACCGATCAGGTTGTGGTTGCTCAGGAGACGCTTTGCATCCTTGAGATCCTGTGATGTTGTCTTACCTTCCTCGATAATCAGGAGCAGGCAATCGGTGTGTTGGGAAATTGTCAGCACATCGTCGCCAACCTGCAGTGGCGGCGTATCGACCAGGATGATGGCGCCGCTCGTACGCAGGGTCTTCATCAGCGTATCGAACCTTGAGGATTTCAGGAGTTCGCTGGGATTTTTTGCCTGGTTCTTGCCGGCTGCTGGAATAATGGAGATGCCGCCGTAACCGGATGGCTGGAACAGTACGTCGTGCAGATCTGCCGTTCCGTTCAAATAGTCCACCAGACCTTTCTCCGGCGAAAGGCCCAGCATTGCCGCCGTACTCGGCTTCCGCAGATCGGCATCCAGTACGATGACTTTTTGTGTCTCGGTCATTGCGAACGTCAGCCCAAGGTTTAACGTCGTCAACGTCTTGCCTGCTTCCGGTGTGGAACTCGTAACGCTGACGATTGACCAGTTGTTCTTCTTCATCGCCTGCTGCATCCGGGTTCGCAGCAAGCGATAGCGATCCAAGATCACGGTGTTCTTGTTGGAAAAGCCGATCAGGTGCGGGTTTCCGGCGATGTCCGAATCAGGGTGAATGACCTGCGTCGGCTTGACTTCCACTCTGGAAGGCTGGGTGTCGCGTACGGCGTTCCCCACTGGCTGCATCCAGTCCCGTACCGTAGTTGATGACGCGTCGGCCTTTTCAAGCGCTTTTCGAAGGTGATCCATCTTAGTATTGCCTGCCTGCATCATCGGTAAGTCAGAATTTCGGTATTACAACAAGAGGAGGTGTGCCGAACAGGTTTGTCACTGCTCGGGAATCGTGGATGGCATCATCGAAAAATTCGGCGACGGCAATCGCGACCACGGCGAGCAGTCCGGCCAGCAGCACACCCAGAATCAGGATGCCAATTCGATTCGGACTATCCGGCAGCGATGGGAGAAATGCCGGGCTCGTCAACGAAAAGCGCTCACCCGTTTCGCTGGATTCCAGTTGCTGTGCGAACCTGGCTTCGATGATCTTGTTTTTGAGCTCATTGTACTTCATCGTCTTGGACTGCATCTCACGCGTGAGATTGCTGTATTCGCTCTCCACGAGAGGGCTGGAATTCAGTCGGGATTCGTACTCTTCCAGCTTGTTCTCGTAACGGATCAGTTTGGCGCGTTCCGCGGACAGAGAGCTCTGGAAACCGGAGAGTTGCGATTGCAGCGATACGTAGCGCGGATTGTCAGGTTGCGATGCAGCCTGTTCTTCAGATGCCGTCGTCAGTGCCTTCTGGAAGCCGCCCTCGAGTGACGCCACAGAGCTCTGCAGGCGTTTCACGTCGGGGTGGTCCGGGCCGTACTTCTGTTGTGCCTGGCGAAGCGCTTCCTGCTGGCGAATGAGTTCTTCCATCAGTTCATCCGTTCGCCCTGCGGATCCTGTCTGTTCAGCAAGCGCGCGGATCTCCCGGGATAAACGGATGACGTCGGGATGTTTGGCGGAATAGCGTGACGTCGCGCGAAGGTACTGCGCAACCAGCGAATTCATCCGATCCTGTGAGCTCAGGATGACCTGACCTTCCTCAGTCCTGACATCGTTGAACATGGGAGTTACTGCCAGCTCACCGCCGGTTGCTTCCACACGACTCTCGAGTTCCCGTATGCGATCCCGCGTCCTGTCGATCTGCTCTTCGGTTTTCTCATACAGCGACCGGTTGAGCGCCGCCACCTCCGGCAGACTGTTCAGTTCAGACGTCTTGAACTGTGCAATTCTTGCTTCAAGAGCTTCAATTTCCTGCGACAGTTTATTGGCTTCTTCCTCGAGAAAGGATCTGACCTTCTGTGCCTGTTCGCGTCGCTGCTTTTCGTTTTCCTCAAGGTACCTTTCGGCAAGCTCCTGGGTGACATCCCGGGCAGTTTTGGGGTTGTCCGCATAGAAAGCCACGGTAAAGGCAATCGCTGCACGGCGCTCCCCGGCTTCGTTGGGGTCCGTGGCCTTCACGTCGAGCATTTCGACGGCGAAATCCTTGCGCATCTTCCGTGCGACTTCTCCTGGCACGGTCGCCAGTTCGTCCGTGTAGAGTTCGTGTTTGCGCGATAGTTTCAGCAGATTGTCGTAGGTAAGGATTTCCTGCGTGATTTGCTGTATCCGCTCCTGTACGAAGCCGGTTACCGTTGATTTAACGAGGCCATAAGGAATGGTCTGCCGTTCAATCAGCAAGGTTGCCTCGGACCGGAATCGAGGCGGCAGCAGAAAGGCGAGAAGTACTGCGGCCAGAAGCACGAGAGAACCTGTTGTTATAAACAGGAGCCGGCGGCGCTTCAGGACCTGCAGATAGTCGCTGATATTCGGTTCTTCGTTGGCGATCACGTCTCTCTATTCCCTTGCCGACATTTTGATTTAGCTAGAATGGCCGCCTGGGGGCATATGTAATCACCACGTAGGCAGCATGGCCGGTTGCTTTCTCCGGGTCGGAGTTACGATCTCTCCAGCGAAAGCGGTATTTCCCGGAAATCTCCCAATTGGGAGAAAGCTGATAGGCTAGCGAGGTTTCGCCTTCCAGGTACTTGTAGTTGCCGCTGTTGTTCCCCGAGAGGTCGGAATTGGTCTTCTCTCCACGCCCGATGAGGCGCCAATCCCATCTCTCGGTAAGCTGGTGTCGAAATTGCGCTTCAACGCGATCGGCCACGACCAGATCACCCTGACCTGCCGGATAGGTGTTTCGCTCAGCAAAAGCCCTGAATCGACTTCGCGGCGTGCGCGTTGAGTATTCGGCCCGGACTATCGTTGTCGTCGCCTTCAGGTTTTCGTCGGTTTCCGCTCGACCGATACCGCCTTCGACCAACCAGTACGAATTCGGCGAAATGGTGCGATTCCAGCCAAGCAGTAGATTCACCTGGTCGAAGTCGAACTCGTTTTCCGACGTCGTACGGCCGGCCCGAACGGAAGTGGAGATCCTGTTTCGTTCGGTAAGCTGGTACGACAGCTGAGCGGTTCCTGCTACTGTGTCACGCTCGATCATCCCGGAGGCGCGTGCCTTGTTGTCGTAGCGAGTGCCGGTGTACTCGGCGGTGAAGTCAAGATTCGTGCGCTCGCTGAGTGTGAACCTGGAGTAGGGCGCGATGTAGATCTGGCTCCTCTGCGAGGACTCTTCGACCACACCATAGTCCAGGTTCGGATCGGGTGATATATCGGAGCTCAATGATCCATCCTGCAGAATTGCATCGGTTGACCCGAGAAACTCGCCGGTTCTAAGGTCAACAACGCCATTCCGCAGCAGTGTCTGGGAGTCAAAGGAGGCCACGGCGCCATAGGTCACTCGTTCACCGCGTTTGAACGAGTGGAGGAACAAGGTTGCACTTGTCGCATCATCCAGATTGATGCTTGAAAAGTGGGTTTGCTTCCCGGTGAGTTCAAGCGTGGTGTTAGATGTCTCCTGCGCGTTTCTCACGACCAGGCTGCCCTCCGCGGTGATGGAATTCCCTCCTTCCTCGGTCCCTTTTGACCGCAACTGAACATTGTCCGAATAACCTGCTTCCAGGCTTGCCAATGGATAGACATCCCAGGCAGCGCAAGCGGGTTGCGCCAGCGTCAGAGACGCCATGAGCGCCGGCAATCCAAGACGGTAACTGCGTCGTTCGGCGCTCGCGAACTGGTTGGTTGTTCTGTTGGTCATGGCACCATCACCACGTCGTTGGGTTTCAACATGATGTTTTGTTCAAGATGTTTCCCTTTCTGTACCTGGCTGTAGTTGAATTTGAAAACTTCAACCCGATCGCCCGATCTGCGCTGAATCAGAATTTTATCGACGTCAGCAAAAGCGTTCGGTCCGCCAGCGAGCGTAAGCGCCTGCAGGACATCAATGTAACGCCCAATTTCATATTCACCCGGGCGTGACACCTTTCCGGAAACGTAGATTCTCATGCCTTTCAATTCGGCGATGGAAACTGTGACTACCGCGTCCGGGATGTATTCACGCAGCGCGGTCGTGATGTTGGTTTGTAGTTCGGCAATCGTCTTGCCCATGGCCTCGACATTGCCCACCAAGGGAAGGGATATGCCACCATCCGGGCGTACGGTTACTTTTTTCTGCAGTTCTTCTTCCTTCCAGACGAATACGTCGAGAACGTCCTCTGGTTGGATGCGGTAGGAATCAATTGTAAAATCTGCAGCTGTCTCAACTGCCTGCGACAGGCCACTACCTGCAAGCAGCATCAAGATGATCGAGAAGGCAACCGCTCTCTGTGCGATACAGCGGGTGAGAATGGCGGAACTCATCTGCGTCATGCCTTTGGTCCTTGTTGTTCGGGGTATTCGGAGCGCAGCCACGGGTGGATCCCTTCGCGCGGCATTGGTTTCCAATTTTACCTGAACTTTTACCGCGCCTAGTCTATCGGTGTCGCCGGTTTCGATATGTGACCGCGATGTAATATTGATGCATCGAAACAGACAGTGGCACGATAAACCAATGTTGCGAACCAGTTGAGGACGGCCCGTTGGTCGTATTGATGCTCCCGGATGCACATGCGAAATGAGAAAGCGATTAGCTTGACGTTTTTTGGCGCGGCCAGGGAGGTCACAGGCTCCTGCCATGTGCTGGAAGTGGGCGACTACAGGGTACTGCTCGACTGCGGTCTGGTGCAGGGTGATGACCGACAGGAAGCCCGCAACTATGAGCCCTTTCCCTTTGAGGCGCACGGGGTGGATGCCGTCGTGCTCAGCCACGCGCACATCGACCATTCCGGGCGTCTGCCCCTTCTGGAGCGTCGGGGATTCCGAGGTCGAATCCACGCCCAACAGGCGAGCGCCGCACTTGCGTCAATATTGTTGCGTGATGCCGCCAACATTGCGGCAAGCCGGGCGCGGCACGCAATTGCCGACGGCGAGACTGGCGACATGGCGCACCCGCTTTTCGACACCCGTGATGTGGAGCGCACGCTGCGCCGCTTCGTGACGCATCACTATGCGCACTGGTTTGAGGTTGTGCCGGGCTTGCGTGCCCGCTTCCTGGACGCGGGCCATATTCTCGGTTCTTCGGTGGTGGAACTGGCTGTGGAAGTGGCAGGCGGGACACGGCGCATCGTCTTCAGTGGTGACCTTGGGCAGTACGACTCACCGATCCTTCGTGATCCCGAAAGTCCCGAGTGCGCGGACCTCGTACTCATGGAGTCCACCTACGGTGACCGACGGCACAAGAGCCGGGAGCGCTCGATCCGCGAACTCGGTGAGCTCATCCTTGACACGGACCCGGCGGAGTCCCACATCGTCGTGCCAGCGTTTGCCGTTGGCCGCAGTCAGGAACTGCTGTACCAACTGGGCAGGCATGCCGAGGCCTGGGGCCTGGATCGCTGGCACATTTTCCTGGACAGTCCACTGGCCATCGAAGCCAGTGACATCTACTGGGATCATCACCATCTGTTCGACGACGAAGCGTACGCACTGCGGCGCGAGTTCGACCACATGCCGGCGCTGCGGAACCTGCATTTCACCCGCACGGCCGCAGAATCCCGGGTCATCAACCGCATGAAGGGCGGCGGCATCATCATTGCCGGCAGCGGTACGTGTGGCGGTGGACGCATCCTGCACCACCTGCGACACGTGCTGGATGGTCCGCAGCACCATGTGTTGTTCACAGGCTACCAACCCAGGGGTAGTCTGGGCCGGGCCATCATCGACGGAGCGCGACGGGTGCGCATCCACGGCCAGAGTATCGAGGTGCGCGCGCAGCTGCACACTATCGGGGGCTTGTCGGCACATGGCGACTACGAAGATCTCATCCGTTGGTACAGGGCAATTCCAGGCAAGCCACCTGTATGCCTGGTGCATGGTGACCTCGATGCAATGCAGGCACTGCAGTTCCGGCTGACCCGCGAGGTGGGGGCCAGCGCCACAATTCCCGAGCCTGGCGAATCGGTAAGCCTCTGATCCGAAGGCGGAGTGCCAGTCGACCTGCGCCCGCCCGTTCATGAATAATCGACGCCGGCTTCAATGCAATATTCGAGGAGGGATGGATGAGCTACGAGACTATCAAGGTGGAAACCCGGGGTGCCGTGGATTGGCTGACGCTCAATCGCCCGGAGAGCCTTAACGCGATCACGACGCGCATGGTCACCGAATTGCGCGACTATTTCGGCGGCCTTTGCGAGAACGAGACGGTGCGTATCGTGGTCATGCGGGGCGCCGGCCGGGCCTTCTGCGCGGGGTTGGATATCAAAGAAGGCAGTGCCAGAAGGAAGGAAGGGGAATACGTGCCGTTTGGTGGCGGCATGGGCTTTCAGGGCTACCTTGCGGAGGTCTACATCCGCATGCGGCGCTGCCCGCAACCGATCATTTCCCTGATTCAGGGGCCTGCCTGCGGGGGCGGGTTCAGTTTTGTGCTGGCCTCGGATATCCGCATCGCCGGCGAGAGCGCGCGCATGAATGCCGCCTTCATCCGCATTGGCCTGTCTGCCTGCGACATGGGCTCGAGCTATTTCCTGCCTCGCCTGGTCGGTACGTCACTGGCGTCGGAACTGATGCTCACCGGCCGATTCATCCACGCGCCGCGTGCGCTCGATCGTGGGCTGGTGTCCGAGGTGGTGCCTGACGTGGACCTGGAAAAGGCCGCTGAACCGTACATCGCGGACATGCTGCGCACGTCGCCCATGGGGCTGCGACTGACCAAGGAGGGGCTCAGCATGGCCATCGACGCCGGCGGTCTGGAGGCAGCCATGGCCATCGAGAACCGAAACCAGGTGCTGTGCTCACGCACCAATGACGCGCGGGAAGGCATGGCGGCATTCCTGGAGAAGCGGGAACCGGTTTATACGGGTACCTGATTCACCGGTCAGGCGTTGGCGAGAGGAAAGGCAGGAATCAGAAGCTGGTGCGATCCGAAGGCAGATAGCCGGCTTCCCTTAGCTTCTCCACCTCGCCCGGCCCGTAGGGCACGGTTTCGATGAACGGCGGAATGTCCTGTTCGCCAATGCCGTTGAGGCGCATCCAGGTTGCGCACATCCTGACATCGATGTAGCCGTGCGCATCCAGCAGCGCGGCAAGGTCCACCCTTGCCTTGTTCTGACGGTAGTTGCCACGCACGAAGGCATTCGCTTCGCTGCCATGCAATATCACCACGAGGGGTGACCGGGGCGGCTCATCGCCGTCCAGCGACGCGCTCAGCGAAGCGAGGATGGCATCCATCTCATCAAGGCTCTTCGGCGCCAGATCGAAAAAAAAGCGGTAGGTGGCATCTCCCGCCCAGGTGGCTGAAGCAATCAGCAGGCAGGCGGCCAGCAACTGGCGCCTCATCAAGCGTCCTCCAGCACGAATCGGGCACCCTTGTCGGCAATCATGACCGTGGGCGCATTGGTATTGCCGGATGTAATGGTGGGCATGATCGAGGCATCGATCACCCACAATCCGTTCAACCCGTGCACACGGAGGCGATCGCTGACCACAGCCTTTTCATCGCGTCCCATGCGGCAGGTACTGACCGGGTGAAAGATGGTGGTGCCGAGTTGTCTGGCGGCGTCCAGCAACTGTGCGTCCGTCGCGTATTCCGGACCGGGTTTCACTTCCTCCGGTGCAAAGCGGGCCAGTGCGGGGGATGCCATGATCCGACGGGTGAACTTCAGTCCGGCGACGGCCACCGCCTGATCCTCCTCGGTGGACAGATAGTTCAATCGGATTTCCGGCGCCACGTCCGCCCGGGTGGATCGAATTCTCACCTGGCCGCGGCTGGATGGACGCAGGTTGCACACCGACGGCGTGATGGCGTCCCAGGGGTGCAGGGGTTCGCCGAACTTGTCCAGCGACAGAGGCTGCACATGCCATTCGATGTTGGCGCTGATCTGCGCATCGTCGGAGCGCGCGAAGGCGCCGAGTTGGGAGGGTGGCATGGTCAGAGGGCCTGTCCGCCGAATGGCATACTCGAGCGCCATCGCCGCCTTGCCGAACAGTGATCCGGCGCGGGTGTTCAGGGTGCGGGTATTGGCCACCCTGTAGATGGTGCGAATCTGCAGGTGGTCCTGCAGGTTGCCGCCTACACCCGGTGCGGCGTGCACCACGGGTATGCCCAGTGACTGCAGCAAGCCGGGATCGCCCACGCCGGAGCGTTGCAGAATGGCCGGGGAGCCAATGGCGCCGGCGGCAAGGACGACACCCCGTCTGGCACGCAGCGTCTGCTCCCCGTCACGCGGCGTGCGTACCACCACTGAGTGCGCGCGTGGCCGGCCGTCTGCCTGGCCAAACCCCAGCCGCTCCACCAGTGTGTCAGTGCGTATCGTCAGGTTGGTCCGATGCTGCACCGGGCGCAGAAACGCGGACGTTGCGCTCCACCGTCGACCGCGCCGCTGGTTCATCTGGAAATAGGCAGTGCCGGAATTGTCGCCCCGGTTGTACTCGGCAATCTTGGGGATGCCGCACTCCTCGGCGGCGTCGCGCCAGGCGTCCAGTATCTCCCAGTTCACCCGCCGTTCCTCCACGCGCAGTTCACCGCCCGTGCCGTGCCATTCGTCGGCGCCGTGCTGGTAGTCTTCGTGTGCCTTGAAAACCGGCAGTACGTCTTTCCACCCCCAGCCGCGATTGCCGAGGCTGGCCCAGTGATCGTAGTCGCTTGCCTGACCGCGCATGTAGATCATGGCATTGATGGACGAGCAGCCACCCAGTACCTTGCCGCGGGCATAACCAATGGCGCGGCCGGCGAGCCCTGGTTCGCTCTCGGTCACGTAGCACCAGTCCGTGCGTGGGTTGCCGATGGTGTAGAGGTAGCCGACGGGGATATCGATCCAGAAATAGTTGTCGCGGCCGCCGGCTTCGATGAGCAGAACAGTGTTTGCCGGATCCGCCGAGAGACGGTTGGCCAGTACGCACCCCGCGGTGCCGGCACCGACGATGATGAAGTCGTATTCCATGCCGGGCAGGATACCACTGTCGTACACTGCCGCATCGGGAGGGCATGACCGTGACGCAGATAGATCCACTGACAAGAGCGGAAGGCGTGGCACCCGTTGCACGCCAGTTCGGGCCGGCGGCGGACCGCCAACGTCATCTATCGGAGGAAGTTGCCAATGCACTGGCTGCCGCCGGTTTATACCGGCTGGCCATGCCTGCCGAAGTCGGGGGCGAGGCAGCCGACCCCTTGACACAGATACGGGTGATCGAACGCATCAGCCGGGCGGACGGCTCCGCCGGCTGGAACCTGATGATCGGTATCGAGAACTTTGGTCTCATTGCTCCGGCGATGGGCGCCTGCGCCGATCTGATTGCCGATCCCATGGTTGTCCTGTGCAGCTCCACCGCGGCCGTGGGGGAGGCGGTAGCGGAGGAGGGCGGATACCGCGTGAGCGGTGTTTGGCAGTTTGTCAGCGGCTGCCACAACTCCCGCGTTTTCGGCGCCACGGTCAGTGTGCCCGGCAGGCGGGGCAACCGGTATGCCATGCTCACGCCCGACCAGTACGAAATCCTGGACACATGGCATGTCGGAGGGATGCGCGGTTCCGGCTCACACGACATCAGGGTACGGGATGCGTTCGTACCGGCCAATCGCATCGTGGCGCCTCTGGGTGGCGTCAAGTCACCTTCGCCACTATTGCGGTTCCCGACTGCCGCCCGCCTTGCCTACAACAAAGTGGCCATAGCCCTCGGGCTCGGTCGCGCAGCCATTGATGCATTCCTGGCGCTGGCCGATGGCAAGGTGCCCCGGTTCACGTCTGCGCGGTTGCGGGAACGTTCGCATGCACAGCTGGCGCTTGCGGAAGCGGAGGTACGCGTTGTACGCGCCAGAGCCGCGCTGCTGGAAACCGTGGGCGCAATGTGGGCGGCGACGCTGGCGGAGCGGGAGATAACTGTGCGCGAGCGGGCGATCCTGCAACTGGTGTGCAGCGATGCGGTGCGGGACTGCGTTGCGGCGGTGGAACTGGTCGTGGAAGCAGCGGGAACCTCGGCCAACGCGCTGGAGCATCCGCTCGAACGCATTGCCCGCGATGTGCGCGTCGTGCGACAGCATGTCACGGTGGCTGCCCATCAGATCGTGGATGCCGGGCGCGTGCTGCTGGGGTTGCCGGCGCAGGAGAACATGCTCGGTGGTCTTCCACCGGTCAACCGGCTCGATGAGAGAGACGCATGAGCGATCTTGCCAGTTTCACCTGTATAGAAGACCTGAGACGTCAGCATCGTCGACGCGTGCCGCGCATGTTCTACGACTATGCCGATTCGGGATCGTGGACGGAAAGCACCTACCGTGCCAATGAAGCTGACCTGCAGCGCATCCGCCTGCGCCAGCGTGTGGCGGTCGACATTTCGTTGCGTTCACTGGCCTCGAAGATGGCAGGGGTTGACGTCCGCATGCCGGTGGCACTGGCGCCAACCGGCCTCACCGGCATGCAGTGCGCCGATGGCGAAATTCTCGCCGCACGGGCCGCGGAACGGTTTGGCGTTCCATTCACGTTGTCCACCATGAGTATCTGTTCCCTGGAGACCGTTGCCGCGGCGGTTTCGACACCGCCCTGGTTCCAGCTCTACGTGATGCGTGACCGCGACTACATCCGGCGGCTGATCGGCCGCGCACGGGATGTCGGTTGCGGTGCGCTGATGCTGACGCTGGATCTGTCGATCATGGGACAGCGGCACAAGGACATCCGCAATGGTCTCTCCACCCCGCCACGAATGACGCTGCGCAATTTACTGGAGATGGCCGCCAAGCCGCGCTGGTCTCTGCCCATGCTGGGTACGAGGAACCGGACGTTTGGCAATGTGGTTGGCCATGTGCCGGGCGTGGAAAGTCTGCGTACGCTAGGTGCATGGTCCAGCGAGCAACTCGACCCGTCGCTGGACTGGGACGATGTGAAGTGGGTGCGCGATCAATGGCCAGGTCGATTCATCCTCAAAGGCATCATGGATCCTGTGGATGCGGAAAAAGCCGTGGATATCGGCATCGATGCAATGGTGGTGTCCAACCATGGCGGTCGCCAGCTCGATGGCGCGCCGTCGTCCATCGCTGTGCTGCCACACATCGCGCAGGCGGTTGGTCGACGTACCGAGGTGTGGATGGACGGTGGCATCCGTGGTGGTCAGGACATCTTCCGCGCGCTGGCGTCCGGCGCGAGCGCTACGCTTGTTGGTCGTGCCTTTCTATACGGGCTGGGTGCAGCGGGTGAGGCGGGCGTGACTCGCTCGCTGGAGATCCTTCAGCGGGAGCTTGATCTGACCATGGCGTTCTGCGGTTTCACCGATGTAAACAGTATCGATGGAAGTGCGCTCTGGCGGGAATGAGCCGACAGGGTTGGCGTGGTCTGGGCTGAAACCAGTCACCCTTCGATGAACGCGGCACACCAGGCCGTCAGAAGACGGTCTGGTGCGCCAGTGCGCGTGCCGTTACCAGGCGTGCGCTTCGCCGTTCCACTTCATGAACGTGCCGGTATTTTCGAGGTTGGTGTCGGCGATCACCTTGATGATGCCACCGGCGCTTTCGTCCACCGTGATGGCTGCATTCGGTCCGCCCATGTCCGTCTTCACGTGACCGGGGTGCAGCAGGCGAACCGCGATACCGTCCTTGGCCAGTTCCACGGAGATCATGCGCATGACCTTGTTGACCGCAGCTTTGGAGGAGCAGTACGCGTACATGACGGGCCAGTTCAGATCGAGCGCACCCATCTGACTGGTCACGGTGATGGCCTTGGGATTGGTGCCTTTGGCCAGGTTGGCGCGAAACGCCTGCACCATGCGCAAGGGTCCCATGCTGTTGATGTTGAAGGTCTCCATCCAGCCGTCGTAGTCCATGTCCAGTGCGGACTGCTTGTCCGGTGCCGGGCCGGCAATGCCGGCATTGTTGATGAGGACGTCGATGGCTTCGTCACCCAGCCGTGCTTTCAGTGCGGCAACGGAGTCACTGCTGCCGACGTCGAGCTGTTCGACCCGCACGCCAGGCAACGCCTTCAGCTTCGTCGCTGCATCGGGGTTGCGCGCACAGCCGATCACCTCGTTGCCGGCTTCGGCGTACATCTTCGCCATTTCCAGGCCGATGCCCTTGTTGGCGCCCGTAATGAGTACTTTCATGGTCCTTCTCTCCCTTGGTTGTGAGAATCTTGAATATCAGATACTGAACTGATGTTCGGCGTTCACGCGCGCCGTACGGCCCACGTATTCGTTGCGCGTCATGTCGACCATCATGTCCTGGTCTCTTGTCATTGCCCAGGTGCGCGTGCCGCGCTCCGTGAGCAGCCCCGCCCAGGCGGCATCGAAGCCGTCCTTGCCGTACATGACAACGTACCCTTCGATGCGTGCATTGCCCATGAACCCGGATTCCAGATCACGTGTGGGCATGGCGTCGACTTCCGCCTGCACGTCCTGATGCTGGAACGGTTTCGTAGGCGGCTCGCTCGAATAAACGCCAAACGCATGCTTGGTAAGGAAGCCGCCATTGGCGGTGATCAGACCCCGTTTACCGGTTTGTTCGCGCAGGATTTCGGCCATGCGGGCAATGGAATGCATGACGTAGTTGTTCAGTGGACCGCCATTGAACGTGAGGCCACCCGTGACGGTCAGCGGCCGGTCCAGTGGCAGACCGATTTCCATGGCGCCAACCTGTACGGCCACCGGAAAGCAGCTGTACACGTCCACGTGATCGACATCAGCCGCCGACATGTCGGCCAGCTCCAGGGCGCGGCGTCCGGCCACCCGTATGGCGGGCGATTCGCACAGGCTGTGGCGATTGGAAACGAAATAGGTGTCGTGCGCGTCGGTGCCCACGTGCGGATAGATCCACTTGTCGCGGCTGATGCCGAGTTTTTTTGCGGTGGCGACATTGGTGAGGATGAGCGCCGCGCCCATGTCCACGCTGTTGTTGGAGTTCATGAGCTTGGGGTAGGGGTAGGAAATGCCACGATTGCTGTCCGACAACGTGCGGATTTCCTCGGCCGACACTGGCTTCTTCAGCCAGGCGTGTGGATTGGTGGAGGCAACCCGGCTGAAGCCTGCCCACAACTCGGCGATGCGGTGGATATGGGCATCCAGCGATTCGCCCCGGCTGGCGCGCAGGGCGGTTTCGAAGATCGGGTACCACTGGATGGGGGCTCTCAGGCCGATGGCCGTCTCGAAATCGTGTGCCATGGGCTTGTCTTCACCCAGCATGCGGTCCGGCGTGCCCGGAATGTCGCGCCATTCGGCCCGCATGCCCTGGCGCTGCGCCTTGGCGCGGGAATTTCCACACTCACCACCCGTGATGAGGATGATGTCGTGCCGGCCCTGCTGAATGTCGAGGCAGGAATAGTTGACGGTGGTCTGCACGTAGTTGCCACCGTACGGCGTGAGCACGGTTTCGGCGTTGGGCGTACCAACGGCTTCGGCAACCACGCTCGCGGGATTCTGGTACGGCCATACGCCGCGAATGACGCGCACGGACGTGGCGGACGTGAGCAGGGAGGGTGCCCCAGCGTCTTCCGCGGCGAGGCGCAGGGCGTCGATCATCAGGTCGACGGGCTCCTTGGCCGACGGGGTGTATTCGCTGAGTCGCTGTTCCACCTGGGCGATCCCCACAAGGACCGGTGTCGTCGATTCGTTCATTGGATGCTCTCGATACGCGAAATAGCGCCAGTATATCGGCTGGCGGCGCCACAGGCGCGGTTTGCTCAGGGCGATCGGCGATCGGCGATGGGGTGGGCTGGGCTGGACGCCGTTTCCTGGATTGGCATTTAATCCGGGTCTCGTCTCCGGGAAGGCAGTGTGCCCTCGCGTCTCTATTACGGCTACGTGCTCATTGGCGCGGCGTTCATTGCCCAGTTCGTCTCCACGGGTATTCTGTCCTACGTAGCGGGCTCGTTCATGGCGCCGATGAGCGAGGATCTCGGCTGGACACGGGCCGATTTCACGCTCGCCCGCTCAGTGGCGCAACTCATCACCGGTCTGGCGGGTTTTTTTATTGGGGTGCAGGTGGATCGGCTGGGTGGCCGCCGCCTGATGCTCGCTGGCACCTGCATCCTCTCGGTGGCGCTGGTGCTGCTCGGGTTTGTCGATGCGTTGTGGCAGTGGATCGTCGTCAACGGTGTGATTGCCACGCTGGGCTGCGCGCTCATCGGCAATCTGGTGGTCAACGTCACGCTGGCCAAATGGTTCGTGGAACGCCGCGGGCAGGCCGTGGCATGGGCGGCGATGGGGGTGTCGCTGGGCGGCGTGGTCCTCACACCGTCGGTGACCTGGGCCATCGACCACTTTGGCTGGCGGCAGAGCTGGGTGGGGCTCGGCGTCGCCGTGGGGCTGATCATGGTGCCGGTGGCGGCCCTCATGCGACGGGCGCCGGAAGATTTCGGCCTGCATCCGGACGGTCGGTCGCAGGCGGACGTGGATGGCGGTCTTGCGGAGAAGGCGCAACGCGACTATGAGCTGTCCATGACCCGTCGCCAGGCAGTGCGCACGCGATCCTTCTATGCGCTGGTCGTTGCCTTCGGCTTTTTTTCCATCAACATCGTGGTTGTGCTGCTGCACATGGTGCCGATGCTGACGGATGCTGGTTTTACCCGCGCGCAGGCCGCCGCCGCGATGGTTGTGGCATCGGTGCCGGCCATGCTCTCAAAGCCCGTGTGGGGCTATTTCATCGACCGTCTGCACGCCAAACCGCTGGCGGCGGTGTCGGCGTCTACCACGGGGCTCAGCCTGGCGTTGATCGTCGCGGCCGTCCACGCAGGCTCACTGACCGGTGTCTATGCTGCGTTGCTGCTGCTCGGGCTAGGTTGGGGCGGGATGATTCCCCTGCAGGAGGTGATCTGGGGCAGCTTTTTCGGGCGGCGCTACCTGGGTGCCGTTCGTAGTGCCGCGTTGCCATTTGCACTGCTGCTCGGCGCCATCGCCCCCTATCTTGTCTCGGTATACCGCGACGCCACCGGTGAATACGCTGGCGCGCTGTTGACCGTGGCCGTGCTGAACATGCTGTCCGGGGTGCTTATTCACCGGGTACGGCCGCCGGTGCGATCGTCGGAGCAGGGTGCGCCTGGTGTGGTGACGGGGTAGTCGGTCAGTAGTGCGGGGGGAGTTCGATTCCGGATCCGGCCTGTTTGTCGCCGGGGCCTTCCAGCAGGAGGTCCCTTATGTCTTTCAGTTCGCGCTGCAGCTGATCGATCAGCCGTTGCTGCTGGGCCACGACATCACTGAGCGCAGCAAGCGTGTCTTCCTGATAGGTGGTGCGGATTTCCAGTTCGACCAGGCGCTCTTCACTCATGGGTGTCCCTCGCGGCAACGTGCGCCCTGCTCATACCACCAGTGCAAACAGGACGATGGCCGCGCCCGCGCCGATCATCCGGCAGCGCTTCAACACAGCCTTGTCAATGTTGTCGCGCAGAGCCTGGAGTGGCGGCGTTCCGGCACTGCTGGCACGCAGCACGGGTACTTCAATGGCGGAGGCAAACACCGCAAAGCCGAAGGCGCCGGCCAGCAGGGCGACGCGGTTGGCGGCATCCATCGGTACGAATACCGCGATCAGCAGCACCAGCGCCCACTGCGCGATCTGGCCGCCAAACGTCATCCAGTGGAACTGTCGGGTGTTGTTGTTGACGAAGTCGAAATCGAAGCGGAACACTGACAGTCCCGCGGGCGGAATGATGCGCGTGCTGGCGCCGGTAAACATCGCACCGCTCCAGTGCCCCCACTCGTGCCACAGCGCGCCCAATGCAACGCCGATGCCGAGGGCCCCGAGCAGGGCGGTGCAATGGGCGATCTGCAGGTCCGTGGCGAAGCGCCAGGTATCGCCTGCGCCGAACAGCGTGAGGAGTGCGATGACGGTGGCGGCGTCGCGTAGCAACAGTGCACGCACGGTTGGCCTGGCGGGGCGAATATTGGTCTCTGCCCGTGACTCGTTGTCCGCTGCGCTGCTGGCGGCTTCCATCGTCTGTTCGCTCATGTCCCTCGTGTCCCGTATGCCCGCAAATCGGTCCATTCAAGCGAGCGCCTGGCAGCGCCCGTGCTCATAGACGGCCAACAAAGTACTGAAGTGCTTCCGGATTGGCCAGCGCTGAAGTGTTTTTTACCGGGCGCCCGTGCACGCTCTCGCGCACGGCGATCTCGGCAATCTTGCCGCTCATGGTACGGGGAATGTCGGGCACGGTCAGGATGACCGCGGGTACGTGCCGTGGTGAGGCGTGTTCGCGGATACGGCCACGGATAGCCTGTTCGAGTTCCGCGGTGAGCCTGGCGCCTTCGCGCAGAACCAGAAACAGAATCACGCGGGTATCGTTTTCCCATTCCTGACCGATGCACACCGCTTCCAGGACGTCGGGGAAGGTCTCCACCTGCCGGTAGATTTCCGCCGTGCCGATGCGCACACCACCGGGATTGAGCACGGCGTCGCTGCGGCCGTGGATGATGAAACCGTCGTTCGGCGTCGTCTGCGCGAAGTCGCCATGTGCCCACACTCCATCGAAGCGCTCGAAGTAAGCAGCGCGGTAGCGGGCGTTGTCCTCATCCCGCCAGAAGCCGATGGGTGCGGAGGGAAAGGGGTGCGTGCACACCAGTTCGCCGCGCGTATTGCGGACCGGCCTACCCGCCTCATCATAGATCGCTACCGCCATGCCGAGACCCGCACATTGCAGCTCGCCTGCGTAGACGGGCAGGGTCGGATTGCCCAGGATGAAACAGGACAGCAGATCGGTGCCGCCGCTCATCGACACCAGATGTACGGACTCTGAAATGTCGCGGTAGACGTAACGGAAACCTTCGGGTGGCAGCGTGGACCCGGTGCTGATCAGCATGCGCACACGGGACAGATCGTGGGTCTGACGCGGTTTCACGCCGTGGTTCTCAACGCTCTGCAGGTACTTGGCGCTGATGCCGAATACGGTGACACGTTCACGCACGGCAAGGTCGAAAAGCGCGGCAGGAGACGGGTGAAACGGAGAGCCGTCGTACAGAATGAGCGTGCCACCGATGGCCAGTGCGGAGGCCAGCCAGTTCCACATCATCCAGCCGGCCGTGGTAAAGAAAAACAGTGTGTCATCGGCTGACAGGTCCAGGTGCAGACGTTGTTCCTTCAGGTGCTGCAGCAGCGAGCCGCCGGCACCGTGGACGATGCATTTCGGCTTGCCCGTGGTGCCGCTGGAATAGACGATATACAGCGGATGGTCGAAAGGCAGTTGCTCGAACCGGTGCTCGGGGGCGGGACCGTTTCCGCGTAGCAGGTCCGCCAGGGACGTATCGCCCGCGCGCAGTTCGCCGAGCACCGGCATCCACACCGTATTCCTGATGGAGGCGACCTCGCGCGCCACCGCGTTCACCTTGTCCCGGATGTCGATGCGTTTGCCGTTGTAGTAGTAGCCGTCGCAGGCGATGAGCAACGCGGGTTCGATCTGACCGAACCGGTCCAGCGCGCCGGAAGCCCCGAAATCGGGCGAACACGACGAGAAGATCGCGCCGATGCTGGCGGTGGCCAGCATGGCGATGATCGTCTCGGGGATGTTCGGCAGCCAGGCGGCAACACGATCACCTGGCGAGATTCCGCACGCACGCATCCATGCCGCCAGTCGCGCAGTGGCATCCGCCAGCTGCGCATAGCTCAGCTCACGTCGCTCACCCGTTTCCAGGTAGCTGATCAACGCCGGGTGATCGTCACGCCGCAGCAGCAGGTTTTCGGCAAAATTGAGGCGTGCTCCGGTGAACCAGCGTGCGTGCAGAAAACGGTCATCCGTAAGGATTGTCGTCGGCTGCCGGCTGGCGACGATGTCGCAGGTGGACCACACGCCTTTCCAGAACGCGGGTCGTGCGTCGACCGACCAGCGATGGAAATCGGCGTAAGACGCAAACCGCTGGCCCGTCTGCTGCTCGACGATTCGCTGAAAGGCGGCGATCTGGCTGCGTGCGGCGGTTTGCGGATCAGGGCGCCAGAGTGGGACGTCCCGGGCGTTGGTCACAGACTTGCCTCGCGAAAGCAGTTGCGCACCTCCGTGACGAATTGCCCGGGCTGCTCGAACGCGGCGAAATGGCCACCGGCGTCGAGTTCGTTCCAGTAGATGATGTTGGGGTAACGCTGCTGGGCCCAGCGCTTAGAGGCGCGGAATATCTCCTTTGGAAACACGCTACCGCCCATCGGAGTGTTCACTGTATCGGCGAAGCCGGCGCCGAAACTTTCCCAGTACAGGCGCGCGGACGAGGCGCCAGCCGCGTTCAGCCAGTACACCATGATGTTGTCCAGCATCTCGTCACGCGTGAGTACGTTCTCCGGATGGCCGTTGCAGTCCGTCCAGGCCCAGAACTTTTCCATGATCCAGCCGAGGAGACCGGCGGGCGAGTCCACCAGGCCGTAGCCGACCGTCTGTGGCCGTGTGCCCTGTTCCTTGGAGTAGCCGCTGTCGACGTCCTGGTAGTGTTTCAGCCCGGCAAGGGCGGATTGTTCCAGTGGCGTCAGGTCGTTCATGGTTGCCGGATCGGGCGGAGCGACGATCATGTTCAGGTGGATGGCCTTGCAGTGTCCGGGATTCTGCAGCGCTACATGGGAGGTCACGATGGCGCCCCAGTCGCCGCCCTGGGCGAAGTAGCTGTCGTAGCCAAGCCGGGCCATCAGCTTGCCCCAGGCGCTGCCCATCTTCTGCACCCCCCAGCCGGGAGCAGTGGGCTTGCCGGACCAGCCATAGCCCGCCAGCGAGGGCATGACCAGGTGGAACGCGTCCGCAGGTGAGCCACCGTGCTTTTCCGGCTGCGTGAGCGGTTCGATGACCTTCAGGAATTCGACCACGGATCCTGGCCAGCCATGCGTCAGCACGAGCGGACGGGCGTTGGCGTGCGAAGAGCGTACGTGCAGGAAGTGGATGTCCAGCCCGTCCACCTCTGTGATGAAATTGGGCCAGGCGTTCAGCCTGTTTGCCAGTCGTTTGTGATCGTAGTCGTGCAGCCAGTACCGCACCAGTTCCTGCATGTAGGCAAGTGGCGTGCCCTGGCTCCAGTCGTCGGGCGTTTCCCGGTCCGGGAATCGGGTGCGCGCGAGGCGGGCCCTGAGGTCGGCGATGGCCTCATCGGAAACCTCGATCGTGAAGGGGCGGATACTGGTCATGGTGGGTTCTCCCGGTCGGGTTGCGTTGCGCGGTGTTACAGCGATGCGCAGATATGGCCGCCATCGACGACAACGACGGAGCCGGTCATGTAGCTGCTGGCGTCGGAGGCGAGCAGCAGCAGCGGGCCGTCAAGGTCCTCGAATTCGCCGTAACGACGCATGGGAATGCCCTTCACGAATTCCGCTGACCGCTCGCTTTCGAGCAGCACGCGGCTGACGTCCGTGAGCACGTAACCCGGCGCAAGCGCATTGACGCGGATGTTGTATCGGGCTGCTTCCAGCGCCATCACTTCGGTCATCCGGGTGAGACCGCCCTTGGAAACGGCGTAGGGGAACTGACCCTTGATGGTGCGTGAGTCGGTAATGGAGGAGATCATGATGATGTTGCCGCCTGGCCGTTTGCCGGCAACGACTCTTTCCGTGTAGGCCTTGGAGGTGAGCCAGGCGCCTTTGAGGTTGGTTTCGATGACGAAATCCCAATCCGCCTCGTCGATCATCATGTAGGTTTTGGCGCCGGCTTCCACGCCAGCATTGTTGATGAGCACGTCGATGCCGCCGAACGTGGCCTCCGCCTGGTCCATGAAGGCGGTGACACTGGCGCGCTGGCGTACGTCCAGCGGAATTGCAGCCGCTTCGCCGCCGGCCGCATGGATTTCCGCGACCCGCGTTTCCAGTTTGTCCACCCGGCGTGCACCGAGGGATACCTTTGCGCCCTTGCTGGCCAGAAGCCCGGCAAAATGGTGTCCGAAGCCGGATGAGGCGCCGGTGATGGCCACGTGCCGGCCGGTCATGTCGAATGAGCCCATGCCCCGAGTTCTCCGTGTCGTCGAGGCGGCAAATGCTAACAGGTTGCCCGCGGGCTGCCTGCACTCCGCTTGCCATTGGCGGCTGGTGGAGTGGGCGTGGCGGGGCGGGAGAATGCCTGAAAGGCAGAAGTGCGACACATTGTGTGAGGAGGTGGTGCGAGGAGGTTGTGTGAGGAGGTTGAGCGCGGCGAGGCGGGCCACTACACTACGCCGCCCACGCAAGGTGGGACCGGCGCCCGGAGCGGTTGGCGCTGGTGCAAAAAGCATCGGAGTGTAGCTCAGCTTGGTAGAGCACTACGTTCGGGACGTAGGGGCCGGAGGTTCAAATCCTCTCACTCCGACCACTTCGCACCGCGAAGTGGTCCCGACAACACATTCGACGCAGTCGAATGTGTGAAAGGGCTGCCTACCGACCACTTCGCACCGCGAAGTGGTCCCGACAACACATTCGACGCAGTCGAATGTGTGAAAGGGCTGCCCACCGACCACTTCGCACCGCGAAGTGGTCCCGACAACACATTCGACGCAGTCGAATGTGTGCGATCTCCGGCTTCCCCCAAAGCGAAACTCCTTCTGACGCCACCACGCACGGCAGGACCCGTCGCTTGAGGCGTGTGGCCTGAGCCAGGTCAGCCATTCTGCTATCGTTGCCTGCGCTTTAGCAGGCTGCTGAAAAAGCAGCCTGGTATGCCAGCCAGGGACGGCTGGCTCGAAAATGCAGCGGAAAACGCTGCATTTGGCGCGAGTCGGCGAAGCCGACGACTGCTGAAACAAGTCCAGGATGGACTTTTTCAGCAGCCTGTTAGGTTGCTCAATCGGTTGCTCGCGCACCCCACGAGGAGTTCCCCATGCTGGTCATTCGCTGCGATGAATTCGGTCCGCCGTCCTCCCTGCGCGTGGTTACGGTCTCTCCCCCCACGCCGCGCGCCGGCCAGGTGTTGATTCAGGTGACGGCGGTGGGAGTGGGGTTTGTCGACGGATTGCTCATCCAGGGCAGGTACCAGATCAAACCCGCGTTGCCGTTTGTCCCCGGCAACGAATTTGCGGGCCGGGTGGTGGCGCTCGGTGATGGTGTGTCCGGCGAGCTGGCGGTGGGGGACCGCGTCATGGGGCTTGCATCCGGGGCGTTTGCGGAAACGCTGGCGTTGCCCGCACGTGCCTGTATCCGTGTTCCTGATGGGTTGACGGATCCCCAGGCGGCCGGCTTTCTGCTCAATCATGCAACCGCGCTCTATGGACTGGACGATTGTGGTCAGCTGCAGTCCGGGGAAAGCGTGCTGGTACTGGGCGCGAGCGGCGGTGTGGGTTCCGCCACAATCGCCGTGGGAAAAGCCATGGGACTGCATGTGATTGCCGCAGCGTCGACACCTGAGAAGGTTGCGGCGGCAGTCGCCTGTGGTGCGGATGCGGGCGTTTGTTATGGCGCGCCCGACTGGCGGGAGACGCTGAAGACCGTGCTGGCGGATCGCCCGCTGAATGCGGTCATGGATCCCGTGGGTGGCAATGTCGCGGAACCGGCACTACGCAGTCTGTCGCCGGGTGGTCGTTTCCTGGTTGCGGGATTCGCCGGTGGCAGCGTTCCGGCCATTGCCCTGAATCTGCCGTTGCTGAAACGCTGTTCCATCGTTGGGGTGGACTGGGGCGGTGCGTCGCGGGCCGATCCGGCGCTGACGCCAGCGCTGGCGGCGAAGCTGCTGCGCCTGATCGCGGACCGGCGGTTGAAACCGCCGCCGGTTGCGGTGTGGCCGCTGGTGGACGTGCGCTCGGCGCTGCAGGCGCAGCTTGCAGGCTGGATCATGGGTAAACTGGTCATCGACATGAGCGGTGCCTGGCCGGAGGAGGGGGGAGCCCGTGTTGAATGAATGGCTGTTGGCCCTCGCGCGCTTTCTGGCCGCGCAGGACTGGAGCATCTCGCTGCATGAGTCCATCTATATGTACGGCTGGATCGAGTCGGTGCACGTGCTCACGCTCACCGTGTTCCTCGGCATGCTGTTCCTCATCGATCTGCGCATGCTGGGCTGGGCCATGCCGTCGGTTTCCGCCGAGGCGCTGGCTGCGCGGCTCGACCGGCCGATGCTACTCGGCTTCCTCGTGATGGTGATCAGCGGGCTCCTGCTCTATTACGCCATTCCTGTCCGTACGACACAGAGCGTCTGGTTTCGCATGAAAGTGGTGCTGATGCTGGCGGCTGGCGTAAATGCGTGGCTGTTTCGGCGGCGCATGCGGGCATCCTCGCACGACTGGACCGGTAGCTCCGTGGCGCCACTGCGATTTCGGGTCGGTGCGGGCCTGTCGCTCCTGCTGTGGAGCGGCGTGGTGTTTACCGGCAGAGCCATTGCTTATGACTGGTTCGACTGTCACAAGCCGCTGTCGACAGTCATGTTGTGGGCTGCCGGGTGTGTCGATGAGCTGGCAACCCGCTGACCCTGCAACCCGCCCCCCTGACGTGCGGCCAGGCAGGCGATAACCAACTAAGGACCGAACATGGACCTTCTGGCGTTTTTCAACTGGCTCGATGCCTCCTTCCTGGCGCGCATGTCCAAAGCCTATGGTGGTGTGTTTGCGGTGGTACAGATGTTTCATCTGCTGGCGCTGGTGCTGTTGGGTGGGGCGGTTGTGGCTGGGGCACTGCGAATGCTTGGTGTTTTGCTGCGTGACGTTCCCCGCGCCCTGGTGCTAGCCGGCACGTGGCGGGTTTTCGACGTGGCGTTGGTGCTGATCGTGATCTCGGGGATATTCATGAGTTCCGCTGTGGCCATGAAGCTTTACTACAACGAGATGTTCTGGGTGAAGATGGCTGGTCTTCTGGTTGGCATGGTGTTCATGTACGGGATCGAGCGTCCCCTGCTGCGGCGCCCCCAGTCTGGTGCGTGGCCGACGCGGCTCGTGGCCTGCGCCAGTCTTGCCACCTGGTTTACGGTAGCTGCGGCGGGGCGCTGGATAGGCTTTTCGTGAGGACATGACGGCCGCGTCGAGGCGCGATTCTGTCCCGCTGCAGCGCAATTCGATGTGGGGGAAATTCGGTGAAAAGTGACAAGTTCGAGTGGATCGCCGTTTCGGTCAGCGTTCTCATTCTGACCAGCGTGGCCTGGTTCTGGGTGCGCCAGGTGCAGGCGGCCGTTGAATTGCTTCGGATGGCGGGCGGCTGACCCAAAACGAACTCCTTATATGTCAATATAAATTACAAATAAAGGCATAACAGTTGACATAAAATCGACTACCATCGCGACTTCCGCTGGTTGTGAGGGAAGTATGTCGACGAGCGCCAAAGATCCGGCAGATCGTACAGCGTTGCTGGTAGCCCTGAACGTGTTGCTGCTGGCTGGGTATGCAGCACTGGTTCTGTCCAAGATTGCCAATCCGTCGCCCGTGTTGTTCGGACTTCTGATTCTTGGTCTTGTCTACAACGTGTTTGAGTTGTGGTCGTCCGCGAGGAAACGACAGGCTGGCGGTGGCCGCAGTCGCCCGCGCAGGTCCGCAGGCGCTGAAGTATCCCAGTCCGTCCCATTGCTTGCCCGCTCGGTGCGCAATGCCGAGGATGCAGGTTCGTCCGCTGAGTTGCCCACTGCCACGCCGGAGGAGCCAGCAACGGCGCATACGGGTGGAGGTAATGGAGCGGCGAGGGAGACGCTTGCCAAGCGCCTCGCCCGGGAGACTGCGGCGGCGGAAGGGCGTGTGGGAGCAGCTGGCACGGAGCTGGATTCCTCGCACGCGGAGCCGAAGCTGGCTTCTGCGTCGCGTCTGTTGCGGGAATCGGGAGTTGTCCTTCCGGGCGGGCATGACAATGAGGAGCCACCCGCGCACTCGGAGTCGCCCGACATGTCGATAACCGGCTCCCATGCGTCCGCTGAATTGCAATCCGCTATTGCTGACATGCCGGCAGATGCTTCAGAGCCCGCCGCGGTTGCACCCGGGAACTCGGCTGACTTACCCGACCCGCTCGCCGGCGAGCGTAATGCATCCCCCGAGGCATGGGTCCTGCCGGTATCAGAGCACGATACATCGGGAGGGCGAGGGCGCGTCGGAACGGCAAGCGCGTTCGCAATAGCGATGCGTCGCTCTGGTCAGGGTGCGACTGCGGAGCCGGTCCCGGGAGACATCGACGGGTTGGCAGAAGGCGCCGTTGCGACCGCCGGCGTCGAAGCGGTTGACCTGATGGCGGACGATCTCGCGAATCCCGACGCCGGCAGCGCCGATGTGCAACCGTTCGTCCCGGTGAGCGAAAATGCAGCACACACGAATGCAGGGGCGGCGGAAAACATTTCAACGGCTGAAAATCCGTCGATGAACGATTCGCAAGCCGATCGTGACGCGGAAGGCGCAATGGCGGAGGCGACCTTTGCGCAGGGAGTGTCTTCGCAACGGGACGACGCACCGTCATTACCGCAGGCAGTTGCCGGGCAATCGGAAGCCATTGATGGTCCTGTGCCGGTGAGTGCGGAATCCGCGGCGTCCAGCGACGTTCCGGGAGGCGCCCAGGCTGCGGCTGCTGGCGACGGCGAAACAATGGAGCCCTCCGACGTGACGGACGACGCGGCACGGTCTGCGGAGGGGGCGGCGCCAGTCGTCGCCGCGGCCAGCATCCTTGCGGAACAGACGGGGCCGGATACCGGTACACCGGCACGTGCTGCCGAAGTGGGATCATCCGCGCCGGGCCAGGCAACCGGGAAAGCAGAAACCATTCGCCTGGTGCGTGCGGCGCTTGGCGCAGGGCGGCGTACGAGCAACATCGATGTGGTCATTGCATCCTGGCAGAAGCGTCAGCACGCGCGACCTGCGGAAGCGGGAAAACCGTCAGATCCGGAGACCACCATCGCGGTCCCGTTAGTGGACCAGGGGAAGGGGATGGGGATAGGGATAGGAGTGCTCGGCTCGCTGCCGTCGAAAGATGCCGGTGAGCCGGATCCCAAGGCGCTGCTTGCGCGACTGCGGAGGCAGGCCGCGGTAGCGCCGAATGGGCCTGCCGGTCGCGCCATGCCGAAGCGCGGGACTGAAAAGTTGTCACAGCCCCCTGCTGATGCGGTTGGCGTACCGCTGGCGGCAGCCCGACGCCCCGCCGGTGAAACGAAGCGTCGTCGTGATCGGGTGATGTTCGTCTGGTACGGCCAGCACTACCTCTCGCCACTGGAAGGCCGGCATCCGCTACGGGCAGCGCGCAGCCTCTACGAGTTCATGCTGGAAGATCTCGGTGATCAGGGGATCGTGCGCAAGGAGCAATCGACCGGCTGAGACGTGCCATGCTCGCGGACTTGCCAGACCCAGGTGCATCGGCAGCCTGCCTGCGAACGCTTCCCGGCCGGGCTTCAAGTGACCGGCATTGCGGGTCACAATCGACACCGGGCGCGATGCTCAGCGGGTGCTGAACAGGCGGAAGGGGAGATGGGACGAATGCCGTATGCGACGTGTCGGGGTACCCGTATCTATTACGAGGTTGCGGGTGAAGGCGAGACCATCCTGTTTGCCCACGGCGCGGGTGGCAATGCGGCTATCTGGTACCAGCAGGTTGCCTGGTTTTCCGGAAAAGGCTTCCGTTGCATCACTTTTGATCATCGTACCTTCGCGCGCAGTCCTGCGCCGGCCGATTCGGTCTCCGCGCCGGCGCTGCGGGACGATGCGCTGGCCGTGCTCGATGCAGTCGGTGCTGACAAGGCTCACGTGGTGGGGCAGTCGATGGGCGGATTTACCGCGTTGCGACTGGCCCTGGATGCGCCGCAACGCGTGTTGTCACTGACATTGAGCGCCACACCAGGCGGCCTGCCAAATCCGGCGCCAACCGAATCGGCGGCCAACCTCACGAGATCGGACGAGAATGCCGGCGATGGCATTCTGCGCACGATGTCGCGCGCTACCCTGGCCAGACCAGAGAGGGTGGCGTTGTACAGGGCGATAACCGCTTTCAATGTCGACTTCCGCATGACCAGCCTGCGGGCGCTGGCGCGTGATCCGGTGTCGCTGGAGGCGGCGTCTGCACTGCAGTGCCCGGTACTGTTCATTGCCGGTGCCGAGGATCCGCTCTTTCCAGCCTCGCTGCTGGCCTCATTCGTGCCGCATATCCCCGGCGCCCGACTGGTTGTGGTTCAGGGCTCGGGCCATTCACCTTACTTCGAACAGCCCGATACGTTCAATGCTTTGTTACACGCCCATGTGCGCGGGAGCGTGTCGCACTGAGGATTGCCTCAGGACGACGCACTGTCCCCGTTCACCTCGGAAGCAACATCAAACGCCGGTTGGCCGGCGTCGTAAGCGGTGAGTCGCGGATTGTCGATTGAGCGCACGAGGTTCTCGACAACATCCCGCACGCAGGTGTTCACATCGCTGAGCGAGCGAGTAGTGAAATAGCTTGGACAGTGGGCTTTTGCCGTCTTCACGATGCGTTGGTGCAGATCCCTGACATTCTCGTAGGTGGCGAAGTCGGCGTTGCGATAGACGAGGCTGTAGTCAGCGTCGCTGGCATGGCCGAAGGCGCTGGCGGAGAGGGCAAGGGTGAGGGTTGCAAAGGTAAGGGTTGGAAAGTTAAGGGTTGCAAGGGGGAGTCTTTTCATCTGTGCGTTCTCCTGTCGGAAGATTCCGTGTATCTGTCAACGATCTGATGACGTTGCTGGCAGCGTAGGGTCGCCGGTTCCCCGGCGACAGGGCGGTGGGCCGTGCTGCTCGTGAGACACTGACCATTCCGCTGCCCATCCGGCGCTTCGCATCGTGTCGATCGTTCCTGTACTGAAGATGCGGTGGGAGACGAAATGGTCGCAGGCAGGAAAAAATTTCTCGGCGGAGGTCGTTCGTGAAGGCGCGTTGGCCGCAGGGCGACGATCCGGCGCGGGGAGGTTCAGTCCGGTTTGCGGAACAATGCTTCCAGAGCTGCCCGTGCCGCATCCTCCCTGGAAGGCGGACTTGGCGACCGGTCCAGTGCGTTGTCGATAGCCTGATCCGTTTCCTGCGAACCGAAGAGGGCCTCGAGTTTCGCTTTGGCGTCGCTGGCTGCCTTGCCCCGGCGATCCACGTAGGCGTTGGCGCGCGGCCGAAAAAACTCGCAGAAGTTGGCGCTTTCCTTGCGGGTAGGCGGGTCGGCGCGTTCCTCGCGGCATTGTCCCGCCGTCGCTTCGTCGAAGTGCTGGCACAGTCGGCAGCAGCGCAGCGCTTCGAAACAGCTCGGGCACTGCGCGTGGCGGCTGATCGGTTTCGGCACCGAGGTCAGGTCTTCGCCGCAATTCCAGCAAGCCAATGCCATGTCCGACCCCTTGTCAGCCAGCTGGCGTCAGGGCCCGTTCGGTCGCTGTTCGTCCACGGGTCACCAGCTATGCAGGATTACCGGCATGCTTGAATAGCCTTTGACGAAGCTGGACTGCACGCGCTCGATGGGACCGGTGATTTCCACGAAGCGGAACCGCTTCATGATCTCCTCCCACAGAACGCGCAGTTGCATTTCCGCGAGGCGGTTGCCCATGCAGCGATGCAGACCGAAGCCGAACGAGACATGGTGACGGGCGTTGGGCCTGTCGATCCAGAAACGATCCGGATCGGGGATCTCCTCTTCGTCGCGGTTGCCGGAAACGTACCACATTGCCACCTTGTCGCCGGCGCGAATGGTCTTGTCCCGCAATGTGAAATCCACCATTGCGGTTCGGCGCATGTAGGCAAGCGGCGTCTGCCAGCGGATGATCTCGGATACCATGTTGGGTATGAGTGAGGTGTCGGCGCGCAGCTTGTCGTATTCGCCGGGGTTCTGATTGAGAGCGAGTACGCCACCGGAAATGGAATTGCGCGTGGTGTCATTGCCGCCCACGATCAGAAGGATCAGGTTGCCGAGAAATTCCATGGGCGGCATGTCCCTCGTCTCTTCGCCGTGTGCGAGCATGGACAGAAGGTCGGGTTTCGGCGGCTCCTTCAGTCGCTCGTTGCGCAACGCGGTGAAGGTCTCCAGGCACTCGAGCAGGGCCTTGCGCCGAACCGGTTCCGGGGTAGGTCCGCCAGCGAGTTCCCCCGACGTTGCCATGTCAGACCAGTAGGTCAGCTTGCGTCGCTGCTCGAAGGGGAAGTCGAAGATGGTGGCCAGCATCTGCGTGGTCAGTTCCACCGACATGCGGTCGACCCAGTTGAATTCTTCGCCGATCGGCAGGCTGTCCAGAATGCGTGCGGCACGCTCGCGAATCGTGCTCTCCAGGCGGGCGAGGTTCATCGGCGCCACCACGCCCTGCACGGTCTTGCGTTGCACGTCGTGTTTCGGCGGGTCCATGGCGATGAAGTTGGTGGTCTGGAAGTCCTCCGGCCGGTCGGCCAGGGTGATGCCCGGTTCAGAGGAGAACACCTGATGGTTCTTCTCGATTTCCATGATGTCGCGGAACTTCGTCACGGACCAGTAGGGGCCGAACAGACTCTGGCCGCAATAATGCACGGGATCCTCCCGGCGCAACCGGCGAAAGTACTCCCAGTGCGTATCGGTCTGGAACAGTTCGGCACGACTGACGTCAATCTGTGCCAGGGGAATTGACTGCACATCGACGGGGGTGACAACCGGGGCTTCGGCCATGACGAGTTCTCCTCTCTGAACGCGAAACTTTACCACTTGTTCCGGGATTGGCGCTGCTCTCAGCGCGGGCGGCCGTATAATTCCCCGGAAATCCCGGAGGACGCCCCATGAGTGAAGCATTGCAACTACCGGCTGACTGGCAGGTGATCCGGCTGGCGGGCGCGCTTGGCGCCGAAGTGCATGGCGTGGATCTCGGGCAGGTGGATGCGGACACCGCCGCCGCACTCGAGGCCCTGTTGCTCGAGCATCTGGTGCTGTTTTTTCCGGGGCAGAATCTCACCCAGGAGCAGCACGTGGCGCTCGGCCGTCACTTCGGTACCCTGGAAGGGCATCCGAACCTGAAAAACGCGTTCCTGGAACATCCCGAGATCTTCGAGCTGGCGGCCACCCGGGGCGGTATCGCGGATGAATGGCATACCGACATCACATTTCAGGAATCGCCGGCGCTGATGTCCATTCTGAACATGGTGCGCTGCCCGCCTGTGGGAGGCGACACGATGTGGTCGAGTCTCTACGCGGCTTATGACGAACTCTCGGCGCCTATGAAAGAACTGTGCGAGGGCCTGACCGCGCTGCACGACGCTTTGCCGCACAATCACCCCGAGCAGATGGCAGTGCATCCCGTCGTACGCGTACACCCGGTAACCGGCCGGCGCGCGCTCTACGTCAACGAACATTTCACGCGCCGGATCGTGGAGATGAGCGCGGAAGAAAGCGCGATGCTGCTGCAGTACCTCACGGGCTGGGTTAAAAATCCGCGCTTCACCGTACGCTACCGGTGGGCCCAGGGCACCATCGGCATGTGGGACAACCGCTGCACCCAGCACTTCGTCATCAATGACTTCGACGGCGAACGCATCATTCAGCGGGTGACGGTCATGGGCGATCAGGTGACCGCGTCGTCGCCGCCGCGGTGGCAACCCTGGCTGCGTCCGGGGCCGCTGTCAGCCACCAGTCGCCATGATCGCCAGCTCCATTTCTACCTGCGCGGTCGGGCCGCGAAAGACTGAACCAGATTGCGCATGGCAGCCGGTGCCCAGACCCGGCTGCCTGCACGTGTCCCGGGGGTCACTCCCCGGCCGGGGCCACAGGCTCCAGGTGCCACCACCACTGATCCGCCAGTGGCTTTTCCAGGGGCCACTGCTGGTCCAGTGTGGACGCGTCGTAGATCTCGCCGCCCTTGATCACCCGGTTCAGTCTGGCAGTGTTGCGAATGTCCGTGAGTGGGTCCGCATCCAGCACCACCATGTCGGCCAGCTTGCCGGCCGTCAACGTGCCCAGGTCCTGTTCCACGCCGATCATCTCTGCGCCCATACGCGTTGCGGAAGTCAGTATCTGCTGACTGGTCATGCCGCCGCTGGCCAGCAGCCACATCTCCCAGTGGTAACCCAGACCCTGAAGCTGACCATGCGCGCCGATGCCCACGTTACCGCCGGCGTCCACGAGCTTGCGTGCCTGCGCGGCGAGGCGTGGATGTGTGTACTCGGCGTCTTGCGCCCACATGCGCCGCAGCGCCTTGCCGGCCAGTTCCGGGTAGGGCGTAAACCGGTTGAGTTTGGCATCGTTCACGGGCGATTCGCGCGTATAGAACCAGCCTTCGCCCCATGGACCGCCATACGTGACGATTAGCGTCGGGGTATAGGCCAGGCCGGCGCGCGCCACGAGTTGCACGATGTCGTCCTGCAACGTCACCAGCGGAAAGTTGTGCTCGTTGCCGCTGAAGCCATCGAGCACGTGCGTCAGGTCCAGCTTCATGTCCAGCCCGCCTTCGGTGGTGGGCATCAGTCCCAGCTTGCGGCAGGCCTGCACCACCCATTGCCGTTGCTCCCGCCGGCCGGCGAGGTACGCCTTGATGTTGCGCACGCCATAGTGGTCGCGATAACGGCGCAGCACGTTTTCCACGTGCGCGGCGGATCGGAAGATGTTGTTGCTGAATACTCCGGGACCGGTGGACAGCGTGCGCGGACCGGTCATCAGCCCGGCATCGATCAGATCTTCATAGGCGATGATGTCCACGGTGCTGGGTTGCACGTCGATGCCCGTGGTGACGCCATAGGCCAGGTTGGCGAGAAAGGAGGCGTTACCACCATCGAGCAGATCACGCATGGGTCGGTAGTGGGCATGCGTGTCGATGAACCCCGGAAGTACATGTTTCCCGCTCAGGTCGATCACCGTAGCCTCCTGGGGAATCTCGACGTCGGCGGCCGCGCCCACGGCCCGGATACGGCCGTCGGTGATGAGCAGGACGCCGTGGGGTACGGGCGCCGTCCCGGCTTCCATGGTGTGCAGGGTGGCGTTGACCAGCGCGACCGTACCCCGCGGGAAATGCCTTGGCCGGTACAGATCCACCACGGTGGTGGCCACGGTGTCGTGATCCTCCCGCGGCCTGTCGTCGTGCATTTCGCCCGGTTTCGTCTGGGTATCCGGGCCGTCCACGACAGTTGCTTCGGTGTCGTCATCCTGGAAACTCATGCTTGCAAGCGCACGGGTGTGCAGGGTGTGTCCGACGGTCCACCAGACGGTACGGCCATCGTTGCTCCAGCCCATGGCATCCGCACCCACGTCGGTGAGTCGGTACATCGGCAGCGACGCGGCACTGAGGCTCTGGGTCACGCCGCGAAATTCGCTGCCGAGTTGCTGCACGACGTAGAGCTGGGCGGCATGTCTTACGAGCACGTACACCCCGTTCGGCGAGAGTTGCATGGCCTCCGGCGAGACTTCCTCTTCCGCCCGGTAGATACCAGGACCCCTGACGCTCAAGTGCGTGCGCCTGTCGCTACCGTCGAGCCGCATCGAAACAAGCGAGCCGACACCGGCAGGGGCAAAAACGCCTGGCGACGCAAACAGGTAGATCCGGTCTGCCTCGGGGCCAAAGTGCGGCCGGCTGAGATCCGTGGCTGGTGCAACGACCGTCACCTTGCCGGACGCCACGTCCACCTTCACCAGATCAGCACCGGCCGTCTGGCCGAGGTCGAAATCGCGGGTCAGTCTGTCCTGTCGCGAACCCCGCAAAGCGTACACGGCGCGCCCGTCCGGGCTCACCACCGGCTCGGAGTAGTAGGCCGACGCATTCGTGATACGTCGCGCTTTGCCGCCATTGGCGCCGATTCGCCAGATGTGCCCACTTTCGCCGTCCCATCCCGCGTAGAACAGCGAGCGTCCATCCGGCGACCACGCCGGCTGTACACCGGCCGTGCCATCCGGCAACAGTTGGGTTGTCCTGTTTTTGACAAGATCATGCACGAACAGTGAGAGAAACGCGGAGAAAGCCAGCCGATTGCCGTCCGGGGACAGGGTGGGCGTCAGCAGCAGGCGGGCGCGTACCGGGCCCACGCCCGTGCGGTGAGGAAAATCCAGTCGCGGCCCGAGTTGCTGTTCCACTGCAAAACGCAGTGGAATCGGCGTTGCGACGCCGTCTTCGATGCGCAGACGATGGACCTGGCCATCGATGGCGACATACAGCGATCTGCCATCAGGCGCAAACGCGTAGCCCGGCATCAGGTCGCGGGTGAAGCGTGATTCCTGCTCGTCGTGTTCCACCGGCCAACGCAACCACCGGTCGGTGCCTGTCAGGAGATCGCGCAGGCGCAGGCCGGTCTGCTGTCGGTGGCGCACGGCATACACCAGGCTTTTACCGTCGGGTGACAGCACGGGACGCATCGCGCTGCCATGATCTTCCGTGATGATGACCTCCGTACCGTCGCGCAGATCCCGTCGGGCGATCTGCCACATCGGCAGGCTTGCGTTATAGGCAAAACCGCCATTTTTCCTCGCGTAGTACAGGAATCTGCCGTCCGGTGAATACGCGGCGCCCAGGGTGTTGGGGCGTTCGTTTGCCGGTGTGGTTGCTGCCGGTCTGGCATTGGTTATCTGTACGCCTTTTCCGCCGTCAAGGTGATAGGCCCATAGTTCATAGGTACGCAATGCCCAGGTACTGCGCGACACGACAACGTGATCGCCGCCCGGGGAAAAAGTGGGGGAGGCGAACTCGACGCCATCCTTCTCCTGGCTGAGCTGCCGGGGATGACCGCCATCTGCATCCATGATCCAGACGTTTTCCGCGCCACTGCGGTCGCTCAGAAAGGTGATGCGCGCGCCATCGGGCGAAAAACGTGGCTGGCTGTCAAAGGCCGGGCCCTGGGTGAGGCGCCTGCTCTCGCCGCCGGATGCCGGCGCCACGTAGATGTCGCCGAGGACCTCCATGACGAGGGTGGAACCATCCGGCGAGACATCCACCGACAGCCAGGATACCCGCTGCGTCTCGAAGGCGATGGTACGTTCCGCGACAAGCGGGAGATCCGCAAGAGCCGCTGCCGGGAGTAAGAACAGCAGCGAAGTGAGTAACCAGCGGCGCATCGATGCTCCCTCTGACAAGGCCGTGCTAGCATGACGGCCCAGGTTCCCGGCCCCTCAGTGGCAGGGCGGAACAACGCCGCGAAGGACACAACCATGCAGCATGCCGCGGACTATGACACCGGCAACGTCTTCGCCCGTATCCTGCGGGGAGAACTTCCCTGTGTGCCCGTGTACGAGGATGAGCTGACGCTGGCTTTCATGGACATCATGCCGCAGACGGACGGCCACGCACTGGTCATTCCGAAGTACGGCGCCGCTGACCTGTTTTCATTGCCAGCCGAGTACTTCGCCGCCACGCTGGCGACCACGCAACGCGTGGCTGCGGCGGTACGGGAAGCCTTCGCCGCGCCAGGCATCATGATTGCGCAGCTCAATGGCGCGGCGGCCGGGCAAACGGTATTCCACCTGCATTTCCATATTCTGCCGCGCTTCACCGGGGTGGAATTCCGCATGCACGCGCGCGACATGGCGGACAGGACGGTGCTGGAAACACATGCGCGGCGAATTCGCGCTGCGTTGGACAACGCCTGAAGGACTACTTACCCGGGGCTCGGCACGGCGGGATCGAATCGGACCGAAGTTCCGGTCATGTCCGGATGCCGGGAATCTGTTCCGCCCGCAAGGCTGTGTGATCGCGTCTGCGGCGACACGGGTGGGAGGTGCAGTTGCGGAGAGCGGATTCCGTTGTTGCCGCCCCGGGAAACAGGTTCAGTTGTAGACCACGTACCCCCGGTGCCTGAGGCAATTGCGAATCACCACGCTCTTTTCCCGCACGCCGCCGGCGGTTCCCCGCGTTGCTCCCACCACGGCACCCGCCCCGGCACTACGACCGGCAGTGTGGTGATCGCCCACGATGGCGCCTACCGCGGCGCCCACCGCGGCGCCGACAGCCGCGCCGGTGGCTCCCTTACCGGCGACGTTGACCTGGTCCGCATAGTTCTGGCAGTCGGCCAGATCCTGCTCGTAGCGCACCGGGTCGACGCCCTGCATGTCCACGATTGGTTTGCTGGTGCAGGCAGCAAGCAGGCTGGCCAACACCAGCGGAAGGGCACGCGTGTAGGTCATGGTGTCTGTCTGTTCCTCTGGCGAGTGATCTGTGGCGGCGGCGGTCACGGCAGCTCGCCACGCCGGGTTCCACTCACGCTGCCAGCGGCCGGATGAACCGTCGCTGAATCCGGAAGGGGTACTTGGTCAGGTATTGTACCTGTCGCAAACCCGGTGACGATGCCCTAGCATTGTCCGGTCGGCCAAGACGACCGGCAACAAAAACAACACGTTGGGCCAGATTGCTGGTGACAACGTCATAAAAAAGCAGAGGCGACCGGAGCCAGGCGTTCCAGGTTGCCCATCGTCGAGGGGGACGCGCAATGCAGGCAAGGACACTGGCCCTTCCGCTCGTTTTAACGGCCGTGCTCAGCACGGGTCACACACAGGCTGGCGAAATTCTTCGCTGGGTGGATGCCGAAGGCGTAACACACTTCGGTGATCGCAACTCCGCACCCACGCAGGGAGCGGACGTCATTGACGTTCGCAAAGCCAATGGGATGGATGCACCCGATACCGATGTGCTGGTTTCGCAGAACAGTCCGCGCGTGATGACGCTGTCGCGCCCGGAACTGCGCAATCAGGAAGGCTGGCGGGGTTTCGGCAAGAACGGTCATTCCCGGAAAGGCCAGGGCGTTCGCTGAGCCCCTGTTCGACGGCGTGTGTCGAAGGGTTCACTCCAACTGACGCAGCCAGGCCGTACCGCCCAGCTGCCGCATCTGCATCAGTACCCATTGCTGTCGTTGCAGCAACGCGGGTGACGGATCACTGATGCGGTAGAGCACCGGATTCGGCAGCGCGGCGGCGACGAGGGCGGCCTGGCGGTCGGAGAGAGCCGACGGGGCGCGTCCGAAGTAGTGTTCGCTTGCGGCGGCGATGCCGTACAGGCGAGGTCCCGTCTGTGCGATGTTCAGGTACACCTCGAGGATGCGGCGTTTGCTCCAGCTGCATTCGATGAGTACGGTGAACCAGGCCTCCAGCCCCTTGCGCAGCCAGCTGCGACCGGTCCACAGGAACAGGTTCTTTGCCGTCTGCTGGGTAATTGTGCTGGCGCCGCGCCGGCTGCCGTCACCATCACTGATTGCGGCGCGCAGTTCGACCAGGTCGAAACCGAAGTGACTGGGAAAACGCTGGTCCTCGGCGCTCACGAAGGCGAGCCTGGCGTTGGCGCCAATGGTTGACCACGGTGTCCACGTATACCTGAGCGGCGGCGCGCCTTCGGCACCGTGGAGACGGTCCAACAGCATGACCATGGAAGTGGGCGGGTTCAGCCAGCGCAGCAACAGCACCGGCACCAGGGTCGCAAGCGTGCAGCTCGCCAGCAGCCACAGCAGCATGCGGAGCAGGTGCCGTTTCCAGGGGCTACGCTTCTTCGGGGAGCTTCGCATTGATAAGTCGTGGCAGTGGTTGAACCGACGGTCGCTGCGCAATTGCGCCCGCCATCGTAACCGGGAAGGGTAACCGCGATGGTGTTTCCACCAGGCGGCTGATCTGGGAGACTCGCGTCTTTCGCTGCACGAGCCCCGGACAATGCTGACGTTTGCCGATCCTCTCCGTCGCGCCCTGCAGATCGCCGCCGATCGACCGGCGATCCTGGACGGCGATCAGTTGTTCACCTACCGGCAGTTCAACGCACGTTGCGAGCGTCTGGCCGGCGCGTTGTACGCGAGCGGGTTGGCGGCGGGCGACCGGGTGGCCATTTTGGCCGCCAACGGGCACGCCTATCTGGAAACCTATGTCGGCGTGCCCGCCTGTGGGCTTGTCGTGGTGCCGTTGAACACGCGGCACGCGGAGCCGGAGCTCGAGTACGCCATCGAAGACTCCGGCACGAAGGTGCTCATTACGGACCGGGACCCGGGTGGTCTGGCGGACCGGGTGGAACGCGTCATTCGTCTTGGCGCGGACTATGAAGCGTTTCTGGCCGGCGCAACGCCCATGCCGCTGGGCGCAGGTCTCACCGAGACCACGCTGGCGGGTTTGTTCTACACCGGTGGTACCACGGGCAAATCCAAGGGCGTGATGCTCAGTCATCGCAATCTCATCGCCAATACGTATCACTGGATGAGCGCCGCGCCGCAGGATGACACGGACGTTTCACTGGTCATGGCGCCACTGTTCCATGCCGCCGGTTCGAACGGCGTGCTGGCCTCGATCTGGACAGGCGGGGTCCAGGTAACGCTGGCTGCCTTTGATGCCGCATCGGCGCTGGACCTCATCCAGCAGCACAAGGTGACCCTGACACTGGGCGTGCCGACGATGCTGTCCGCCATCGCGGAAGAGCAGTTCGCACGCCCCCGCAGTATCGACAGCGTGCGGCTGATCGCCCACGGTGGCTCGCCGATCGCCACGGAAGTGGTGCGCCGTACCCACCTGGCGTTCCCGGCCGCGGAACTCGTGCATGTGTACGGCGCCACCGAGCTGTCACCGCTGACCACCGTGTTGCGCCATGAGCAGAACTGGCTCGAACACGACCGCGCCCGTTCCTGCGGGCAGTCGATCGTTGGCTCGGAGGTGCGAATTCTCGGCGCGGATGGTGCCGAGCGCGCGACCGGCGAAGTCGGCGAAGTGGTGGTGCGCGGCCCACACGTCATGATGGGCTACTGGAACAAGGCAGAGCAGACCGCGGCGGTGCTCAAGGAAGGGGCCTACTGGACGGGCGATCTGGGCTATATGGATGCAGGTGGTTATGTCTTCCTGGTCGACCGCAGCAAGGACATGATCGTCAGCGGTGGTGAAAACGTGTACTGCACCGAGGTGGAGGAAGTGCTCTACCAGCATCCCGCCGTACTCGAAGCGGCGGCGTTCGGCGTGCCGGACGCACGTTGGGGTGAAGCCGTGCACGCCACGGTGGTGCCGCGACCGGAGCATGGGAGTGTCGATCCCGCGGATATCATCGCTTTCTGCCGTCAGCGTATCGCCGGCTACAAGGTCCCGAAGACCATTGATATCCGTAGCGATCCGCTTCCCAAATCCGGGCCGGGAAAGATCCTGAAACGGGAGCTGCGTGCCCCGTTCTGGGAAGGGCGTGACCGTCGCGTAAACTGAAATTCATGTCAGGCCCTGAGGCTGTTGCGGTCCGCCTGGCGTGGAGCGCGGCGGGGCAGGGACAATTCAATCAAACCTCAAGATCAGGATAAGGAGACTAACGTGTCTGCGATCGAAAATGCACGCGCCATACTGGCCGCGAAAATTGGTCAGGCCAGCACACCCACCGACTGGTTCGAGATAACCCAGGAGCGGATCAATGCCTTCGCCGATGCGACCCTGGATCATCAATGGATTCACGTCGATCCCGAGCGCGCCAAATCCGGCCCCTTTGGCAAGGCGATCGCGCATGGACAGCTGTCGCAGTCCATCATGATGTTTCTGCCCGGCGGGGAAGGCGTTGGTCTGCCGAAAGTGGAAGGCGCAAAACTTGGGATCAATTACGGCTGGAACAAGGTGCGTTTCCCCTCGCCGGTACCCGTGGGCTCGTTCGTGCGTACGCGTGGCATGCTCAAGGAAGTGAGCGTAAAGGGCAACATGCTGGAAGTCGTGAACGAGCTGACGCTGGAAGTTCAGGGATCCGAGAAGCCGGCCTGTGTCGCGGAGTCGGTTCTGCGGCTGGTGTTCTGAGGGCGCTTGTGCGTTGCCGTGGATTCCTCATCCTGCAGGGATGCATGCGCGTTCCCACTTCCTGAGTGGCAGTAACGCCGCCCGGTCAGCCATGCTGACCGGCAGGGCGGATTCACGGGAGAGATTTGGCCGGGCGCGTCAGGGGCCGGGTGTGTCGTTCCGGTGGTATCAGGCCACCGGCGTTCGCTTCGCGGGTGACCTGTGAGGCGCGATTCGTAGCGGGAGTTGAGCATGGAATTCGGTATCTGCGTGGCGTCTCACATTGGCGACATCGGCTACATCGAGCGCGCGGAGGCGCTGGGGTATACCCATGCGTGGTGCGCGGATTCGCAGATGTTGTGGTCGGATTGTTATGCCACGCTGGCACTGGCGGCATCGCGAACCTCCCGCATCAATCTGGGTACGGGTGTGGCGGTAACGGGCACGCGGCCTGCACCCGTGAATGCCGCGGGCATTGCCACCATCAATGCGCTTGCACCGGGTCGCACGTTCTTCGGCGTTGGCGCGGGCAATACCGCCATGCGCGTGATGGGCAAGGCGCCTCACCGGCTGCGCGAGTACGACGCGTATCTGGCAGCCATGCGGCCATTGCTGGCAGGCGAAGAGGCGATGTGGGAGGGCAAACCCATCCGCCACATCATGCCGGACAAGGGATTCGTCAACTTCGAGTCACCAATCCCCATGTACGTCTCCGGGTTCGGCCCCAAATCGCTGGCCCTGGCGGGCAAGCATGGCGACGGTGCGGTGATTGCCATGGCCGCGCATCCCGCAGCCATGGCCAGCGTGCGGCACATGATCGCCAGTGGTGCACGTGACGCCGGACGCGACCTCGATTTTGACCGCTATCGCATCACCGCATTGTCCACGGTCGTCGTGCTGGAGCCGGGTGAGGCGGAAGACAGCGCGCGCGTGCGCGCGCAGTGCGGCGCCATGGCCATGGCAACGGTGCATTACGCCTACGATCAATGGCGCAACTTCGGGTTTCAGCCGCCGAACGCGCTGCACGGAATCTGGGAAGACTATTCCGCGTTGCTCGAGTCCTACCCGGAAGCCAGGCGGCACCAACGCATTCACGGCGGACACAACTGCTGGGTGCTGCCGGAAGAAGAAAAGTTTCTTACGCCCGATGTCCTGAAGGCGAGTTCGCTCATCGGTACGCCGGACGCACTTCGTGAGCGCCTGGCGGGACTTGCGGCTGCCGGGCTTGATCAACTCATGATCCTGCCCAATTTCGACACTCGCTTCGAGGTGCTGGAGGATGTGGCGCGGGAGCTGATAGGAAAGATCTGATGTTCACCTACCTGAATCCAACCGTGCGCGCCAATCTGGTCAGTGCCGGAAAGCTGTGGCGTATCGACCTGGATGGTCGGCGGCTCGATATCGATCAACCGGTTCCACCCGGTGCGCGGGCAATCAACCTGATGGGGCCGATCCCATTGCCGATTCATCTGCCGACGATCGCGGCGACAGTGCAGTGGTTTGTTGCGGTGCGCAGCACGGAACTCGGCCAGGTCGAGGCGCTCGCCAGTGAATTGCGTGAGCGTGGCGGTCAGCACCTGTTCTCGCATCTGGCGTCGTTCATGACCGTTAACAGCGTGCTCAGGATCGGTGAACCTGGCGACGATCCACTGGTTCGCGTGCACTCGAACTGCCTGACGGGTGATGTGTTTGGCTCCGAGCGCTGCGAATGTGGTCCGCAGTTGCACGGCGCGATTGCCCGTATTGCGGCGGATCCACGCGGTGGCTATCTCATCTACATGGCGGGGCACGAAGGACGGGGCATCGGCCTGTGGGCCAAGGCCGCAACCTACCTGCTGCAGGACGGCGGCGAGGACACCTACGAAGCCAACCGGTCGCTGGGACTACCGGACGATTCACGGGATTTCAGCGATGCGGCATCTCTGATACTGCACTTCGTAGGTGATGCACCGATGCGCCTGCTCACCAACAATCCGAAAAAACTGGAAGACCTCGAGAGGTTTGGCCTGCATCACATCAAGGCCGAGAAACACGTGCACGGGGTCAGCGCCTGGAACAAGCGCTACCTCAACGCCAAGCGGAGCTGGGGGCACCAGCTCTCGGAGGACGACATCCTCTGAAAGGAGCGGCGCGCCTACTCGCCGCTCGATGCACCCCTGTCGGCCGTCTTTGCCGCCAGGGCTTCCTTTTCCAGTACCCGCGCACCGCGCAGGATGCCGGCAAAGGAATAGTTGCCTTCGTGACAGGCGTACTCGTAGACCTTCTCATCGGTGGCCGGCCACGGGTACTCCCCGCTCCAGGGCGCTTCCCACGTGTCCGGATCGTCAACCGTAAACGCATAACGCAGCGTCTTGTCATCGATGCGGGAGAACCGCTCTTCCACGGTCATGGCCGGTGAGCCAAGCCAATCGCCCTGCTTGTCGCGGATATCAGTTGTGGTTACAACCAGGGTGTCCCCGTCCCAGCGGCCAACGGAGTTACCGAGCCACTGCGGCAGTTGCCCCGCGGCGGTTGCGCCGTCGATGGGAATGATGCGGGCATCGTGATTCATCTCGTTGAGGATCATCACGTAACTGTCTGTCTGCACGATGCGCTTGAGGTTGTTGTACATCACCGGTAGCGCTGGCGGACCGGCTGTGGAGCCGAAGCCGAGCAGGCAGCGTTCGCCAAGAGGCCGCATCTCGGGATGATCGAACGGTCCGAATGGCATGTCGATCCACCAGGCATCGCCGGTGTTTTCATGCCGGTCGAGTGCCTTGTGCGGATACCGGGCGAAGCGCTGTTTGCCTGCCGCCGAGAAGGCTGGCAGACGCCCGTTGGCGGGGGACGTGATGATCGACGTGCGGTACCGGCCATCCAGACGGAACGGGCTCGTACCGATATCGACGAAGAAGGCGTTGTACCCACCGACTTTGCCGGCCGCACCCTCGAACTCGGCAACCGCGGCCTGCACCCCACCTTCCGGTGGCGCTTCCCGGTCCGGATCGCTCGTCTCGGAATCCTTTGCCAGGGCGGAGGACCAGTACTCGGCTACCTTGGCGGCTTCCTCGTCGCTGAAGGTCGCCTGATCGCCAAGCTTCGCGGGGCGTTGCAGGGGGGTCAGCGTGGCGACATTGTAGGTGCCGGAGAGATCCGGATGGCGACTCTTTGCAGCGGCCGGGACGGAGATAGCCACCGCGGCCGCGGACAGCAGCAATGGCATGAGGTACTGGCGCATCGGGACTCCTGCGAGCGGAAAGGCAGAGAGCTTAGCAGGTCCGTCCGGTGTGAAAAATCGCCTGGCAGGCTGCCGAAAAAGCTGCGTGGTATGCCAGCCAGGGATGGCTGACCAGCAAATACAGCATCTGGCGCGTGTCGGCGAAGCCGACGACTGTCGAAACAGGCCCGGGGGGGACTTTTCCAGCATCCTGCTGGACTGCACGAGGATGGCGTTTCCGGTGACGGTGTTTGTGCCGATCGCTCCGCCCGGTGCCGGATCGCGGTCGTGGTTTGCCCCGCGGGATGAGCCAGCACAGGTGTGCACCATCGTCACCTGCGGGGCGTGCGTATCCGCGGCGGTTGAACGCCGCGGTGGTGAAGCGTGGAGTGGCAGCCTGTCGGCAGGCAAGGTCGGCTGGCGCAGTGTGGGCCGGCGTGGTTGGAACGCGGTGGTGGAGTCATTAGACTGCCGGTCTTTACGCTTCGGGGTTTGAGCCTGTATCGGCGCCTGATGCAATCGTGCACAGAACGACAGATCCGACACCGAACCCCTCGACGCTTCGCAAGGCTTTGGGCAACCTCAACCGGCTGCTTGCCGGCCGTGCGTTCGCTGGTGTGCTCGGACTTGTCGCAACGGCCATCATGGCCAGAGCGCTCGCACCCGAGCAGTTTGGTCTGGTCATACTGCTGCACACTTATCTGCTCACCTGGCAGGGTCTGCTGAACTGCAAACCTTTCGAGGCGATCATCCGCTACGGTGTCGATGCGGTTGACGCAGGGGACGAGACTCGCCTCAGGCGGCTGCTGAAGCTGTCACTTCGGGTCGATGTGGTCTCCTCGCTGCTGGCGGCGATTCTGGCCGCGGGCCTTGCCGGCGTCACTGGCCGGCTGCTCGGCTGGGATCCGGCTTTTATCGGCATGGCCCAGCTCTACAGTCTGCTTCTTCTGACCAGTGTCACCGGCACCGCCAAAGGTGTGCTGCGGCTGTTCAATCGCTTCGATCTGCTGGCCCGTCAACTGGCGATCGCGCCCGCGCTGCGGTTCGTCGGTGCGCTGTTCTGCTGGTGGCAGTCGCTGGGTCTGACAGGTTTCATCGTGACATGGGGGCTGGCTCTTGGTCTGGAGCACCTGTACATGACGTTCCGTGGCTGGCGCGAACTGAACCGGCAACTGGATCAGCCCACGCTGCATGACGTCGACATCAGTGACTGGCGCGAGGCGTTTCCGGGTTATGCGAAGTTCACTGGCATCGTCTACTGGCAAAGCAATCTCGATCTTCTGCCAAAGCACCTTGTCACCCTCGTCGTGGGAGCATTTCTCGGGCCGATGGAGGCGGGGCTCTATCGGCTGGCGCGTGAGCTGTCCCAGGTGCTGCAGACGCCAGCGGTACTGATTCGCCAGGTACTGTTTCCGGATTTCACGCGGTTGTGGAATCGCGGTGGCGACGGCCTGGTGTGGATTCTTCTCCGTACCGTCGCGGGCGCGGCTTTGGGCGGTCTGGTCTTCGTCGTCGTGAGCGTCTTCTGGGGCGACTGGCTGCTCGGTGTATTTGCCGGCGATGCCTATGTAGCGGCCGCAGTTGTGCTTACCTGGTTGCTTGTCGCGGGAACGCTCGATTTGTGCACCTCGGTGCTGCGCGTGGCCGGGTACGCCATGGGCGACGCCAGCGTGGTGTTGAGGCTGACCGCCATTGCGGCGGCCGCGTATCTGCTGGCGCTGCTGCTGCTGGTGCCGGTGGCTGGGCTTGTTGGCGCCGGCCTGTCCGCGTGCGTTGCTTCGTTGACCACCCTGACCGGCATGGTGATCATGGTCCGCCGGCGCTGGATTCAACAGCGCACGAGCACCCCGGTCGGCGGGGGTACGGGCGTTGAATTGTGGTTGGAGGAGAAAGACTGACATGCTGGTGGATCTGCTCCGCAATCCCGAAGGCGCTGATACCGTGAGCGACGTGTGCATCGTCGGCGCCGGCGCGGCCGGAATTCCCCTCGCCCGGGAGCTGGCGCGACATGGGTGTTCCGTCACTCTGCTCGAGAGTGGGGGGCTGGACTACGAACAGGCCACGCAGGATCTGTATCGCGGCGCAAACGTCGGTATGGCGTATTACGAGCTGGAAAATTCCCGCCTGCGGTTCTTTGGCGGCACCACACGCATCTGGGGCGGTCGCTGTGCGTTGCTGGATCCGATCGACTTTCAGGCACGGGACTGGGTTCCTCACAGCGGCTGGCCCATCGACTTGACGGACCTCGAACCGCACTACCACAGGGCGCACGCGTTCTTCGAGCTCGATACGTTCGATTACGGGCCGGCACCGCTGAGGGAGCGCGGGGCAACGCTGCCCGGCTTCGACCCGGGCCGCATCACCACACGGCTGTGGCGCTTTGACGAACGGCATGAGCGCTTTGGGCCGCGCATGTGTCGGGATGTGCTCGATTCCGATCGCATTCGCGTTCTGCTGCACGCCAATGTCGTCCATCTGCAGGCCAACGCCGATGCAACCGCCGTCGAGTCGCTTGTCGTGCGGGCGCTGGGCCAGCCGGAGCGGATCGTGCGGGCGCGGCACTTTGTGCTGGCGGGAGGTGCGATCGAGAACGCGCGCCTGCTGCTGGCCTCCCGGGACGTGGAAACGGGGGGTGTCGGCAACCGTTTCGACCAGGTCGGTCGCTACTTCATGGAACATCCCAATGGCCGCCTGGCGCGTGTGCACGTCGCTGATCCGTATGCATTCTGGATGGCCATGCAGAAGCGTTTCCGTCGATTGCAGCCACCCGTCGCGCCGGTGCTGGCGCTGGCCGATTCGCTGCAGCGTCAGGAACGGACGCTGAACAGCGTCTTCACGTTCAAGCTGCAGCGTCGCGATACGGCAAAGGGGGCTACGTTGACGCAACAGCTCTACAACAACATCAAGCATGCCATCAATGCCGATGCGAAAGGGCGCGCCCTGAACCATGCCTATCGCAACGTCCGCGCGTGGACGCAGCGACGTGTGCGCAATACTTACGAGCGCCTGCGCAGCCGGGCGGGGCTCAGCCGCTTGTACATGATGGTGAGAGGCGAGCAGGCACCCAACCCCGCCAGTCGAATTGTGCTGTCATCACAACGTGATGCCCTGGGCGTGCCGCTGGCGGATCTCAACTGGCAGCTTTCCGCCATCGACAAACATGCGGCGCGGGTGCTGGTGCACACCTTCGACGCGGAGCTGCGCCGACTCGGGCTGGGTTGCCTGGAGCCATTCGACTGGCTGCGCGACCCGGGTCCGCAATGGCCCGTGGATGCCAGTATCGGTAACCACCCCATTGCCGGATATCACCACATGGGCACCACGCGCATGAGTGACGATCCGCGCTGTGGAGTAGTGGACGCCAACTGTCGGGTGCATGGTTACGCCAACCTTTTCGTGGCGGGCAGTTCCGTGTTCCCAACCTCCGGCTGGGCGAACCCGACGCTTACCATCGTTGCCTTGTCTTACCGGCTGGCGGAACACCTGCGATCAGTGCTGCGCGTATCGTCCTGAGCGGCAACGCCGGTGGCTGCACCCGTGTCAGCCGATCGTCGGTACTGCGCAGATGCGGGTCGTGCGTGGTGGGGTGCTGGCTGGATACGATTCGACCACCGCGAGGGGTTGCCTGGCGATGCCGGGAAAGAGGTTTCGGTCAACCGCCGACGCGCGGTGTCCGGGCCATCAGACCCGGTGCCAGCTGAATCCCAGCAGGGCGACTGCAGCGAATGCGGCGCTCCACTGTACGCCACTGCGCGCCGAAACGTCCGGCATGCGGCTCAGCAGCCAGCCGGCGGCAAACCCATAGAGAAAGCCAAACAGGTGACCGAACACATCCGTGCGCTCGCCACTGGCGCCGGTGAAGGCGATCAGGGCTATGGCGGCGAAGGCTGGCGCGAAGCGTCGGCGCCAGTCGGTGGTCACCAGAAAACCGCGTTGCCAGGCGTAGGCGCCGGTGATGCCCAGTGCCGCGAATACTGCTGTCGACGCGCCAAGCGACCTGAAGCCTTCGGCCTGGAGCAACACGTTGGTGCCATTGGCGAGCGCCGCGCAACACAACGCGCACAACCAGCCGACACCTGCGCCCACGTACCGGCCCAACAGGTATCCGAACACGCTGCCAAACAGGCTGTTGCCAGCCAGATGCGCCAGATCCGCATGAAGCGTCACCGCGGTCACGGTTAGCCACCAGGCCCCTGCACGCACCAGGGCGGTATCGAGCACGCCCGATTCCCGCAATTGCAGGCCTGCTAGCTGGTCCTCGAGAAAGGGGGGCAACCAGATGGCTGCCAGAAACGCGGCGATGGCCCACCAGCCGTTGCCGGATGGCGCGGGTGGCGATGCGAGGCGTTTCACTGGCGGGTTTTCCTGGTACCAGCTGGCAATTTCGTCGCTCGCTGATGCAACGGCTGATTCGCGTACGAGCAGGTGCCAGATGTCATCCAGCCGATGGAGTCGGTTGTCGATGGCGACCGCATCCAGCACCAGACCCAGTTCCGCGAGAAGGCGTCGATCGTGAGCGTGGCGCAGGCTTACCCATTGCTCGGAGGCAGCCGCTGGCTGGAGCGGCGGGTGCCCGGACGTGTCGTCACCGGATTTTTGCATGGTCAGGCAGGGCGATTGTTGGTGGATCACCGCAGCACTTTACGCCAGCCGTTCCATGGTGGCGTGGTAAAGTGCCGGTTTTCAGGGAGGTCATTTGTCATGCGTCATCCGATCCTTCTTACCGTACTGCTGGCTTGTGTGCAGTTCCCGGCTGTCGCCTGGGCGGACGATGAGAAGTCCGCGACGCCGACCGAGGTCCGCAAGGAGCAGCGCGTCTGCAAGCGGATCGCCGTCACCGGCTCACGTGTCAAGGAACGCGTCTGCCGATCGCAGCGGGATTGGGACCGGCTGGCGAAGGAAAGTCAGGAATCTGTCGACCGGGCGAAGGAGCGCGGCCGTGTCTCCACGGGTGAGTCCTGACACCGGCTGCCCCGTTCAGCCATATCGCCGAATGGTGGGGCGGTCGCGCCACTCGCGCCCGTCCGGGGCGCGAGCCTCGTCACTGATGTAGTGCGCGGATATTGCTCGCCGGAACTGCCGGCTGCGGTTGTGCCCCGAGCCATGAATGAGCAGCGGGTGGAACAGCAGTGTATCTCCCGGCTCCAGTTCGATATGCACCCGTTCGGACCAGTCCACGTTCTTCACCGCGTAGAAGCCGTGATTTACGTAGTTCCAGTCGGGAAGGGCGTGTTCCAGCTCACCGCGGCGGTGTGAGTCCGGCAGTATCGACAGGCAACCCGTTTCCCGTCGCGCGGGGTAGACCGCCGTCCAGGTGCCGACGATGAGATCCGCCGGTCTGGCCCGGAAGTAGCGCAGGTCCTGGTGCATTGGATGCCGGCCGTCCACGTCTGGTGGTTTGTTGAATACGTTGGTGGACACCGAGTGCACCACGGGTCCCAGCAGCGAACGCACGCACGCGAGCAACGTTGCATCAGCGGTATACGCGTTCAGGACCGGATCATTTTCGAAATTGAAGAGCTTGTTCACGGCATGCACGGTGGTCTCGGCAGTCACGGCGCCCTTCACGACCATCACATCACGCATGACCTGCATGAGTGGCGTTTTTTCCACGCGACCTTCCACAACGTCGAGAAAGCGACGATCGAAGTCTTCAATCTGCGACGCCGAGAACAGTTCCCTGCGCACGACGAAGCCGTGCTCGCGGTAGCTTGCCGTCTCCTCGGCGGTGAGCCCCTGCGTTGCCGTTGTCTGCATCATGCAACCCCTGCGCCCCTGTGAAGGCTGGCATGGTGCCCCGAACGGGAGCCGGGTGAAAGTACCCGCGTGGCGGTCGTATCGCGGTTTATCGGTCGTGAGGCGGCTGGTATCTTGCGCCGCACCGACACGTCATGAGGAGATTGGATGGCTACCAGGGAGTACCGTCAGGTGCGTTTCGCCCGACCGCCGGGGGCGACCGAAATCCTGCTCGTAAGGCATGGGGAGTCTCGTGCCGCCAGTCCGGATTCGCCGTTTCCGCTGGTGGACGGGCAGGGCGATCCCGAGTTGCATCCGAACGGCCGCGAGCAGGCGATCCGCGTGGGCGAAAGACTGCGCGGACAGCCCATCGATGCAGTCTATGTGTCCAACCTGCGACGCACCGGGGAAACGGCTGCGCCGCTGTGCGCTCATCTCGGTATCGAGGCAGTGGTGGATGCTGATCTCAGGGAAGTCCACCTTGGCGAATGGGAGGGCGGGCTCCTGCGCATGAAGGCGGCGGAGAACGATCCGGTGTATCTGCGCATGCAGGAGGAAGAACGGTGGGATGCCATTCCAGGCGGCGAGAGCTGGGCGTCACTGAACCTGCGGCTTGGCCGGGCACTGTCGCGTATCCATGCCAGGCACCCCGATCAACTGGTTGCCGCGTTCGTGCACGGCGGTGTGGTGGGACACATCCTGGCGCACGCAACCGGCGCCCGTCCGTTTGCCTTCAATGGCTGTGACAACGGCTCGATCAGCCATATCGTGATGCTGGGCGAGCGCATCGTCGTGCGTCGGTTCAACGACACCAGTCACCTCTGGGATGGCATCAGTGCCGCAGGGGGGGCGATGACCTGAGCCCGCGGCGGCACTACCGCCGCGGCTGCCTGCTTCGCGGAATCAGCGACTGCCCTGACCGTCGTCCACCTTCACGATGGATCCGGTCACCGCCTCACTGGCCGGTGCGCAGAAGAAGAGCAATGTGCTGTCCAGCAACGCCGGATCGCACACCCGGCCCCGTGGAAACGCTTTTGAGATGTCCCCCATGCGACTGAGCATGCCGTCCATCATTTCAGAGTGGAAGGCGCCCGGGGCGATGCAGTTGACGTTGATGCGAAAACGTGACCACTCCACGGCCAGGCACTCCGTCATGCGGGCGATACCCGCCTTGGTGATGGAGTAGAGGGCGGCGCCGTTGCCGGCGTAGTGGAAGCCGCCCACGCTGGAGATGTTGACCATGCGCCCCGGCTTTTCGGCGGCGATCAGGCGGCGGGCGACTTCGCAGGAAAGTATGTACGGACCGCGCAGATTCGTGTCGAACACGCGGTCGATCAGTTCGTTGGACATCTTGTGCGCGCGCTGGGCATCCGGGATGCCGGCGTTGTTCACCAGGATGGTGACCGTGCCGTAGGCCGCTTCCGCTGCCTGCACGACACTGGTGATGCTGTCGGCATCCGTCATGTCGAGCGTTACGGGCGTTGCCTCGCCGCCATCCTTGCGGATCACGTCCGCCAGCTCGTCCAGGCGTTCCTTGCGACGGCCGGTGACGACCACTTTCGCGCCGGCCGCGGCCAGCACCCGGGCGAAACGCCAGCCGAGGCCGGATGTGGTGCCGGTGACCAGTGCGACCTGGCCGGAGAGATCGTGGGAAGCGTAGGGAAGCGGGTAGTCGGACATCGTTTGCGTACTCGGTTGGGAAAGGCGAATGTTCGGTGCAAGCGCGCGGGGAGGTCAAATCGTCCGTGCCGGTCGACCGGCGAAAAAAGCACGTGAAAAATGGCTTCCCCGGTGCGCGCCGTGCGGGCAGGGCAGCCGCCTGGAATTGCAGTACACTCGCGCGCCATGATCGCTTCGGGCAACCCTTTGCTGTGCTGCTTCCGCCTCCTGCTGCCGGTGCTGCTGATGGCGTGCTCGCCGTCCGAGCGCGAACGTCCGCAACAGGCTCCAGCGACGGAGCTGACGGCAGTGCTCGCCGACGGCGAGGTTTCCACCAGCGTCGATGCCGCGTCGCTCGACCGTCTTGCGGCAAGTCCTGTGGCGGACGGACTGACATTGCATCGCGTCAGCGATCCGGATGGCAATCTCCTCATCGTGGTGGCTGAACTGGCCCGGTTCGGTACACACATCGTGGGCGTCGGGCCGCAACGACGTGATGGCGTGGTGCCGCTCGATCTGGTGGAGATTCCGGAAGTATCGCTGGTGATCGGCAGTGGCTTTGTCTCGGAGCTGCTTGCACTGACGCCACTGGGCCTGTTGCAGATCGACGGTGAAATGATCAGCCGCATCCAGCTGCACGGCTATACGCGCGTGCTCGGCGTTGGCGAGTCGCGCGTTGGCATTGTCGATCATCTTCAGTACGAACGTGGCCTGTTCGATTCCGCGATGCAGGTCGGCCCGGGCGTCATCGAGGCTGGCCGTCTCGACATTTCCGAGCGGGACATGGAGCGACCACCCTACTTCCGTACCCTTGTCGGCACCTGTGGTGAGAAAGCGTTGTTCGTTGCTTCGCTCTCGCCCATGCACCTGCATGGTGTCGGCCGTGCCGTGCTGGCCTTCGCGTCGGCGCATGGTCTTGCGTGTGACGAGCTGGTAAATCTTGCCGGTGACCGCGAGGCGATACTGGGCCTGCGGCTTGCCGACGGCCGCGCGTTGTTCATCGGCAATCCTCGCACCAGTCGCGCCGCGATTGTCGTGCTGCACTCAGCCGTGCGAGATATCGATTTCCTTGTCGGTGATGAATTCAAGTAACGCGGGCTGACCCGCTTCCGTTGCGGCGATGCCGCGTTTGAGCGCGGCGACGATATCGTTCGGGTCCGTGATGCGCTCACCGTAGCCACCAAACGCCTTTGCCATATCCGCGTAATGACCGGATATGTCGGTGGAGCGGTACTTCTCGGTGGAGATCTGCATGATCGGCAGCTCGATTGCCATCGAGAAGTTGTTGAACAGGATGGACAGGATCGGAATGCGTTCGCGCACGGCGGTTTCGAAATCCATGCCCGTAAAGCCGATGGCGGCATCCCCCCAGACGTTGATGCACAGCTTCTCCGGGCAGGCCAGCTTGGCGCCCATCGCCAGGCCCAGACCATACCCGAGCTGGGTGGTCTTGCCCCAGCCGATATAGGACAGCGGCGCGGTGGCGGTCCAGAATGGCGTGGTCTGGTCACGCGGGCTGCCCGCGTCGTGGGTGATGACAACGTTGTCCTTGTCCACCAGACGGTCGAGTTCGTGGATGACACGGTAGGGATTGATGGGCGCGGTGTTGCGGGTGAGCTTGTCATGCCATTCCGCCAGCCAGGGCTCGCGCGCCGCGCTGATGCGCGATGGCACATCGGCGCGGGCCATTGCAGTCGCCTTGTCGTGGCCAGCCATGGCGGCGTTCAGGGCGGCCAACGAAAGTTTCGCGTCGCCGATGAGGGCGTACTGCGCAGGCACATCCTTGCCGAGATCCATCGGGTCCAGCGTGGCATGGATGATGGTCTTGCCGCGTGGCATGGCGACGCCGAAGCCGGTAAGCGCAAAGCTGCAGCCGATGCCGAAGATGACATCGGCATCATTCAAGAACTGGATGACGGGGCGGGGGTTGGCGCGGCCGCCGGAGCCCAGCGACAGGGGATGATCCTCCGGGAACGCGCTCTTGCCTTCGATGCTGGTCGTGACCGGAATGTTCCAGGCTTCGGCCAGTGCTTTGAGTTCCTCCCAGGCCCGCGCGTAGTGCACGCCTTGCCCGGCATAGATCACCGGGTTCTTCGCCGCCGCCAGCACGCCTGCCGCGCGGGCGACATCGTCGGGATCGGGGCCCGACCGCGTGGCAAAACTCGGGGTGTAGGTATAGCCCTCCGGCACATCCTCGTTGAATACGTCCAGCGGTACTTCCAGCAACACGGGACCGGGCCGGCCGTTGCGCATCTGGAAGAAGATGCGGCGCAGCACCTCGGGAATCGCTTTCCCCATCGTCAGCGGTTCCGCCCACTTGGTGATGTTGCGCATGCTCTCGGTGGAATTGAAGTTGGGATAGTAGTGGGCAAGCCGCCGCGGGTAGCCGGCGGGGATGACCAGCACCGGCACGGATTCCGAGTAGGCCTGCGCCACCGCGCCGAAGGCGTTTTCCGCACCGGGGCCGTGCTGCATGCAGAAGACGCCGAATTTGTGACCGGAATTCAGCCGTGAATAGGCATCCGCCATGTGCAGGCCCACCCGCTCCTGACGCACGATCACCGTACGAATGTTCTCGGCCGCGGCCGCTTCAATAAGTGGATTGACGGGGTAGGCGAACAGGAATTCGACCCCTTCCGCTTTCATGGCCTTGGCGATTGCTTCGACGACTTTCATGCGCGTGCTCCGATGCGAGGGCTGCCGGGTTGGAAGCTGGTAGGATACCAGAGCGGTCAGGGGGATTGGCCGCCGCGCAGGAACAATGGGGAGGGGACTATGGCTGCTGACGCCATGAATGAAATTGCGTTCTATACACTTGCTGGCGCACCGCGCTCACCGCGGGATCTCATCAGCGAGGTGCGCGCCGCGGAAGCCATGGGCATCGGCGCCTGTTTCATCTCCGAGCGCCTGAATATCAAGGAAGCCGCCACCTTGTCGGGTGCGGCAGGGGCCGTCTCCGAACGTATCGGCATTGCCACGGCGGCCACCAATCACAACACCCGCCATCCCCTGGTGACGGCGGCGTATGCCACGACCATGCACTTCCTCACGGGCGGACGCTTTTCCCTGGGCCTCGGGCGCGGCATCGACCGCATGTTCGATGCCATGGGCCTGAAACCTATCAGGACGCGGGACCTGGAAGACTTTGTCGCCCTGATGCGCCGTCTCTGGCAGGGTGAAACCGTGCTTGGCCACGAAAACGCGCTCGGCCGGTTCCCGGCACTGCGGCTCGATCCGGCGTTCAAGGAACACATACCGGTGACCTTCACCGCGTTCGGACCCAATTCGCTGGCCTTCGGGGGGAGGATGTGTGACGCCGTGGTGCTGCACACGTTCTTCACGGACGAAACTACGCAGCGCTGCGTGCGCACCATCAAGCAGGCGGCGGAGCGGGCAGGCCGCGATCCCGCCGCTGTGCGTGTATGGTCCTGTTTCGCCACCATCGGCGATCACCTGCCCGAGCCGGTGCGGCTGAAGAAGACCGTGGGACGCATGGCGACGTACCTGCAGGCGTACGGAGACCTGATGGTGCGCACGAATGACTGGGATCCGGCCGTGCTGGCGCGCTTCCGGGCCGATCCCCTGGTGGCCAACTTTCCGGGCGCCATCGACCAGATCGGCACCACGGAGCAGCTCGAACACGTTGCCACGCTGATACCGCAGGAGTGGCTGGCGCCTGCGGCGCAGGGCACGCCGGCGCAGTGCGTGGCGGCAATCAACCACCAGTTCGATCTGGGTTGCGACGGTGTGATCCTGCACGGTGCCTCGCCCGAGGACCTGGCCCCAATCGTCACTGCCTATGCGGCGCAGCGGGATGCGCACCGGTTTGCGGATCTGCCGGCCAATCCCGGGGGGTTGCGGGGCAGCGCTGGCTGAGTGCGCGGGAACCACAGGAAGAAGACCAGGAACCAGGGGAGCAACCCGGCATGAACATCGCGTATCGGCAGCGGGTTGTGCTGCTGTCGTTTCTGGCTGTATTCATCTGCTACATCGACCGGGTCAATATCTCCGTCGCCATCATCAAGATGGCGGACACGCTGCAGTGGGACAGGACCACGCAGGGATTCGTGATGTCCTCTTTCTTCGTCGGCTACCTCCTCCTGCAGATCGTCGGAGGCAGCCTGGCGGATCGCTTCGGCGGCAAGGTGGTCCTGGGTGTTGGCGTGCTCGCGTGGTCGCTGTTCACCGTGCTGACTCCGTTCGCCGCGTTCGCGGGCCTGTCTGTGCTCATCCTCACCCGGATCCTGATGGGCATGGGCGAAGCCGTGACATTTCCGTCCATCTACACGATGTATTCCACCTGGGTCCCCGCCAGCGAGCGCTCGCGTGCGGTTGGCCGCGCCAACAGCGGCATACCGACAGGCACCGTGTTCGCATTGATCACCACGCCTTACATCGCCGAAGCCTGGGGCTGGGAGTGGGCGTTCTACCTGTTCGGTGCCGTTGGCTTGGTGTGGTACGTCGCCTGGCACCGCCTCGTATCAGCCTATCCCCGGCAGCAGCAGGGAATATCCGAAGCAGAACTCCGGCTGATCGAGAGCGGGACTACGCCCGACGAGGCGCGTGGGCCAACACCCTGGGCGAAGTTGCTGCGTTGCAAGGCGGTGTGGGCAATCATCATTGCCCACTTCTGCAACAACTGGTCGCTTTACGTACTGCTGTCCTGGCTGCCGACCTTCATCAACCAGGGGCTGGGCGTGGACTATCACGCGGTGGGCTGGGTAACGATGATTCCGCACGTGGCCTCGTTCATCTTCCTCAACGTGGCGGGCGCGCTGGCGGATCGCATGATCAGGGCAGGGCGGGATGTCACTTTCGTGCGCAAGCTGTTCCAGACGATTGGCTTCGGCAGCATCGCGACCGCACTCATGGTGGTTGGCTATGTGGAGTCGGTGTGGGCAGCCATCACCATCATGACCATCGGTAATGCACTTGGCGCGTTTGTCACTGGCGGCTTTTCCGTGAATCACATGGATGTGGCGCCGAAGTACGCCGGCACGCTGATGGGCATCACCAATACGGCGGGAACCATCCCCGGCATCATCGGTGTCAGCGTCAGCGGCATGATCCTGTCGGCCACGGGTTCCTGGACGCTGGTATTCCAGGTGGCGGCTGGTGTGACTTTGTTCGGGCTTGTCAGCTACCTGCTGCTGGCGAGCGGCGAACGGCAGATCGAATGATCCGACAATCGATTGCCGCTGCCACCGCATAGTGGTCAATGCGGCGCCATTCGGCAGCGCGGCTGCGTCCGGGTGTTGTGGCTGATGTGTGGGAGTTGTGGCGGAGCGTCAGGCGATCGCTTACGCCGTAAAAAAGAAGCGCCGACATGTTTTCACATCCATGGCGCCGCGCACCGTCAAGATATCTGCATCGAAAACGCCGCGGACCAGAATCGACATGTTTGGAATACCTCCCTACGGCCTGAACCTATTGCGGCCGCACGCTGTGGTCAATCGCTATCGCGCGCTGCTTTCGCTGCGCTCTCCTCAGGCGTCGGCTTCGCCGGCACATGGCGTCGTTGAAGCCTATATAGAACCCACGGTGCAGTGTGACCTGGATTGCGTGTTCTGTCAGTCGAAGACCCTGCGTCGGCACCGTCGTGGCAAGTTGCATATGACGTACGACGAGTTCACGCATGTTCTGGATGCGATGCCCACGTTGGCGGCCATAACCCTGACGGGCATGGGTGAACCCACGTTGAATTCCGATCTGTTCCGGATGATCGGCCTCGCCCGGTCGCGTGGAATTGCGGTGCGCCTGGTGACGAACTGCAATCGCCATACGCCGGATATTACGCGCAATCTGCTCAGCGCAGGGCTCTGGTGGATAGGCACATCCATCGATGGAGCGTTGGATGCGACGCATGAACGGGGACGGCGCGGTGGCAATCGACCCCGGGCGATGGAAAATCTGCAGCGTCTGCTCGATCAGCGGGTTGGGCGTCGCGCGCCGATAGTCAATGTCGAGATGCTGGCCTTTGACTACAACTATCATGAAATCCCCGACCTCGCGCAGGAACTGGCTGCCATGGGTGTCGACGAGCTGGACATCAGAGGTCGTCTGACGGATTGGGGCAAGCAGCAGTGGAAGCCTGCGACCATCGATCGTCGTGCAGGCAACGACGCACCCGGGTTTCATCTCGCCGTGGAGCGTGCGCGTGAGCTGACAAAGGCATCCAACCTGGAAATTCTTCTGAGTGGTGAACCGTATTCGGCGAAGCGGCGGTGTCCGAAACCGTGGGGATTCGGGGTTTACGTAGCAACAACCGGAGACGTCGTCCCGTGCTGCACGATTGCCGATCCGGGGGTAGTGACCATGGGTAACATCTTCAGGCAGCCGTGGGACACCATATGGAACAGCCACGCCTATCGCGAACTTCGCGCGTCACTGCTGGACGGTGCAATTCCGAGCTATTGCCGTAACTGTTACGGAGAGGAAAAGTCGGCAACTCAGGCAAGCGAAGCGGTTCGTTGGGTCAGCACTCCGTAGCAGGGTGAAACGGCCGGCTCGGAAGGGGAACTGGGGGTGCGGCCTTGCGCAGGACGGACGTGAATGCGTTCCCTGGCCGTCCATCGCCGGAACGCCCCGACACAGGGCCATGTCCGTTGTCGTATTTCGCCTGGTACTAGTGGACCGCTTGATAAGTTAGCAGGTTGCTTAAAAAGCAGCCTGGTAAGCCAGTCATACTAAAAAACCCGGATTGCGTGCTGTCGACATAACGCCGAAGGCTAGAAAAAAAGGGGAGAACACCCGGCTTTGCCGGGGGAGCCGTCACTCGAATTCGTGTCCATACTGCGTTGCGCGCCGAACAGGCGTTCGGTTTCGTCCGGTGATACGGTGAGCGCCGCCATCGTTTCCCCCGGCCGATGCCGATGTGAGGCGTAAATTCGAGCAGCCTTTAGAATAATGATCGACATACCGGTGCGCCCGTGCACCTTGCCCATCGCGCGGCGCCTCGCTACCGTGCCAGTTCGATAACGGAAGGATCGGTCGTTTGCAACGAGCGTTGGTGTTCGTACTGCTGGTTGGGGGGCTGGTCGCGATGGCCGCGGTGTTGCCGGTTGCCGGCTGGCTGGAGGAATTTCTGTCCTGGGTTGCCGCAAACCGAGCCGTATCGTGGCTGGCGTTCATCGTTGCGTACGTGCTCGCCTGCGTCTTTCTGGTACCGGGGTCCTTGCTCACCCTGGGGGCGGGTTTTGTGTTCGGGCTGCCGGCTGGGCTTGCCATCGTCTCAGCGGCAAGCACCCTGGGGGCCTGCGCGGCGTTTCTCATCGGCCGCTACCTGGTGCGTGACTGGGTGGAACTGCGATTGACCGCGTTACCCAGGTTTGCGCGCGTGGACCGGGCGGTCGGCGAACGCGGCGCGCTCATCGTCCTGCTCACCCGGCTGTCCCCGCTCTTTCCCTTCAACCTGCTGAACTACGGCCTTGGCCTCACCAGTGTCCGGTTCTCACATTATGCGGTGGCGTCCTGGCTGGGCATGCTGCCCGGCACGGCGTTGTATGTGTATCTGGGTTCAGCCGGGCAGACACTGGCGGGGGTAATGACGGGGACTACAAGCACCACCCCGCTGACACAGACCTTTTTTGTCGGCGGGCTCCTGGCAACGCTTGTTCTCACGGTCATGGTGGCGCGCGTTGCGGGCAGGGCGCTGAACTCGGCGCTGGAGCAGGCATGAGCGAGAATGAAACCGTAAGTCCCGATGTTGCCTGGCTGGCGGCGGTAAAACCGGCAACCCACGTCAACCCGGAACCCCGGGCGAGCTATCACCTGGTGGTGGTCGGGGGTGGGCCAGCGGGATTGATCTGCGCCATGGGCGCTGCGGGTCTGGGCGCCAAAGTGGCGCTGGTGGAGCGGCATCGCATGGGCGGTGATTGCCTGAACGTGGGCTGCGTGCCGACCAAGGCACTGCTCGAATTCGTGCGCAAGGACCCGCTGCCGACATTCGGCAGGGCGTTCAGCTGGTTGCGCCAGGTGCGCGCGGATATTGCGCCACACGATTCCGTCGCCCGGTATACGGAAGCGGGCGTGGACGTCTTCCTCGGCGATGGCGTGTTCCAGGACCGACGTACCCTGAAGGTGGGAGACTTGCTGCTGCGAGGACGCCGGTTCGCGATCTGCACCGGCGCGGCACCTTCCATGCCGCCGATTCCGGGGCTGGCGGAGCTCGATCCGTTAACCAATGAGTCGCTGTTCGACATCGACATGCAGCCGCCGCGCCTGGCCGTTCTGGGCGCCGGGCCCATCGGCTGTGAGCTGGCAGAGGCGTTTGCACGTCTTGGGTCCGAAGTGCACCTGTTTGAACAGGCGGCCCAGGTGTTACCCATGGAGAGCGAAGGCGCGGCCAGCCGGGTCGCGGAGGCGCTGCGCGCCAATGGCGTACAACTGCATCTCGGCCGGTCGGTGGACAGGGCCTGGCGTGAGCGGGACATGGTGATACAGGCCGGCGACACGCAGGTTCATGTGGACGACGTGCTCGTGGCGCTGGGCCGTACGCCCAACACCCGCGGGCTGGCCTTGGACCGGGCCGGTGTCCGGACCGACGAGCGGGGCATCATCCAGGTGGATCGGCGGCTGCGCACGAGCAACCGGCGCATCTACGCTGCCGGCGATTGCGCGAGTACGCTGCAGTTCACGCATCACGCTGATGCCCAGGCCAAAGTGCTCATACAGAACGCGCTGTTTCTGCCGACCGCGCGCGCTGACCGACTGGTGGTGCCGCGCTGCACCTATACCCAGCCCGAAGTCGCCACCGTGGGTGATGGCGAGGCGGCGTTGCGCAAGGCGGGTGTGCCCTTCGACCGGTACGCGGTGGACTTTACGGCGCTGGATCGCGGCAGGGCCGACCCCACCACCAGCGGCTATGCCGAAGTGTTCACGGCGAAGGGTTCGGACCGGCTGCTTGGCGCCTGTATCGTGGCGCCCGATGCCGGAGAGCAGATTGCGCCGCTGTGCCTCATGATGAGCAACGGACTCGGGCTCGGCGCGGCCAACGTTGCCATCCTGCCCTATCCGACGCGCGGCGAATATCTCAAGCGGCTGGCAGCGGAGTTCAATCGCACGCGCATGACACCGCGTGTCGGGAAGCTCATGCGACGCTGGTTCCGCTTTACCGACGGCTGATCGCTACTCGTGCGGACTCTGGCATTCCTGTTACTGCTCTGCGGCTCGATGGTCCACGGTGACGAGGACCTGGCGTCGCTGCACTTCCTTGTACCCGGCGGTGCGGGAGGCGGCTGGGATACCACCGCAAGGGCGACGGGTTCGGCGTTGATAGCTGCCGGCCTGGTCGACAGCGTGTCGTTCGAAAACCGCAGCGGCGCAGGTGGCGGGCGAGGCTTCAGCACCATGCTCGACCCTCGTGCCAGGACGCTTTCGATGGTGATGGTCAGCTCCACGCCGATACTGGTGCGCAGCCAACGGTCGGAGTATCGGCAGAACTGGCGCCAGCTGACGCCGGTGGCCTCGATGATCGGTGACTACGGCGCCATCATGGTACGGGCCGATGCCCCTCTGCAATCACTGGCGCAACTCGTCGACGCCCTGCGGGCGGATCCGCGCGCGATCAAGTTTGCGGGTGGTTCCAACCGTGGCGATACGGATCACCTGATCCTGGCGGCGGTGTTCCAGGCCGTGGGTCTGGAGCCGGCTCAGGCACGCTACGTACCCTATGGCGCGGGTGGACAGGCCATGCTGGCGCTGTTGTCGGGCGAGACCGGGGCGCTGGCGTCGACGGTGGGCGAGTCGATACACCAGGTGCGGGCGGGTAATGTCCGCGTGCTGGCGATTCTGGCACCGGAGCGGTTACCGGAACTGCCGAGGGTGCCCACCTTCACCGAGTCGGGCTACCCGGTTGAATTCCTCAACTGGCGCGGCTTCTTCGCGGTGCCGGATCTGGAGGCGGTACAGCGCGACAGGCTGATCGACGTGCTGACGCGTCTGCGTAGCACCGAGGCCTGGCAGGCCATGTTGCGGCGCTATTCCTGGGTGCCCGTGTTTCATGCCGGCGACGATTTTGCGCGCTATCTCGATAGTCAGGAAACGCAGATCCGCGCACTGATGCATGCGCTCGGCTTTCTGGGATGAGGCGCTTTCTTCCCGGGCTGGTGGTGCTCACCCTGGCCGCCGTCTACGGCTGGCAGGTGATGGATATCGCGATACTGCCGGCTGATGCACGCGAAGCGATGAGCGCGCGCACGCTGCCGCTTGTGCTGACCGCAGCCATGACCGTCATCGGTGTGCTGCTGCTGGTCACCGCGCATGCGCAGGCCACCGCGTCTTCCCCGGTGCGGCGCGGCGATGGCCGCAAGGCAGTCGGCCTGCTGGGTGTCTGCGCGTTGTCCGCGACGCTGCTTGATCCGCTGGGTGTGCCGGTGACCACGGCGCTGACGCTTGCGGCTGGTATGTGGCTCCTTGGCGAACGACGTATCCTGCCGTTGCTCGCCATCCCGGCGTTCGTCAGCGTCGTGCTGGTGGTTCTGCTGCTACTGCTGGCCATCGATCTGCCCGCCGGTTCACTGTGGAGCAAACATGTTTGACGGGTTCCTCGCGGGCGTCGATACGGCGTTTACCAGCTTCAACATGCTCATGGTGATTACCGGCTGTTTTGCCGGTACGTTCATCGGCATGTTGCCGGGGCTGGGCCCGGCCACGGCGGTGGCGCTGATGATACCGATGACGTGGGGGCTCGATCCCGCGGCGGCCATCATTCTGATGGCCGGTGTCTACTATGGCGCTGTTTTTGGTGGCTCGACGTCATCCATTCTGATCAATGCGCCGGGGTGTTCCTCCACCGTGGCGACCGCTTTTGACGGGTATCCCATGGCGCAGCGGGGCGCAGCTGGCAAGGCGCTTGCCGTTGCCGCCTGGTCCAGCTTTTCCGGCGGTATGTTCGGCGCCGTCGGTCTGCTTGTCGCAGCGCCGCTGCTGGCAAAACTGGCCATGACGTTCCAGTCTCCGGACTACGCGCTGCTGATGCTGCTTGGTCTGACGGCGGTGGCCTCGTTGTCAGGCCACGGTCAGGTGCTCAAAGGGTATGCCATGGCACTCTTCGGCATGATGCTGGCCACGGTTGGCACGGATGGCATCACTGGATTGCCGCGGCTTACCTTCGGTCAGCCGGATCTGGTGGATGGCCTCAATTTTGTGCTCATCGCCATGGCTACCTACGCGCTGGCGGAGGTTGTGCTGGGGGTGCTGGAAGACCGCCTGCCCGGTGATGGAGGCGCCACGGCGCGCTTCCGCGATCTGGCGCTCAACCGCGCCGACGTGCGTGCAGTGGCGCCGGTGATCGCTCGCCAGTCGCTACTTGGCTTTCTGGTCGGCGTGCTGCCCGGCGCCGGCGCCACCATTGCCTCGTTCCTGGCGTATTCCACCGAGAAAAATCTTGCCGGCGCAACGGCGCGCCCACCGTTTGGCGAAGGGAATGTCCGGGGAGTTGCGGCGCCGGAGTCGGCCAACAACGCCGCCACCACCGGAGCGTTTGTTCCCCTGTTGACGCTGGGCATCCCGGGTTCAGGCACAACGGCCATTCTGCTGGGTGCGATGATTGCGCACGGTCTGCAACCAGGGCCGCGACTCTATGCCGACCACCCGGAGGTTTTCTGGTCGGTAATCGTTTCGATGTTCGTGGGCAATCTGATGCTGCTGGTGATCAATCTGCCAATGATTCCCTGGCTGGCGAAGGTATTGCGGCTGCCGTCACACGTGCTGATGCCACTGGTGGTGGTGTTCTGCCTGCTGGGCGTCTATCTGGTGTCGTTCAATCCGGGGGATGTTCTCGTGCTGGTAGTGATTGCCGCGATTGCCGTATTCCTGCGACGGCTCGACTTCCCGATGGCGCCGTTGCTGCTTGGTTTCATCCTCGGGGGATACCTGGAAGACAACCTGCAGCGGGCGTTCATCCTCTACGATGGCGGTCTGGGCTTTCTGTGGCAGCGGCCGGCGTCCGCCGTGATGGCGATAGCAACGCTGGTTTGCCTGGTGTTGCCCCTGTTCCGACGCAGTGGAATCACCGCGACGGACTGACGAGCCGCCGCGGCGTCGGTATCAGTTGCTGGCGAGCGCGCTGTCGTCTGAGACGGGCCTGTCGGACGTAACCTCACCTGTCTGCTTCTGTCCCTGCGCCACTGCATCCCAACCGACCAGATCATCCACGATCACGTACAGCGCCGGTACGATGACAAGTGTAATCACGGTTGCGAACAGCACGCCCCACGCCAGCGAAATGGCCATTGGAATGAAGAACATCGTGGCAGGCGTGGTCGACGTCATCATGGGGACAAGGCCGACGAAAGTGGTCACGGAGGTCAGCAGGATCGGCCGGAAGCGAACGACACCGGCATCCAGCACCGCGGTCAGCATGTCAGTGCCCAGCCGCCGCTGACGGTTGATGTAGTCAACCAGCACAAGACTGGCGTTCACCACCACGCCGGACAGGGCGACGATGCCGAGGGCCGAAAAGAAGGAGAGCTGGAAGTTCATCAGCACGTGGCCGACGATGGCGCCGATGGCGCCAAATGGAATGACGCTCATGATGACCATGGGCTGCAGGTAGGAGCGCAGCGGGATCGCCAGCAGGGTGTAGATCAGGATCAATGCCAGCAATGAGGCAAGGAGCAATCCCGTGTAGGCCTTTACCCGCTCCTCCTGCTCGCCGCCCAGTGAGAAGCTGATGGCCGGGTACTTCATGCGCAGCTTGGGAAGCACTTCGCGCTGGATGCTGGCGTTGATCTCTTCGGGGCTGACGACAGTGCGGTCCACGTCTCCGGTGACGCGAATCATGCGTCGGCCATTCAGGCGGTTGATGGTGGAGAAGCCGTGGCCGAGCTCAAAACGGGCGATGCTGCTGAAGGGAACCTCCACGCCGGTGGGCGTGCGGATGTACATGTCTTCGAGGTTGCCGATGGAGGTACGTTCGTCTTCGGGATAACGCACCATTACCTTCACTTCATCTTCGCCGCGCTGGATACGTTGTACCTCGGCGCCGTAGAAGGCGCTGCGCACCTGCCCGGCCAGGTCGGCCAGCGTGATCCCGAGCGTGCGGGCCTCAGGCAGCAGCTTCAGCTTGATTTCCTGTTTGCCGGAACGAAAGGAATCGTTGATGTCTTCCACTCCCTCGTAGCGCGCCAGTGCTTCCCGCAATTCCTGGGCGGCGCTGCGCAGCTTCTCGACGTCGTTCCCCTGCATCTGGTAGTTGAGCGCTTCACCTGCCGAGAACGAATCGGCGCTGAAGGTCAGCTTTACGGCGTCCGGAATGCTGCCGACCTTCTGCCGGAAACGGTTGGCGACCTCCTTCGAACTGAGGTTGTTGCGTTCCGCGGCTGGTCGCAGTTCCAGCACGACTTCGGCGAGGTGGCTGCGTCCGGCTGTTGCCTGGCGCGGCGGTCCGCCTTCGCGATCCGCCAGTTTGCCGATGGTGGTGAACTTGTGAAGGATGACGTTGTCGATGCCGAGTTCAGCGTCGAGATCCTTGCCGAGTTCGTCAGCCGCAAGTTCGATGTGTCGCGCGGCGGCGGAAGTGACATCCACGGAGACGCCTTCCGGCATTTCCAGCGTCGCATAGATCTGATCGCCCGGAATGGCGGGGAAGAAGGCAAATACCGCGCGACCGCTCGCGATAAGCGAGACGGCGATGATCAGCACACCCAGTCCGGCGGACGCCGTTACGTAGCGGTAGTCCACGCAGCGCGCAAGAAAGGGGCGATAGCGATGCTGGGCAAAATTCTCGAGCGACTGGGCAAGACGACGCTGGAAACGATTCCACGCAATGGAAAAACGGGTTGACGGTTCGGCGTGTTTGCGGTGTGCCAGGTGCGCGGGGAGGATGAGCATGGATTCGATGATGCTGGCCGTGAGCGCGATGATCACCACCCAGCCGATGACGCCGAATACCTCAGCCATGCGGCCGGGGACCATGATCAGTGGCAGGAAGGCGGCCATGGTGGTGAGTACGCCGAAGATCACCGGAATGGCCATTTCCGATGCGCCTTCCACAGCCGCCGCCACCGGGCCGTAGCCGGATTGTTCGTAGGCGTATACGCGTTCGCCGACAACAATGGCATCGTCCACAAGTATGCCGAGCACCAGGATGAAGGCCATCACCGACATGGAGCTCAGGGTGATGTCCGCATAGGGAAAGACGGCAAAAGTGCCGAGCAGGGCCACGGGAATGCCGGCGGCGACCCACATTGCCAGACGGAACTTGAGGAACAGCGCCAGGATCACCACGACGAGCGCCAGGCCGGACAGGGCCGTGCTCGAGAGCGTGTTCAGACGTACCGTGAGTTCCGCCGCTTCGTCACCCCAGATGGACCACGACACGCCTGGCGGCAGTTGTTTGGTCGCCAGGTACTTCTTGACCTGCTGGGCAATCTTGATCGCGTCTTCCTTGCCGACCTGCCACACCTGCACCACGACGGCGGGTTGCTTGTTATAGCGTGCGCGCAGGTCACCTTCCTCGAAGGTGTCACGGATGCTGGCGATATCGCGCAGAAACAGCTTGGTGCCGTCCGGGCGGGTCATCACCACGATGTCCTCGAACTGCTTGCCCCAGTAGGCCTGGCCTTTTGCGCGCAGCAGTATTTCGCCGCCTTCGCTCTTGATGGTGCCACCCGGCATGTCCAGGGAGGAGGCGCGAACCGCGCGCGCGATCTGTTCCATCGTCAGGCCGTAACGACGCAGATCGAATTCCGAAACTTCGATGGAGACTTCATAGGGCCGCACATAGGTGAGATCCGCGCGCGATACGCCGGGCAGGTTGGCGATCTCCTCGCGCATCACCTTGCCGAGTTCCTTCAGCGCCCTTTCCTCAGTATCACCGTGCAGGGCGATGCGCAGCACGGTCTTGTAGAAGGTGTACTTGGACACCACGGGCTTTTCGGTCTCCTCCGGCAGCGTATTGATGCCATCGACCCGGCTCTTGACTTCGTTGAGGGCGGCGGAAGCGTCGGCATCGTCCGTGAGCATGAGCTGCACGGTGCAGTGGCCTTCGTTGGCGATGCTGGTGAGCTTGTCGATTCCATCCGTGCTCTTCAGCACTTCCTCGATACGCACGCATACCCCTTCCTCGACTTCCTCCGGCGCGGCGCCGAGATACGGCACGCTCACGGTAATGGCGCGCGGATCGATGTTGGGGAACTGTTCCTGGTTGATCGTCACCAGCGCCAGCAGGCCGCTGACGATGAGAAAGAACATCAGGAGGTTGGCGGCAACTGGGTTGCCGGTGAACCAGGCGATGGCGCGTTCCATGGTGCGGGTAGTGTCCTGTCAGCCGTTGCTTTCGACGGGGTTCACGTGGGTGCCTTCCACGACGGTGAGCATGGGTGATATGCAGACGCGGTCGCCGGCATTCAGGCCGTCCTTCAGTACCACCTGGTCCTCGAACAGCCGAAAAGGTTCGACCGACCGGTAGCGTAAGGTGTCATCGGCGTCCACCATCAGCAGCCGGTTGCCATCACGCAGCGCACTGCGGGGCAGGGAGTAGGTGTTGTCTACCGTCAACCCCTCGATGACGGCATCGACGAACAGGCCAACGGTTAGTGGTGCGACGCCCGGCTGGTTGTTGACGCGGGCGATCAGATACACCATGCGGCTGGAGAGATCGATCTGCGCATCGGTGCGTACGATGGCGCCCTCCCACTCGAGCTTGCGGCCGGCGAACTCCGCCTTCAGCGTAACCTTCGGCCGTTCGGACTCCGGCAGGTCACCGAGATGTTCCAGCGGCAGATTCAGGTAAGCAAGCTGGCGATCCGCGATGGGCAGGCGTACCTCGACGGCATCGCTGGCATACAGCGTGGCCATGGGCGTGCCGCGCGAAACAAACTGCCCCACGTCTACGCCCTTGCGGCGAACCAGGCCGGTGAAAGGCGCGCGGATCTCCGTGCGCGCCAGATCACGTCGTGATTGTTCGAGGCTGGCGGCGGCCTCCTGTCGGGCGGCTTCCGCAACGCGCAGCATGCGCACGGTATTCTCGAGTTGCGACTGACTGATCAGCTTCTGCTGGGCCAGCGAGGAAATACGTTCGTATTCGTAGCGCGCGTGCTGCTGTTCGGCGTCGGCGCGGGCGAGCGCGGCGGAGGCCCGCTCCCTGGCGGTACGTGCGTCCTTGTCCTCGAGCCGGAGCAGGACCTCGCCAGCCTGGAAATATCCGCCGGACTGCATGGCCGGCGCAATCCATTCCACGCGGCCGGGCACCTCGGAAATCAGTTCCGATTCCGTGTTGGGCAGCACCGTGCCCTGTGCGCGGACCTTCAACTGCAGGGGCTTGGGTGCCACCGTCATCACGCGCACGGTGGTTGGGATCGTTTCCGGAACCGACGGCGTAATCTGCGGCGCGGTGGCCATGATGCCGGCGGCGGCAAGCACGGACATGGCGATGACCACTCCTGGGAGCACAAGTTTCTTCAGGATCATATTGATACCTCCACCACCTGGGGTGTGGCGTCCGAGGGGTTGAGGGCGGCGTAGATGGTGGAACGGTTCAACGCTTCCAGTGCGTCGAAGGCGTCGCGGGCCGCGTCTCTGTTGCGGGTCGCGAAGGCGGTGTCGAGGGCCTGCATGTGTTCGACGAACGCAGCGGCATTGAAAGTTGCGGGTCGGCCGACATCCGAGAGGTTGGGTATGAGCTGCTCGAACAGGGAGCGGGCAATGAGCTGGCAGATCAGGTGCTCGCTGGTGAGCATGATCACCCGCATGAGTTCCATGCGGGCGACGGTGTGGGCGCTCTCGTCCAGGCCGTCATGCGTGAGCGGACGGATCAGTTCGCGAATCGTGTCGATCTGCGCCGACGTTGCCGTTCGCAGGACCCTGTCAGCCGCCACCTTGATGAGTGTGGAAACCACTTCCATGACTTCCACCACCAATGCAGGTTCCGGAATATTTGTGCGTCGCAGCATGTGGCCGATGACGTCCAGGCTCGCGTTTTGCAGCGGCTCCACGCGGGCACCGCCCGGCTGGATGGAGGCCAGACCCAGTTGCGCGATCTTCTTCATCGCCTCACGAACGGCGCCGCGATTGGCATCGAACCGGGCGGCCAGATCCCGCTCGGAGGGCAGGCGCTCTCCCGGCCGGAAGCGGCGGGAGAGAATTTCTTCCGTCAAGGCGTCGGCAATTTCTTCGTGTTTGGTCATGCCAGGTTGTCGTTGCTTGCTGACTATGGTCATACCGTTATGGTCAGACCAGATTGGTCCGGGCAATTGTAGCCGTCACGCCCGGAAAGTCCACGACTTGTTACCGTCAGTAGCGAACGGGCGCACAAAACGGCAGGTTGGGGTGCCAGAGTGGGTGTCCACGGTTGCGCCCGGCCAGGCCGGGTGCCTGTCCACTTCGCCTTTTACGTTCGACGATTCCCATGCGTCGATGCACCGCCTATGATCGTCCTCCCACCCGTCACCGGCGCGGCGCCATCAAAATCTTGTTGTCAGTTCCGCTGTTGCTCTGCCTGCTCGCAGCCGGTCTGTGTGGTGTGGCTCAGGCGGAAACCGAGGCGCGCCGCGTCTTCGAGCAGGCATCTCCGGGCGTCTACCAGGTGCTCATCGTGGACGCGTCCTCAGGTGAGAAGTCGGCTATTGGCTCGGGCTTCCGGGTTGCATACGGGCACTACATCGCGACCAACTTTCACGTCGTTTCAGATGCGGTGCACAAACCGGAAAAGTACCGAATCGAAACCATCGACAACACCGGCGCGCGGGCTCCCGTGGCACTCGTGGACTTCGACGTGGTGCATGACCTTGCCGTGCTGCGGGCCGAAGGCGAGGCGGTCAGCGGGCTGGCGCTTGCCGGTGATGAGCTTGGCAAGGGCGAGGCGATCTACTCCCTCGGCAATCCCTATGATCTCGGCCAGACGGTGGTGCCCGGTACGTACAACGGCCTTCTTGAACGCAGTTTCTACCAGAAGCTGCTTTTCAGTGGCTCGCTGAACCCGGGCATGAGCGGAGGACCGGCGCTCAACGGCGATGGCCATATCGTCGGCGTGAATGTCGCTACGAGCGGCAACCAGATCAGTTTCCTGGTGCCCGTGAAATACCTGCAGGCCCTGCTGGAGCGGGTGGCGGGACGCGAGGTGGCGTTACCCGCTTCGGACTATCAGGCGGAAATCGGCCGTCAGTTGCAGGCTGACCAGGAGTACAAATACGCGTTGCTGCTGAACCTCGACTGGCCCGCCAAGAAACTGGGTGACATGCAGGTGGCGGGAGAGGTGTCGGCGTATTTCAAATGCTGGGGCGACACCAGCGACGAGGAGGACAATCTCTACGACGTGTCGGAATCCGCCTGTACCTCGGAGGACACGATTTTTCTGTCGTCCTCGCTGCAGACAGGTGCCGTGGACTATCAATACAGCTGGACGACGTCGGATGACCTCGGCGCCCTGCGCTTTCACCGTCTGCTGACGGACAGCAACGGTCGTATGTATACCCGCAATCCCGCGGGCGAGGACGATGTCACCAATTATCAGTGCGACGTGGCGTTCATCGGCGCCGCAACGTCTCCCCGCCTGGTGTGGCGCACGGTCCAGTGCGTACGTGCCTACAAACGCTACTCCGGTCTCTACGACGTGCTCTTTCTTGGCGTGATGCTTGGGCGTGATCAGCGATCCCTGACAGGCCACTTCGCGCTGTCCGGCGTCAGCCAGGCGAACGCGCGTGCCTTCACCAGCAAGTTCATGGCGTTGTCTTCATGGGATTCGTAGTCGAAATCACCAGCCGGTCGGGCCGCGTGATGGAGCGGTACAAAGCCACGGGCGCCAGCGTGTCGGTGGGGCGTGGCTATGACAACGATGTCATCGTTGCTGACCCGTATGTGGACGTCCGCCATGCCGTCATCGAGGAGACATCAGCCGGGCTCACCGTGCGCGCTTGTGGCACGAACACGCCCGTGCACGCCGGCCACCAGATTGTCGGCGAGGAGCCCTGGCCCATTCATTCCGGTGCCGGAATAACGCTCGGTCGCACGCACCTGAAGGTGTACGACCTGCGGCATCCGGTGGCGCCGGTGCAGGCCTTCGATCGTGTAGAGCAGTTTTTCGCGAGCGCCACGCTGCCCGGCAATATCGGCATCGGCCTGGTTGCCTTCCTCGCCATCGGGCTGATCGACATGGTGCTGCGCAGTTATACCGAAGTGGAAATCAGCGCCGTACTGCAGGAGATCATCGCAAGTATCGGCATCACCCTGTTGTGGGCTGTTTTCTGGTCGGTGGTCGCACGGATATCCCGTGGGGAGCCCCGTTTCTTCCACCATTGGCTCGCCGCCGCCGCCGCGGTCACACTGTACACCTTCGGTCGCTTCCTGCTGGACGTCGTGGGTTTCAATACCGGCTCCAGCGCCACCGTGGAGGTCCTGTCGTTTCTGCTGGAAGGGGGATGTCTGGCTTTTGCGCTGACGCTGAATCTGCGTTTTGCGCTTCGACAGACAACCCCGGTCCGGCACGCGTGGGCGCAGGGGGTGGCGTGGGTGTTCGTTGCGTATATCGTCATGACGAGCTGGAGTTTTGACGATCTGTTTTCAGCGTACCCCGACTACGAGGCGACTTTGCTTCCGGACGACTGGCGCGTGGTACCGTCGATTTCGGCGGACGCATTCGTGGCGCGAAGCGGCCATCTGTACGAGTTCCCCGCCGAGGAACTCAAGACCGACTGACCACGGGCAGTGGAACCGTCAGTGTTATCGGCTCACGCGAGCAGGGGAGGTGTCACATGAATGACGTTGGATTGGTTATCGCCGCTGCTGTTCCCGCGCTCGCTGGCGGCTTTCTGCTCGGCTACCTGGTAAGGGCGCGTCTCAGGCGCGATACGCCGCGAGAGGCGGCTCTGGCTGCCGAACGGGACGCGGCGTTGGCGGAGTACGCGGCGTATCGCCGGCAGGTGCACGGCGAATTCGAAGCCACCGCCGGCAAGTTCCGTACGCTGAACGAGGCCTACCAGGATCTGCACCGACAACTTGCCACCAGCGCAGCGTCACTACTCAGCGCGGAACAGCCAGTGATGATCGTTGCGCCGGAAACCGCCAGGCTTGCGGGCGATGGTGTCGAAGCACCCGGTGTGGGTTCCCCCGCAGCACAGGATGACGGGGATACACACGCCGCGGACCCAGCTGGTGAGGCAATCGACGATGAGATTTCGATTCGTGGCGATGCGGCCAGTCAAGCGGCTGAAGCGGTGACGAACGAAGGCATCGATGCGACGCCGACCCAGGATGGCGAGGTGGTCGTGAAGGAAGCGGTGCAGAGCACCGGGCGCACGTGGCGCGACAGTGCACGCTGACGAATACCGTCGCTACGACGCCATCGGGCTTGCGGATCTTGTGCGCGCCGGCGAGGTCACGCCGCACGAGTTGCTGAAAGCCGCGCGAGAGCGTCTGCGACAAAGCGCGGCGCTGAACGCGGTTGTCCTGGACCTGGGCGAACGTGCGGAACGTCAGCTTGACGAGGGTCTGCCGGATGCCGCGCTCAGCGGTGTGCCTTTTCTCCTGAAGGATCTGGGACAGAACCTCGCGGGCACCGTCACCTCTGCGGGGTCGCGCCTGTTTCGCGACGCGCTGGCGGATCACGATTCCACGCTGGTGCAGCGTTACCTTCGGGCGGGGCTGGTCATCTGCGGCAAGACCAATACACCGGAACTGGGTTTGGCCACGACGACGGAACCCCGTCTGCATGGCGCCACGCACAATCCACATGCGCGAGGGGTCAGTCCGGGCGGCTCGAGCGGCGGCGCCGCGGCTGCCGTTGCCGGGGGCATCGTGCCGGTGGCGCACGCGAGCGACGGCGGCGGTAGCATTCGCATTCCCGCCAGTGCCTGCGGACTGTTCGGCTTGAAGCCGACGCGCGGTCGGGTGCCGCTCGGCCCGGACGAACTGGAAGGTTGGGGCGGGCTTGCCACGGCGCACGTCGTATCACGGAGCGTGCGGGACAGTGCGTTGCTGCTCGATCTCACGCACGGGCCGGAAACCGGTTCGCCCTACGCGGCGCCGCCAGCCAGTCGCAGCTATCTGCTCGACGCCGAACGTCCAGTTGGCCGACTTGTCATCGGCGTGGCGCGGCAGGCGTTCACCGGCACCAACGTGGATACGCAGATTCTGGATCTGCTCGACGCGTTTGCCGACACCTGTCGTCGCCTGGGTCACCAGGTCGTGGATGCGTCACCGGCAATTGACGCCCCGACGCTCCGTCGCGCGCATGGGGTGCTGGCCATTGCACATGTTGCGGCGACGCTGGATCGGCGTGCGCGACAACTCGGGCGCGCGGTGTCCGAGGCGGATGTGGAGAGAGTGACCTGGGAGAACTACCAGGCCTCGGCCACCATGCGCGCGGTGGATTACGCGCAGGCACTGCATGATGTCCAGCGCCTGGGATATGTCGTGGCCGACTACTTCACGGGTTTCGATCTCCTGCTCACACCGACGATGGCCACGCTGCCACCGGCGCATGGTGCGCTGGACATGATGGGCACGGACGCCGCTGCCTACGTGAATCTGCTCTATCGCATGATTGCCTTTACGGCGCTCTTCAACGACACGGGCAATCCTGCCATGTCACTCCCCGTCGCGACCGCCGGGAACGGGTTGCCCGTGGGCATGCAGTTCGTGGCGCCGCATGGCGGCGAAGCGCTGTTGCTGCGGGTCGGTCGCCAGTTCGAGCGCGAGGGTATCGCGGTCGCCCGCATCAGCCAGGACTGATGCGGCGCTACGCCGCGACCCCGGTGTACCGCGGTTTGTCCGCCGCCGGCTGTCAGGCGGCGCCGATGGCGCCGCTGCCCTGCAGCCGCTGGATCTCCGCCTCGGTGTAGCCGGCTTCCGCCAGTATCGCGCGCGTGTTTGCGCCCACGGTCGGTGCGCTACCCCTTGGGCGGACGTCCGCGGTGGCGAAACGGAAAGGCGCGTTGACGGTTCGGTAGCGGCCGAGTTCCGGGTGTTCGATTTCCGGGAACAGCCCGATGGCATGTGCATGCGGGTCCCGGGACACCTCGTCCAGGGTCAGCACGGGCCCCCAGATCAAGCCTGCCTTGTCGAAGATCACACCCCACTCGTCACGGGATTTTGCCGCCAGCGCGGCATCCACGCCTTCAACCAGCGCGCGCATGTTGCGATAGCGGCTGCTGGCATCCCTGAATCGTTCGTCGGTGAGCCACTCCTCCGTGCCGATGGTCCGGCACAGCCGTTCGAAAGCGCCTTTGTCCATCATGTTGAATACGACCCACTTGCCGTCGCCGCAGGGAAAGCGGTTGCCGGTGATGGTGAGCATTTCGTGGCGGGCGCGACGACGCACGGGGGCGTTGTCCACGGCGGTCACGCCGTAGTCGGAAGCCTGCGTCCACACGGCGGTCTCGTAGAGCGAGGTTTCCACCACCTGGCCTTCACCCGTGCGCTCCATGAGGCGTAAAGCGGCCAGGATGGAACCCAGCATGGCCAGTCCGGTGGTGTGGTCGCCCTGGGCCGGGCGCGCCATCGGCACGGTACCGCCTTCGCCTTCGCGCATCGCGTCGTAGAGGCCACTGCGACCAAAAAACGCGGTGACGTCATAACCAGGGCGCCAGGCATCCGGCCCCGTGGTGCCGTAGCCGGTCAGCGTGGCGTGCACGAGATGCGGATTGATGCCGAACAGGCTTGCGGGATCCAGACGGTATTTCTGCTGGCGCTGGATGAGCAGGTTGCACATGAACACCTGCGCCGAGGCGACCAGACGGTGGGCTACCGCAACACCCTCGTCGGTATCGAGGGCCACTACGATCGAGCGTTTGCCGCGGTTGTCCACGTCGAACTGCAGATCGTAGTCCTTGAAACCGCTGTCCACCTTTGCTGGCCGCTGGTTGCCCCGCATGGGGTCGCCACCAGGCGGCTCGATCTTGATAACGTCGGCGCCGAGATCCGCCAGAAGGGCGCCAGCGCTGGGTGCCGCCATCCAGCTGTCGATTTCAATGACTCTCACGCCGTCGAGTGGTGCCGCCACGGAATCTCCCCAAACTTTATTCACAAGCGGAGTATTCTATAGAAAGCTGAAAGACGGAGGGGTGATCGTGGGCATTGGCCGAATTCTGTTGACCTTGCCATTTATTGTCGCCTGTCAGTCCGCGGTACCTGACACAACCCCGGCGCCGGAGGCGCGCGTTTCGCCTGGGTATGACCTCACGCTCCCGGTGTCGGAAATCATGCATCTGATCGTGGAGCCCGCCGCGGAGGTGCCATGGGAATCCGCGGGCGAGGTGGTCACCGCGGAGGCAACAATCGACAAATCACCCACTGACGAGGCCGGCTGGCATCGGGTGGAGGCCGCCGGCGCGATGATCGTTGAGGCTGGCAATCTGTTGCTGCTGCCCGGTCGCGACAACGGTCGCGAAGACTGGCGCCTGTTTGTGCAGAGCATGTCCGCCAGGGGCCACGAAGTCATGCAGGCAGCGCTCGCCAGGGACAAGGAAGCGCTCTTCCAGGCGGGGGCGGACCTGTACAGCGCCTGCGTTGCCTGTCATCAGGTTTATGTCATTCCGCAGGCCGAAGCGGCGGCACGCGCACCGGCGGGGACCTGAGTTGGAGGTGTCCCGCTACGAGCACTTGCGGGCGCGCGCCCGTGCGGTTGCCGGCCGTAGCGGCCGGGTACGTCAGCGTATCAGCGTGGATGCCACGCTCGATCCTCGGGAGGTTCCCCTGGCGGCGTTCAACGTTGCCAATCCGGAGCTGTTCCGTCAGGAGTTGTGGCCCGCGTGGTTCCGTCGCCTGCGGGACGAAGCACCCGTGCACTTCTGCGCCGACAGTCAGTATGGTCCGTACTGGTCCATCACGCGGTTTGACGACATCATGGCTGTTGACAAGAACAACCACGTATTTTCGTCAGACTTCACCCTGGGGGGTGTCACCATCCAGGGGCGCGGCAGTTCCGTGCAGGAATATCCGATGTTCATTCAGATGGATGCGCCGGCGCACGATGCCCAGCGGCTGACGGTGGCGCCCATGTTCACGCAGCGCAGTCTGGCGTCCCTGGAAACGCTCATCCGTGAGCGTGTCGGCGAAATTCTGGATGCCTTGCCGGTGGGTGAAACCTTCGACTGGGTACCGGCGGTGAGCGTGGAACTCACCAGCCGCATGCTGGCGACGCTGTTCGACGTGCCGCAGGCGGATCGGCATCGTTTGATCGGCTGGTCGAACACGATCAGCAATGCGGACGATCCGGCCTATGTAACCGACGTCGCGCAGTTCTGGGAGGCGCTCGCTGACTGCGGCGACTACTTCGCTGCGCTCTGGGCACACAAGCAACAGCATCCCGGAGTATTCGATCTGCTGACCATGTTGTCGCAATCGACGGCCACGCGGGACATGGACGCCCGACAGTTGCTCGGCAACATCATCCTGTTACTGGTTGGCGGCAACGACACGACCCGCAACTCCATCAGTGGCAGCGTGCTGGCGCTGAATGATTTTCCCGCCGAATACGAAAAGCTGCGCGCCAGCCCCGCTCTGGTGCACAGCCTGGTGCCGGAAGTCATCCGCTGGCAGACCCCGCTTGTGCATATGCGTCGCACGGTGCGGGAGGACACCGAATTGCGTGGCCAGACCATGCGACGCGGTGACAAGGTGGTGATGTGGTACCTGTCCGGCAATCGGGATGAGCGGGCGATCGAGCGGCCGGATGAGTTCATTATCGATCGGCTTAATCCGCGTCATCATCTGAGTTTCGGGTTCGGCATCCATCGCTGTCTTGGCAATCGCCTGGCCGAGTTGCAGCTGCGGGTGCTCTGGGAGGAAATCCTGACACGCTTCCACACCGTGGAAGTTGTTGGCGCACCGGTGCGGGCGAGTTCCGCGTTGTTCCGAGCCATTCAGTCGCTGCCCGTACGTCTCCACCCACGCTGAATGCGACTGGCGCCCCGGTGGGGGCGACACGTTGCTTCCCTCTGACATCGTTTTCCGCCGCCCCACGGGCCCTGGCGCTGACCATTCGTCAGTCGTGCCCTGGCGTGTGCTGCCCGTATGCCGATCGGCAAATAATTAGAGATATATGAAATATACCGCTGGCAGGTGGTAGTATTCCCGGCTTCACGAGCGAAAAGCGCGCGTAACAGAGCCTGTTTCAGCTTTCTCGCATGCCAGTAAAACATATATCACGAATGATATGACGGGCTCGCGTGGCCCGTGGGGAGCCATCTTTGATAGTCAAACGCAGCAGAATCAGTCAGGCCGTGGTCACCGCCATTGCTGCCTCCAGCGCCACCGCGTCGGCAGCGCCGGCCGTGATCGAGGAAATCATCGTTACCGCCACCAAACGGTCTGAGCCCATGCAGGACATTCCGGTGTCCATCCAGGCCATGAAGGGCGACGATATCGATGCGCTCGGCGTCGACAATTTTGAAGCGTATGTGCAATACCTGCCGAACGTCGTGTATTCCGGGCGGGGTCCGGGTCAGGCCGAACTGTATATACGGGGCGCGGCGACGGAACAGTCGTCCATCACCATCTCGTCCGTACAGGGTTCGGCGCCAGCGGTGGCGCTCTACCAGGACGAGCAGCCGGTGTCCTTCGGTGGCCGCAACCTGGACATCTACGCCACCGACCTCGAACGTATCGAGGTGCTGCCAGGACCTCAGGGCACCTTGTTCGGCGCCAGTTCGCAGACCGGTACGGTGCGCCTCATCACCAACAAACCCCGCCATGACGCCTTTGATGCGGGCTTCGAATCCCGCTTCAGCGCTACCAGGGGCGGTGACCCCAGTACAGCCATCGAAGCGTTCCTCAATCTGCCGTTGTCCGAGAAGCTCGCGGTACGCGTCACCGGTTACAACGACCGTGCGGGCGGCTGGATCGACAACAAGCCGGGTACCTATACCGGGGACATCGAGGTGATGAACCGCAACCAGATTTCATCCGCTGCACACATCTGCACGGGCAATCCGGCGGTCGACGATCCCATTGGTGGCAACTGTGGCGGTACGCGGGCGAACATGGCCACGGCCGACAACACCGGGCTCGTGCAGAGCAACTACAACGAAGCGATCTACAGCGGTGTACGGCTTGGGGTGTCGTATCTGTTCAACGAGGACTGGGATCTGCTCGTACAGCACACCAATCAGACGCTGGAAACGGAAGGCGTGTTCGATTACGACCCGGTTCTTGGCGATGAAAGCAGCGTCAACCGGTTTGCACCCAGCAAGAACGAAGACGAATTTGGTCTCACGACGTGGACACTCACGGGGCGCCTGGCTCAGCTGGACGTTGTCTACACCGGCGGTTACCTGGATCGTGACGTGTTCTACGTACAGGACTACACCGGCTATACGAACGGTGGTGGTTATCAGGCGTATTACATCTGCACCGGTGGCTATTCCAATTTCACGGAATGTTTCGATCCCACCAAGCAGTACGTTGGTGAGACCAGCAACCGGCGCATGACACACGAATTCCGCGTGAACTGGGATCCCACCACACGCGTGCATCTGACGGCAGGCCTGTTTCTGGATCGGCAGAAGACCAAATCGGACGGTGAATTTCAGTATGCCGGCGCGGTGGAGGCCGGTTTCAATACCGCCAGCGCTCCCGGCACTGTCACCGATCCGGCCAACAGCGCGCCAGGGGCCGGCAACATCGTCAGTACGGTGGAAGGCGTGAATAATCCGTTTGGTCGCGGCCCGGCTACGACGTTTGTCAACGACTTCACGCGCAGGGAGGAGCAGATCGCCTTCTTCGGAGAGGTCACGGTAGACCTCCTCGACAACCTGTCAGTCAGCGTCGGTGCCCGCAACTACGATATCGACTACGAATTCACCGGCTCCACCGGCTCTTCCTTCGGCTGCAAAGGCTCGGTGACACCGTGTGACGGACAGGCGTTCGACAACCGTGTATCGCAGCGACTGGAGGCGTTGGGCGCGTTCGCGGGAAGTGGTGATGTCGCGGACCTGACGACGTTCTTCAGCGCCGGCAATGCGCAACTCATCGCCGACGGTGTTGCCGCTGGCAGTTTCACGGTGGACGGCCTCGACAGTGATGGCGTGGTAAACCAGGACGACACCATCTTCCGGGCGACGCTGGGCTGGCATCCCACGGACGACGTGCTGCTGTTCGGCGCCTGGAGCGAAGGATTTCGCCCGCAGACGGTGAACCGCAATGCAGGAACGCCGTCGGGTAATCAGGCAGGTGTTTATCAGGGCTATCTGGTGCCGGCCATCGCCAAAACCGACCAGCTCGAAAACTGGGAAGTGGGCATCAAGGGCACGTTCCTCGAGAAGCGTCTGCGCTTCAATGCCACGGCGTATACCTCCGAGATCACCGATCTGCAGATTTCCCGCTTCGACCCCGCGAACGTGGCGTTCCTTGTGTTCATCGAGAACGCCGGTGACGCGGAGGTGAACGGTATTGACATGGATCTTTCCTGGCTGGCGACGGACAACCTCACCATCAGTGCCGGTGCCAGCTGGGTGGACAACAAACTGACGCGCATCAATCCACAGTTGCAGGAGATCGTGGTGCCGGAGGGCAGTCGTCTGCCGTGGACCCCGAAGTTCCGTGCCAACGTGCGCGTGCGCTACGACTTCCAGATCGAGCCGCTGCAGGCGGCGGGTTATGTGCGTGCCGGGGTGGTCTACACGGGCGCAAGCCGAGCGCAGTCCACGTGTGATGCCTATTTCGTCGAAGACGTGACCACGCAGGTTTTCGGCAAGGGTTCCGGCCTGAAGATCCGTGATGAGGGCGGATTCTGTGGCACCCCGCTGACGGGCGATGATCTGGCGTCGGTCGTCAACTCCGGTTTCGTCGGCGTGGATGCCAATGGCGATACGCGTTTCCGTGCCGGGCGTTATGAGCAGGAGGAGTACGTGCTTGTCAACGTGGCCGCCGGCCTGGAGCGGGATGGCTGGAACGCCGAACTGTTCGTCAACAACCTGTTCGACGAGAACGCGCAGCTCAACATCAACGCGACGGACTACACGCCCAGCGTGACTACCAACCGTCCGCGAACGGTGGGTGTCAGAGTTGGCTACCGCTTCGAGTGATCCGGCGGCCCTGGCAAGTGAGATCCAGGGTCTGATCCGACGCGCGGACTTCACGACGGCGATCAGGCTGGGCCGGCAGGCGGTTGGCGACGCGGGCGCGAAAGCGTCGGGGCCCGCGGATGTTCCGGTGCTCTATGCGCTGGCGGTTGCCCAGCGTTACGCCGGCAATACCGGGGAGGCGCTGGCGACAATCCGGCGCCTTTCCAGTCTGCAACCACAGCATGCGAGGGCGTGGCAGGAGACTGGCCACCTGCAGCTCGCGCGCAACGCGCTGCCGGAGGCGGAGCGGGCGTACGAGCGGGCGGTAATGCACAATCCGGCGCTGCTGGCGAGCTGGAAGGCGCTCGTCAACCTGTACGCACTGTACGCGGGTGACAACGAGGTCATTGCCCGCAAGCGTCGTCTTGCTGAAGCCGAACTCGCCTGGCTGGGCGAGTTGCCGCGTGAATTGTTGAGCGTCGCCGTATT
>JACKNX010000001.1 GCA_024234635.1 Pseudomonadales bacterium | reverse complement strand
TGCCCGTAGGCGAAATAATAGAAACTAGGCCAGTAGCTCAATTGGCAGAGCGGCGGTCTCCAAAACCGCAGGTTGGGGGTTCGATTCCCTCCTGGCCTGCCACGAGCAGTCAAAAAATGGTTTGCTGGAAGTGAGCGCAGGTACCGAAGCACAGAAATCAACAGCACTGGACTGGCTGAAATGGCTGGTCGTAGCTGCTTGCGCGGGTGCCGGCGTGGTAGGTAACTGGTATTTCCAGGACCACTCGCTTCTGCTGCGAGTCATCGGATTGATCGTGGTCGGCTCCCTCGGGCTGTATATTGCGTCGCTTACTGAAAGCGGTGGTGCGGCGTGGGAACTGATCAGGGAAGCGCGGGTCGAGATCCGGCGTGTGGTGTGGCCCAGCAACCAGGAAACCACGCAGACCACGCTCGTGGTACTGGTGCTGATCGCAATTTTTGCCCTGTTGTTGTGGCTGCTGGACTGGACTCTCAGCGCACTTGTGACTGCGGTGATCGGCTGATTGCCGACGCCTGATCCGTTCAATGACAAGCACGACGTGACAACTCGAATAAGGGAACGCGGGAATGACTAAAAGATGGTACGTCGTGCACGCCTATTCGGGCTTTGAGAAGAGCGTGGCACGCGCCCTCAAGGAACGCGTGGCCCTGTCATCGTTGGGGGAGTATTTCGGCGAGATCCTCGTGCCTTCCGAGGAAGTGGTGGAGATGAAGGCCGGGCAGAAACGGCGTAGTGAGCGAAAGTTTTTCCCTGGCTACGTGCTGGTGGAAATGGAGCTCAATGACGAGTCCTGGCACCTCGTAAAGGAAACGCCCCGTGTGCTCGGTTTCATCGGCGGCAAGGCGGACAAGCCTGCCCCCCTGTCCGATCGTGAGGCACAGGCCATTCTCGACCGGATCCGCGTGGGCAGCGAAAAGGCGACACCGAAGACGGTGTTCGAGCCAGGAGAGGTCGTACGGGTCGTCGACGGACCGTTCAACGATTTCAACGGCATCGTAGAAGAAGTGAATTACGAAAAGAACCGCCTGAATGTCGCGGTGACCATTTTTGGTCGTTCGACCCCGGTGGAACTCGATTTCAGCCAGGTCGAGAAGGCCTGACGAAACCAAGATCCACCTTGCTGGTGGGTCGAGATGCCGCTGGTGGATCGTTGAGGATCGGCTGGCGGCTTTAACAACGGGGAGTGCAAGCGCTGGTCGCTGCACGTCTGTACCCAAACTGGAGTCTAGAAATGGCAAGCAAGATCACGGCTTACGTGAAGTTGCAGGTAAAGGCGGGTCAAGCCAATCCCAGTCCGCCGGTAGGACCTGCGCTCGGTCAGCATGGCGTCAACATCATGGACTTCTGCAAGTCCTTCAACGCCCAGACACAACATCTCGAGCCGGGGCTTCCCACCCCGGTGGTGATCACCGTGTACTCGGACCGTTCCTACTCCTTCATCATGAAGACGCCACCGGCGTCCGTGCTGCTGCGCAAGGCATTGAATCTGCCAAAAGGCAGCGCCACACCCAACTCCAACAAGGTCGGCAAGATCAACCGGGAGCAACTCGAGGAGATTGCCAAGGTGAAAATGCCGGATCTCACGGCAGCTGATCTCGATGCAGCCGTGCGCACCATAGCGGGCAGTGCCCGTAGTGCGGGTATCGACGTGGAGGGCGTGTAAATGGCTAAGTTGAGCAAGCGCCTGAAGCTGATTCAGGATCGTGTGGATCGGGCCAAGAGCTATCCCATCGAAGAAGCGGTCGCACTCCTCTCTGAACTGTCCAAGACCAAGTTCGTGGAGTCGATCGACGTTTCCATCAATCTGGGCGTTGACCCGCGCAAGTCGGATCAGGTCGTTCGTGGCGCCACTACACTCCCCCATGGCTCGGGCAAGGACGTTCGTGTTGCTGTCTTTGCCCAGGGTGCAGCGGCGGATGCGGCCACGGCCGCGGGCGCGGACATTGTTGGCCTGGATGACCTGGCGGAACAGGTGAAAGCCGGCAATCTGAATTTTGACGTCGTGGTCGCTGCGCCGGACACCATGCGTGTTGTTGGCCAGCTGGGTAAGATTCTCGGACCGCGAGGCCTGATGCCGAACCCCAAAACCGGAACGGTGACGGCCGACGTCGCCACTGCGGTACGTAACGCGAAGGCGGGTCAGGTCCAGTTCCGAACGGACAAGGCCGGCATTATCCATGGCAGTCTCGGCAAGGTCGGGTTCGGTGCCGTTCAGGTGAAAGAAAACCTGGAGGCGCTTCTGAATGACCTGAAACGCGCAAAGCCGGCGTCCGCCAAAGGTATCTATCTGAAGAAGATTACGCTTTCTACCACCATGGGCCCGGGAATCACCGTGGACCAGGGCTCGCTGGCGGTCTGAGGGCGGGTGAACGATCTGCGTATCACGTGCTGAACGCATGTTGAGGCGCGGGTTGACTGAAACATTTTGAGGGCCCGCCGTCAGCCGTCAGGCAGTCGGCGATTCCGTCAAAAACCGTATGGCGGCGAAGCGCGTGCGCTGAAGCCTTAATGAATGCCTACGTAGACGGCCTGACTCAATTCGCGGATGCGCTTGCGCATCCGGGCTGGAGTCGCCGTAAGGGCCACGCAACGGTACAACATCCGCCTGGCGGACGTTGTGGCGTACGTGGGTTGTGAACCGGATATCGGCGATATCCAAGGAGTAAACAGTGGCACTGAGACTCGAGCAGAAACAAGAAATTGTTGCCGAGGTCAACGGAGTTGCGGTGAACGCGCTTTCGGCAGTGCTGGCAGACTATCGCGGAATGACCGTGTCGCAGATGACTTCCATGCGTAAAAGAGCGCGTGAGTCAGGTGTGTACCTTCGCGTCATCCGTAACACGCTCGCTCGACGGGCCGTGGAAGGGACGGAATTCGAATGCCTCAGTGAGGCGCTCGTTGGTCCCACGCTGCTGGCATTTTCGCAAGACGATCCCGGCGCTGCGGCCCGCCTGTTGAAAGACTGCGCCAAAGAGTACGAAAAACTCGAAGTAAAGGCGTTGTCGATCGGCGGCAAGCTGCTGGCTGCCAGCGACATTGATCGCCTGGCCAAGTTGCCGACCAGGGAACAGGCGCTGTCCATGCTGATGGCTACCCTGCAGGCACCGATTGCCAAACTCGCGCGCACCTTGAACGAGGTGCCCGGCAAGCTGGTACGTACCATTGCTGCCGTCCGTGATCAAAAACAGGCTGCGGGCTGAAAGGCCCCCGCGAATTGAGATAAATCAGGAGTAATACCGAAATGGCATTGTCCAAAGAAGAGATCCTCGACGCGATTGCGGCGATGAGCGTCATGGAGGTCGTTGACCTCATTTCCGCGATGGAAGAGAAGTTTGGCGTAACGGCTGCGGTTGCCGTTGCCGCGGCTCCCGCCGCGGGTGGCGGTGACGGCGGTGGCGCTGCCGTCGAGGAGCAGACGGAATTCAACGTCGTTCTGACTGCTGCTGGTGACAAAAAAGTAAACGTCATCAAGGTAGTGCGCGCGGTTACCGGCCTGGGCCTGAAAGAAGCGAAGGACGTCGTGGATTCCGCACCGTCCAACGTGAAGGAAGGCGTGAGCAAGGCCGAAGCCGAAGACGTGAAGAAGCAGCTCGAGGAAGCTGGCGCAACGGTGGAGCTGAAGTAATACGCGCTGTTTGCGTGTTGTCAGCACTACAACGTCACAGAGATCCACGGGAGGTCGTTGCGGCCTTCCGTGCGATTTCGAAGCCGTCGTCTGCAGATACAGAGCCGGGTGCACATGTGCCCGGCACGAGTCCGGGTCGTGATGACCCGGTCCACGGGTTGCTGAACAGGCAGCCTGCTAACGGGTCGGTCGCGGTTCAGCCGCGAGCCGGCCTTTGGCCGTTGGAAGCGAATGCGCAGCGCGTATTCCCAGCCAATGAAACATCCCCGGGAGAAACGTATGGCGTATAGCTTTACCGAGAAGAAGCGAATCCGAAAAGACTTCGGCAAACTGCCTGAAGCGATGGACCTGCCTTATCTGCTCGCCATCCAGGTCGATTCCTACAATCAGTTCCTGCAAACGGGACGCGGACCTGACGAGCGGTCTGACGTAGGGCTGCACACCGCTTTCCGCTCGGTATTTCCGATAGTCAGCTATTCCGGCAGCGCGGCGCTGGAATATGTGGATTATCGTCTGGGCACGCCCCCCTTCAATGTGAAGGAGTGTGTGCTGCGGGGCACCACCTACGCGGCGCCGTTGCGTGTCAAAGTACGCCTCATCATTTACGACAAGGAGTCGGGTAACAAAGCCATCAAGGACGTCAAGGAGCAGGAAGTCTACATGGGCGAAATTCCGCTCATGACGGAGAACGGCACCTTTGTCGTCAACGGTACGGAACGTGTTGTCGTTTCCCAGTTGCACCGTTCGCCGGGTGTGTTCTTCGACCACGATCGCGGCAAGACGCATAGTTCCGGCAAGCTGTTGTACTCCGCGCGGGTGATCCCCTACCGTGGCTCATGGCTGGATTTTGAATTCGATCCCAAGGACTGTGTTTTCGTGCGTATCGACCGGCGCCGCAAGCTGCCGGCGTCAATCCTGTTACGTGCGCTGGAATACAGCTCCGAAGACATTCTTGACCTGTTCTTCGAAAAGAACGTGTTTCACGTCAAGGACGATGGTTTCACCATCGACCTGATACCTGAGCGTATGCGCGGTGATGTTGCCACGTTCGATATCGTGGACCAGAACGGCAAGATCATCGTCGAAGCGGGCAAGCGTGTTACCGCGCGCCACGTCCGTCTGCTTGAGCAGAGTGGACTGAAGGCCCTCGACGTACCGCGGGAATACCTGCTGGAGCGCGTGGTCGCCCGCGATCTGGTTGATCCCTCCAGCGGTGAGATCCTGGTTCCCTGCAATGCGATCATCACTGGCGAGATGCTGGACAAGGTGGCACAGGCGGGCATCGGCGATATCGAAACCATCTACACCAACGAGCTGGACTGCGGTCCGTTCATGTCGGATACGCTGCGTATCGACCCCACCAGCAACCGTCTGGAAGCGTTGGTGGAAATCTACCGCATGATGCGCCCCGGCGAACCGCCCACCAAGGAAGCGGCGGAAAACCTTTTCAACAATCTGTTTTTCTCCTCCGAACGCTACGACCTGACGAACGTCGGCCGGATGAAGTTCAACCGCCGGCTCGGTCGCGAGGAAATCCAGGGGGAGGGCACGCTGGCCCGCGAGGACATCATCGATGTGCTGCGTACGCTCATCGATATCCGCAACGGCAGAGGCACGGTAGACGACATCGATCACCTGGGTAACAGGCGGGTGCGCAGCGTGGGCGAAATGGCGGAAAACGCCTTCCGCGTTGGTCTCATCCGTGTGGAGCGGGCCGTGAAGGAGCGCCTCAGCCTGGCCGAGAGCGAAGGCCTCATGCCGCAGGACATGATCAACGCCAAGCCTGTTGCCGCGGCGATCAAGGAGTTCTTTGGCTCCAGCCAGCTGTCGCAGTTCATGGACCAGAACAATCCGCTGTCGGAAGTCACCCACAAGCGACGTGTTTCCGCGCTCGGGCCGGGTGGTCTGACACGCGAACGAGCGGGCTTTGAGGTGCGCGACGTGCACCCCACGCACTACGGTCGGGTATGTCCGATCGAGACCCCGGAAGGGCCGAACATCGGTCTCATCAACAGTCTGGCCACGTACGCGCGCACCAACGAGTATGGCTTCCTCGAGGCGCCATATCGCCGTGTCGTGGACGGGCGCGTTACGAAAGAGGTCGACTATCTGTCGGCGATCGACGAGGCGGAGTACATCATCGCCCAGGCGAGTGCGCCGCTGGCGGAAGATGGCAGTTTCGCGACGGAAATGGTGGAAGTGCGGCATCGCAACGAATTCAACCGCATGCCCAGGGAAAACGTGCATTACATGGACGTATCCCCCAAGCAGGTGGTGTCCGTGGCCGCGGCGCTCATACCTTTCCTCGAACACGATGACGCCAACCGCGCGTTGATGGGCAGCAACATGCAACGGCAGGCGGTGCCCACGCTTCGCGCCGAGAAGCCGCTCATCGGTACCGGCATGGAACGCGCCGTCGCGCGCGATTCCGGCGTCTGCGCGGTGGCGTTGCGCGGTGGCGTGGTCGATAGCGTTGATGCTGGTCGTATTGTGGTACGTGTCGCGGATGAAGAGGCGACGGCGGGCGAAGCCGGCGTGGATATCTATAACCTCACGAAGTTCACGCGATCGAACCAGAACACCTGTATCAATCAGCGGCCGCTCGTGAAGCCCGGCGACATCATCGCCCGCGGTGACGTACTCGCTGACGGCCCGTCGGTGGACAAAGGTGAACTGGCGCTCGGCCAGAACATGCGTATCGCGTTCATGCCCTGGAATGGCTACAACTTCGAGGACTCCATTCTGGTGTCCGAGCGGGTCGTTCAGGAAGACCGGTTCACGTCCATCCACATCCAGGAGCTGACCTGCGTCGCACGCGACAGCCGGTTGGGACCGGAAGAGATCACCTGCGATATTCCCAACGTCGGGGAAGGCGCGCTCTCGAAACTGGACGAAAGCGGCATCGTCTATATCGGGGCTGAAGTGCAGGCCGGCGACATTCTGGTCGGCAAGGTGACGCCGAAAGGCGAAACCCAGCTCACGCCGGAAGAAAAGCTGCTGCGCGCAATCTTCGGGGAGAAGGCCTCGGACGTTAAGGACACCAGTCTGCGGGTGCCCACCAGCGTCAAGGGTACGGTCATCGACGTGCAGGTGTTCACGCGTGATGGGGTCGAGAAGGATCAACGCGCCAAGGACATCGAGCAGCAGCAACTTGCCAAGGTGCGCAAGGACCTGGCGGACGAATACCGCATCGTTGAAGTGGATACGCTGGAGCGCCTGCGTCGCGTATTGACGGGGCAGAAAGTGGCGAGTGCGCCTGGTCTGTCGAAAGGCGGAGTCGTCGAAAGCAGTTACCTCGATGGCCTGGCCACAGACGAATGGTTCCGCATCCGCATGGCGGACGACGCGCTGAACACGCAACTCGACGCCGCGGAACAGAATCTGAAAGCCAAAAAGGAAGAGCAGGAAGCCACCTTCAAGGACCAGAAATCGAAGCTCGAGAGCGGCGATGACCTGGCACCGGGTGTCCTCAAGATCGTCAAGGTCTATCTGGCGATCAAGCGTCGCATCCAGCCGGGTGACAAGATGGCCGGCCGGCACGGCAACAAGGGTGTGATATCGGTCATCATGCCTGTGGAAGACATGCCGTTCGATGAAAACGGCGAGCCCGTGGACATCGTCCTCAACCCCCTGGGCGTGCCCAGCCGGATGAACGTCGGTCAGGTGCTCGAAGCGCACCTTGGCTGGGCGGTGAAAGGTGTCGGTGAGAAGATCGGCCGCATGCTCGAAGCCCAGGCCAAGGTCGCCGAACTGCGCGACTACCTGGAGAAGGCCTACAACAGCATCGGCGAGCGAAAGGTCGACATCGCCAGCCTGACCGATACGGAGATCGTTGAACTGGCCGGGAACCTGCGCAAGGGTCTGCCGATTGCCACACCGGCGTTTGACGGTGCCAGCGAAACCGAGATCAAGAAGATGCTGGAACTCGCTGAACTGCCAACCAGCGGCCAGACCACGCTGTACAACGGCCGCACGGGCGAAAAATTCGATCGACCGGTAACGGTTGGCTACATGTACATGCTCAAGCTGAATCACCTCGTCGACGACAAGATGCATGCCCGGTCCACCGGATCGTACAGCCTCGTTACGCAGCAGCCGCTGGGTGGCAAGGCGCAGTTTGGCGGTCAGCGTTTCGGCGAAATGGAAGTGTGGGCTCTGGAGGCATACGGTGCGGCGTACACGCTGCAGGAGATGCTGACGGTGAAGTCCGACGACGTCAGTGGTCGTACCAAGATGTACAAGAACATCGTGGACGGCGATTTCCGCATGGAGCCCGGCATGCCGGAAGCCTTCAACGTACTCGTGAAGGAAATCCGGTCACTGGGCATCAATATCGAGCTGGAGACGGAATAGGAGCGCGCACGTGAAAGACCTGTTGAATCTGCTCAAGCAGCAAGGGACCGTCGACGACTTCGACGCACTCCGCATTGGCCTGGCGTCACCGGACATGATCCGTTCGTGGTCGTACGGTGAGGTCAAGAAGCCGGAAACCATCAACTACCGAACCTTCAAGCCGGAGCGGGACGGCCTGTTCTGCGCACGGATTTTCGGGCCCATCAAGGACTACGAGTGCCTGTGCGGCAAGTACAAGCGCCTGAAGCACCGTGGGGTGATTTGTGAAAAGTGTGGCGTTGAAGTCACGCTCACCAAGGTGCGTCGCGAACGCATGGGTCATATCGAACTGGCCAGTCCTGTCGCGCACATCTGGTTCCTGAAATCGCTGCCGAGCCGCATCGGTCTGCTCCTGGACATGACACTCCGGGACATCGAGCGGGTGCTGTACTTCGAGTACTACGCGGTGATCGACCCGGGTCTCACCGATCTGCAGATGGGCCAGTTGCTGTCTGACGAGGAGTACTACACCAAGCTCGAGGAGTACGGCGACGAGTTCGACGCCCGTATGGGTGCCGAAGCGGTACAGGAACTCCTGCGTGGTCTGGATCTCGATGGCGAGATACTGCGTCTGCGGGAGGAAATTCCGGCGACCAATTCGGAAACCAAGATCAAGAAACTGTCCAAGCGCTTGAAGCTGATGGAAGCCTTCCAGCGTTCCGGTAACAAGCCGGAGTGGATGATCATGGATGTGCTGCCGGTGCTGCCTCCGGACCTACGGCCGCTGGTCCCCCTCGACGGTGGCCGCTTTGCCACCTCTGACCTGAATGACCTGTACCGCCGGGTCATCAACCGCAACAACCGCCTCAAGCGACTGCTGGACCTGTCCGCGCCGGACATCATCGTGCGCAACGAAAAGCGGATGCTGCAGGAAGCAGTGGACGCGTTGCTCGACAACGGTCGTCGTGGCCGTGCCATCACGGGCTCCAACAAGCGGCCGCTGAAATCGCTGGCCGACATGATCAAGGGCAAGCAGGGCCGGTTCCGTCAGAACCTGCTCGGTAAGCGGGTCGACTACTCGGGCCGTTCCGTCATCGTGGTCGGACCGACTCTCAAGCTGCACCAGTGCGGCCTGCCCAAGAAGATGGCGCTTGAACTGTTCAAACCGTTCATTTTCGGCAAGCTCGAGACACGCGGACTCGCCACCACCATCAAGGCTGCCAAGAAAATGGTGGAGCGGGAAACCGCGGAAGTGTGGGATATCCTTGCCGAAGTCATTCGCGAACACCCTGTGCTGCTGAACCGGGCCCCCACGCTTCACCGCCTCGGTATCCAGGCGTTTGAGCCCGTGCTCATCGAGGGCAAGGCCATCCAGCTGCATCCCTTGGTGTGTACGGCGTACAACGCGGACTTCGACGGCGACCAGATGGCGGTACACGTACCGTTGACCCTGGAAGCACAGCTCGAAGCGCGGGCCCTGATGATGTCCACCAACAACATCCTGTCACCGGCCAGCGGCGAACCGATCATCGTGCCGTCGCAGGACGTGGTGCTGGGCGTCTACTACATGACACGCGACCGCATTGGCGCGCAGGGCGAGGGACGACTGTTCGCGGACGTCGCCGAGGCCCATCGAGCCTACCTCTGCGACGAAGTGGATCTGCATGCGCGCGTAAAGGTTCGTATCACGGAAAACGTGCAGGACGAGGATGGCCGCTTCCGTCCACGACGCAAGGTGTACGACACCACGGTCGGCCGCGCTCTGTTCTACGAGATCGTTCCGAAGCAGTTGCCGTACGAAATGGTCAACAAGGCCATGGACAAGAAGTCCATTTCCCGGCTGATCAACGAGTGCTACCGCAATGTCGGTCTGAAGGACACGGTCATTTTCGCCGACCAGCTCATGTACACCGGGTTCGCCTATTCGACATCTTCCGGGGCGTCGATTGGCGTCGATGACTTCGTCATCCCGGCTGACAAAGGCACGATCATCGGCGAGGCCGAGCGCGAAGTCGCGGAAATCGAGGCGCAGTACGCGTCCGGTCTGGTTACCCAGGGCGAGAAGTACAACAAGGTCGTGGACATCTGGTCGCGGGCAAACGATCTCGTTGCCCGTTCGATGATGGATGGAATCTCCAAGGAGCAGACCATAACGTACAAGGGCGACAGCATCGAGCAGGCGTCCTTCAACAGCGTGTATATCTATGCGGATTCGGGAGCACGGGGTTCTCCGGCACAGATCCGGCAGCTGGCGGGTATGCGCGGTCTGATGACCCGTCCCGACGGCAGCATCATCGAGAACGCCATCACGGCCAACTTCCGTGAAGGCCTCAACGTGAACGAATACTTCATCTCCACGCACGGTGCCCGCAAGGGACTGGCTGATACCGCGCTCAAGACAGCGAACTCGGGTTATCTGACACGTCGTCTTGTTGACGTGGCGCAGGATGTGGTGATCACGGACCATGACTGCGGTACTGAAGAGGGCCTCACGATCAGCGCCATCATCGAAGGTGGCGACGTGGTGGAACCGCTCAAGGATCGCGTACTCGGCCGGGTTGTCGCCCAGGACGTCTACGCGGCTGACGGCAAGACGATCATCATCGAGCGTGGCACGATGATGGATGAAGCCTGGGTTGAGCGTCTCGATGCACTCGGTATCGACGAAATCATGGTGCGCTCGGCCATCACCTGCGACACCCAGTACGGCGTGTGCAGCACCTGTTATGGCCGTGACCTTGCGCGTGGCCATCTGGTCAATGTCGGTGAAGCGGTTGGCGTCATTGCCGCACAGTCCATTGGTGAACCCGGCACGCAGCTCACGATGCGCACGTTCCACATCGGTGGCGCGGCGTCCAGGGCAACGGCCGTTGACAATATCCAGGTCAAGCACGGCGGCACCATCCGGCTGCACAATCTGAAGACCGTACAGCGCGATAGCGGTGAACTTGTGGCGGTGTCCCGATCGGGAGAAATTGCCGTTGCGGACGAAGTCGGCCGCGAGCGCGAACGCTATCGCCTGCCGTATGGCGCGGTGATCTCGGTGGGCGATCACCAGCATGTCGACGCCGGTCAGGTGATTGCGCAATGGGATCCGCACACTCACCCGATCATTACTGAAGTCGCCGGCATGGTTGTGCTGGATGACATGGAAGAAGGCCTTTCCATCAACCGGCAGACGGACGAACTGACGGGCCTGACGAATATCGGCGTCATGGATCCGAAAGACCGGCCGACCGCCGGCAAGGATCTGCGTCCGGCCGTGCGGCTGCTCGATGCCAGCGGTGCATCGATCATGTTGCCGGGTACGGACATTCCTGCCCACTACGCACTGCCCAACGAGGCCGTGCTTTCGCTCGAGAACGGCGATTCGGTGGGCGTCGGCGACATCATCGCCCGTATTCCGCAGCAGGGTTCTATGAACCGCGACATCGTCGGCGGTCTGCCCCGTGTGGCGGATCTGTTCGAAGCGCGCAAGCCCAAGGAGCCGGCAATCCTCGCGGAAACCAGTGGTAACGTGAGTTTTGGCAAGGAAACGAAGGGCAAGCGTCGCCTGATCGTCACGCCGATCGAAGGCGATCCTATCGAAACCCTGATTCCCAAGTGGCGCCAGATCGGCGTGTACGAAGGGGAACATGTCGAGAAGGGCGAGAAGGTTTCCGAAGGCCCCGACAATCCGCATGACATCGTGCGGCTCAAGGGCGTGGAGCCGCTGGCGCGCTACATCATCGGTGAGATTCAGGAGGTCTACCGCCTTCAGGGTGTGAAGATCAACGACAAGCACATCGAGGTGATCGTTCGCCAGATGCTTCGCAAGGTGGAGATCGAGGACCCGGGCGAGAGCAACCTCATTCGAGGAGAGCAGCTGGAATACGCCCATGTGCGGGAGATCAACAGCACTCTGGTGGCGGAAAACAAGTTGCCTGCCACCTTCCAGCGGGTACTGCTGGGAATCACCAAGGCGTCGCTGGCCACGGAATCCTTCCTGTCCGCCGCCTCGTTCCAGGAAACCACCCGCGTTCTCACGGAAGCGGCGGTTACCGGCAAGGAGGATTTCCTGCGCGGCTTGAAGGAAAACGTGCTCATCGGGCGTGTGATTCCGGCGGGTACGGGTCTCACCTACCACCGCGAACGCAAGCGTCGTCGCGAGGACGAACTGGCCGCGCGCGGCAAGGAGTCCGGACCTACGGCGGACGAAATCGAACTGGCGCTGTCCGAAGCGCTCAATTCGGCGAGCTGACGGGCATCCGTCAGTCACGCGGCGTCAGGAGGCAACCACAATGGCTATTCGTTGTGGTTGCGCTGGCGGGATAGGTCACATTAGAATTCGCGCCCCCTCGGGGGCGCTCAGCCGTTCCCGCACCGGGAACTGAACCGGTCCCCGGTTGACGGGGACGAACCAGCAGAGAAACGAAACCATGGCGACCATCAGCCAGCTTGTTCGCAAACCGCGCAAGCAGAAAGTCACGAAGAACATCGTCCCGGCATTGCAGGGCTGCCCGCAGAAACGCGGCGTCTGCACCCGGGTGTACACGACCACGCCGAAGAAGCCGAACTCGGCGCTGCGCAAGGTCTGTCGTGTACGTCTGACCAACGGTTACGAGGTCACCTCGTACATCGGCGGTGAGGGCCACAACCTGCAGGAACACTCCGTCGTCCTTATCCGGGGCGGTCGTGTGAAGGACCTGCCCGGCGTGCGCTATCACACCGTTCGCGGCACGCTGGATACCTCGGGTGTCACCAGCCGTCGCCAGTCCCGTTCCAAGTACGGAGCCAAGCGGCCGAAGTAATACCGGCCATCACCATCAACTCCAGTAAGGTCCGGCGCATCTTGGCCGGAAACCACCTGAAGCCAGGGAGCTAGACATGCCAAGAAGACGCGTCATCGCGAAGCGGGAAATCCTGCCGGATCCCAAATACCACAACCAGACTGTCGCCAAGTTCATCAACCATGTCATGGTCAGCGGCAAGAAAGCCGTGGCCGAGCGTATCGTCTACGGTGCCCTCACGCGTATCGAGGATCGGGGTAACCGGAACAACGCCGTGGAAATCTTCGAGCGTGCGCTCGAATCCGTTGCGCCTTACGTGGAAGTGAAGTCCCGCCGCGTTGGCGGTGCCACCTACCAGGTGCCCGTTGAGGTGCGTGCCAGTCGCCGCCAGGCACTGGCCATGCGCTGGATCGTGGATAGCGCCCGCAAGCGGGGTGAGAAGTCCATGGCCGCGCGACTGGCTGGTGAACTCCAGGATGCGGCGGAAGGCCGGGGCGCGGCAGTCCGCAAGCGTGAGGACACGCACCGCATGGCGGAAGCGAACAAGATGTTCTCTCACTACCGCTACTGATCCGTTACTGACGCCACCCACAGATTACCCAGTTCCAGGAGAGCACCATGGCTCGCAAAACGCCTTTGGCGCGTTACAGAAATATTGGCATCGTTGCGCACGTGGATGCGGGCAAGACCACCACCTCCGAGCGCGTTCTGTTCTATACCGGCCGTCTGCACAAGATTGGAGAGGTGCACGACGGTGCGGCCACCATGGACTGGATGGAGCAGGAGCAGGAGCGGGGCATCACCATCACGTCCGCGGCGACGACCTGTTTCTGGAAAGGCATGAGCGGTCAGTTCGACGAACACCGCATCAACATCATCGATACCCCCGGACACGTGGACTTCACCATCGAGGTGGAGCGCAGTCTGCGTGTGCTGGACGGCGCCGTGGTGGTTTTCTGCGGCACCTCCGGTGTGCAGCCGCAATCCGAAACGGTATGGCGTCAGGCCAATCGCTACGAAGTGCCGCGCATGGTGTTCGTCAACAAGATGGATCGTCAGGGCGCCGATTTCCTGCGCGTCGTGAAGCAGATCAAGTCTCGCCTGGGTTCCAACCCGGTGCCGTTGCAGCTGTCGCTGGGTGAAGAAGAGCGCTTCAAGGGCGTGATCGACCTGGTGAAGATGCAGGCCATCTACTGGAATGAAGCCGACGAAGGTCTGACCTTCAAATACGAGGATATTCCGGCGGAATACGAAGAGCTGGCCGCGGAGTGGCGGGAAAAGCTGATCGAAGCGGCAGCCGAGGCCGATGATGCTCTCATGGAGAAGTACCTCGAAGGTGAGGAGCTGACGGAAAAAGAAATCAAGGCGGCAATCCGCAAGCGCACGCTGGCCAACGAGATCGTGCCGGCTCTCTGCGGCTCGGCATTCAAGAACAAAGGCGTCCAGGCCATGCTGGATGCCGTCATCGAATATCTGCCATCGCCGACGGAAGTGAAACCGATCGAAGGCGAACTGGAAAACGGTACGCATACCACGCGTATCGTCAGCGACGACGAACCGTTCTCGGCGCTGGCGTTCAAGATCGCTACCGACCCCTATGTCGGTTCGCTGACGTTCTTCCGCGTCTACTCCGGGGTGCTCAGCTCCGGTGACCAGGTTTACAACTCCACCAAGAGCAAGCGCGAGCGCGTGGGCCGGATGGTGCAGATGCACTCCAACCAGCGCGAGGAAATCAAGGAAGTACGCGCCGGCGATATCGCCGCGGCCATCGGTCTGAAGGACATGACCACCGGTGACACGCTCTGTGCGATGGACAACATCATCCAGCTCGAGCGCATGGAGTTCCCGGACCCGGTTATCTCCGTGGCCGTGGAGCCGAAATCGCAGGCTGATCAGGAAAAGATGGGTATTGCGCTCGGCAAGCTGGCGCAGGAAGACCCGTCTTTCCGGGTGCACACCGACCAGGAAACCGGCCAGACCATCATCTCCGGCATGGGCGAGTTGCACCTGGACATCATCGTTGACCGCATGCGCCGCGAGTTCAACGTGGAAGCCAACATCGGCAAGCCGCAGGTTGCCTATCGCGAAACGATTCGTGCGAAAGTCGAGCAGGAAGGCAAATTTGTGCGTCAGTCCGGTGGTCGTGGTCAGTACGGCCATGTCTGGATCACCATCGAACCGCACGTGGACGAAGAAGGCGATGCCGCCTACGAATTCGTGGATGCAGTTGTTGGTGGCGTGGTACCGAGGGAATACATCCCCGCGGTCGACAAGGGCATTCGTGAGCAGATGGAAAATGGCGTACTTGCCGGTTATCCGCTCATCGGCGTGAAGGCCACCCTGTTCGATGGCTCCTTCCACGAAGTCGACTCCTCGGAAATGGCGTTCAAGATCGCCGGCTCCATGGCGCTCAAAGAAGCTGCCCTAAAGGCACGCCCGGTCATCCTGGAGCCGATCATGAGCGTTGAAGTCGTGACGCCGGAGGACTACATGGGTGACGTGGTCGGTGACCTCAATCGCCGGCGCGGGATCATTCTCGGCATGGACGAAGATCCTACTGGCAAGCTGATCCGGGCGGATGTGCCCCTTGCCGAGATGTTCGGTTATTCCACGGACCTGCGTTCGGCGACGCAGGGGCGGGCCACGTACACGATGGAACCGCACAAGTACGCCGAGGTGCCTGACAACATAGCTCAGGGCATCATCAAGAAGAGCTGATACCAAACGGTAACACCAAGACGCTAACCACAACCGCTGACGCTGAAGCAGAAGAACTGGAGACCCTGAGATGGCCAAAGAGAAGTTTGAGCGAAAGAAGCCGCACGTGAATGTAGGGACGATCGGCCACGTTGACCATGGTAAGACGACGCTGACGGCGGCGTTGACCCGAGTGTGCGCGGAACAGTTTGGTGGTGAAGCGAAGGCGTTTGATCAGATTGACAATGCGCCGGAGGAACGGGAGCGTGGAATCACGATATCGACGGCGCACGTTGAGTATGAGAGCCAGAACCGTCATTACGCGCACGTTGATTGTCCTGGTCACGCGGACTATGTGAAGAACATGATCACGGGCGCGGCGCAGATGGACGGGGCGATTTTGGTGGTGAGTGCGGCGGATGGTCCGATGCCGCAGACGCGGGAGCACATTCTGCTGGCGCGTCAGGTAGGAGTGCCGAAGATTGTGGTGTTCATGAACAAGGCGGACATGGTAGATGACGCTGAGTTGCTGGAACTGGTTGAGATGGAAGTACGGGAGCTTCTGGACCGATACGAGTTTCCTGGGGATGACACGCCGATTGTGATAGGCAGTGCGCTGAAGGCGCTGGAAGGCGAGCAGAGCGAGCTGGGCGTGGAGTCGGTGAAGAAGCTGGTTGCGGCGCTGGACGAGTACATTCCGGAGCCGGAGCGGCCGGTTGACCAGCCGTTTCTGATGCCGATCGAGGATGTGTTCTCGATATCGGGTCGGGGGACGGTGGTGACGGGGCGTATCAGCCGCGGGATTGTGAAGGTGGGCGACGAGGTAGAGATAGTCGGCATTCACCCGACGACGAAGACGACGTGCACGGGCGTGGAGATGTTCCGCAAGTTGTTGGACGAAGGTCGGGCGGGCGAGAACGTTGGTATTCTGCTGCGTGGCACGAAGCGTGACGAGGTTGAGCGTGGTCAGGTACTGACGAAGCCGGGCGCGATCACGCCGCACACGCAGTTTGAGACGGAAGTGTATGTGCTGTCGAAGGATGAAGGAGGGCGTCACACGCCGTTTTTCAAGGGTTATCGGCCGCAGTTTTTCTTTGAGACGACGGACGTAACGGGTAGTGTGCAGTTGCCGGAGGGTGTCGAGATGGTGATGCCTGGAGACAACGTGCAGATGAACGTTGAGCTGATCAGTCCGATTGCGATGGAAGCGGGCCAGCGGTTTGCGATCCGTGAAGGTGGCCGGACGGTTGGTGCAGGGGTGGTGACGAAGATCATCAAGTAAGGGCTGGATAAGCCGCGGGGGCAATGAAAGCCGTCGCGGCGTCCCGGACGGCGGGCGGGAAGTAAAGCCGACGGGGCGGATCCCAGTAACGGTAGCGATTGAGAACGGCGCAGGAAGCGCCGTCCCGCGGCGGACGCGAAGCGGCTGCCGTCGCCCGACCGCGATAGCGGTTGGTCGCCGGAAGGGCAGGAGCCCGTAGGCGAAATATTAAAAGTTGCACGACTCTTTGCCGTGCGTATAATTCGCCCTCCCTTTTTCAAGGGCGTTCTTTAGCAGAAACGCAGCGTCAGAAAAGCGATCGCCAGGCGGCGATGGTGGGGGAGACGCTTCGTTTCGAACGTGGTCAGTGGGTATTGGAGCCTGAAGTGCAGAGTCAGCGTATACGCATCCGTTTGAAAGCTTTCGACCATCGCCTGATCGATGTATCGACCCGGGAGATCGTGGAGACCGCGAAGCGTACCGGCGCGCAGGTGAAAGGTCCGATTCCACTGCCGACCCGCAAAGAGCGGTTCACTGTGCTGATTTCTCCGCACGTGAACAAGGACGCGCGGGACCAGTATGAAATCCGAACGCACAAGCGGGTTCTGGATATCGTCGAGCCGACGGAGAAGACCGTCGATGCCTTGATGAAGCTTGACCTCGCGGCAGGGGTGGAAGTCCAGATTAGTTTGAATTGAGGTAGACCGGCTGCTGTCGAATGGACATGCGGCCGGTTCACGTTACGACAGGGCCCCGATAGGGGGCCAGCAAACCGTGTAGAACCGCTTACTCGTGGACACGGTGTGTCTGCGGTAAGCGGTTCGCTTATGCACGGGCTTGACGGGGAAAACGATGGCAATTGGCCTGGTTGGCAAGAAAAGCGGGATGACGCGCATTTTCATGGAAGACGGACATTCGGTGCCCGTCACCGTGATCGAGATTGCGCCCAATCGCATCACGCAGATCAAGACTCCGGATTCCGACGGTTATACCGCGCTGCAGCTGGCAGCGGGTGAGGTGCGTCAGAACCGGGTGAGCAAACCCGCGGCAGGGCATTTCGCCAAGGCGAAGACGGTGGCCGGACGTGTCGTGCATGAGTCCCGCCTCGATGCCATCCCCGAAGGCAGTGAACTTGGCGGCGAAATCCGGCTGGATATCTTCAGTGCGGGCCAGATGGTTGATGTGCAGGGCACGTCCAAAGGCAAGGGTTTCGCGGGTACGGTCAAGCGCTGGAACTTTCGTACCCAGGATGCCAGCCACGGTAACTCCGTGTCGCACCGCGTACCGGGCTCCATCGGCCAGAACCAGACGCCGGGGCGTGTTTTCAAAGGCAAGAAAATGTCCGGCCACATGGGCAACGAGAAAGTTACCGTGCAGAACCTGGAAGTCGTGCGTGTCGACGCCGAACGCAATCTGTTGCTGGTCAAAGGTGCCGTGCCTGGCCCGGTCGGTGGCCATGTTCGCGTCACTCCGTCCGTCAAGGCGGGGGCGCCAAAAGGAGGTGAAGCGTGAATCTGACGCTTGCCGCTAATGCGGGATCGATCGAAGTGTCTGCAACGACCTTCGATCGAGAGTACAACGAATCCCTGGTGCATCAGGTAGTGGTGGCCTACATGGCCGCCGGCCGCCAGGGCTCCAAGGGCCAGAAGACGCGGGCGGAAGTCAGTGGCGGCGGCAAGAAGCCGTGGCGGCAGAAAGGTACGGGCCGCGCCCGGGCTGGAAGCAGTCGTAGTCCGCTGTGGCGTGGCGGCGGCAAGATCTTCGCCGCGCGGCCGCAGGATCACAGCCAGAAGGTCAATCGCAAGATGTACCGCGGCGCCCTGCGCTGCATCCTGTCCGAACTCATTCGTCAGGGGCGGCTGGTGGTCGCGGAGTCGTTTGCGATCGAAACGCCCAAGACCAAGGCGCTGGTTGAAAAGCTCAAGGGGCTTTCGCTCGACAACGTTCTCATCGTTACCGAAAACGTTGACGAAAACCTGTATCTGTCCGCGCGCAACCTGCGGGGCGTCGGCGTGGTGGATGTCACCGGCGTTGATCCCGTAAGTCTCATCAGCCATGACGCCGTCCTCATGACGGTGGGTGCGCTGAAGCAGATCGAGGAGAGTCTGGCATGAATCCCGAACGCATTTATACGGTGATCCGGGCGCCGCATATCTCCGAAAAGTCGACCTTGCTGGGCGACAAGGCCAATCAGTACACGTTCAAGGTTGCGGTCGACGCGACCAAGCCGGAGATCAAGGAAGCCATCGAGACCATCTTCAAGGTCAAGGTAACCGGGGTCACCACGGCGAACGTCAAGGGCAAGGTCAAGCGTACGGCACGTGGCCCGTCGCGAAAGAATAATTGGAAGAAGGCGTATGTCCGTGTTGCTGACGGGCAGGAAATCGACTTCATGGTGACGGACTAGGAATAGCGCAATGGCAGTCGTCAAGGCAAAACCAACCTCACCGGGACGTCGGTTCGTCGTCAAGGTGGTGAACAAGGACCTCCACAAGGACGGTCCTTACAAGCCGCTGCTCGAGCCGCAGAAGCGGAACGGTGGTCGTAACAACTCCGGTCGCATCACCACCCGTCATCAGGGCGGTGGCCACAAGCAGCACTACCGGATCATCGATTTCAAGCGTGACAAGGATGGCATTCCAGCCACCGTCGAGCGCCTGGAATACGATCCCAACCGTACTGCCAATATTGCGCTTCTGAAGTACAAGGACGGTGAGCGGCGCTACATCATTGCGCCGAAGGACGTCCAGGCCGGCGATACGCTCGTCAGCGGTTCCGGTGCACCCATCCGTGCCGGAAACTGCATGCCGCTGCGCAGCGTGCCGTTGGGAAGCGTCATTCACTGTGTCGAACTGAAGCCCGGAAAAGGCGCGCAGCTCGTACGCAGTGCAGGCGGCTCCTGTCAGCTGGTAGCTCGTGAAGGCAGCTACGCAACGCTTCGCCTGCGTTCCGGGGAGATGCGCCGCGTGCTGGTAGATTGCCGGGCAACGCTGGGCGAAGTATCCAACAGCGAACACAGCCTGCGCTCGATCGGCAAGGCAGGCGCCAAGCGGTGGGTGGGCGTGCGTCCCACTGTTCGCGGTGTGGCCATGAACCCTGTCGATCACCCGCACGGCGGTGGCGAAGGCAAGACCTCGGGTGGCCGCCACCCGGTGTCGCCCTGGGGCATGCCCACCAAGGGTTACAAGACGCGCAAGAACAAGCGTACCGACCGTCTGATCGTTCGTCGGCGTCAGAAGCGCTAACGCCGCAGGAGGATAAGAAGTGCCAAGATCACTGCATAAAGGCCCATTCGTCGACCTGCATCTCGTCAAGAAAGTCGAGAACGCGGTTGCTTCCAAGGACCGGCGTCCGATTCGGACCTGGTCGCGCCGATCGATGATCGTGCCGGATATGGTCGGTCTGACCATTGCCGTGCACAACGGCAAGCAGCACGTGCCCGTGTTCATCAGTGAGGACATGGTCGGGCACAAGCTGGGTGAGTTTTCACCCACGCGGACGTATCGCGGACACGCGGCCGACCGCAAATCCAAGAAGTAAACCGGCGCCGGCAGTCAGGCGGACGTAGAGAACAAGGTTCGGAGACGACGATGGAAACGAGTGCAACAGCCAAACGATTGCGCCTCTCGGCGCAGAAAGCGCGGCTGGTGGTGGATCAGGTGCGCGGCAAGCCGGTGAGCGAAGCGCTGGATCTGCTCACGTTCAGCACAAAAAAAGGAGCCGTGCTCGTGCGCAAGGTTCTCGAATCGGCAATTGCCAACGCCGAGAACAACGAAGCGGCAGACGTCGATGATCTCTGGGTCAAGGAGATTTTCGTTAACGAAGGTTTCACGTTGAAGCGCATACAGCCACGAGCCAAAGGCCGCGCGGACCGCATCAACAAGCGTACGTGTCACATCACGGTTCGGGTCTCGGATCAGGCCAGGGCGTAGGGGAAAGAGAAACTATGGGTCAGAAAGTCAATCCGACCGGCATTCGCCTCGGGATCACCAAGGAGCACTCCTCGGTCTGGTACGCGGACAAGAAGCAGTACAGCCGCTACCTGCTGAACGATCTCGAAGTGCGTGACTACCTGCGCAAGCGGCTCGCCCAGGCGTCGGTTTCGCGAATTGAGATTCAGCGTTCCGCGCAGACCGCACGGCTGACCATCCATACCGCGCGCCCGGGCATCGTGATCGGCAAGAAGGGTGAGGACGTGGAACGCCTGCGTTATGACCTGGAAGGTCGCATGAACGCGAAGGTGCACATCAACATCGAAGAAATCCGCAAGCCGGAACTCGATGCCCTGCTGGTCGCCCAGAACGTGGCCCAGCAGCTCGAACGCCGCGTGCAGTTCCGACGGGCAATGAAGCGGGTAATCCAGAACGCGCTGCGTCTGGGTGCCGAAGGTATCAAGGTACGCGTGGCCGGTCGTCTGGGTGGTGCTGAAATTGCGCGCTCGGAGGTTTATCACGAAGGTAGGGTGCCACTGCATACGTTGCGTGCGGATATCGACTACGCCACCTGGGAAGCGCACACCACGTATGGCGTGCTCGGGGTGAAGGTTTGGATCTTCAAGGGTGAGGTTCTTGGTCGCCCGCAGGAAGCGGCACAAGCGTAAGCAGGGTCGCAAGCGGAACAAGCGGTGCAGCGAAACGCTGCACCGGGAAGTGAAGAGATAAAACGATGTTACAACCGAAACGCACCAAGTTCAGAAAGCAGCAGAAAGGCCGCAATCGCGGTCTGGCGCAACGCGGCAGCAAGGTCAGCTTCGGGGAATTTGGCTTGAAAGCCATGGATCGGGGCCGCCTGACAGCTCGTCAGATCGAGGCGGCTCGGCGGGCGATGACCCGCAAGATCCGCCGGGGTGGAAAGATCTGGATTCGGGTCTTTCCGGACAAGCCGATCACCAAAAAGCCCCTTGAAGTACGTCAGGGTAAAGGTAAGGGCAACGTCGAATACTGGGTGGCGCTCATCCAGCCGGGCAAAGTGCTCTATGAGATGGAAGGTGTGCCGGAAGACGTGGCACGTGAGGCGTTTGCGCTGGCGGCTGCCAAGCTGCCCTTCCAGACCAGCTTCGTCAAACGGGCGGTGATGTGATGGACGTGAAGGAACTTCGAAACAAGTCTGTAGACGAGCTCAACACGGAGTTGCTCCGTCTGCGCAAGGAAGACTTCAGCCTGCGCATGCAGAAGTCCAGTGGTCAGCTTGGCCAGACGCATCTGCTCAAAGTCAATCGTCGGGATATCGCGCGGGTGAAAACGGTGATGCGGGAGAAACACAGTGGCTGAACAAACGGCAACCCCGGAAAGCAACCCGCGCACGCTGTCGGGTACGGTCGTCAGCAATCGCATGCAGAAGTCGATCACCGTGCTGGTGGAGCGCCGGGTCAAGCACCCCGTTTACGGCAAGTACGTGCGCAAGTCGAAGAAACTGCACGCGCATGACGAGGACAACAGCTGCAATATCGGTGACGTGGTTACCGTGGTCGAATGCGCGCCGATTTCCAAGACCAAGACCTGGAAACTGAAGAGCATCGACGAACGGGCGCAGGAAGTCTGAGGGGACAGTCATGATTCAGGTCGAAACCATGCTGGATATCGCCGATAACAGCGGCGCGCGCAGGGTCCAGTGCATCAAGGTGCTTGGCGGTTCGCATCGCCGCTACGCCGGCGTGGGTGACATCATCAAGGTGACGGTGAAAGATGCCATTCCCCGCGCCCGTGTAAAAAAAGGGCAGGTGATGACCGCCGTGGTCGTGCGCACCAAGAAAGGGGTGCGTCGTCCCGACGGATCGCTCATCCGCTTCGATCAGAACGCCGCGGTGCTGCTCAACAATCAGCAGCAACCGGTAGGTACCCGCATATTCGGGCCGGTGACCCGCGAACTGCGCACGGAGAAGTTCATGCGCATCGTGTCGCTCGCCCCAGAAGTGTTGTGAGCGCAGCTATGGCCAAGATTAAGAAAGACGACGAAGTCGTGGTGATTGCCGGGCGAGACAAGGGCAAGCGAGGTCAGGTGACGCGCGTGTTCGACGACGGCCGACTGTTGGTGCAGGGCATCAACCTGGTGAAGAAGGCGGAGCGCCCGAACCCGAATCTGGGCAAGCGCGGCGGCATCGTTGAACAGGAAGCGCCGATTCAGGCGTCGAATGTTGCGATCTGGAACGCCCAAGCCGGCAAGGGCGACAAAGTGGGCTTTACGGTTGAAGACGGCAAAAAGGTGCGCGTTTTCAAATCGTCTCGCGCCAGGATTGATTGACTCCCCGATCCGATCGGGGAATCCACACGGTACGGAATCGTACCGCCATCGGGCAGGTGCCAGGCACACGCCGATGCCAGGGTCGCAAGCGGCCCGATCAGACGGGACGCAAGGACGTACCCGCCGGAAGGTAGATCAGCTACGCAAATCGTGCTGATCGGAAGCAGGTAACAGAGGTTCGGACATGAACTTACATCAGCGTTATGTCAGCGAGATCCGCCCGCAGCTCATGCAGGAACTGGGTATCGACAACATCATGGCGGTTCCCCGCCTGGTGAAGGTCAGCCTGAACATGGGTGTTGGCGAAGCCGTTGGTGATCGCAAAATTCTGGATAACGCCGTCGGTGACCTGACTGCCCTCGCCGGTCAGAAGCCGGTGGTGACCAAGGCACGCAAGTCCGAAGCCGGTTTCAAGATTCGCGAAGGTTGGCCGATCGGTTGCATGGTCACGCTTCGCCGTGAACGCATGTATGACTTCATCGAGCGACTGGTAAGCATCGCGTTGCCGCGTACGCGCGACTTCCGCGGGTTGAACCCGAAGAGCTTCGATGGTCGTGGCAACTTCAACATGGGCATCACCGAACAGATCATTTTTGCCGAGATCGACTACGACAAGATCGACAAGATCCGCGGCATGAACATCACGGTGGCTACAACGGCACAGTCGGATGCGCATGCCCTGGCGTTGCTCAAGGCATTCAACTTCCCATTCAGAACATAGCGAAAGGCACGAATCGCATGGCTAAGAAATCGATGCTCGAGCGTGAACAGCGGCGCGAACGCGCTGTCACCAAGTACGCCAAGAAGCGTGCGCAGCTCAAGGCGACGGTCAACAACCGCAATCTGTCGGAAGACGAGCGCTGGGACGCGCAGCTCAAGCTGCAGGCATTGCCGCGCGATGCCAGTCCCGTTCGCATGCAGCGTCGTTGCGGGCTGACCGGGCGTCCGCATGGCGTGTATCGCAAGTTCGGGCTTGGTCGCAACAAGCTGCGTGAAGCCGCCATGCGCGGGGATATTCCCGGGCTGGTCAAGGCGAGCTGGTAAGCAGGAGCGTTTTGATATGACGATGCAGGATCCGATTGCCGACATGCTCACGCGCATCCGCAACGCGCAGCGTGCGGGACATGCCGAGGTGACCATGCCTTCCTCCAAGCACAAGAAGGCGCTGCTGGAGCTTCTGAGCAAGGAAGGTTACATCGCGGGCTTTGAGGAGACGGTGGGTGCCAAGCCGGAGCTCAAGGTGGCGCTGAAGTACCAGAAAGGGGTGCCGGTCATCGAAGAACTGAAGCGCATATCCCGGCCGGGTCTGCGCATTTACAAGGAATGCGACGACCTGCCCAAGGTGCGAGGCGGCCTGGGTATTGCAATCATCAGTACCGACAAGGGGTTGCTCACCGATCGCGCGGCCCGCGCGCAGGGTATCGGTGGCGAAGTCCTTTGCACGGTCTTTTGACGAGGTAACGATGTCCCGCGTAGCGAAAAACCCGATTCGGCTGCCCAACGGCGTCGAAGTGAAAATCGAGGGTCAGACGGTCTCCGTAAAAGGTGCCAAGGGCGCGATGACCTGGACCGTGCATCCGAAGGTGCAGACGGTGCAGGAGGACGGTGAGCTGCGTGTATCACCGCGCTCCGCCGAGAAAACGGCCGATGCCATTGCCGGCACCACACGCGCCGTGCTGAACAACCTGGTGACGGGCGTCTCCGCAGGTTTCGAGCGCAAGCTGGAGCTGCAGGGCGTGGGTTACAGGGCGCAGGCACAAGGCAACGTGCTGAATCTTCAGCTCGGCTTTTCGCACCCGGTTGCCTACCAGCTGCCGGAAGGCATCTCGGTTGCCACGCCGACCCAGACCGAAGTGATCATCAGCGGTTGCGATCGACAGCGCGTCGGTCAGGTGGCGGCGGAGATCCGGGGCATTCGTCCCCCGGAGCCCTACAAGGGCAAGGGCGTACGTTACGCCGGCGAACGTGTACGGCGGAAAGAGGCCAAGAAGAAATAACCATGCAGCAGAAAAAAGCAGCGAGATTGCGCCGCGCCCGTCGCGGCCGGATGAAGATGCGGGAACTCGGTGCCATCCGCCTCAGCGTGTACCGTACACCGCGCCATATTTATGCGCAGTTGCTGGCACCTGCCGGCGATCGGGTGCTGGCGCAAGCCTCCACACTGGAAAAATCGTTCGAAGGCGAAGCCACCGGCAACGTCAGCGCGGCGAGCAAAGTGGGTGCGCTCGTCGCTGCACGGGGACGTGAACAGGGCATCACGAAAGTGGCATTCGACCGCTCGGGCTTCCGGTTCCACGGTCGCGTAAAGGCACTGGCGGATGCTGCCCGGGAAGCGGGACTGGAGTTCTAAATGGCATACACAGACGAAATCAAAGAAGAAGGCCTGGTCGAGAAGCTCGTTCAGGTCAATCGCGTCGCCAAGGTTGTGCAGGGCGGTCGTATCTTCGCATTCACCGCGTTGACGGTGGTCGGTGATGGCAAGGGCCGGATCGGTTTTGGCCGTGGCAAGGCGCGGGAGGTTCCCGTTGCCATCCAGAAAGCCATGGAAGCTGCGCGGCGCAACATGGTCGACGTGGACCTGAATGGCGGCACGCTGTGGTATCCGGTATCCGGCCGCCATGGTGCGTCCAAGGTATTCATGCAGCCGGCTTCCGAAGGTACCGGCGTGATCGCCGGGGGAACGATGCGGGCCCTGTTTGAAGCCGCTGGCGTGCATAACGTGCTGGCCAAGTCCTACGGTTCCACCAATCCGGTGAACGTAGTGCGAGCAACGTTCAAGGCCCTGCGTGCAATGCAGTCCCCGGAAGCCATTGCGGCGAAGCGCGGGCTGAGTGTTGAGGAAATTGGCGCGTAGGAATCTGGCGCGCCACTCGGGAGTACTGACGATGAGTAATGCAGCCGAAGGGAGACTGAAGGTCACGCTGGTGAAGAGCACGGCGGGCCGACTCAAGAAACACCAGGCATGCGTGGCGGGCCTGGGGCTCCGTCGTATCGGCCACACGGTGGAAGTCGAGGACACTGCGGCAGTACGCGGCATGATCCGCAAGGTCAACTACCTGGTGAAGGTGGAAGGAGAATAAGGTGCGCCTGAACGATCTGCATCCGGCTGAAGGCAGCAAGAAACCGCGTCGGCGTGTCGGCCGTGGCTCCGCGTCGGGTTGGGGCAAGACCAGTACCCGAGGTACCAAGGGTCAGAAATCCCGCAAGAGCGGGCACGTACGCCCGGGCTTCGAGGGCGGTCAGTTGTCACTCCAGCAGCGGGTGCCGAAGTTTGGCTTCCGCACCGCCAAATCCCTGGAGACGGCTGAAGTGAGGCTGTCGGAACTGGCCAAGGTAGAAGGGGACGTCGTGTCCCTGGACACGCTCAAAGCCGCCAATGTTGTCCGCAAGGACAAGAAGCGCGCCCGTATCATGTTGTCGGGTGCCATCGATCGACCCGTGCGCGTGCAGGGCGTCAAGGTGACGGCGGGCGCCAGGGCTGCCATCGAAGCCGCTGGTGGTTCGGTGGACGTTGCGGAAGCTGCCGAGTAATCGGCAAATCAGGACAAGGGAAGCGCACAAGCGAATGGCAACCAATCCGGGACAGCTGGCTGGCGTACAGGCGGGGCTCGTCGAGCTGCGCGGTCGCCTGCTGTTCGTGCTGATTGCGCTACTGGTCTACCGCGCCGGCACGCACATCCCGGTGCCCGGCATCGACCCCGAGAAACTCGCGTCCCTGTTCCGGCAGAACCAGGGCGGCATCCTGGAGCTGTTCAACATGTTCTCGGGCGGTGCCTGGGAGCGCATGAGTATCCTGGCGCTGGGCGTCATGCCCTACATCACCTCCAGCATCATCATGAACCTGCTGTCCATGATGCATCCGCCGCTGATGCAGTTGCGCAAGGAAGGTGAGGCCGGCCGCCGCAAGATCACGCAGTACACCCGATGGGGCACGCTGCTCATCGCGCTGGTGCAGGGGTCCGCGATGACGAGCACGCTGGCCGCGCAGGGGCTGGCGTTCCAGCCGGGGCTGGCGTTTCACGCCGTGTCCATCATCACCCTGGTTACCGGCGCCATGTTCATGATGTGGCTGGGCGAGCAGATCACCGAGCGCGGCGTCGGCAACGGCATCAGCCTGCTCATCTTCTCCGGCATCGTGTCGGGCTTCCCGGCCGCCATCGGCCAGTCCTTCGAGGCCGCACGTCAGGGCGACATCAACATCATTGCGCTGCTGGCGATTGCAGCACTTGCGATCGTGATCGTTGGGCTCGTTGTATTCATCGAACGCGGTCAGCGGCGCATTACGGTCAATTACGCCCGACGACAGCAGGGACGGCGTGTTTACCAGGCGCAGTCCAGCCACCTGCCGCTCAAGGTCAACATGGCTGGCGTCATCCCGGCCATTTTCGCCTCCAGCCTGCTGCTGGCGCCGGCGTCGATGGCGCAGTGGTTTGGTACGAGTCAGGGTATGGGCTGGCTGCAGGAAGTGGCGCTCGTACTGTCACCGGGACAGCCGCTCTATATACTCCTGTTCGCAGGCGGTATCATATTCTTCAGCTTTTTCTACACCGCCATCATGTTCGATCCGAAGGACGTGGCGGACAATCTGCGGCGGCAGAATGCCTTCGTGCCGGGAATCCGGCCAGGCGCCCAGACCGCAAAGTACATCGACGACGTGATCACCCGCCTGACCTGTTTCGGGGCGCTGTATGTCACGCTGGTGTGCCTGTTGCCAGAGTTCATGATCGTGGCGTTCAACATCACGTTTCAGCTCGGCGGCACGGCACTGCTCATCGTTGTCGTGGTGGCCATGGACTTCATGGCGCAGGTGCAAAGTCACCTGATGAGTTCGCAGTACGCGAAGCTGATGGAAAAATCGAATCTGCAGAATTACGGGCGACGCCGGTAACGGCGGTCTGCCCGCAATTCGTCGGAGCGAAGAGGTAATGACATGAAAGTGCGCGCATCGGTAAAGAAAGTATGCCGTAACTGCAAAATCGTTCGGCGCAACGGTGCGGTTAGGGTGATCTGCAGTGTCGAACCGCGACACAAACAACGGCAAGGTTGAACTATGGCTCGTATTGCGGGAATCAACATACCGGACAACAAACACGCCGGTATTTCGCTGACCTACATCTACGGTATCGGTCGCACCACCGCCCTGATGCTCTGTGAAGCGGCAGGTGTCGCGCCCAACGAAAAGATCGGCGACCTGACGGAGGAACGTCTGGATGCGCTGCGTACCGAGGTGTCGAAGCTGACGGTGGAAGGTGATCTGCGCCGCCAGGTGAACATGAGCATCAAGCGGCTGATGGACCTCGGCTGCTACCGCGGGCTGCGGCATCGCCGTAACCTGCCGGTGCGTGGTCAGCGCACCCGTACCAACGCCCGCACCCGGAAAGGACCGCCGCGTCCGATCCGCAAGTAATACCGCCAACAGGGTCTGAACCGAAATGGCTGAAAAGAAAAAGATCAAGCGTGTGGTGACGGACGGCATCGCCCACATCCACGCGTCGTTCAACAACACCATCGTGACGATCAGTGACCGTCAGGGTAACGCGCTTGCCTGGGCAACTTCCGGTGGCTCCGGCTTCCGCGGTTCGCGCAAGAGCACGCCGTTTGCAGCCCAGGTGGCTGCGGAGCGCTGTTCGCAGGTGGCGTTGGAATATGGCATGAAAAGCGTCGATGTTCGTGTCAAGGGGCCGGGCCCCGGCCGGGAGTCCGCCGTGCGCGCACTGAACGCCGCCGGACTGCGCATCAACAGCATTTCCGACATCACCCCCATTCCTCACAACGGTTGCCGCCCGCCGAAGCGGCGCCGTGTGTAGTCCTGCGGGTACGGAGTAGAACATGGCTCGTTACCTTGGTCCCAAACTCAAGCTGTCCCGTCGTGAAGGTACGGATCTGTACCTCAAGAGCGGCGTACGGCCGATCGATTCCAAGTGCAAGATCGAAGCAGTACCCGGTCAGCACGGCGCCCGTCGCGGACGTTTGTCCGATTACGCGGTGCAGTTGCGCGAAAAGCAGAAAGTGCGTCGTATCTACGGTTTGCTGGAGCGCCAGTTCCGTAACTACTACCACAAGGCGGAACGTCAGAAGGGCAACACCGGCGCCAACCTGCTGATGCTGCTGGAACGTCGTCTGGACAACGTTGTCTATCGCATGGGCTTCGGCTCCACGCGTGCCGAATCGCGGCAGCTGGTATCGCACAAGTCGGTGCTCGTCAACGGTGCGTCGGTGAATATTCCGTCCTACCAGGTTCGTGATGGCGACACGATCTCCATCGCCAGTCACGCCAAGCAGCAGCTGCGCGTTCAGGCTGCTCTGCAACTCGCGGCACAGCGTCCGTCGGTGGAGTGGGTGGAAGTGAACGCAGGCGCGATGGAAGGTGTGTTCAAACGGCTGCCGGATCGGGAGGAACTGCCGTCCGAAATCAACGAAAGCCTGATCGTGGAACTCTACTCCAAGTAATTGCGCACAGGAGACGACCGCATGTCATCGGTAAACGAATTTCTTACGCCGCGCATTATCGACGTCCAGACGGCCAGCCCAACGCGTGCCCGCGTGTCGCTGGAGCCTCTGGAGCGTGGTTTCGGCCACACGCTCGGTAATACGCTGCGCCGCATCCTGCTGTCGTCCATGCCGGGCTGCGCCATTACGGAAGTGCAGATCGACGGTGTGCTGCACGAATACAGCACCATCGAAGGTGTGCAGGAAGATGTCATCGATATCCTGCTCAACCTGAAGAATGTGGCGGTTCTGCTGCACAACCAGGACGAGGCAATCATTTCGCTGAGCAAGAGCGGTGGTGGTGAAGTTACCGCTGGTGATTTCCAGCTCACTGAAGACGTGGAGATTGCCAATCCGGATCACGTCATCTGCACCCTGAATGACCGTGGCGCCATCCGCCTGGAAGCGCGCGTTACGCGAGGGCGCGGGTATGTGCCGGTGGACAGCCTGGCTGTCGAAGAAGAATCACGCCCGATTGGCGTGCTGCGTCTCGATGCCAGCTACAGCCCGATGCGCCGCGTGTCCTACAGCGTGGAAGCCGCGCGGGTCGAGCAGCGTACGGACCTGGACAAGCTGATCCTGGAAATCGAAACCAACGGCACCATCGATCCGGAAGAAGCCATTCGCCGCGCCGCGACAATCCTTCAGCAGCAGCTGGCGGTATTCGTGGATCTGGAGAGCGAAGGTGAGCCGATGGTGGAAGAGAAGATCGATGAAGTCGATCCCATCCTCACGCGTCCTGTCGACGATCTCGAGCTTACGGTACGGTCTGCCAACTGTCTGAAGGCCGAAAACATCTACTACATCGGTGACCTGATCCAGCGCACCGAGGTGGAGCTGCTGAAGACGCCGAACCTGGGCAAGAAATCCCTGACGGAAATCAAGGATGTACTGGCCTCGCGTGGGTTGTCATTGGGTATGCGACTGGAAAACTGGCCACCGGCAGGATTGCGCGGTGACAACCGTCATGCGGGTTGACCGCGGCGCGGCAGGTAAAGAGAGTAAGAGCAAATGCGTCACAAACTGAGTGGACGGCAACTGGGCCGTAACAGTTCTCACCGGCAGGCCATGTACAAGAATATGGTGGCGTCGCTGGTGGAACATGAAGTCATCCGCACCACGCTGCCGAAGGCAAAGGAGTTGCGTCGCTTCGTAGAGCCGTTGATTACGCTCGCGAAGGAAGACTCGGTAGCCAATCGCAGGCTGGCTTTTGCCCGCACGCGTTCGAAGGAAGCGGTGGGCAAGCTGTTCAGCGAACTCGGCCCCCGTTATTCCACGCGTCCAGGTGGCTACACCCGCATTCTCAAGTGCGGGTTCCGGCCTGGCGACGCGGCGCCCATGGCGTTCATCGAACTCGTCGATCGCCCGGTGGACGTGGATATCGACGATGACGAGGATGACGGCGACGAGGATTGAAGCCTGCGGGCCCGAAAGGCGGCCCAGGCAGACAAAAGACGGGATCCGGCTGGATCCCGTTTTTTTTGCCTGGTTCTCTGCTGAGGCCGGACTACGTTGCACGCAATGGCGCGCCGTACCGGCGGCAGGATCCACCGCGCGAGGGGAGCAACCTCGATGGCAGTCAGATGCTGTCCCGGAGCACCTCCCGGGTTGTGCGTTCGATCAAATCAACGACGATGCCTACCGTTTCCGGGTCGTGATCGGCCTGATAGGCGACATAGGCGGGCAGCGTAAAGTCGGGCGCTTCGGAGCGTCGATGCAGACGACCCGCGACCAGTTCAGCCCTGACCAGGCGGAACGGAAAATAGCCCGAGCCGCCATGCGCGAGGATGTGCTGCAGGCCGAGCCAGCCGACGTTTGCTGTCAATTGGGCGCCGGCAAATGCAGGAAAACTGGCGCTGTGCTGGCTGGCGAATTCCGGCCCCCAGTCAACGTATACATAGCCCTCGCAAGGTATGTCGGCGGTATCGGGATTGCTTGTCACGTAGACGAGGGTTTCCTCGTGGAGCGGCCTTATCACCAGGCCGGGCCGGTTCTCGGGGGTGTACATCACGCCGACATCCAGCCTTCCTTCTACGAGTCCCTGCATCAAATCGTCTTCGAAGCCGATTTCGCTCCGGATGGCCAGGCTTCGGGCTTCCTGGCGAATTCGGGGCAGCACAGCAAGAAGCAGACTTTCCCAGAGGCCGAAACGGCCGCCGATCGTGACGCTTGCCGAGAAGCCCGCCGCAACGCCGATTTCCTGCTTCACGCGCGCAACCGTCCTTACCAGATTGGCTGCATGGGATTGAAACCAGCGCCCCTGGGCGGTCAGAGTGGTTCCGCCCTTGTTGCGGACGAACAATCGGCAGCCGAGCTGATCCTCGAGTGCGCTGATGCGGGCGCTCACGGTCGATTGCGTCACATACAGGCGCGGCGCTGCATTGCTGAAGTTTCCGGCGGCCACCACGGTGAGAAACGTTCGGGCAAGTTCCGTATCCATGAGGCGGTCTCCACCACTCGCTGACGATGGCTGAATTGTATTCGTACTACTGATATATAACGTGGTTCCCCATATCGTGACCGATATCAAGCCTGTCTCCAGGGCGGAGGCGGCTACCAGGCTGCTCGAAAAGCAGCCTGGTCAGCCAGCCGGTGATTGCTGGCCCGAAAACGCAGCGGAAAACGCTGTATTTGGCGCGAGTCGACGAGGCTGACGTGTCGCTCGGATAGTGCCTGTCCGCAAACCGGGTGGGTTGGCCTGGACCGTCCGTCACTCCCGCTGCCAGCACGGCAACTGCGGGCACACACCGCCCGCGGTGGCCGAACGCGACAGGGAAAGGGCGTTGCGTCAGCCCGTGGTCACATACTTCGCACAGGCTTCGATGTTGCGTACATGGACCGTACGCATCTCTTCCAGATCCTCACGCAAGGCGGCATCTTCGATCGAGGAGAGCACGCCATCGAGCATCCGCACGACCGCCGATTGTCCGCGATCGAGCAGTCGAAGTTTTTCATCGAGCGTGGGCCGTTTGACCAGCTTTTCATAGAACACACCGATTCCACGGCTCGGCACATGGCCAAGCCTTGTCAGATGTCGATGCAACATCGCGCAGAATCGCGCTTCGTCTTCTGCCACCGTTTTCAGCAGCGATCCAAGCTGGCCGTCCGCTACCGCATTCATCGTGATGATTGCCATGGCGCCGGCGCGTTCCCCCTGCAGCAGTTCATTGAGGATGGCAGCTACGTCGGGGGGAAGCTTGCCGGGCGAGTCATCGAACTCGTGTTGATAACAGGGCGGTGAGGCGTATTCCCGAAGGTGTTCTTCGTTGGCCATATCCGCGAATCCCTTGATGGAGTTCCGTGGGACCGTAACCGATCCGGCCAGCGACTCAAGCGAAACTTTTCCATGGGTTCCATCGGTGACATCAATACAATCGGTTGGGCCATGACATACCAGGCGTCATGGCCCCATCGATCGTCGAGTGCCAGGTCCGGAGTCATGTCCCGTGTGATCTGGCGAGCCGTAGTTTCCTTGCGCGGTTGTCGACGCTTACAGCAATGATCGTAACGGGGATTGACTTGTCACCCATACGCAGGCCGCTCGTGTCATCCAAAGGCAGTAGACGACCGTTCCCCTTTGCATCTTCAGCCGGCAGATTTCATGCCGTATCGCGGTGCCCGCCGGCCTCGTCGTCCGCGTCATGCAGCGCGTGAAAGACCAGGGGTCGCAATCAGTCCCGCAACAGTTCGTTGATGGACGTCTTCGAGCGCGTTCGCGCGTCCACCTGTTTGATGATCACCGCGCAGTACAACCCCGGAATCTGGCTACCGTCTGCACGCTGACCGCCGCCCAGCGTGCCGGGTACCACCACAGAATATGCCGGCACACGCCCCGTGATGATCTCACCCGTATCGCGATGGACAATTTTGGTGGATGCCCCGATGTAGACGCCCATGGACAGCACGCTGCCCTGTTCGACGATAACGCCTTCCGCGACTTCCGAGCGCGCACCGATGAAACAATCGTCTTCGATGATCACGGGTTGGCTCTGCAGCGGTTCCAGGACACCGGCGATGCCAACACCGCCGGAGATGTGACAGTTGCGGCCGATCTGCGCGCACGAGCCCACCGTTGCCCAGGTATCGATCATCGTACCGCTATCGACGTAGGCGCCGACGTTCACGAAGCTGGGCATCAGCACCACGGAAGGTGCCACGTAGGCGGAGTGGCGAACCACCGCGGAGGGTACGGCGCGAAAGGCGGCTTCCCGGAAGCGCGCCTCGTCCCAGTCCTGGAACTTCGAGGCGACCTTGTCCCACCAGCCACCGTGGTCAGGACCGCCTTCGATGCGCCGCATGTCGTTCAGGATGAAGCTGAGCAACACAGCCTGCTTCAGCCATTGATTGACGCGCCAGGTGCCATTGGCCTTTTCCGCGACGCGCAGCGTGCCCTCGTCCAGCAATTGCAGAGCGGTGGCAACAGCCTGGCGAACGGTGTCCGTGCGTACGCTTTCCGGCTCTTCGCGATTCTCCCAGGCGTGCGAAATCGTCCGTTGCAGAGAATTGGACATCGGCGGGTGCTCACGTGGCATTGGACTTGCAATGGTATCGTGAAAGTCCCATGCCGCTCTCATCCTTCTGTGGCCTGGGTCCTCATCTGCCGCGCTGTCGGTCCTCGATCACGGCGCCTCGTGCCGTCAGAGCGGTCATCAATCGCTGATGCGCCGCGCGTGGTTTGCGGCGCGCCCTACGCCGCCATCGACAGGCTTTGTTTTTCCATATCGGCAAGGATCCGATCCAGCGTACGGCTGACGAGCGTGCAGTTGCGGATCATCTCGATCTTGGGCCAGGCCTGCCTTTCGCCTTCCTCGATCAGCGAGCGGACTTCGTGCTCCGACAAGGCGGACAGCAGCTTGCGGGGATCCCAGTACCGACGCTCGGGAAGGATGTTGATATCCGCCGTATAGTCCTGCGTGATCAGGTTGTAGAACATGCGCGTGTAGACGTTCAGCGGGAAGTAGGAGCGGGTCAACTGCATCGCCAGGGGATAGGTGGCCTTCAACCATTCCCGCGTCGCGTTCTGGTTGATCTCCCACAATTTCGCATACAACGTGTCCGACCGTTGGGTGTCGTTCATCGCCCAGGTCACCAGGGGATTGATCTGACTTGTGATGAAGTGGTTGACCCCGTACAGGCGGGCAAGACGTTTTGCTGGCAGGTCGTCCGTCATCGACCCGTCCACCCACTGGCGCGAAGGCACGTAAGGCTGTCGTTCACCACGTACGTTTTTTGCCGCCAGGGTGACCGCAGGGAAAACACCGGGCACGGCGCAGGAGGCCAGCACCGCTTCGCGCAGGTAGACATTGGGCGAGGTAATCGCGTTGAGCAGGCGGGAGTGCTGATGCAACTCCTTGGGCGATACGGTGATGTTGATCTGCCGTCCGGTTTCTTCGAAGGCTTCCTGGAATGTCACGTCCGGTATCAGCTGGCTGACAAGGCTTCGCACCGCGTCGGTGCTGAGTTGCCGATTGCTGCCGGAGGTGAGCACCCGTTGTGCATCCATGCTCTCCAGCGTGTGCACGACCAGGTCCGAGCCCAGTGTGTTGCTGATCGCCAGCGACTTTCGCGTACCGATGATGGCGGTGATGATGGAGCCGGCGCTGGAGCCGGAGATGACGTTCGGCAGCAGATGCTGTTCGGACAGTGCCTTGATTACGCCAACATGGAACGGTCCCAGTGACCCGCCGCCGCTGAGCATCAGCGCCGTCCGGCCAAAGCAGTGACTGGCGCGACGGAAAAATTCGAGGCGTTCGTTGAATGGTATGTCGGCTTCGCTGGCGCGTGCCACGACTTCGAGTGCATCGGCAAGCTCGGCGAGATAGTCGCTGACGAGAAACTTCGTTCCAGACTTCGCCTTGGTATACATGCTGGAAGAACCGATGCCACCCATGTTGCCGTGGATGCCTTCGTTCAGCCAGTAGAGCAGGCGATGTACGTCACCCAGCGTTTTGACCGCGCGAAGTTCGCTGAGCCGGTGCTTGATGATCTTGTAGTCGTAGCGTCGACTGGCGTCCTGCCGCCGCCAGGCCATGGCGCCGGAGCGTTCGTCCGCGGCGGTTGCCGCTGCGTGCCAGGTTGCGTAGCTGTCTGTCTTTGGCATGAATGTGTCCTTCGGGTGAACGACAGAGAGTCAGAACGTTCGCAGCTGGCCACGTTGCGGTTGCCAGTGCTGTCACGCATGGAACTTCGTTCCATGAGGAGATGCTGAAATCGTCCCTGCTGGGACTGTTTCAGCGGTCGCCGGCGTCGCCGTCTCTCATGCTGCATCGCAACATTCTAGGCGATCTCCCGGCAATTCGCTCCTGTGGATTGAGCGGATGGCGCAGTCCGGCCCTGCGCGCGGAAAATCAGCGTGCAACGGGCGCCAGAGCCCCTTTGAGGAACCGCCCGGTATGCGATTTCCTGTCTTTCGCCACCTGCTCCGGTGTGCCGGTGGCAATGATCCGGCCGCCGCCGGAGCCGCCTTCCGGACCCAGGTCCACGATCCAGTCCGCTGTCTTGATGACATCGAGGTTGTGCTCGATGACAACAATGGTATTGCCCTGGTCGCGCAGGCGGTGCAGCACGGCCAGCAGTTGCTCGATGTCATGGAAATGCAGGCCCGTGGTGGGCTCGTCCAGGATGTAGAGGGTCTTGCCCGTGTCCCGGCGTGACAGTTCGCGGGACAGTTTCACCCGCTGCGCCTCGCCCCCGGACAATGTGGTAGCGCTCTGCCCGAGGCGGATATAGGACAGCCCCACGTCCATCAGTGTCTGCAGTTTCGACGCCAGCGCCGGGATGGCGTCGAAGAAATCCCGCGCTTCCTCCACCGTCATCTCCAGGACGTCGTGAATGTTGCGCTCTTTGTAACGCACCTCCAGCGTTTCGCGGTTGTAGCGTTTGCCCGCGCATACGTCGCAAGGTACGTAGATATCCGGCAGAAAGTGCATTTCCACCTTGATCATGCCGTCGCCCTGGCAGGCCTCGCAGCGCCCGCCCTTGACGTTGAAGCTGAAACGCCCCGGCTGGTAGCCGCGCGCGCGGGACTCCTGTGTCTGCGCGAACAGCTCACGGATGGGCGTGAACAGGCCGGTGTAGGTGGCTGGATTGGAGCGCGGCGTGCGACCGATCGGACTCTGGTCGATATCCACGACCTTGTCGACCAGATCCAGTCCTTCGATCCTGTCAAACGGTGCCGGGGTGAGCGTGGTGGCGTTGTTCAGGCGCTGCGCGGCCAGTGGGTAGAGCGTGTGGTTGATCAGCGTCGACTTGCCGGAACCCGACACGCCTGTAACGCAGGTCATGAGACCGCAGGGAATTTCCAGCGTCACATCCTGCAGGTTGTTGCCTCTGGCACCGGTGAGCCGGAGACAGTTGTCGGCCTTGAAGGGGTGACGCTTCGCGGGAATGGCGATAGCCCGTTTACCGCTCAGAAACTGGCCGGTGATGGAGTTCTTGCTGCGCAGGATATCCTTGAGCGATCCCTTGGCCACGACCTCGCCGCCGTGTACGCCGGCGCCCGGACCGATGTCCACGATGTAATCCGCGGCGCGTATCGCGTCTTCGTCGTGTTCCACCACGAGAACCGTATTGCCCAGATCGCGCAGGTGCGTCAGTGTGCGCAGCAGTCGCTCGTTGTCACGCTGGTGCAGGCCGATGGAGGGCTCGTCCAGAATGTACATCACGCCCACCAGGCCGGCGCCGATCTGGCTGGCCAGGCGAATTCGCTGTGCCTCTCCGCCACTGAGCGTCTCCGCGCTGCGATCGAGCGTAAGGTAGTTCAGCCCCACATCCACCAGAAACTGCAGCCGGGCCTGCAGCTCCTTGAGAATTTTCGACGCTATCGTTGCCCGTTGCCCCTGCAGCGTCAGCGCGCTGAAATACTTCAGCGCATCCTCCACCGAGCGCGTGGTTATCTGCGGCAGGTTCGTGCCTTCGATGAAGACATGGCGCGACGACTCCTTCAGGCGCGAGCCGCCGCATCCCGGGCAGGCGGTACTGCGCAGGTATTTCTGCAGGTTTTCCCGCACCATGGAACTGTCCGTTTCCTTGTAGCGACGTTCCATGTTGGGAATGACGCCTTCGAAGCGGTGCCGGCGTTGAATGATGTCGCCGCGGTCGTTCGAGTAGCTGAAGTCGATGCGTTCGTTGCCGCTGCCCTGCAGGATCGCTTTCTGGTGCTTTTTGTTCAGCTTGCGGAATGGCGTATCCACGTCAAAGCCGTAGTGGCTCGCCAGCGACGAGAGCATGTGGAAGTAGTAGATATTCTTGCGATCCCAGCCGCGGATGGCGCCTTCCGCCAGCGACAGGTCCTGATCCCCCACGATCAGTTCGGGATCGAAGAATTGCGTGACGCCCAGCCCATCGCAGTCGGTGCAGGCGCCGGCTGGATTGTTGAACGAAAACATTCGCGGCTCGAGTTCGCTGATCGCGTAGCCACAGTGCGGGCAGGCGAAGCGGGCGGAGAACAGCAGTTCTTCCTCTTTTTCGTTGTCCATGTCGCTGACGCGCGCAACCCCATCCGCAAGCTGTAACGCGGTCTCGAACGATTCGGCGAGGCGCTGTTGCATGTCGGCCCGGACGCGCAGCCGGTCCACCACGGCTTCGATCGTGTGTTTCCTGTTTTTGTCGAGGTCCGGAGGACTGTCCAGGTCCACGACAAGTCCGTCCACGCGCGCGCGAATGAAACCGCCCGCTACCAGTTCCTTGAACACGTGCAGGTGCTCGCCTTTCCGCTCGGTGATCACCGGTGCCAGGATCATGATGCGTCGCTCGCCGGGCAGCGCCAGTACCTGGTCCACCATCTGGCTGACGGTTTGCGCGGTGAGGGGAATGTCGTGTGTCGGGCAGCGTGGTTCGCCGACCCGCGCAAACAGCAGGCGCAGGTAGTCGTAGATCTCGGTGATCGTGCCAACCGTGGAGCGCGGGTTGTGCGATGTGGACTTCTGTTCGATGGAGATCGCCGGCGACAACCCTTCGATGTGGTCCACGTCGGGTTTTTCCATCACGCTGAGGAACTGGCGTGCATACGCCGACAGCGACTCCACGTACCGCCGCTGGCCCTCGGCGTAGAGCGTGTCGAAGGCCAGCGATGACTTGCCCGAGCCGGAGAGGCCCGTCACGACCACCAGCTTGTCCCGAGGGAGGTCGAGATCGATGTTCTTCAGATTGTGTGTGCGGGCGCCCCGCACGGAAATGGTATCCACTGCCTGGTCCGCTCGTTCGTCGCGCATCGGGGGAGCCGGGCAAGATAGCGGCTGCCGTGCGGGCCGGCAACCGGCGCACAAGCGGCGTGGCGGATCGCTGGTTTATGGGCGAAAGGCCATGGTTTAGACTGCCGAGTCATTTTCCTGAACTACTGAGAGAGCACCATGGCACGCGGTATCAACAAGGTCATCCTGGTGGGCAACCTCGGACGTGACCCGGAAACGCGCTACCTGCCGAGTGGCGATCCGGTAACCACCTTCAGCATCGCCACGTCGGACAGTTGGCGGGACCAGTCCGGGCAGACGCAGGAACGTACGGAATGGCACAACATCGTTGCCTTCAAGCGTCTGGCCGAGATCGCCAGCCAGTATCTGCGCAAGGGCAGCAAGGTCTACGTGGAAGGCAGTCTGCGCACCCAGTCCTGGGACAAGGACGGGCAGAAGCACTACCGCACGGAAGTCGTGATGCGTGAGATGCAGATGCTCGACAGTCGCGCGGGTGGCGGCGACCAGGGTGGCTATGACCAGTCCGGCGGTGGCGGCCGCGGCGCCCCGGGTGGTTATGACCGGCCCGCTTCAGGTGGTGGTGGCGGTGGACGTGGTGCGCCTGCCTATGACAACCGGCCGACATTGCCGCCGGAGGACGATTTCGACGACGACATTCCGTTCTGATCCCTGTCAGCGGTCCCGGGCGCCCCACTCCCGGGATCTGCGCTACAGCAGAAAGAGGATCAGAAACAACCCGAGCAGCAGGCGGTAGATCACGTAGGGCAGCATGCCGGTGCGCTCCACCAGCGCCATGAAAAAGCCGATGCTGAGGAAAGCACTGATGCCGGAGACCAGGGCGCCAGCGGCCAGGTGATCCCACTGGGCGTCCACGCCACTATCCAGCACGTCTTTGACCAGCAGTAACGCGGCGCCCACGATGGTGGGTACGGACAGCAGCATGGAGAAGCGCGCCGCACTGGTGCGGGACAGCATCAACAGCAGCGCCGCGGTCATGGTGATGCCGGAGCGGGAGGTGCCGGGTACGATGGCCAATACCTGCGCGAGCCCGATAACGATGGCTTGCGACCAGGTCACGGTTTCCAGTTGACCGTGACGCCGATCCGCCCAGGCCAGCAGCAGACCGAAGGCAATGGTCGTGAAAGCGATCACCGGTACTGTTCTGAGCTGCGTTTCCACGAAATCCTTGGCCAGGAATCCGAAGACCACGATCGGCACCGTCGCAGCGGCGATTTTCAGCCACAGATCCAGCGTGGCGTCGACGCGTCGCTCGGTGAGCAGGGTTCCCGCGCTGCCGATGGCCCCGAACACCTCGGCGCGAAAGTAGGTAACCACCGCCAGTAGCGTGCCCACGTGTACGGCTACGTCGAAAGCCAGGCCCTGATCGGGCCAGTCGGTTAGCTGTGCGGGCAGGATCAGGTGCGCCGAACTCGAAATCGGCAGGAATTCGGTCACACCCTGGATGAGAGCCAGTGTGACCACCTGTAGCCAGTCCATGTGTCAGTTCCGGTTGGCGGCGAGAGCAGTGTGGAAGTATTCGATCACTTCAGTGAGGGCTTTGTCCGTTGGATGGTTCGCATCATCGACAAAATCCAGGGTCAGCACGGAGTGGCCCTTGCCGGGCAGCGTGCGCAGACGGATACGTTCGCGATCGTCATTGAACGCACTGGCATAGGCGTCAAATTTTCCCGCGGTGCACATTGGGTCGCCTTCGAAGCGCAGTGCCAACGCGGGTTCGAGTGTGTCCAGGCGTTGTCGCACGCGGGCGATGTCGGCGTCCGTCATGTGCAGCGCACCGTGCGCGCGGATCGGCAGTGAAGGCTGCGAAGCCACGCCGGCGAGTACCGCGTCGTCCGCCAGCAGCGAGATGGCGAAGTTTCCCGTCAGGCACATGCCGATCGTGCCGACGCCCGCGACGTCGTGGCGATCGACCAGGTCCCGGCACAAGGCGCGCAGCCAGTCCACGACAGGCGATGACCGGCCGGTTTCGAAGACCCGGAATTCGCGGCGCATGCAGAACACGCGCACCAGGTTGCCCAGCAGCGATACACGCCCCAGCGGCCCGAACAGGTGCGGCAGCACCGTGGTGAATCCCGCTTCGCGCAGCCTTGCCGCGAGCCTCAGTGTCTCCTGCCCAATACCCGGCAGTTCCTGGATGATCACCACCACGGGCCCGGTTCCAGCGGTGTACACGTCATGGGCAACCAGCGTGCCGTCGGCGAGCGGCGCGGCAAACGACCGGCACGAGTAACCCTGCATGCGTGGCTCCGGCTGAAAGGTGCGCTATGGTAGTCGCTGTGTGGCGCGTGTGGTACGCGACCGCGATCAACGGGCCCCGAACATCGTGAGCAACCGAGAAATTCCACTGTTTCCCCTGCGCACCGTGCTGTTTCCCGACGGCCGCCTGCCATTGCGCATCTTCGAAACGCGATACATGGACATGGTGCGTCGCTGTACCCGCGAGAGCGAACCCTTTGGCGTGGTACTGATCCGCCACGGCCAGGAAGCCCGTGCGGTGAAGGACGCGGAACAGCCGGACGTCTTCGGCGTCGGCACCACCGCGCGCATCGTCGATTTCAATCAGCTAAGCGATGGCATGCTGGGTATCGTGTGCCGTGGCGAGCGCAAGTTCCGGGTCCTGCGGACGCAGGAGCAGGCGGATCACCTCCTCATCGGCACGGTGGAGCTGTTGCCGGAAGAGCCGGCGGTCGGGGTGTCCGAAGCACGCCGCGGGCTCGTGGATATCCTGGAGGAACTGATGCAGCACCCGATGATCCAGAAGCTTGGTCTGGATCTGCGTCGGGATGATGGCCGTTCCGTGGGCTGGCGTCTGGCCGAGTTGCTGCCAATCGAACCGGAGATCAAACAGAGCCTGCTGCAGATGCAGTCCCCCACCGAACGCCTGACGGAATTGCAGCGGCTGGTCGACAAGTTGCGTGGCAACCGTGCGCCGCGCGACCTGGCTTGACCGGGCCCGGCCCGTCACTTTGGCCTATAATACGCGGTCCCGCGCCGCAGCTTGCGCCAGGCAGGCGCATGCAAGCCGGCAGACCGTGAAGAGGTAGCAAAGGGTATGAACGCACCCGCCACGACCGTAGACAACGATATCGCGCATCTTGCGCGCCAGGCCAGGGAGGCTGCTCACCAGCTTCTTGCAGCCCCGCCCGCTGCCCGGTCGAAAGCGCTCCGTGGCATTGCCGGGGCGCTGCGACGCAACGAAGCCGCGCTTGTCGCCGCCAACGCAAAGGACCTCGAGCGCGCGGCCGAGAATGGTCTGGACCAGCCACTCATCGACCGTCTTCGCATCGATGCCAGGGCGGTCGCGCGCATGGTTGAAGGCGTGCTGCAGGTCGACACGCTCCCGGACCCCGTGGGCCAGGTATCCGACCTGCGCTTTCTGCCTTCCGGCATCCAGGTTGGTCGCATGCGCGTGCCGTTGGGTGTCATCGGCATCATCTACGAATCGCGGCCCAACGTGACGGTTGATGCCGCGGTGCTGTGTCTCAAATCCGGCAACGCCTGCATCCTTCGCGGCGGTAGCGAGGCGATCGAGTCCAACCGCGCCATTGCTGACTGCATTGCGGAAGGTATCCGGGGCAGTGGCGTTCCCGAAGCGGCGGTTCAGCTCATCGGCACCACGGACCGCGCTGCGGTCGGCGCGTTGCTGCGTCAGGACAAGTACGTCGACGTCATCATTCCGCGCGGCGGCAAGGGGCTCATTGAACGCATAACCCGGGAATCCACCATTCCGGTCATCAAGCACCTGGACGGTATCTGCCACGTCTATATCGACGCGTCAGCGGAGGCCGACATGGCGGTGGAGATTGCGTTCAACTCCAAAACGTCCAAGTACGCCGTGTGCAATGCGCTCGAAACCCTGCTGATACACGCCTCGCGTGCCCCGGAGCTGCTGCCGGTGCTGGCCGCACGGTTCGGCGAGGCCGGGGTGGCGCTGCGCGGCTGTGAGCGCAGTCGGGCGGTGGTGCCCTCCATGGCCGCGGCGACGGAAGAGGACTGGGCCACGGAGTATCTGGCGCCCGTTCTGGCCGTGCGCGTGGTCGACGATCTCGATGGCGCCATTGCCCACATCAATCGCTATGGCTCCCAGCACACCGATGCCATCGTCACGAGCGACTACCTGGCGTCGCGCCGCTTCCTGGCGGAAGTTGATTCGGCGTCCGTCATGGTGAATGCCTCCACGCAGTTCGCCGACGGCTTCGAGTATGGTCTTGGCGCGGAAATCGGCATATCCACCAACAAGCTGCACGCTCGCGGCCCGGTGGGACTGGAAGGCCTCACCACGCAGAAGTTCGTGGTGTACGGGCAGGGGGAAATACGGCAGCGTTGATTGCGCTGTACGGCGGCACCTTCGATCCCATCCACGAGGGGCACCTTGCCGCCGCACGTGCTGCCATCCGTCTGCTGTGCGTGCCGAGCGTGCGCCTGGTGGTGGCGGCACAGCCCTATCACAAGCGCGAGGGTGAACGGGTCACGCCAGACTCGGCGCGCTACGAGATGGTGCGCCTGGCCTGCGCCGGCGAACCCGGTCTGATCGCGGATGATTCGGAGCTGGGACGCACCCGGCCGTCATTTACCGTGGAACTGCTTGAACGCCGCGCCAGTGACCAGCCCGATGAGCGTCGTGTGTGGCTCATCGGCACCGATGCGTTTGCCGAGGTGCTCACGTGGCATCGGGTTGCGGATGTTTTCGCGCGGACGGGATTCCTGGTGTTCCGGCGGGCCGGTCACGTCTGGCAGCCGTCCAGTGCGCTGAGCACCTTTCTCCGCGGGCGCGAAACGACGGCGTTCGGGGACGACCCGCACGGGCGGGTGTGTTTTGTGAACGAACCGCTGCCCGCGGTGTCTTCGACGCAAGTCCGCGCGCGGGTCGCGCGGGGCGAGTCCATCGCCGGCCTGGTGCCGGCACAGGTTTCAACCTATATCCGGGAACAGCATCTGTATGAAACAACCGGCAGCGAATAAGACAGCGGCCAGAAAGCCGGCAGCCAGGAAGCCGGCAACAAAAAAGCCTGCAGCCAAAAAACCTGCAGCGAAAAAACCGGCGGTAAAGAAAACGGCGGTAAAGAAACCGGCGCCCAGGCAGGCGACCGGCGCAGCGTCGGCAGTGAAGGCGCCCCGCAGCCGGAAAAAGGCCGTTCCGTCACTGGCCGACGTTGTCACGCTGGCACTCGAAGACGGTAAGGGTGTGGATATCGTCACGCTGGACGTTCGTGGTCTCTCCAGCTTCACCGACACCATGATCGTCGCCACGGGGAACACCGGCCGGCATGTCAATGCGCTGGTCGATCGTGTCCTGGAGGCCACGGGCAAGGCCGGCATCAAACCCATCGGCCACGAAGGCCGTGAGCATGGTGAATGGGTGTTGATCGACTATGCCGACCTTGTGGTGCATGTCATGCAGAAGGACGCGCGGGCGCTCTACGAACTGGAGAAGCTGTGGAGCGAATTGCCGGAGCGCGCGGACAGCGAACCGGCGGAGTGAAGGTTCGTATTCTCACGGTCAGCCGCCGTCAGCCGGACTGGGTGGATGCCGGTTTCAACGAGTATGCGCGCAGACTGGCAACGGGCATGCCGCTGCAACTCGTGGAAATCCCACCTGTCGATCGGCGTGGCGGAGCGTCCCCGGAAAACGTTGCGCAATACAAGCGGCAGGAGGGGGACAAACTTCTGGCGCAACTGCGCCCGCGGGATACCGTGGTTGCGCTGGATGAGCGGGGCGCGGCACTCTCCACGCAGGGGCTGGCCGACCTGCTTGGCCGGTGGCGCCAGGAAGGTGTTGCGCCGGTCTTCCTCATCGGTGGCGCAGACGGCCTGGATGCAGGCGTGACCGCACGTGCACAACACTGTTACAGTCTTGCTGCGCTGACAATGCCGCATGGCCTGGTTCGTATCGTGCTGGCCGAGGCGTTGTACCGCGCCTTCAGTCTGCTCAACAATCACCCCTATCACAGACCGTAGTCCGACGCCGATGGCATCGCTGGATCTCAACGACAAGTCCGAGGAACGGGCGCTGTTCGGGCGGCGCGTGATCGTGCTGCTCGTCGGCGTGGTGGTTCTGCTGGGCATTCTCGTGGGCCGTCTGGTGCAGCTTCAGGTCATCGATCACGCCAAGTATCAGACGCGTTCGGAGAACAACCGTATCCAGGTGCAGCCCATGGTGCCGCGACGCGGCCTGATCATGGATCACAACGGCGTACTGCTGGCGGACAATCGGCCGATTCACAACCTTGCCATCGTGAAGGAGCGGGTCGGCGACCTCGATGCGATGCTGGCGCAGTTGCGTACCCTGCTGACGCTGGATGAAGGCGACGAGGACGCCTTCCGCAAGCGGCTCAAGCGGCAGCGGCGTCCGTACGAACCCATTCTGTTGAAGTCGAATCTTACGGAGGAAGAGCGCGCCCGACTGGCGCTGGAGCGCTACCGGCTTGCCGGCGTGGAAGTCGTGCCCGACACGGTCCGCTTTTACCCGTTCGGCGAATTGTATGCGCATGCCCTCGGCTCGGTGCGGCGGGTAAACGAAGATGATCTGCGCTCGCTTGACCCGGTGAAGTACGCCGGCACCGAATTCATCGGCAAGCTGGGCGTGGAGAAGTTCTATGAAGCGTCACTGCATGGCGACGTGGGTTATCAGCAGGTGGAAGTGGATGCTTACGGTCGCATACGCAAGGAACTGAATGTCGATCCGCCGAAAGCCGGACGGAATCTGCGGCTGTTTCTGGATGCGGACCTGCAGATTGCCGCGGACGCGGCGCTTGGCGAGCGTCGCGGTGCCGTCGTGGCCATCGACCCGCGTACCGGTGGCATTCTTGCGATGGTCAGCAAGCCGGCCTATGACCCGAACCACTTCGTCACCGGCATCAGCGCGCGGGAATACAATACGCTGCTCAATCTGCGTTCCAAGCCGATGTTCAACAGGGTGATCAACGGCCGCTATGCGCCGGGATCGACGTTCAAGCCGGCGATCGGCCTGGCGGCGCTCAGCAATCGCGTCCTGACGTGGGACGAAACCATCTTCGACCAGGGGTCCTTCAGGCTTCCTCATTCATCCCGCATCTACCGTGACTGGAGCTGGCAGCGGGGCAATTCCGGCGGCCAGGGTATCGTGGATCTCAACCGGGCGATCTACCGGTCCTCCAACGTGTTTTTCTACACGATGGCATCGCGCATGAAGATCGAGCAGATAACGCAATTTGTTTCCCAGTTGGGATTCGGTCGCGTGACCTCCGCGGACGTCGCTGATGCGAGTCCCGGCCTCCTGCCGGATCCAGCGTGGAAACGAGCGGTGAAGAAAGAGCCCTGGTATCCAGGTGACAATGTGAACCTGGGAATCGGTCAGGGTGATCTTCTGGTTACGCCCCTGCAACTTGCCTCTTATGTGTCCGTCATCGCCAATCGGGGCCACTTCCGGCGCCCGCGCCTGCTGGCGGATGCGGACGGGGAGTTGTCGGAGGAGGTATCGTTCGATGCCTTGCCGGATGTACAGGGCCCGTCGCCCGATGACTGGGAAAAGCTGGTCGACGCCATGGAGAATGTCGTGCATCGGGGCAATCTGGGCTTCCGTCAGTCCGGTACGGCGTGGCCCTACATCGGTCAGGACATCAGTTACCGAATGGCGGGCAAATCCGGCACCGCACAGGTGGTTGAGATCAAGCAGGGCCACACCTACGACGAAACGGAGCTGGACGAGTATCAGCGCAAGCACGCCTGGTTCATTGCCTTCGCGCCGGCGGACGATCCCATGATCGCAATTGCCGTACTGGTCGAGAACGGTGGCGGCGGCAGTGGCGTCGCTGCGCCGGTGGCGCGGGAAGTCGCTGATGCCTATATCCTGCCGCGGCTGCTGGTCGCGCAGCACTCGGCGGCAGGTTCCTGAATCGTGGCGCGGGACTTCGTTCGCACCATTGGCCTCGGAACCGGAACGACACGCGATCGGTTCCGCCTGGAGCTGCTGCCGGACCCGATCCTCATGGTTCTGCTCTTCGTATTGATGGCGTTTGGTCTGATGGTGCTGTACAGCGCGCTGCACGAAGAGGTTTCCATGGTGGAGTCGCAGGCGCTGAAGCTCGGCGCCGGGGTAGTGATCCTGCTGGTCCTTGCGCACATCCACCCTCGCGAATACCTCCAGTTTGCGCCGTTCGTGTACGTTGGCGGTGTACTGATGCTGATCCTGGTGCTGGTGGTGGGCGACATCGCGAAAGGGGGGCAGCGATGGCTGGATCTCGGACCGTTGCCGCGCTTCCAGCCCTCGGAAATCCTCAAGCTGGCGGTGCCGCTGACGGTGGCGTCGTACCTGCATGACCGCAAGCTGCCTCCCGGTTTCGTGGATGTGCTTGTTTCGCTGGCCATCATCAGTGTGCCGGTATTGCTGATCGTGGTTCAGCCGGATCTCGGCACGGGCCTGCTGGTCGCCAGTGCCGGTGGTGCTGTGCTGTTTCTGGCCGGTCTCCCCTGGCGCTGGCTGCTCGGCGCTGGCGCCATCGTCGCGGCTGCCGCACCGATCCTCTGGACGCGGCTGCACGATTACCAGCAGCAGCGCATCCTCACCCTGTTCGATCCGGAGAGCGATCCACTGGGCGCAGGCTGGAACATCATCCAGTCGACAACCGCCATTGGCTCCGGCGGGCTGGCGGGCAAAGGCCTGCTTCAGGGTACGCAGAGTCGGCTGGACTTCCTGCCGGAAGCGCAGACGGATTTCATACTCGCTGTCATTGGTGAAGAGCTGGGCATGATCGGTGTGTGCCTGTTTCTTTTGATCTACCTGCTGATCGTGCTCCGCTGCATGCATATCGCGATGCTGTCCAAGCGCACCTACGATCGACTGGTGGCCGGCTCCATCGGCATCACGTTCTTCATCTATGTGTTCGTCAACGTGGGCATGGTCTGCGGGTTGTTGCCGGTGGTTGGCGTACCGTTGCCCCTCGTCAGCTACGGCGGCACCTCGGCGCTGACGCTGCTGGCGACGTTCGGCGTGCTGTTGTCCGTCTACAAGTACAGGAATGGCTGAGGTATGGAGCTGTTGCGCGATCGTCCGGTATGGCTTCCCTGGCTGCTGTTGCTGCTGGCGGCTTTCACGCACGCGGATTATTCCGGCAATCCGGAAGTGACACGCTTCATCGATGAAATGGTGCAGTCGCAGGGATTTGAGCGGGAAGCGCTGCAGGCGGTGTTCAGCGATGCCGTGCGTCAGGAGAAAATTCTCGCGGCGATCAGTCGGCCGGCGGAGAAAACGCTCACCTGGTCGGAGTATCGGTCCCTGTTTCTCGGCGCGGACCGGATCGAGGCCGGCGTGGCGTTCTGGGCGGCCAATCAGGAAGCGCTCGTCCGCGCGCAGGCGGTCTACCGGGTACCGCCCGAATACGTAGTGGCGATCATCGGCGTGGAAACCCGCTACGGCAGCCATCGGGGTGCCTACCGGGTTATCGATGCGCTCTCCACCCTCGCCTTCGACTACCCGCCGCGATCCGCCTTTTTCCGCGGTGAGCTGGTGCAGTTCCTGGTGCTCAGCCGGGAGGAGCGGAAAGATCCGCTCACGTTGCTCGGCTCCTATGCGGGCGCCATGGGCTACGGACAGTTCATCCCCTCGAGCTACAGAGCCTACGCGGTCGACTTCGACGGCGACGGTGTGCGCGACATCTGGGATAACACCACCGATGCCATTGGCAGCGTGGCCAGCTACTTTGCCCGCCATGGCTGGCGTGGCGACGATCCCGTCCTTGTGGATATCGATGGCGAGCCGGCGGGGGTACGCGCCCAGGCGGCCGGTGAACTCGAGCCCATGCAGCTGCTTGGTGATCTGCGCCGCGCAGGTCTGGTGCTGGGCGGCGAGCTACCCGACGACGCGGCGGTTGCCGTGCATGGCTTCCAGTTCGATGACGGTCAGCGACTGGCAGTCGCCTTCAATGACTTTTACGTCATAACGCGCTACAACCACAGCATTCTTTATGCCCGCGCCGTGCATGAACTGGCGCAGGCAATTCGGCAACGGTGGGCCACCACTGCCGTCGGGGAACCATCCGCACGATGACGTACACGCTGCGCACCGCACACGGTATCAGAGGCCGGCAGCCGGAAATGGGTTGCTTGCTGGGCGGGTTCATCGTGCTTGTCTGTCTGCTTGGCGGATGCGCCACGCCGGGTGGGCGAAGCACGCCGGCACCGAAGCATGGCGCTGATGGCGCGCCGCGGACCGCCCCCGCGGACCTGGCGACACTTCCCGATCCAATCCCCCGTGACGAGCCGCCAAGCAGGTACGGGAATCCACCGAGCTATACCGTGGCAGGCAAGACCTATTTCGTCATGCATTCCGCGGTGGGCTATGCGGAAACGGGTAATGCCTCGTGGTATGGCACCAAATTCCATGGCAGGCGTACCTCTTCAGGTGAGCCTTATGACATGCTGGCGCTGACGGCGGCGCACAGGACATTGCCCATTCCGTCGTATGCCAGGGTAACCAACCTGGGCAACGGCAAGACGACGATCGTGCGCATCAACGATCGCGGTCCGTTCCATGAAGGGCGCATCATCGACCTGAGTTACGCGGCCGCGGTAAAACTCGGCTTTCATGGGCAGGGAACCGCCAGGGTGCGCGTGGAAACGCTGTCCGGGCAGGGACGGGGGCAGGGGCAATCAGAGGTGACGGCGGTGAATCCTGCTGCCGTGCTCACCAGTCCGCCGATGGCGCCACCGCCGTCGCCGGGCGTGCCGGCGACATCCGCAAACACGCTGGACGCGCTGACCCGCTACACGTTGCAGGCGGGGGCGTTCTCCACACTGCAGGCGGCTGATGCGCTCACCGCGCGCCTGCGGCTGCTTACGAGTGTGCCGGTGTCGGTGGTGAAGACCGACGGAGACGGTTTCTATCGGGTGCGGGTGGGGCCGGTCGCGGGAGAACTGGAGCTTGCCGCTGTACGCTCCCTGTTCGAAAGGCATCAACTGGGTAATCCGATCGTCGTGGAGGGAAGTTGACACGGGAGGCACGAAAGCGACGACGCGCCCTGTCGGCGGTCCCTGGCACTTGAGACCCGGGGCGTGGATTGAAAGAATCGCGCCTGACTCCTCCAACCTACCTGCAGGTACCTGATTCCCCCATGAAGTTTCGCACAGGCATCGCTCCGCTCGCCGCCGCGCTCATCTGCGGCATTACTCTCACCGCCAGGGCGGATGTACCGCCGCCGCCGGACATTGCTGCTTCTTCCTACCTCCTGGTCGATGCGGGCAGCAATCAGGTTCTGGTGGAGCACGAGGCGCACACGCAACTGCCACCGGCCAGCCTGACGAAAATCATGACCACCTACGTGGCGGGCGAGGCGATCGATGCGGGGCACGTGAAACTGACGGACAGCGTGCCCGTGAGCGTGCATGCCTGGCAGGCCGAGGGTTCGCGCATGTTCATTCGCGAAGGCACGGAGGTGCCGCTGTCGGACCTGCTGCGAGGCATCATCATCCAGTCAGGCAACGATGCGTCCATCGCCGTGGCGGAGTACATCGGCGGCAGTGAGGACGCCTTCGCCAACATGATGAATCAGCAGGCAGAGAAGCTCGGGCTGAAAGACAGCTACTTCATCAACGCGACGGGGCTTCCGGCGGAAGGTCATCACACCACGGCCTGGGATCTCGCGCAGCTCTCCCGGGCGCTGATCAACAATCACCCGACCATGTACGCCATGTACGCGGAGCGTACCTTTCGTTTCAACAACATCGATCAGACCAACCGCAATCGCCTGCTGTGGCGGGATCGTTCGGTGGACGGCATAAAGACCGGGCACACGGAAGAAGCCGGCTTCTGCCTGGTCGCCAGCGCCATTCGCGACAACATGCGGCTCATCTCCGTGGTGATGGGCACAAAGGACGACAACGCCCGCATGGACGAAAGCCAGAAACTGATTGCCTACGGCTTCCGTCACTTCGAGACCCGGGAACTGTATGGTGCCGGTGTCGTGCTGAAACAGAATGAAGTGTTCTATGGCGACGAGGACACGGTGGACCTGGGTCTCGCGACGCCGGCTGTCGTCACGTTCCCTCGCGGGCGCTACGGCGATCTGAAGGCGGAGCTCGAGGTTCCGAAGATTCTGGAAGCTCCCTATGAGTCCGGTGTGGAGGTGGGCAGGCTGCGGCTGACCCTGGACGACAAACCGCTCTACGAGGCACCGCTGGTGACGCTGAAACCCGTGGCGCAAGCCGGTGTGTTTTCGCGCATGTCCGATTTCATCTATCTTTTCTTCCGTGAGCTGTTCGGCGATGACTGATGCGCCGCGTATCGAGTTTCCGTGCCCCTATCCGATTCGTATCATCGGCAGGGACGATGACGACTTTCCGCGCGCCGTGCTGCATGTCGTCAGACAGCACGCGCCGGAGGTCACCCCCGACGAAGTGAACATGCGCAGATCGAGCGGCGGTCGTTATGTCAGCGTGGCGGTGACGCTGATGGCAACTGGCGAGGAGCAACTGAAGGCGCTGCATGCGGACCTGATGCGAAACCCTCTCGTCAAGCTGGTGCTATAGATGACGGACACGAGGCACAAGGTGATTTTTCGGGATCTCGGGCGTACGCAATACGAACCGGTTTTCCATGCCATGCGTCACTTCACCGACACCCGAGGTCCCGGGACGCTGGATGAGATCTGGTTTACCGAACACGATCCCGTGTTCACGCAGGGCCAGGCGGGCAAGGCGGAGCACGTACTTGCGGCGGGCGACATTCCGGTGGTGCAGACGGATCGCGGTGGTCAGGTGACGTATCACGGGCCGGGTCAGATCACCGGCTATCTGCTGTTCGAGCTGGAGCGTCTCGGCCTCAGCGTTCGCGGCCTTGTCAGCGGAATAGAAGAGGCGTGCGTGCGTACCCTTGCGCACTGGGGGCTCGACGCCGCGCCGCGTGCCGATGCACCCGGTGTCTACGTCCACGGCACCAAGATTGCGTCACTGGGTCTGCGGGTGCGCCACGGGCATTGTTATCATGGGCTGGCGCTGAACGTTGCGATGGATCTCACTCCGTTCAACCGCATCAATCCCTGCGGTATGGCGGAGATGCAGATGACGGATATGGCGCTGTTCGTTCCAGGTGTTGAACTGGCCGACGTGCAGCGCGAACTGCTGGCCAACCTGCTCGCCGTATATCACCTGGATGTGCTGGATCCCGCGATGGCCTCCTAGCAGGGAGCCGAGATAGTGCCCCCTGGGCTGGTTTCAGCAGTCGTCAGCTTCCGTCGGCCCGAAGGCTTCAGGTGGAAAGGAGTCACAAACCTGTCAGGCGCCCGAGCAGGCAGGACAGCCCGGCAGACGCGCCAGCTTGAACTCGCGCCATTCGGCGTACTTCGCATCGAAGTAGAGCACGCGCCCCACCAGCGTTTCGCCAACACCGGTGATCAGCTTGATGACTTCCAGCGCCTCGAAGGCGCCAACGATGCCTACCAGGGGGGCGATGACGCCGTTCTCCGAACAGGTCTGATCGGCGCCGCCTGCCTCGGGGTACAGACAGCGATAGCACGGTGAGTCCTCCCGCCGGCTGTCGAACGTGGTGAGCTGGGCTTCGAAACGGATGGCGGCCGCGGAGACCAGCGGTGTGCGTGCGGCGAGACAGGCATCGTTGAGCTGATAGCGCACGGCGTAGTTGTCGGTGCCGTCCAGAACGACATCCACGCGTGCCGCCAGCGATCGAAGCCCGGCGTCGTCGAGCAGTTGCGGTACGGTATTTACGATGAGATCGGGGTTCAGTGCCTCGAGCGTGGCGCGCGCAGAATCCACCTTCGGCTGTCCCACGGCGTCATGGCGATGCACGACCTGGCGTTGCAGGTTGCTCACGTCCACGGTATCGAAATCCACCAGCGTCAGCGCGCCGATTCCCGCTGCGGCCAGATAGAGCGCGGCTGGTGAGCCCAGTCCGCCAAGACCCACGATGGCAACGTGTGCGCCCAGCAGTTTCTCCTGACCGGCCACATCCACTTCCGGCAACATGATCTGGCGGCTGTAGCGAAGCAGCTGATCGTCGTTCATGCCAGGCGCCCCCACGTGATCCGGTCGTGACCGGCGAGGTCCGTTTCCGTGCGTATGCCTGTCATTCCCGCGGCGGCCAGCAGCTCGCGCACCGCGGCACCCTGGTCAGCGCCGTGCTCCAGCATGAGCAGGCGCTGGCAGAAACTCGGCGCTTGGCGAACGATGACGCGAATGGCGTCCAGACCGTCCGCACCGGCTGTCAGTGCCAGCCGTGGTTCGGCGCCAAGGGTTGCGAGTGCCGGATCACCGTCGGCGATATAAGGCGGATTGGCCACGACAATGTCATGCGGCGTGGTCACAGCCTCGAACCAGCATCCTTGTGCGAAGGTGATGCTGGCGCCCAGCGTGCGTGCATTGTCACGCGCGACGTCGAGCGCGTGCGCGCTGATATCGATGGCGGTCACGGCGAGGTCCGGGCGGGCGATGCCGACGCTGATGGCGATGGCGCCGCTACCAGTGCCGAGGTCCAGCACGCGCTCGCCGGTACGCGCTTCCCGCACGCACAGTTCCACCAGCAGTTCGGTTTCAGGGCGCGGCACCAGAACGTACGGCGAGACCCTGAACCGATGACCGAAAAACTCACGCCAGCCGCGCACGTAGGCGATGGGTGTTCCCTGGCGCAATTGGCTTGCCGCATCGTCCAGTCGCCGCAGGTCGTCGTTGGCGAGCAACCGCTCCGGATGCGCGAATACATAGGCGCGGGTGCGTTCGAGGACGTCAGCGAGCAGCACCTCGCGGTCGATTCGGGGCAGGTCCGCGTTGTCGCGCAGCCAGGCTGCAATGGAACTGGCGGAGGTGGTCACGCCTCTTCGCCCAGCGCGCGCAACTGGTCTGCCTGGTATTCCTGTTGCAGGGTGTCGATTACGGGCTGCAGGCCGCCTTCGATGATGCTGTCCAGGCTGTACAACGTGAGGTTGACGCGATGGTCGGTTACGCGACCCTGCGGGAAGTTGTAGGTGCGGATACGTTCCGAGCGATCGCCGCTGCCGACCTGCAGGCGCCGGTTTTCAGCCTGCTCGGACTGCTGTTTGCCGCGTGCGGCGTCCAGCAGTTTTGCCTGCAGCAGCGACATCGCCCTGGCGCGGTTCTTGTGCTGCGAGCGCTCGTCCTGGCATTCGACGACGATACCGGAAGGCAGGTGGGTGATGCGCACGGCGGAGTCGGTCTTGTTGACATGCTGGCCGCCCGCGCCGGAGCTGCGGTAGGTGTCGATGCGCAGCTCGTTCTTGTCGATCGCCACCTCGTCGATGTCCTCGATTTCAGGGAGTATCGCCACCGTGCATGCGGAAGTGTGTATGCGTCCCTGCGACTCGGTTTCCGGTACGCGCTGCACGCGATGCGTGCCGGATTCGAATTTCAGCAGCCGGAACACATCGCTGCCGCTGATGCGGGAAATGACTTCCTTGTAGCCACCATGCTCACCCGGCCGCTCGCTGAGCAGTTCCACCTGCCAGCCCTGGGTTTCCGCGTAACGCGCATACATACGGAACAGGTCGCCGGCAAAGATGGCGGCTTCGTCGCCACCGGTGCCCGCGCGCACTTCGAGAAAAACGTTTGCCGAATCGTTGGGGTCCCGCGGCAGCAGCAGGGTTCGCAACTGCCGGAAGGTGGCGTCCGTCTCGGTGTCGAGCCGTGCCACTTCATCCGCGGCCAGCGCGCGCATCTCCGGGTCGTCATCCGCCGCCATCTGGTGCGCCTCGGCGAGCTGCTGCTGGCAGCGCAGAAACGTCCGGTAGCTGGCGAGCACCGGTTCCAGCTCAGCGTGCTCGCGTGACAGCGTGGTGAACTTGTCCCGGTTGCTCACCACGTCCGGATCGGCGAGCAATGCGCTGACTTCCTCCTGGCGCTCAGCGAGTGCCGTCAGCTTGGACTGCATGGATGGCGAAAGTGACGTGCTCACAGTTCGTACAGCGACTTCAGGTAGTCGAGCAGATCGTGATGACCTTCCGCGGTGGCGTTGCGGATGGCCACTGTCGGTTGGTGAATGAGCTTGTTTGTCAGTGATCTGGTGAGTTGATCGAGCACCTCTTCCGCACTTGCGCCTCTGGCGAGCTCCTGGCGCGCACGTTCGAGTTCGAGCCCCGCAATTGCGTTCGCGCGTTCGCGAAACTGTCTGAGCAGGCTCTGACCTTCGTGCGCCCGCAGTTCGCGCAGGTACTGCCGGGCCCCTTCCTCGACCAGATCCTGTGCCGCGCGTGCCGCTTCGGATCTGGCGCGGGTGTTCTCCTCCACGATGGCGGAGAGATCGTCCACGGAATACAGGTACACGTCGGGTAGTTCACCCACTTCGGGTTCGATGTCGCGGGGTACCGCCAGATCCACCATGAAGATCGGGCGGCGCCGGCGCTGCCGGATGGCGGCTTCCACCGCGCCTTTGCCGATGATCGGCAGCGTGCTGCCGGTGGAACTGATGACGATGTCGAAAGCAGCGAGGCGCGACGGTATGTCCGACAGCTGCATCGCTTCACCGCGGATGTGGCTGGCAAGCACCTCCGCGTTCCCCAGGGTGCGGTTCGCCACCGCGAGTTGCGTCACGCCCTGGGCAAGCAGGTGGTCTGCCACCAGCGATATGGTTTCGCCGGCGCCCACCAGCAGCACGGTCTTGCTGGCGAGCTCGCTGAAGATCTGCCTGGCGAGCAATACCGCGGTAGAGGCCACTGAGACCGGATTGCGGCCGATGTCCGTATCCGTGCGTACGCGCTTGGCGGTCTGCAGGGTGACCTGTGACAGGAGATTCAACGCAGGTCCAAGATGTCCCTCGGCTCGCGCGATATCGTAGGCCGTCTTCACCTGGCCGAGAATCTGCGGTTCGCCCAGCACCTGGGAGTCCAGCCCGGAGGCAACACGAATCAGGTGCCGCGCGGCATCCTGATCCCAGTGCCTGTAGCCAGCGCTGGCCAGTTCATCGAGCGTCACCGGACGGCTCTCCGCCAGCCAGCTATGCACGCGATTTTCATCCTGCGGGTCGAGGGCACAGTACAGTTCGGTACGGTTGCAGGTCGAAAGAATCGCCACTTCGGAGAGGCTGGGCACTGCGGCGCGGATGCCGCGCAGGAATTGCGGCAGCACCTCTTCGGGCATGCTGATGCGCTCCCGCAGTTCCACGGGTGCCGTCAGGTGATTGATGCCGTAGGCCAGGATTGCCATGAGGGAAGAACGGTTAACATGCAGTGAATCTGGAGACGCGTGTGAATGTTAGCAGAACGCGTGAGGCCCGCGATGCATAAGCCTTTCTTTCTGTTGGTGTTTTTTTTGGTTGTGCTGGCGGGTTGTCGTGGCCCCGGTGTACTGCTGCCGGATGGCACGCATGAGTTTGCCATCGAAGGCAAACTGGCAATCCGCGCACCGGACGGAAACCACGCCGCCCGTTTTCGCTGGCGGCAGGACGGTGAGCGGTATGCCATCGAACTGTGGGGACCACTGGGGCAGGGGCGCACCCTGCTGGAAGGTGATGGCCGGCGGCTGCGCATCCGTAACGCCGGCGGCAAGTTGCTCGACCATGGGCCAGTGCGCACCGTGATGCTTCGGCAGCTCGGCTGGTATCTGCCGCTCGAAGCCTTGCCCCAATGGGTGGAAGGTGGGCCAATCCGCTCGGAGCCCGTATTCGAGCCCGAGATCGACGCAGCCGGCCGCATGACGGGCTTCAGTCAACTGGGCTGGCGACTGGCATACACCTATGCGCCTGATGCGCCGGCGCCCCGCCGGATAACAGCGGAAACCGCGGGTTATCGGGTGCTGATGGTCGTGCAGGCTCCTCCGGCGAATGGCGGCTGAGCCGTTGCCGGGCTGTTAATGTGTTTGACACCGCCGGAGCGCGCAAAGACAATACCCGGCCGTTTTTTCAGGTGCGCGCAGGCTCGGGTAACCGGTCGCGGCGCGCCACCGCAAGGGCAGTCTGGCCGGGTGTTGCCGGGGCTGCCCGCAGGTTTCCTGGGGCGTCGCCAAGTGGTAAGGCAGCGGGTTTTGATCCCGCCATTCGTAGGTTCGAATCCTTCCGCCCCAGCCAACCCTTCCCGCTGCGGAGAGGTTCCGTACTGACGCTGGTGAACCGGGTGCCGACCCGGGTGGGCCAGGCCGTTGCGGGAAAGCAGACGGACATCGCGGGCGTGGTCGCGCGCCGGGGGTGTCTTTGACAAAACGTGCTGCCGGCAAAGGCAGCACCTCTGGAGTTGAAACCATGTCCAAACAGATCTCGATTGTCGCCGAAGTGCGCACAGACGCGGGGAAAGGAGCGAGCCGCCGCCTGCGTCGAACCGGCAAGGTGCCCGGTATTCTCTATGGCGCGGATGCGGATCCCGTGCAGCTTACGCTGGACGCGAACGTTCTCGCCAAGGAACTGCAGAACGAGGCGTTTTTCTCGCAGGTGCTGTCCGTATCCGTGGCAGGCACTACCCAGGCCGCGGTAGTTCGCGATATCCAGCGACACCCTGCAAAAGGTGTTGTCATGCACATCGACTTCCTGCGCATCAGCGCGGATCGTGCTATCGAAGTGCATGTACCGTTGCATTTCATCAATGAGGACAAGTGCGTGGGCGTCAAGGTTGGCGGCGGTTCGCTGTCTCACAACCTGGCGGAAATCACTGTCAGCGCTCTGCCCTCCAAGCTGCCCGAGTACATCGAGGTGGACGTGGAGAACCTCGACGTTGGCAAGTCGCTGCACCTGTCACACCTCAATCTGCCGGAAGGCGTTTCCATTCCCGAGCTTGCACACGGTCACGACCATGACCTGCTGGTGGTCGCCGTACATGCGCCTCGCGGTGGCAGCACCGACAGCGCTGGAAGCTGATCGTAGCCAGTACGGGTGGGAAGCGCGTGATGTCCGGCGTGCTTCTCACGCGGCGTAAGCCACCCCTTGTGTGGCGCTGCCTGTCAGCGCTCACACTCACCCGCTGAACCAGGGAAGCGACATGACCGGTCTCCGTCTCATCGCGGGCCTCGGTAATCCGGGTTCGAAGTACGAACAGACGCGTCACAACATCGGTGCCGTATACGTGGCGGAACTGGCGCAACGCGCCGGCATACGGCTGGTTGGTGACAAGGCGTTCAAGGGGCGCATCGGCAAGGGCCGTTTTCACGGGCACGATGTTCTCATGCTGCTCCCCGACACCTACATGAACCTCTCCGGTGAGTCGGTTGGGGCGGTACAACGGTTCTACAAACTGACGGCGGCGGAAATTCTCGTTGCCTACGATGAAGTGGCGTTCGCGCCGGGTGAAGTGCGTCTGAAAGTCGGCGGTGGCGCCGGCGGACACAACGGCATCCGTAGCGTCATCAGCAGCCTGGGCAACGACCAGGGCTTTGTGCGCCTGCGCATCGGCGTGGGACATCCGGGTGACAAGGAACGCATGATCGGCTACCTCACGTCGGATCGCATGCCGGATGCCGAGCGACGCGTGGTGGAGGATGCGCTGCGCTTCGATGACCAGGTGTGGCGCTATCTGCTCGACGGCGATCAGCAGAAAGCCATGACGCTTCTGCACGCTCCAACGGGAAGCCCGGACGGAAAAGGCGATTGAACGACAGCAGCGCGGGCACTGGCCGCGCTTCGCGAGAGGAGTAACGGATCATGGGGTTCAACTGCGGAATCGTCGGCCTGCCGAACGTCGGCAAGTCAACATTGTTCAACGCACTGACGCGCGCCAGCATCGCCGCCGAAAATTTTCCGTTCTGCACCATCGACCCGAACACCGGTATCGTGCCGATTCCCGATCCGCGCCTCGATCGGCTGGCGGAAATCGTCAAGCCGCAGAAGGTGATTCCCTCCACCATGGAGTTCGTGGATATCGCAGGTCTGGTGGCAGGCGCTTCGAAAGGGGAGGGGCTGGGCAATCAGTTCCTGGCGCACATCCGCGAAACGCATGCCATCGCGCACGTCGTGCGCTGCTTCGAGGACGAGAACATCGTGCACGTCGCCGGGCGAATCTCCCCGAAAGACGATATCGAGATCATCAACACCGAGCTGGCACTGGCTGATCTGGAAACGGTAAGCAAGGTGAAAGAGCGTGCCCGACGCGTGGCCAATAGTGGCGACAAGGACGCCAAGGCGCTTGCCGGATTGCTGGAGCGCGTGCAGGACACGCTGGAGCGCGGGTTGCCGGTGCGCGCATTGACGCTCGATGACCATGAGCGGCTGATGCTGCGCGAACTGCATCTCATCACCGCCAAGCCCGTGATGTACATCGCCAATGTCGCGGAGGACGGTTTCGAGAACAATCCGGCGCTGGATGCGGTGCGCGAACTTGCCGCCGCCGAGAATGCCGAAGTCGTCCCCATCTGCAACAAGATCGAGGCGGAAGTGGCGGAACTGGGCGACGAGGAGCGGCAGGAATTCCTGGATGCGCTCGGTATCGAGGAGCCAGGCCTGAATCGCGTCATCCGGGCCGGCAACCGCCTGCTCGGTCTGCAGCAGTACTTCACTGCGGGCGTGAAGGAAGTACGCGCGTGGACCGTTCGCGTCGGCGCGAAGGCACCCCAGGCGGCAGCAGTTATCCACACGGATTTCGAAAAGGGCTTCATTCGTGCCGAGGTCATCGGCTACGAGGACTTCATTGCCTGCGGTGGTGAGCAGGGTGCCAAGGACGCCGGCAAATGGCGGCTGGAAGGCAAGGAATACGTGGTGCAGGACGGGGATGTCATGCACTTCCGGTTCAACGTTTAGCAGCAACTGTGTTCTGAAATATCTCTAGGACGATTGCGGTATCAGGTAAGGAGTGCCTGATCTGAAAATGGCGTTGATGATGGTCAGGAGCTTGCGCATGGTAGCGACAAGGGCGACCTTTTTCGGTTTTCCTGCGGCCAGCAGACGCGCATAGAAGGCTTTCAGGCGTGGCTCATGGCGAACCGCGGAGAGTGTTGCCATGTACAAGGCAGTTCGGACATCGCTTCGTCCGCCGTAGATGCGACGTTTGCCCCGGAAGTTGCCTGAGTCATGAGAGATCGGCGCAACACCTACGAGTGCAGCAATTTGGCGACGGTTGAGCCTGCCCAATTCGGGTAGTCCTGCGACGAGCCAGGCGCGGGTGTTGTTTCCCACCCCTTTCAGGCCATCAAGCAGTTCCAACTTCTCACGCCACTGTGATGTTTTCTGGATCGTTTCAACCAGGTACTCATCAATGCGGTCGATCTCACGCTGAAGCTGCTTGATGTGGAGATCGACGCGTTTCTGAACAGCCTTCGGCATCATTCGTCGTCGATTGGTTTCGGCAACGCGCATTTCGACCAGCTGGTGGCGGCGTATCAGCCATGCTTCCATTTCCCGGAGTTCTTCGGATTTTGGCTGATCAGATTCGACATCCAGAGTGGCGCCAAACAGCCCAAGAACCTGCGCATCGATTCGATCGGTCTTCGCCAGCAAGCCCAGTGCCCGTGCAAAGTCTCTGGCCCGCTTGGGGTTGATCCGGGCTGTGGGGACTCCGGCGCGGCAGAAGGCCTGCCAGACCGGCATCTCGTAGCCTCCGGAGGCTTCGACAATGGCGATATCAATGTCATCAAGGGTTCGTAACCAACTCAGGGCCTGTGCGATGCCAACAGCCGAGTTGGGGAATGTGTGGTGCTTATTGGCACGGGTATGAAAAACGTCCAAAGACGACTTGCTAACATCGATACCGAGTGCAACTCGATTATTGAGGCTCATATCTGATCTCCCATACTTGCGAGGATACGGGCTCTACGGCCCAGGCAACTGTTCGGGTGAACATCAGAAGGGAAGGCGACCCGTGCTGCTAACGGTGTTGCGTCACCAAGGCTGCGTCGATCTGCCTTCCCTGAGCCTCAAACTAAACGATTGGGAACATACAAGGCTGCTGAAAAAGCAGCCTGGTATGCCAGCCAGGGACGGCTGGCCCGAAAATGCAGCGGAAAACGCTGCATTTGGCGCGAGTCGGCGAAGCCGACGACTGCTGAAACAAGTCCAGGATGGACTTTTTCAGCATCCTGCTAGGCCTGCGCAGGGACGCCCGGTGCTGACGTACTGACCTGAGCGAAGGTTTGGGAGCCGCGGCAGCCGCAAGGTGCGGCGCCACACACCGTCTGTTCCCATATCCCCCTATACTTTCCCCATCGCCACCCATTGCTGGCACAACCCCTGCAGGACCGCCGGGGAACGAAACCGTGTGGCTGACAGGACTGACTTGACTACTCCCGAGATTCCCAAGCAGGTCGCGCAGGCGCTGGTGTCCGGCACTTGCGACGACCCGTTCCGCTGGCTGGGCGTTCACGCGGTGAATGGTGGCGCGGTGCTGCGCGCCTTTCTGCCGGGAGCGAGTCGGGTGGTCATGTTCACGGGCGATGCGGGCAGTGTCGGCCAGGTGCTCATGCCCCATCCCGGTGCGGAAGGCCTGTTCACGCTCGCCCTGGCCCAGCGTCCGGGCGCCTACCGTCTGCGCGTGGATTTCCCGACGGGTCGGGTGGTCCTCGATGATCCCTATCGATTTCCGGCCAGCATCCCCGCACACGACTTTGCCCGCTTCCAGGCTGGCACGGACACCGGATTGCACCATTGGCTCGGTGCAGTGCCGCTGACGCTGGAGGGTGTGGCCGGTTTCCGGTTTTCCGTCTGGGCGCCCAACGCGCGCCGGGTTTCCGTGGTGGGGGACTTCAACGGGTGGGATGGCCGGCGGCATGTGATGCGCCGCCACCACGACGTGGGCATCTGGGAGCTGTTTCTACCAGGCGTCCAGGAAGGTGATCACTACAAGTATGAAATCCTCACCCGGGACGGCCGGCTGCTGCACAAGGCGGACCCGCTCGGCGTGTGGCAGCAGTCGGGTCCGCAGACCGCCAGCCTGCTGACGGCTGTCCCGCACGAGCCGGAGCCGCGAACATCGATCCCGCAGGACCGCACGGCGCCAATGGCAATTTACGAGGTGCATGCCGGCTCCTGGCGCCATCACGACGGCCGGGTGCTCAGTTATGACGAGCTTGCCGACACGCTGATTCCCTATGTCGTCGACATGGGCTTCACCCATATCGAGTTCATGCCCCTGTCCGAGCACCCGTTTACCGGCTCCTGGGGTTATCAACCCACGGGCTTGTTCGCGCCCACCAGTCGCTTCGGTGACTGGCGCGCCTGCCGGCGTCTGGTAGCACGCTGTCACGAAGCAGGGCTGGGCGTGCTGTTCGACTGGGTGCCTGGCCATTTCCCCGCGGACGCGCACGGCCTGGCGCGTTTCGATGGCACGGCCCTTTACGAGCACGAAGATCCGCGCCTGGGCCAGCACCCGGACTGGGGCACGCTCATCTACAACTACGACCGCCATGAGGTGCGCAGTTTTCTTCTGAGCAGCGCCTTTGCCTGGCTGGAGCGGTTCGGCTTCGACGGCATTCGGGTGGATGCGGTGGCATCCATGCTGTATCTGGACTACAGCCGCCGGGAAGGCGAGTGGCTGCCCAACGTGCATGGTGGCCGCGAGAACCTGGGCGCCATCCACTTCCTGCGCGATGCCAATACACGGCTGTACGCCAACTTTCCCGGCATGGTCAGCGTGGCGGAGGAGTCCACCGCCTGGCCCGGCGTGTCACATCCGGTGGACGCCGGTGGGCTGGGCTTCGGCTTCAAGTGGAACATGGGCTGGATGAACGACACGCTGCGGTACATGGCGCGCGATCCGGTTCACAGATCGCACCACCACGGCGAGCTAACCTTTGGATTGCATTACGCATTCAGTGAGAACTACGTTCTGCCGCTCAGCCACGACGAAGTGGTGCACGGCAAGCGGTCGCTGCTCGGCAGGATGCCCGGTGACCGTTGGCAGCAATTTGCCAATCTGCGTGCGTATTACGGATTCATGTGGGCACATCCCGGGAAAAAACTCTTGTTCATGGGCGGCGAGTTCGCACAGCAGTCGGAATGGAATCACGATGTGTCGCTGGACTGGCATCTGCTTGCGCATGCGGAACACCGTGGCGTGCAGGCGCTTGTTCGCGACCTGAACCGTCTCTATCGCTCGGAGCCTGCTCTTCATGCGCTGGATTGTCAGCCGGAGGGCTTTCAGTGGCTGCGTGTGGATGATGCGGCGAGTTCCGTGGTCGCCTTCCTGCGGCGGGATGCGGCGGGCAACGAAGTGGTTGCCATCAGCAACTTTACGCCGCTCGTGCGCCGGGACTATCGGCTGGGCGTACCGCGCGCGGGTTACTACGCGGAGATTCTCAACACCGATGCGCAGGCCTACGGTGGTGGAAACGTCGGCAACGACGGTGGCGTGAACACCGACAGCGTACCGATGGAGGGTTACGCGCAGTCCGTCAGCCTCACGCTGGCGCCGCTTGCCACGCACTATTTCCGATGCGTACCGGCATGAAACTGCCGTCCCATCTGCAACCGGGCGATCCGACCCAGCTGGGTGGCAGGTGCCTGGAGGACGGTGTCAACTTTGCCGTCTACTCAGAGCACGCGCAGGCCATCGACGTCTGCCTGTTCAATGCGCATGACGATGAAATCGGGCGCATGCCCCTGCCTGCCCACGACAATGGCGTGTGGCACGGTTTCCTGCCGCGCGCCGGCGCGGGCCTGCGCTATGGGCTACGGGCGCACGGGATACACGATCCCGGCCGGGGCCTCTACTTCGATGCGTCGAAACTGCTGATCGATCCGTGGACGACCGCCGTGTCGGGAAGCTATCTGCCCGGTGGCGGCGGCGCTGACAATGCCCGCTGCATGCCTAAAAGTGTGGTTGTGGACAGCCGGGTTCGACCAGTTCGCAATCGCCCCGCCACGAATCTGCCTCCGCTTTTCTATGAAGCACATGTGCGAGGACTCACGCGCATGCGCGGGGATGTCCACCCGCGCTGGCAGGGCACCTATCGGGGACTGGCGCAGCCGTCCGTCATCGCTCATCTGAAAAGTCTCGGCGTCACCGTACTCGAACTGATGCCCGTGCAGTATTTTGTCGACGAGCCGCACCTGGTGGCGCGCGGGCTCACCAATTACTGGGGCTACAATCCCGCCGCCTTCATGGCCGTGCATCCGGGTTATGCGGCCTGTGTGGATGACGCGATCGGCGAGCTGCGCATGGCGGTCGACGCCCTTCACGATGCCGGCATCGAGGTGGTGCTCGACGTCGTGTTCAATCACTCCGCCGAAGGCGGCGCCGATGGGCCGATACTGTCCCTGCGTGGCCTGGACAATCCGGTCTACTACCGCATGCATGGCGGTGATTTCATCAACGATACGGGTTGTGGCAATACGCTGAACGTGGATCATCCCACTGTGCAGCGTCTTGTCGTGGACAGTCTGAAACAGTTCGCCCTGCACGCTGGAGTGGATGGTTTCCGGTTCGACCTGGCGGTTACGCTCGGTCGCACGCCGGACGGCTTTGCGCCAACGCATCCGTTGCTCGCGCGCATCGCGGCGGATCCGGTGGTGGGCAGCCTGCGGCTGATTGCCGAACCCTGGGACATCGGCCCCGGTGGCTATCAGCTGGGTGGTTTCCCGTCTCCCTGGGGGGAATGGAACGATCGCTTCAGGGATACGGTGCGCGCCTACTGGCGTGGCGACCATGGCCTGCAGGCAGAATTCAGCCGGCGGATACACGGCAGCAGCGAGCTGTTCGACCGCCCGGGCCGACGTCCTTCCGACAGCATCCACTTCGTGACGGCGCATGACGGCTACGTGCTGCAGGATGTGGTGTCGTACGTGCATCGCCACAACGCGATCAACGGCGAGGACAATCGCGACGGGCATGCCCACAATCTCAGCGACAATTTCGGCGAGGAAGGCGGCAGCGACAACCCGGACATTCGTCAGGCGCGCGAACGGCGCAAGCGCGCCATGCTGGCGTCGTTGTTGCTGGCGCAGGGTACGCCGATGCTGCTGGCCGGTGACGAAGCCGGCAATACCCAATACGGCAACAACAACGCCTACTGCCAGGATAATCATGTGGGCTGGGTGCGCTGGGATCTCGCGGCGCGCCATGGCGATCTGACGGCGTTCATCCGCAACCTGTCCGGCCTGCGACGCGAGCTGGCGTCCGCCGATATCGCCGCCTTCATCCACACCGATTTCGACGGCGACGCCTGTCAGTGGGTGGGCGGCAGGTGCATCGCGGTGGGCTGGCTGCGAGCGGATGCGCTGCCCATGACGCCCGGTGACTGGCATGCCGCGGACTGTCCGTTCGGACTGCTCTGGAAAGTGGATGCCCGGCACGAACTGTTCTGCTTCAACCGCTCCACCGAACCGGTGCGGTTCCACCTTCCGGAGGCACCCGCCGCGTGGCGCTGCGTGTTCGACTCCGCCATGGCCGACGGCGTGGCGGATCGGCAACCGGAAAACAGGGAAATCAGCGTCGATGCGCAAAGCGTACTGGTGCTCGTAACAGGGATGACAGATGAAACCGGCTAAGCTCAGGCGCCGTATCGAACGGCACTTTCAGACCACGCTCGGACGCAGCGGCAGCGAGCATTCCGACTGGTACATGTATCTGGCGACCGCCATGGCGGTGCGCGATCGCGTGTTCAACGACTGGCGCAGGACGAAGGAGCGCCGCCGTGACAGTGACGACAAGCGTGTGTTCTACCTGTCCATGGAGTTCCTCCTGGGGCGGGCGCTCAACAACACGCTGCGCAATCTGCACATGGAAGGTCCCGCCGCCCAGGCGCTCTGCGAGCTTGGCGCCGACCTCGAAGAGATCGAGGCGCGGGAAGTGGATGCCGGACTCGGCAACGGTGGTCTAGGTCGCCTTGCTGCCTGTTTTCTCGACAGCTGCGCAAGCATGGATCTGCCGGTTACGGGTTATGGCCTGCGGTATGACTACGGCATGTTCCACCAGGTGATCGACAACGGTTATCAGCTCGAGCAGCCGGATCACTGGCTGCTGCGCGGCTACCCGTGGGAAATCGAACGCTTCGAGATCAGCCGCTGCGTCCACTTCTTTGGCCGTTCGGAGGCCTATCACGACGATTCGGGTGCACTGCGCTACCGCTGGGTGGATACCAGTGATGTGATCGCGGTGCCGTACGATCTGCCCATTCCCGGCGACGGCAACGGCGTCGTGAACACCCTGCGCCTGTGGTCGAGCGAAGCGACGGATCGGTTTGACCTCGGTGAATTCAACGCCGGCAGCTACGCGGAGTCGGTAGCGCAGAAGAACGCCGCGGACAACATCACCATGGTGCTGTATCCGAACGATGCCAGCGAGAATGGCAAGACGCTGCGGTTGCAGCAGCAGTACTTCCTGGCCTCCGCCAGCCTGCAGGACATCCTGGCCCAGTGGGTGGAACTGCATGGCGAGGATTTCAGCGACTTTGCCGACAGACACTGCTTCCAGCTCAACGACACGCACCCCGCCATCTCCGTGGCGGAGCTGATGCGGTTGCTGGTCGACGAGCATCGCCTTGACTGGGATACCGCCTGGGATATCACCACGCGCACGATGGCCTACACCAACCACACGCTGCTGCCGGAAGCGCTGGAGGTGTGGTCGGTGGCGTTGTTCGAGCGCATGCTGCCACGGGTGCTGGATATCATTCGCGAGATCAATGCGCGCTTCCTCACCCGAGTGGCCGCGCGCTGGCCGGGGGACCACGAACGCCAGTCGCGCATGTCGATCATCTCGGATGGCTGGCATCCCCAGGTGCGCATGGCCCATCTGGCGGTCGTCGGCAGCTTTTCGGTCAATGGCGTGGCGGCGCTGCACAGCGATCTGCTCAAGGCGCATCTGTTCAGCGATTTTCATGCGCTGACGCCGGCGAAGTTCAACAACAAGACCAACGGCGTTTCTCCGCGCCGCTGGCTGGCCTACTGCAACCCCGGAATAGCGGAACTTATCAGTGACACCATCGGCACGACGTGGCGCAGTGAGCTTTGCCACATCGAGCAACTGGCGGCGTATGCCGACGATCCCGGCGTGCAGGCCCGCTGGGCGCAGGTTCGACAGGACAACAAACGCCGATTGGCGGCGTACGTGCTGCGCAAGACCGGTGTGACCTTCGATCCGGCGATGATGGTGGATGTGCAGGTCAAGCGCATCCATGAGTACAAACGACAGTTGCTGAACGTATTGCATGTGATCCACCTGGTGAATCGCATTCACGCCGGCGACATTCCCGCGGGCCCCGGCCGCTTTGTACTCATTGGTGGCAAGGCGGCGCCGGGCTACGCGATAGCCAAGAAGATCATCAAGCTCATCAACAACGTTGCGCGCGCCGTCAACAACGATCCGGTGGTGAGCCCGTACCTGCGCATGGCGTTTCTGCCCAATTACTCGGTGACCGCGATGGAAGCGATCTGCCCGGCGGCGGATCTGTCCGAACAGATCTCCACGGCCGGCAAGGAAGCGTCCGGCACGGGCAACATGAAACTGATGATGAATGGTGCAGTGACGATTGGCACCGCGGATGGCGCCAATATCGAAATTCTCGAACGGGTGGGCGAGGAGGCGTTTTTCCTCTTCGGGCTCAATGCCGAAGAGGTGATTGCGCGTCGACAAGGCTATCACCCCGACGCCATCATCGCCGCGGATCCGGATCTGTCCGCAGTGATGAACCTGCTGGAGAATGGCCATTTCAACCTGTTCGAGCCGGGCATTTTCGATGACATCATCGGTGCCGTCCGCAGTCCGTCTGATCCCTGGATGCTGGCCGCGGACTTCCGCGCTTTCATCGATGCGCAGCGTCGGGTGGAGGCGGCGTTTGCCGACCAGCCGCGTTGGCTGCGCATGAGCATTCTCAACACGGCCCGATCCTGCTTCTTCTCCTCTGACCGCACCATTGCCGAATACGATCGCGACATCTGGCGCGTACGCGCATGACCGGACCGTTGCCGAATCAGCGGGAGAGTGGTGTGCTCATGCATATCAGCAGTCTGCCCGGCCGTGGTGGGGTGGGTGATCTGGGCGACGGTACGCGTCGCCTGCTCGACTGGCTTGCTGCCGCGGGCCAGCGCTGGTGGCAGGTGCTGCCGCTTGGACCCACGGGTTACGGGGAGTCGCCGTATCAGGCGCTGTCCATGTTTGCCGGCAACCCGATGCTTGTCGATCTGGACGCGGTGGGCGCCGGCACGCCGGTGTTTGCCGGCGCCGATGATCATGTGGACTTCGCCTGGCAGCGGCAGCATCGCCTGGCGCGGTTGGCGGACGCGGCGCGGTCGTTTGCGGTGCATGCCACCGATCACGAGCGACAGCGACTGGATGCGTTTGTTGCCGCGTCACCCTGGCTGTCGGACTTCAGCCTGTTCTGCGCGCTGAAGCAGCATTTCGAAGAACGACCCTGGCACCTGTGGCCGGCGCCCTTCGCGACGCGCGATCCGGCCGCGCTGGAGGCGTTCCGTCGCGAGCATGCGTCGGCGCTGCAGCGCTATGCCGTTGAACAGTTCTGGTTCCACGAACAGTGGCAGGCAGTACGTCAGTACGCCCGTGCGGCAGGGGTGAGCATCATTGGCGACATTCCCATCTACGTCGCGCACGACAGCGCTGACGTGTGGTGTGCGCCCCATCTGTTTGATCTGGATTCCAACGGCAATCTGAATACCGTGGCGGGTGTGCCGCCGGACTATTTCAGTGCCACGGGCCAGCGGTGGGGCAATCCGTTGTATCGCTGGGACGTGCACCGGGCGGATGACTTCGCCTGGTGGCGATCACGCCTGGCGCACTCGGTGACGCAGTTCGATCTGGTGCGCATCGATCATTTCCGGGCGTTCGACAGCTACTGGGAAATCCAGGCCGACTGCCCGACAGCGGTGGACGGGAGCTGGCGCGAGGGGCCGGGCATCGACTTCTTCGACCGCGTGCAGCATCACCTCGGTGCGTTGCCGCTGATCGCGGAAGACCTGGGCATGCTCACGGAGGGCGTGCATCAGCTTCGGGACAGGCTGGGTCTGCCCGGCATGCGGGTTCTGCAGTTCGGCTTTGATGGCCAGGGCGACAACCCGCACGCACCCGGTAATATTGGTGAAAATGTCGTTTGTTATACGGGCACGCATGACAACGATACCTCGGTGGGCTGGTATGAACAGGCGGACGCGGCTACGCGAATGCGCGTCGACACCACCTATGACGCCCTGGCGACGGGATGCGCTCCGGCAGATCCCGCGCAGAGACTGATCAGCCTGGCGATGGCTTCCCCGGCGAAACTGGCCATGCTGCCGATGCAGGATGTGCTGGGCCTCGGAGGCGAGGCCCGCATGAATACCCCCGGAGTCGTCGGCGGCAACTGGACATGGCGCGCATCATCCGGTGCGCTGAACGCCAACAAAGCAGCTACGCTTGCGCAACTAACCCGATATTTCGAGAGATAAGGCGAAATGGACAAACACTCTCCCGGGCCGTCACCCCAGGACGGACCGCGATTCGTTTCACGACTGACCCGCAACACCATGGCGCTGATCCTGGCGGGTGGCCGGGGCACGCGCCTGCACGAACTGACGGAATGGCGCGCCAAACCGGCACTGCCATTCGGCGGCAAGTTCCGCATCATCGACTTCACCTTGTCCAACTGCGCCAACTCCGGCATCCGCCGGGTGGGCGTGCTGACACAGTACAAGTCACATTCGCTGATCCGCCACCTCATTTCCGGCTGGACGCACTTCCGCAAGGAGACCAACGAGTTCATCGAAGTATTGCCGGCGCAGCAGCGTACCTCCGACGACTGGTACAAGGGCACGGCGGACGCGGTGTTCCAGAACCTGGACATCATCCGGTCCGTGGCGCCGGACTACGTGGTCATCCTCGCGGGCGACCACGTGTACAAGATGGACTATGGCACCATGATCGCCGAGCACGTTCGCAACGAAGCGGACATGACCGTGGGCTGCATTCCTGTGCCCACCGAGGAGGCAGCGGGTGCGCTGGGCGTCATGCAGGTGGACGAACACGACCGCATCCTGTCTTTTGCGGAGAAACCGGCGCAACCGGCTGAAATTCCCGGTGAACCCGGAAAATGCCTGGCTTCGATGGGTATCTACGTGTTCAACACACGCTTCCTGTTCGAACAGCTCATTCGCGATGCCGACGATTCCGGCTCCAAGCACGACTTCGGCTTCAACATCATTCCGCACGTGGTGCCGCGGTATCGCTGTTTTGCCTACTCGTTCCGGGATGAGCAACTGGGGATCCAGTACTACTGGCGCGATGTCGGCACGCTGGACGGCTACTGGGCGGCAAACATGGAACTGGTTGATCCCGTGCCGGAACTGAACATCTACGACGTCGACTGGCCCATCCGCACCGCGCAGAACCAGTTGCCCCCGGCCAAGTTCGTCTTCGACGACGATGACCGACGCGGCTACGCGGTGGATTCCATGGTTTCCGGGGGCTGTATCATTTCGGGCGCCAAGGTAAAGCACTCGCTGATCTTCAACAACGTGCGCATACATTCCTACGCCACCGTCGAGCAGGCGGTGATCCTGCCAGAGTGCGATATCGGCCGGGGCTGCCAGCTGAAGAAATGCATCATCGACCGCGGTGTCTTCCTGCCACCGGACACCCGCGTGGGTATCGACCACGATGAAGACCGGCGGCGCGGATTCCGCGTTTCGGATAAAGGTGTGGTGCTGGTTACACCCACCATGATGGGGCAGCCCCTGCATACGACGCGCTGACAACTCATGCGGATACTGATGGTCGCGGCGGAAAACGGCGCCTTGCCGGGTGGCAAGGTGGGGGGCATGGGCGATGTGCTGGCGCAGGTGCCGCCCGTACTGGCGGCGCGGGGGCATGAGGTGCATGTGCTGCTGCCATCCTATGGCGTGTATCAGGATCTGCCCGGCAGCGAGCTGGCGACAACCGTGGCGGTGGCTTTCGCCGGTGTGGAACAGCGGCTGAGACTGTATCGACTGCCGGCCATGGAAGGTGTGCACGTCTGGGTGCTGGATCATGCGGTGTTTGCCGATCCCGCGGGTAAGATCTATCACCACGACGGCGCCGGCGCACCCTTTGCCACGGACGCCAATCTGTATGCGTTGTTTTGTTGCGGCGCCGCGGCAGCGCTGGCCCAGGCCGCGTGGGGCGAACTGGATGTGCTGCACCTGCACGACTGGCATGCCGCCGGCGTGCTGCTCTTTCCGGAAGCCCTGACGTCGTCCGGTACGCCGCGCACCGTCTTCACCATCCATAATCTTGCGGTCCAGGGGCAACGTCCGCTCGCCGGCCATCCCTCGTCGTTTGCGGACTGGTTTGGCGGCATGGCGTGTCCGGCCGGGGCGATCGATCCGCGTTATCCGGATTGTTACAACCCGATGCGTCTCGGCATCACGTGTGCCGACCGGGTGCATGTCGTATCACCTGGCTATGCGCAGGAAGTCGTCCGCCCGAACGGCCCTTTCCTGCATGGCGGAGAGGGATTGGACGCAGATCTGCGGGCCGCTGCCGATGCCGGCCGCCTGCACGGCATTCTCAATGGCTGCGAATACCCCGAGACGCCGCCGGAACGACCGACCCGCACGGCTATCTGGCAACGCATCGAGGACACGCTCGCGGGCTGGATCACGGACGAAGGCAGCCTCAGCAGCGCGCACTTCTTCGCCAGTCGCAACCTGGACCGTCTGCGGGCGCGGCGACGCGAACGCATGCTGCTCACCAGCGTGGGGCGCCTTGTCGACCAGAAGGTCGGTTTGCTGCGACTGCGCTCGCCGGAGGGAGGCAGCATGCTCGACAGCCTGCTGCATGCGCTGCGCAAGAAAGCGGTGCTGGTGGTGCTTGGGTCAGGCGATCCCGCCTGTGAGGCTTTTTTTACCGAGGCGGCCGGGCGGCATGCCAACCTCATCTACCTGCGTGGATTTTCCGAAGTGCTGGCGAGCGACCTCTACAACGGCGGTGATCTCTTTCTCATGCCCAGCGTATTCGAACCGTGCGGCATCAGCCAGATGCTGGCGATGCGTGGCGGACAGCCCTGCCTGGTGCATGCTGTCGGCGGTCTGGCCGATACGGTGCACGATGAGGACAATGGTTTCAGTTTCCGCGGAGACAGCGCCAGCCAGGCCGCCAGAGCCTTCTTGATGCGGCTCGCGGATGCGGTGGCGCTGTGGAATGGCGATGACAATGCCTGGCGCACGCTCAGCGAGCGCGCCGCGGAATCGCGTTTCACCTGGTCGAAGGCGGCGGCGGATTACGAGCGGTTGCTATACGGCTGACCACCTCGGGTGACGCTCCCCGGCTTTGGACTGCTACACGAGGCGGCCGGATATTCCCCACGACAGGTCAGAGAAGCGCTGGCTGCGCACGGTAAAACCGGCATCGCGCAGTGCCAGCTCACACTCGTCCACATACCAGAAGAACTCGTCACGGATATCGTCCGCCAGCGCCTGCTGGCCGTCTGTCTCCAGCCACTGCAGGTAGTCGGTCGCCGCCGGCCGGCTGCCGAACATCAGGTCGCCGAACACGACCCGCCCGCCCGGTGCGAGCGTTGCCGCGCACAGCCGGAACAGCGTGGACTTTTCATCCGCCGTCAGATGATGCACGGCATAGGTGCTCACAATGGCATCCACGCGCGGTATCCGTTCAAACGCACCGAGCAGATCCGCCTGCACAAAGGTCGCGTTCCTGTTCGCGAGCTTGTCGCGCGCGATCGCGAGCATGTTGGCGGAAATGTCGACGCCGATCAGGTCGAGATGGGCGGCAAGACGAATCGAGAGATTGCCGGTGCCGCAACCGAGATCGACCACGGTACCGGCGCAGTCACTGACCTGGGCGGCTACCCACGTCAGCAGCGCATTGTAGCCGGTACGAATGGGGTGCGTTTCATCGCGCACGTCCGCGTCGTATCCGGCGGCGTCGTCATCGTGGTTGAAACGGTCAGCGTGTTCGCTGCGCATGAGCAACCTCCCGGAATCAGCTGTCGATGTCCACCTCGCCGTCCACCCAGGCATTGATCAGGTGATGTGCGATGGCGATGGGCCCTGGCAGTTTGAGCGAGGGATGCCGGTTGTCACGCGCCTGCAGGATCTCGTCGCGTGTGAACCAGCGTACGTCGTGCATTTCCTCGGTGTCCATGTGGATGTCATCAGACAGGGCCACCGCATGGCAGCCGATCATCAGGGACGACGGGAACGGCCAGGGTTGCGAGGAATGATAGCGCACGATGCCGACTGGCAGACCAGCTTCTTCCATCACCTCGCGACGCACAGCCTCTTCAATGGCCTCGCCCTGGTCGATGAAACCGGCCAGCGCGGAATAGACTCCCATGCGTACCAGGGGACCTTTGGGTTGCCCCAGCAGGCAACGATCGCCGCGCACAACCAGCATGATGGCGACCGGATCCGTGCGGGGGAAGTGTTCCGCCGCGCACGTGTCGCATACCCGAACGTGACCGCCTTTGCGCGGTGTGCTGGGCTGGCCGCACACGCTGCAGTAGCGATGGCGGCGATGCCAGTCGGTCTGCGCGCGGGCCTGCGCCACGATGCCGCTGTCGGGCAGGTCGAGTTGCATGGCCGCGGCGCGGCAGTCCATGAACTGGCTTGAGTCGCTGACGCCCGCATCCGCCAGCGGATCGTCCCGGTGGGAGACGTCCAGCGCATAGTGGATGATGCCGTCGCGCTTCCCCAGCAGCACCGGGGCGGCATCGCCCGTGAGCGCGAGCGCCTGGTCGCCGTGCAACCAGTCCAGCACCAGACCGTCGTCCGCCATGCGTGTGAGAACTTCCAGCCGGTGAAACAGGAGTACACGCGTTTCAGCCTTGCCGAAGGTGTTGGCAAGCCAGGCTTCGTCGCGGCGTTCGGCTTCGCAGCGGTCCAGCGGGTTGCCCGCGAATATGTGTGTGGTCATGTCAGGTCCGCGATGACGGGTGCGTGGTCGGAAGCGGTGAGCTCACCGCGTTTTTTACGGTAGTCCCGGTCGATGAAGATGGCCTGTACGCGACTGGCAATTCCCGGCGTACCGAGAATCAGGTCGATGCGCAGTCCGTGCCGGCGATGGAATGCACCGCCCCGGTAGTCCCACCAGGAAAACGCCTGTTCTTCCGGCGCATGGTGGCGAAACAGGTCGACTAGCCCGCAATTGATGAGCGCGTCAAAGCGGGCGCGCTCTTCGGGTGTGTGGAAGATGCTGCCGTCGGCGGCGTCCCCCCGCCAGCTGTCGAGTGGCTCCGGCACGATGTTGAAGTCGCCGCACAGCACTGCGTCGTGCCGCTCGCGGGCCAGCCAGTGCGTTTTCAGGTTGTCGAACCAGCGCAGCTTGCGCGCGAAGTCCGCATGGTCCAGCGTCTTGCCGTTGGGACAGTACACGGTGGTGAATTCGATGCCGCCGATACGTGCGGTAAGCAGCCGGGAGCCGAGTTCGTCCTCGCCCGGGAGCCCTGTTTGCACCAGTTCAGCCGGTTCGCGGGAGAGAATGGCAACCCCGTTCCAGGCCTTCTCGCCATGCACCAGGGCGTGGTAGCCGAGTTCAGCGAAAAGGTCATGGGGAAAGTCCGCCGTGGGCGTCTTCAGTTCCTGAAAGCCGACCACGTCCGGCTGACGTTCCGCCAGCCAGATCTTTACCAGTTCGGCGCGGGCCCGCAGTCCGTTGATGTTCCAGGTGGCGAGTCGCATGGCGTTCCTGCCAGTGTGAGCGGGCGGCTACCTTAGCAGGTTTGCGTTCACCGGGTTGGCCCGCTCGATGATCAGGAGCTGCAGGACAACTGCGAACACCCCGCCCGCTCGCGCGCCCAGTCCGGCCGCCTGGCCAGCAATTCGGGGGGATGATCGTCCGAATACGGCCTGCGCGCAGCATCCATCAGGCGATGCAGTTGCCGAAAGTCGCCGGCTTCCGCGTCGTCGATCGCCTGCTGCACGAGGTAGTTGCGCGGCAGGAAAGCCGGGTTGGTGCGACGCATGACGGAACGGCGATCCGCTTCGTTCACACCCTGCGCAGTCAACGTGGCGCGGTACTGGTCCAGCCAGACCGCGCAACGATGCGCCTCGCCCGGCTGATAGAACGCCTCGGCGAGGCGCTCTGGTGACAGTTCGGACGCATCGCCCTGGCCAAGCTGCCGGTAGAACAGGGTCATATCCACTTCGGTGGCGGCGAACAGCGCCAGCAGCGACTGCACCAGCGGTTCGTCGAACTGCACGAGGCCCAGTTTGGCCGCCATCATGGTTTCGGCGCGGCGGGTGTAGGTGGACGCAAAGGCGTTCAGACAGGCTTCCAGCGGAGCGGCTTCACCGATGAGCGGATGGATCGCATTGGCCAGTTGCAGCAGATTCCACTGGGCGATGGGCGCCTGGTTGCGGAAGCAGTAACGACCGCCCGGATCGGAGGTGTTGGGCGTCCAGTCCGCATCGTAATTGTCCAGCCAGCCATAGGGGCCGTAGTCGATGGTGAGGCCGAGGATGGACATATTGTCGGTATTCATCACGCCGTGCACGAAGCCGACGCGGGTCCACTCGACGATCATTGCCGCCGTGCGGTCGCAGACCTCGGCAAACCAAAGCAGCACCGCTTCCCGGCCGGACGCGGTCGCCGCGATGTCCGGGAAGTACTCGCGGATCGTGAAATCCACCAGCTGCGCAAGCAACTCCGTTTCGCGACGGGCGGCCAGAATCTCGAAATGGCCGAAGCGCAGGAACGTGGGCGCGACCCGGCAGACGACGGCGCCGGGCTCCTGTTTCGCGCGACCGTCGTAGAACATGTCGCGCCACACGCCCTGGCCCGTAGTGCACAGCGACAGGGCGCGTGTGGTCGGCACCCCCAGGTGATGCATTGCTTCGCTGCACAGGAATTCACGTACGGATGAGCGCAGCACGGCCAGCCCGTCGGCGGTGCGGGAGAAGGGCGTTTCGCCGGCGCCCTTCAGTTGCAGCATGAGCCGTCCCGCGTCCGTGACCACTTCGCCCAGGTTGATGGCGCGGCCGTCACCCAGTTGGCCGGCCCAGTTGCCGAACTGGTGGCCGCCGTAGCAGGTGGCGTGCGGCTGCATGCCGGGCAGCAGTTCGTTGCCGGCGAATACGCGTGCGAACCGGTCAGACTGGCAGACCGCCTCGTCCAGGCCGAGCAGCCCGGCCACTTCGTGGGCCATGGCCACCAGCGCCGGCGCCGGGCAGGGGGTTGGTGTCACCAGGCAGTTGATGGCGCCGGTGACCTGGCGCCGGCGATTCTCCGTCACCGGATCCACGGGCAGCGCCGCAAGGCTCCGGTTGTCGAATTGCAGCTGTTCCAGCGACGTGCGTGTGGCGATATTCATGGGCGCATGGTAGTGCAGGATCGGGCGTGGCCGGTAATTGCCCGCGTGCGTGTCGCCGTTTGCGCGGCTGCGGATGCGCGCGCAAACTCCGCCGCTTTGCCAGGGAGAACCGCCCATGTTCCAGCTCACACGCGACGCCGATGTGTTCACGCTCACGATGGATGCGGGGGAGAACCGCTGGAATACCGCCTTCGTGCGCGGCCTGGCCGCCGTACTGGACGAGGTGGAAGCCAGCACCGGCGCCGCGGCGCTGGTCACCACAGCGTCGAGCCCCAAGTTCTATTCCAATGGCCTGGACCTTGCGTGGCGCCGTGACCCGGCGGCGCACCCGGAGGCGGGCGACCCCGCCGTGTTCGCGGACGAATTCATGAAGCTGATGGCGCGCGTCATCACCTTTCCCGTGCCGACCCTCGCTGCGGTCAACGGGCATGCGTTCGGCGCCGGGCTGATGTTTGCGCTGTGCCACGACATCCGCCACATGCGCGCGGACCGGGGCTATCTGTGCGCGAACGAGATGCAGCTTGGCCTGGCCATTCCCACGCCCGAACTGGCGCTGTTCCGGCACAAGCTGTCGCAGGACGTCTTCTTCGAGACGGTGCAGCTTGCCCGCCGCTGGACGGCGGATGAAGCCCTGGCACGGGGCATCGTGCAGGCCACCGCGCCAGTGGATGCGCTGCTGCCCGGAGCGCAGGCGCGTGCCGCGGAGCTGGCGCCGCTGGGAGCGAAGCGCGAGCTCTATCGGGGGCAGAAAGAGCGTCTGTACGGCGAAAACGCCGTGCTCAACGGCCCGCACGGCGCGGCGTACATGCTGCGCAACCTGTCCCTGTACGGACACTGAGCGGCGCGCCAGGCGCGCGAAACCTACTTGCGCAGGCTGGCGAGCTTGAAGTTGTCCCAGGTCACCCGGCCGTCCGGCACCAGTACGATCCAGCGGGCGTTGTCGCCGCGCGCGCTGGCGTTGTTGGGTGGCGGGTTATCCACCGCCGGCTGACCATGGCCGCCGTTGTACTTTCGGCCCATCTGCGCGCGCGCTTCCGCAAGATGCGGATCCGCCGCCTCGGCCGCCGCGTCTTCCAGTACGTGCGCCTGACCCTGCAGCACCACCGCCTGCAGTTCCGGGAAGCGCTCGTTGCGATCCACCACCACCGTGCAGGTGGGGTTGCGCCTCAGATTCACCACCTTCTGGCCGCGCCCGTAGATGTACACACGGCCACCGGCCCACCCGAACCACATGGGCGTGAGGTTGATTTTTGTGCCCGGCCCGACGGTGGCGATACGGCAGTTCCAGCAGCCGGTCATGATGTCTTCGATCTGCGCATCGTCCAGCGCCAGTTTGCGTGAGATGGGCATGCGGTCTCCTCCCGGTGAATTTCCTGCCTATGGTAGCGAGGCGACGCATTTCCTGCGCCCGGTCAATCCGTCAGTCGCCATTGAACGCTAGAATTTCGTGGAAACAAGCCAATTCATCTGGCGACAACAGTACAAGGATTCCGGTATGCCCCATCCCCTGGCCGGCCAACCCGCACCGGCGGACAGCCTTCTCGATACCGCGGCGCTGCTGGCCGCCTATGCCGATGTCCCGGATGCGGATATTCCCGGTCAGCGTGTGGCGTTCGGCACCAGCGGTCATCGCGGCAGCGCCTTCAACCGCAGTTTCAACGAGGCGCACATCCTGGCCATCACGCAGGCGGTGTGCGAGTACCGCGACGCGCAGGGCATCACCGGCCCGCTGTACCTGGGGAAGGACACGCACGCGCTTTCCGCGCCTGCTGAGCGTACGGCGCTGCAGGTGCTGGCCGCCAACGGCGTGCGCGTGCGCCTGCAGCGCGACGATGGCTATACGCCCACGCCGGTGATCTCCCACGCGATTCTTGCGGTCAACCGGCGGGGCCATGCCGATCAGGCAGACGGCATCGTCATCACGCCGTCCCACAATCCCCCGCAGGATGGCGGCATCAAGTACAACCCGCCGCATGGCGGGCCGGCGGATACGGACGTGACCGGCTGGATCGAACAGCGGGCCAACGCACTGCTGGCCGACGGCAATCGCGGCGTACGTCGCCTTTCCCTCGAAGATGCTGTCTCGGCGCCCACAACGGAACAGGAAGATTTCGTTGGCGCCTACGTCGCGGATCTGGAAAACGTCATCGACATGCAGGCGATTCGAGATGCCGGACTGAAACTGGGTGTCGATCCCATGGGCGGCGCCGCGGTGGCGTACTGGCCGGTGATTGCCGCGCGGTACGGGCTGGACCTGGAGGTCGTCAATCCGGCCGTCGATCCCAGGTTTGCCTTCATGACCCTGGACCACGACGGAAAGATCCGCATGGACTGCTCCAGTCCGTACGCGATGGCCGGCCTCGTCGGCCTGAAGGACCGGTTTGCCATCGCCTGGGGCAACGATGCGGACGTGGATCGCCACGGCATCGTCACGCCGTCCCTGGGGTTGATGAATCCCAACCACTATCTGGCCGTGGCCATCCACTACCTGGTCACGCATCGCCCGGCCTGGAACAAGGACGTAGCCGTGGGCAAAACGCTGGTGAGTTCCGGCCTCATCGATCGGGTGGTGGCCTCGCTCGGGCGTCGCCTGAACGAGGTGCCCGTTGGCTTCAAATGGTTCAGCCCGGGATTACTCGACGGCAGCTTGTGCTTCGGTGGCGAAGAAAGTGCGGGAGCCAGTTTCCTGCGCCGGGATGGCAGCGTGTGGACCACCGACAAGGACGGCATCATCCTGGCGTTGCTGGCGGCGGAGATCACCGCGGTAACCGGCAAGGACCCCGGCGAGTACTACCTGCAGCTGGCGGCGGCGCATGGTACGCCGCATTACCGGCGCATCGACGCGCCGTGTTCGCCTGAACAGAAAGCGGCATTCAAGTCGCTTACCGGTGACAAGGTGGCGGCATCCATACTGGCAGGCGAGGAGATAACAGGGCGCCTCACGCGCGCGTCCGGCAACAATGCCCCCATCGGTGGGCTGAAGGTCTGCACCGCCAACGGCTGGTTCGCGGCGCGGCCTTCCGGCACGGAAGACATCTACAAGATTTACGCCGAGAGCTTCCGGAGCGAAGCCCACCTCGAAGCGATCATCGCCGAGGCGCAGGCGATCGTCACCGCCGCGCTCGCGACCTGATGCACGCGCCCGTCAGCCATCAGCGAATCAGGCCGTGGCGTCGATCTGATCGGCCCGCTCCAGGTCGCCTGGCAGGGATTTTGCGCCAAGGAAATAGTGGGCGGCGGTCCAGATGTTGACCGCCATGGTCAGGCAGAGCGCGTAACGCAGCGACTCCGTGCCAAACTCGGGTGCAAAAAGGTCGCTGGCGATGCCGATGAGATAGGGGCCGAGACCCATTCCCACGAGATTCAGTACCAGTAACAGAATTGCGGAAGCAACCGCCCGCATGCGCACCACCACCAGCGCCTGGGTCATGGCAAAGGATGGGCCGAGGTACATGCCGCTGAAGATGGCGATGACCATCATGCTGGCAATCACCGCGCGCACGTCGCCGTAGAGGTAGGCCACCGCCTGCAGCGGCACCATGAACAGCGTCGCGTAACCGGGCACCCAGAGATACCAGCGATTGTTGCCGGACTGGCGTGCGAAGCGGTCTGCCAGATAGCCGCCGAGGAAAGTGCCGATGGCGCCGACGCCGCTGATCAGCGCCAGCCAGGATCCAACGTCCGCAATCGGCATGTCGTGACTGCGGATGAGGAACGGCGCATTCCAGGTGCCCGCACCATAGCCGACAAACGAGTGCAGGCCGGCCGCGAAGGCAAGGTGGCGGAACGACACACGCTGCCACAGAAGGCGCAGTACGCTGCCGACGGCAGGCGCCTCACTCTGAGTGGGTTGTTTGGTCGGCGCCTCCGACATTCCCCGGGGCGGTTCGCGCAGGGTGAACCAGGTCAGCAGCGCTACCGCGATGCCGGGCAGACCCACCAGCAGAAAGGTATCGCGCCAGCCGAGATTGGCCGCGCCCCAGCCGCCCACATAGTTGCCGATCATGGATCCGAACGGGATGCCGAGCGCATAGATCGACAGCGCCGTGGCGCGCTTTTCCAGGGGAAAGTAATCGGAAATCAGCGAATGGCTGGGTGGGCTGGCACCGGCTTCGCCAATGCCGACCCCGACCCGGGCCGCCAGCAGGGTAAGAAAATTGTTCGCCAAACCGCACACGGCGGTCATGGCGCTCCACACCACCATCGAAACGGCAAGTATGCGCACGCGACTGTAGCGATCGGCCAGAGCAGCGATGGGAATACCCAGTGTGGAGTAGAACAGTGCAAACGCCAGCCCGCCCAGCAGGCCGAGCTGCGTGTCGTTGAGCTCAAGCTCCTGCTTGATGGGTTCCAGCAGGATGGCGAGGATGGAGCGGTCGACGAAATTCACCACGTAACCCAGCACCAGGATGCCCAGTGCATAGTTGCGGTAGAGCGGAGTGAACAGCCGGGGCTGCACGCTGCTGGACCCGGCGGGCGTCAAGCGGACGCTCTATGCATGCACGTTTCGGGGCGACGTTGGGCGGGCGCGGTTTCAGAATGGCGTGTGGATCGCTGTGTCACTGGGACCGGTGTCTGAAGACGGTAACGGGAAGCCTAACCGCAAAACGTGGAGGCGTGTAGCGGTTAGCGGCGTGAAAGGGTTTCGGGTGCGTACGCGGGACGTCGACCCGGGCGCAGGCCGGCGCCGCGCGTCGAGTTGCCGGAGGTGACCGGGTGCGTGGTATACAAGGCAGTCCACCGAGGGAGATTCACCTGCCGCATGAAGGGGTTGCGATGGTTGAGCGTGTCGTGCGCGGCGCTGGCGATGTGTGCGCCCGCGTCAGCGCTGACGGCTGAGGCTTACGAGGAAGAAGTTGTGGTTGTCGCGCCAACGCCAGCGGGTGGCGTGGCGGTCAGCGAGACGCAGCTCGTGCACGGCGTGCAGGTCCTGGAAGCCGACGCCCTGCGACGGAGTCAGGCGCAGGATCTCACGGAGGCGTTGGCAGGCCGGCTTGCGGGCGTCTCGCTGAATGCGGCGCAGAACAATCCCCTGCAACCGGATTTGTTGTATCGCGGCTTTACCGCCTCGCCATTGCTCGGCCTGGCCCAGGGCCTGGCGGTTTACCAGGGAGGCGTGCGGGTGAACGACCCGCTGGGCGATGCCGTGCGCTGGGAGCTGATTCCCGAATCCGCGGTCAGTCGTGTGGCGCTCGCCGGTGGCAGTAATCCCCTGTTCGGACTGAACGCGCTCGGTGGCGCCCTACTCGTGGAAATGAAGGATGGTTTCAGTGCGCCTGAGCACAGCGCAGAAGTCACCGCCGGGTCCTGGGCGCGCCGCACGATCACCCTTGAAAGCGGCGGCAACAACGGCACCTGGGGTTACTACCTGAACGGCCATCGGTTCGAGGAGGACGGCTGGCGCGATCTGTCGCCGTCCGAGACCCGTGGCGTGTATGCGAGCATCGGCTACCGGCCCGCCGATACGTCGGTCGATTTGTCCGTGCAGGCCGACGATACGGATCTCACCGGCAATGGCGCCGCGCCCGTCGGCCTGCTCGCGATCGACCGCAAGGCCGTGTTCACGGCGCCCGACATCACGCGTAACAAACTGCGCATGGTGTCGCTGCGAGCCAGTCGCTACCTGGCCGATGATCTGCAACTGTCTGCCAATGCCCATGCGCGGCGGGTTCGCACGCGCAGTTTCAACGGTGACGCCTCCCCCTTCACGTTGTGCCGTCTCGCGGCCGGGCAGTTTCTCGTGGAAGGGCTGGAGGATGACGCGCTGGCGGTTTCCGGCCTGGACGAGGACGACGTATGCGACGACAACGTTCTTCAGGTGGATGATCCACAGATGCTCGAAGCGACACTGAACGCGCTGGTGGGCGGCGCGCGCTTCGCGCTCGACGATGTCACCGATTCCCTCACCGGTTCGGGACGGCTGGAGGATGACGCAATCAATAACATCAGCCGGCTGCGCCAGACCAGTCGCGGCGTCGATGTGCAGGCGGACTGGCTGTCGCCCGTCGCGGGTCGCCCGAATCGCCTGATCGTGGGTGCGGGCTGGATTCTCGGCGAATCGCGATTTGCCTCCCTGCTCGAGCTGGCAGCTCTTGATCCGGTGACGCGATCGACGGCAAACCTGGGTACAGGGACATTCGTGGGTGACGAGGCGGTTGACGTGGCCACGCGCACCCGCACATGGAGTGCGTATCTGCAGGACAGCCTCGAACTGACAGACCGCCTCACGCTGACGGCGGGCGGGCGCTACGTCGACGTGCGCACGACCTTGCGTGATCGCAGCAGCGCGCGACCCGAGCTCGATGGCGACCATCGCTTCCGACGTTTCAACGCGGTAGCCGGGCTGGCCTGGCGGGCATGGGGCGAGGCAACCGTGTATGGCAGCGTGGGCAGGTCATCACGTACGCCGACACCCATCGAACTCGCCTGCAACGAGGGAGTATTCGAACGCGCGCGCACGCTCGCACCAGACCAGGACGACGAGGTGAAGTTCGAGTGCCGGTTGCCGAACGCGTTTCTGGCGGATCCCCCCCTCGAGGATGTGGTCTCCACGAGTATCGAGGCGGGGCTGCGCGCCGATGCCGGGACTGTGCATCTGCGTCTGGGTCTGTTCCACATCGCCAATCGTAACGACATCCTGTTTCAGACCACGGGTCGTGCCACAGGATTGTTTGCGAATGTGAAAGCTACGCGCCGCATGGGCGTGGAGGCGAGTCTCGACGGCGAGAGCGGACGACTCGCATGGCGCCTGCAATACAGCTACGTGGATGCCCGGTTTCGGGATGCATTCACCGTGCTGAGCCCCAATCACCCTCTGGCGGACGACAGAGGCGAACTGCGGGTGCCCCGTGGACGGCGCATTCCCGGTATCCCCGCACACCAGTTGCGGCTGTCGGCCGAGCACTCTTTCGGCAGCGGACTGCAACTTGGCGCCGATCTGCTGGCGGGCAGCGGGCAGCGCCTGCGCGGCGATGAGATCAACGCGCTGCCGCAGGTGCACGGTTACGCGCTGGTCAACCTGCGGGCCGCCTATACGTGGCGGGAGAAGCTGACCTTGTTCCTGAAGGTGACCAACTGCTTCGATGTGCAGGGTGAGAGCTTCGGGTTGCTCGGCGAGCGGCCAGATGAGGTGCTTCCGGGACTTGTCGATGCGCGGCCCTACTATCTTGGCGCGCTGCCGGGCCGAGGCGTTCATGCAGGGCTGCGGTACCGGCTGTAGCGACAAGTGACGAGGCCGCCCGATTGCGCAGCCGGGTGGTTGGCGCGTTGACAGGCGTGGGGGTGACGAGGACAATTCCGCCCCCTTGGCTAGGTAGCTCAGCCGGTTAGAGCACAGGATTCATAATCCTGGGGTCGCGAGTTCAAGTCTCGCCCTAGCTACCACATCTAAGCATTCAGCCACGAAGTGGCTGAATGCGTTGTCGCGGTAGCCAGCCACGCAAGCGCCGACCCCAAGCATTCAGCCACGAAGTGACTGAATGCGTTGTCGCGGTCGCCAGCCACACAAGCGCCGACCCTCCACTTCGCGAAGCGAAGTGGTATGAGGCGCGATAAGTCCAATAACTCTCCGCCTCTCGCACATTCCGCTACGCGGAATATGCTGCCGGCTGCCCATTCCGCCTTCGGCGGATTGGGCGGGACTCCCGCACTTTCCGGGCTCCAGGCTCCACCCCATTAACGCGGGAACCCGGTATCCAGCAAACCTGCCTCAGGATACAAGCGCCGTCGCCCGGGTTCCCTGGCTGCGAACCAGGCGGGTCCCTTTCGCAAATTCACCTTCGGGAAATATGCTGTCGGGGGCCCACATCACGGGGCGTGATGTGGGCGAATGCGCTGCCCGCCGCCCATGTCGCCGGGAGCGAAACGGCGTCGCCTGCCGATACCGATTACGATAGCCGGGCCCGGATCCTCCGCGCGGACTGGAGGGGCTGGAGGCGGATTCCGGTCTGCGGAGTGCTGACGACCGGATAACACGACGACGGATACGGGAACCAAGGCGATGGGAAAACTGGCGCTGGCAGCGAAGATTACGCATGTACCGTCGATGTACCTCTCGGAGTTCGACGGGCCGGACAAGGATTCGCGCAGGGAAGCGATCGAGGGTCACCGGGAAATCGGCCGCCGTTGCCGGGAGCTGGGCGTGGACACCTTCGTGGTGTTCGACACGCACTGGCTGGTGAACTCCGGCTATCACATCAACTGCGCGCCGCACTTCAAGGGGCTGTACACCAGCAACGAATTGCCGCACTGGATCAGCAACATGCCGTTCGAGATGCCCGGCAACCCGGAACTCGGCCGCCTGCTGGCGGAGGAATGCCGTGCGCAGGGCGTGGAAACGCTGGCCCACGACAACACCACCCTTGCCCCCGAATACGGCACGCTGGTGCCCATGCGCTACATGAATGCGGACCAGTACTTCAGAGTCGTCTCCGTTTCCGCGTTGTGTACCGTGCATTATCTCAACGACAGCGCGCGACTCGGCTGGGCCATGCGCCAGGCGGTGGAGAAGCACTACGACGGCACGGTGGCGTTTCTCGCCAGCGGTTCGCTGTCGCACCGGTTTGCGCAGAACGGCCAGGCACCGCAGTTTCGCAATCGTGTGTGGAGTCCGTTCCTGGAGACGCTGGATCACCGCGTGATCGACCTATGGCGAAACGCGGAGTGGGCAACGTTCTGCGAGATGCTGCCCGAATACGCGGCCAAGGGGCATGGCGAAGGCTTCATGCACGACACGGCAATGCTGCTGGGCGCGCTTGGCTGGTCAGGTTATGACCAGCCGGCGGAAGTGGTGTCGCCATACTTCCCCTCATCCGGCACCGGGCAGATTAATGTCGTTCTGCCCGTTTCACCGCAGTCCGGTGAACAGGTGCCTGAACCGCAGGCTTCGCGGGTGCAGTCGATGACTTATGGGGATTCCAGACTTTAACAGGGTGCTGAAAAAGTCCCTCCTGGACTTGTTTCAGCAGTCGTCGGCTTCGCCGACTCGCGCCAAATGCAGCGTTTTCCGCTGCATTTGCGGGCCAGCCATCCCTAGCTGGCGTACCAGGCTGCTTTTTCAGCAGCCTGTTAGGCTATCCGGTACGGTCTTCTTTTACGGGCGCTGACTCAAGAACCTGGAGCTCATCTTCAATGACGCGAGGTCTGGATTGTTCGACGAAAATGACCGGCCCATCTGCAGTCTGAAACGTTGAAATCTCCATGCCTAAAAGGCGGGCTGCAGTGTGCGCCTCTATCAAGCGCTCCTGTTGCTCTCGTAGTAGTCGTTCCTTCTTGAGTTGTACATCAACCGCTTTCTCTTGGAGTTCTAGTTCTCGTATTTTCCTGTCAATGTGAAACAGTGAATTTCTGTTTTCTTGGGCCTCGGAATCAACACGCAAGCCTTCGATCTGCCTTCTTTTAAGGTCGTTCTCAACGGTTGCGTGCGACATTCTGTTCTGTAGCTCTGTCGCAACAGCTTCCGGATTTGGCCGAATCGAACGCCACGTACCAATTACTACATTTACTAAACTGGACCACGCGCTGATCTGCTCCTCAGTGTTACCGCTTTCAGCCGGAGCGCGAGGAGACAACTCAATGAGAGTAAATTTTTCATCGTGCGGGTTACTCATACCTGCGCAGCCCTCTTTCTGGCAGGGTCAGGCGATATTGGCGCGGTGCGCTCCAGCTCTAAGTCGACCCCAAAAAGCGCACTAAGAAGATCAACCAGTTCCGCAGTTCGCTTACTGGAAATCCTATCAGAGACTAAAATCCGTAAAGGAGTAACCCCGTGTCTTGCGGCAAGACGTTCCATATTTGCGGTTGCTAGGCGGACATTTACTGCAACTGGTCCCTTTGGACCATAAATCACATCGAAAGTGACATCCTGCCCAACTCGCAGAGTTCTGTAGCCATATTCATCTATAGATGAATAGTGAAGAAACAGATCTACTCTGAAATCATCAGAGACTATGAATCCATATCCCTTATTTTTGTTGAACCACTTGACTTTACCAACAAACATAGTCGGTGCCTTTCACATTCTCTTAGAATCTAAGGATGTTCGAAAACCACCCAAGGTGCAATTCGATGCGGTGGCGGCGCATTTCACCTCTGCTTAGCGCGCTAAAGCAGATATAGCCGAAGTGGCAAAGCACCGCACTCGAACTCACCAGTAGTACCTCCCTTCACCGCCCAACGCAGCATGTCACCGGCCATGAACACTCGGCGCGACTTTTGCGGCAGCAAAAGGCGTGACGAGTGGAATGGTCCGGTGCACATGCTTGTTGGGCAGTCAACCGATATCTATCGGATGACCAATCCGCGGTTTCGCATCAGCTGTGCAAGGCTAAGCATCTTTCTGAACTCCGTTGCATAGCTAAGGGGAACTCCAACTCGATGGCAAAACTCGTTCGCTTCATCACCATCAAGTTGTTCCGCATGCATCAATACCTCCAAATGAAATGTCGCGATTTTCTTTCCTTGTGCTTCGCCCTCCCGGATAGATTTTGCGATTTCGTCGTACATCGAAAACCTCTCTCTGGTCAGCGTACCTTTTCATAGCCATAGTCGAGCAGCCGTTTCCTGCAGATACCGAGTTCTCGAGTCGTGAAGAGCTCGTGCCACTTTTGGTTTTCACATATCAGAGCTTCAACCGTGAGGTCCAATCGCCCGAGTTTCCACAACGCCGTGTAGCCATCGGAAACTCTTGAGGAATTTATGAGCAATCTCGCCGTCCCCAACCCTCTGTGCTCATGCAACATGTGGAAATACTTGCTGGCTTTGTACCTTGCTTCCGACAAGGCTCGTTCGTAAATACCCATCATGGCATGATCGAACTCGAGTTCCAGATCACTACCCATGCAACCCCTCCTTTGCCGCCCAACGCTCCTGGTCAGTGGCTGCGCAATCTTGGCGCGCCTTTTGCGACAGCAAAAGGCGTGACGAGACAAGCAGGGACCTTCCAACGAAAAAGTGGACACCCATTCGTTATCTGCATTGCGATTCAAACTCCACGGGTGAACGGTAGCCGAGTGATGAATGCAGGCGCTTTTCATTGTAGAAATTGATGTACGAACTGACCGAACGATGAAGCTCGGCGTCACTCGTAAACACGTGATGGTGATACATCTCCGTTTTCATGCTCTTGTTCCACGACTCCATGTGCGCATTGTCATTCATCCGACCCGGCCGATTGGCGCTCTGCTGAATACCGTGGCGTGCCAACGCTCTGTGGTGACGACCGGAAAGATACTCCGTTCCCCGGTCGCTGTGGAAGATGACGTCGCTTTGAGGTTGCCTATAGTGAATCGCCTGGCGCAGGGCGCGTGACGTCAGGCCGATGTTCTTCTGATCACCCAGCGCCCAGCCGATAATCCGCCGGGTATACCGATCCATCACGATCGCCAGGTATCGCCAGGCGCCCTTGACCTTCAGGTAGGTAATGTCACCCACCCAGAGCTGATCGGGCCCCGTGACCTCACGATCGTGAATTTTGCAGTCGATACTGTTGTAGTACTTCTCCAGTCCAGGCCTTGCACGGGGATAGCGATGCGCACAGGAGCGGATGCCGTTTTCCCGCATGATTCGCTCGATGCGGCGACGGCCTACGATCTCACCCTGACGAATCAGAGCCGCATGAACGCGGGGACTCCCGTACGTTTGGTGGCTCAGTCGATAGACCTTGCGCACCAGCTTCAGCAATCCCTCATCCACTACCGCTCGCTGGCTGGGGGCACGATCCCTCCAGGCGTAGTAGCCACTACGCGATACCCCATACAGTGTGCACATCCGGTTCACTGAGGCGCTTTCCCGGTGTTCGTGGATGAAAGCGAAGACATCGTCTTTCGTTTGGAAGTGAACGCGATGGCTTTTTTTAAAAGGTCGTGCTCCACTTTCAGGCGCTCATACGCCTTCTTCACCTTCCGCAATTCCTTCAGTTCGGCAGCCACCTCCCGATCCAATTCCACCTTTCTGGTCATGATCTTTCCCTCGCGAGCTTCTTTTCGCCAACGAGACAACATGAATGGGTGAATGGCAAGGGACTCCGCTACTTCGCCCACCTGTACACCCGGAATGTGGCTCAGACGGACGGCAGTTGCCTTGAATTCCTCTGTGTATTTGTACGTAGTTCTAGGGCCTGGTCTTGGCATCTCGACACTCCTGACTGGTTAGATCAGGGTGTCCACTAGACCGAAGGAAGCGCCCCGGCCGGTGCAATTGCTTGTTTGGCGGCGTAGTGAACCCCACCCGTGCATGAAAAAGCGAAACGTACACGGTGAATTTTCTTCCTGGGCCTGCGAACTAATGCAAAAGGCCAAGTAAGGTAAGGAAGCCTCTGTACGAGGTAGACGAAACAAGCGACGTAGTTGATTGCTTCTCTCGCCGCAATGAACAGACTTGCTACAAGTGAGTATGGGCTGGAATGAGATGCGTCAAAATCGGAGCGTCTACGAAATGAGCCAACGAACTCGCCTGTATTTGAATCGAGCAGCGAACCGGCAGCTACGAATAGGTACATTTCAGTCGGACAGCCTTGCAGGCTGAATCTTTGTCCTTGGAACCCGCGTACTCACCCTCGTCTCCCTGTACACGTGAAGCGCCAACTCTACTGCTGGGAAGCTCTCCCGAACAACTGAAATAAATGCCATATGGAATGCGCCAAGTTAAAGAGGTCGCAGCCCTGCTGCGGCAACTTAGAACTTGTTGAATTGATTGCGATTGCAGCTGCCAGTGAAGCCACTACAGCGAGCCTACTTCACAATCTTGCCTTAGATGCCCAGCGCTCCGGCTCAGTGGCGGGGCTCGCAGCTCACCGTCCGCCGCAACCGGTTGTTGGGCCAATGTTGCTGCACATGCCATTGTGCGAATCCATGGTGCCTACCACGCTTGATCATCGAGAACTCGGCGAAACAAACTTGGGGAATCCCTTATGCTCCTGTCGTCTTCGTGAATCGGGCTGATCCGTGCCGAAGGCACTCTCTTCCTTATTGCTTCTCGCTGCGATGCGGTTGCCCACGCCGTTATGAGCGCAGGAGCATTCATTCCTATTTGCAGTGCATTCACTAGCTTGATTGGTCCTTCTCCAACGCTCACTACAGTAACGAAACCAGCGACGAGTATCAGCACCAATAAGCCCACCCAGTAGGTTCCGCGTCGATACGTGGCGGCCTTCTGAGACGCCCTCTGGCCCATGCTCGCTGCGGCAAACTTCGCAGCCTCTACGACAACGACACCCGAAGCCCCGCCAAGAAAGACAAAAATGAATCCAGATATTTCGTTCATCGATTGTTTCCTTTAAATCCGAAGAATTGCTTGAAGGTCTGTAAGAGTGAAGGTTTCGCTTCGCCCCAGAAGCGGGGAGGCATCATTGGACGCTGAGGAGCTAACAATTTGGCATACTCGCCCTCGATGGCCATCAGTGCTCGACCTTCACCATCGTGGCGTGAATGCTCAATCAGCGATTGATCGTAATTCTGAAGGTCTTTCAGATTCATTTGACGGTCAAATATTGACATGGCGTGCGGAAAACGATCCGCCTGTAAGTCGTCCCGTACATGCTCAATACAGCTAAGCCACGGAGCAGGAGCAACGCCCATAGAGTGCTGCCATCGATCAAAACGCCACGACCTATATGCGGGAGTTGGATATGTGGGGCTCCGAGGGTTGCCCTCGGGATTGGTCATGTTGCCGACCAGTGCAGCTTTTCTATCTTCTGCATCGATGACGATGAACAGGAGAGCAACCGCATAGGCGTGGATGAGCTGCGCGTGTTCGGGCCGCGTCACGCAGAAGCCGTAGCGGCCCAACATCAGCGGACCTTCCGGAAACGCATGTAGTTGGGAAAGATACTTCCACTTGGCAACCATGAAATGGGAAGCCGTGTCGTCCGCCTGCGCTTCAAGAAGTTGGTGTGTTAATGGAGAAATCGAATCAGGCCGGTCACCGGATTCTGATCGCACCTTGGGCGCCCCATGCTTCGCCAAGAACTCAAGATGTCCCCTGGTTGCGTGACCGAACTCATGAAGAAGTGCGAATTCAATGGCCTTTGAAAACAGCTCGAACGCTAGCAACCTCCGCCAGTCTTCTTCCGGAAGAAGAATCTTGAAGGCACTGGCGTTCAGGGCTTGCAGTAGCGGCGCCTGAGATTCATAGACTAAGTGAGCATTATGACCGTACTTGGGGTCATAGGGATTCGGCAACGTGGACGACGATTTGGCCCCTGGTTGGCTAAGAGTAATTGCCCCGAGAAACAGTTGTACTATGAGTTTGAGGCCGATATCGATGGAATACTCTCGGCCATTTACCCATTGCACTTGTGCGAATAAATCGCCAGTCATTCGAAGTGACAATGAGGTGCGGAAGTCGCCCCCGACTCCTCTGGTCATCTGCTCTAGGCGCCTCGATAGCACATCATTAACTGGATCAAGAAACGACCCGGCGCCGAGCGGTCGAGAGTTGGTTGGCGGTTCCTCCAGGATTGCGTTCTGCGATAGGAAGGCTCGTACGTGCCAAGCATTGCTAAGTTCGAGGAGTTTTGCTTTGACGTCTTCACCAGCTTCACTTGTTGGCTTTGCTGAGTCTACGGTTACCATCAAGGCTAGGAGTTCAGCAACGTGTCTGCGGTCGCTGCGAGCTATCGTGAGCATGGGGAGTTCATTCAATTCGCTCCACTCCTTGCATTGCGATCTGCGGCCCAACGCCCGAATTCAACAGCCACTTGAATGCAGCGCCTTGGAGCGGAAGCGAAAAGGCGCTGCATTCAAGTGGTCCGTTGCAATGACTGGTTGGGCGAACTGTCGAATTGCCATCTATATAGTTGACCAGGCGGCCCGAATGCCGATGTATAAAAATGCACAAATGCCGTTGCTAGAGCCGATGCCCATGGAGGACATCCTTCGTGCTTGTGCGGGACTGTGAAACTTTATGCGTGTGTGCGATGAACTTGCAATGGTTCTGCCATACCGGACATGCCCCGGGAGCCGAGAACAAACCCGCCTGTGCGAGCTTGAATGTGGTTTGGTGGTATTCGCGTGGCTACCTTAATTCCTTCTCGCTGGAGTAATGTGGGCCAGAGATGACCTGGCTTTGGCTCCGGTGGCAGACTCGTGGTGGTCGGATTAACGATTCAACTCGCGAAGAAATCTGTGAACCCGAGGAATCGAGAACTCCAGGACTGACAACTGAGGCGTTTTCATCTGGTAGTGCGCTCCAACCGCCCAACGCCACGTGTCACCGGCCGCGAACACTCGGCGCGATTTTTGCGACAGTAAAAGGCGTGACGAGTGAAGCGGTCCGGTGCACACGCTGGTTGGGCGGAATCGGAGTGCTGTAACCGAATCGACTTCGGCTGAGGCCAAGGCTTCCCCTATTTCGATGGAGAGTCTACCTCCGTCGTATCGAGTTGATACCTTTCTCCATCTCGAACGCGTCTTAACAATTCAACGCAAGCATCGGAGTATTTGTTCGTAACAGATTTTGGGTTGTTACCTACCTTGACCTTCACATGGTACTTGTTGTCAAAGCTCTTTATGTCTATTCCAGTCGACTCCTTGACATTTCCGATGAGTTGATTTGCATGGCTCCAGTAGTCATAACCAAGCTGGTTGGCCACTCCGGTAAGCGTGTAAGGATAGTAAGCGTTGAACACCTGCGGATTGTTTAAAGTCGATATACCTAGAAGATGAGCGAACCTTCCCTCCTCCATAACCACATGTTCTAGCGTTTGAAAATTCACCTCTACGGTCTTCCTAGGGATGTCGTGCCGCACAAGTTCGTAGTTTCGTGCTAGTAGGGCTCGCAGCAGTTTTGGATTTACCTTCTGGATTGGTGAGTTCGCACGAAATGAATCAAACACCCAGAGGAAGTCTTCCGCGTCAATGTTCTGAATCCGAATCGAACGACCGTCGTCGAGCTCTACTATCCGTTCCATGGGCCAGCTGCCTTTGTCTTCGACACTCGGAACATAGTTGAGAAAGAAGAGGTTTTGGACCAATCCATCGGGGCCAGACAAAATTTCATCGATGTCGGAGAGTATCCCCCTGATGTTCGCATCTCCCGCGCCGTATCCGAAAAACAACATTGGATGTTCAGCGAAATACGTAAGTAGCTTGGCACTGAGATACTTCTTTTTCTTTCCCCAGTCTTGATAGTCTTCAGAGGTCAACACGAGCGTACTTGGATCAGATACACATCCGTGGATCTTGAATATTTCTCCGACACTTACGTAGTTCGCGCGGAGGATGCGTTGGCCAATGACTGGCTCAAAGTCCGGGAAGACGATCTCTAACAAACCGTCGTAGTTTGTAGAAATCACGGCGTGTGGCTGCATTTCTTGTAGGGATTCTATTTCCTTTCGATACTTCGCTGGCTTAACGCTCTTAACGCCACTGGGCGTTAACTCCTTCAAGTACTGGGAAACCTTGTATTTTAGATACGTGTCCGATGGTAGAGAGGCGACCATCAACGATGCAGGAAATGCTCCGTTGCCTTCGGCTTGCCAAGCCCAATCGCGATACAACTCAGCAATTTCGCTCCCGACTTCCGGTAGTGACGAATGCTTCTGCCTGTAGTACCCGTATTTTCTTGGGATCAAAGGACACTGAGAAACCATTACCTCAAGAAGCGCATCCCAAGTGGGAGCATTGAAATACCGCCGTGAGGCTCCTGAACCAATGAACAGTATTGGCTGACAACCAAACTCAGCGGTTATCTTCTGAATGGTTGAGGAAACGGTGTCGCGATACTCGGAGTAGTCCATATCAATATTCCCTACTGAGCAACCCTCGCCCCAAGTCTATCGTTTCTTAGCTTCGCTCAATTTTTAGCTTTCTTCTCGTCGACGGTCGCAGCGAGTTTCCGCCCAACGCTGCATGCTTGGCTCAAAACCGTGTAGCACCGGCATCTCCCCTTCCCGGAAAGAAAGTTCAAACATGTCAGAAGCTTACCATCAAGCGTCGCGATGCAAATTGCTGTATTGGTGGCCCGTAGCCGTTTTCCCACGCCGTCTAGTTCCGGCCGCTTCTGCGGAAAAGTTGCTCGAAGCCATATAGCACGCGAGATTCCGAACTCGCTTGCTTGACTGACGGCTGCAACATCCGCCCCCCTACGGCCGAAACCCCAACTCCCGCGGTTTCAACCGCTCTCCTTGTGTGCGATAGGCCAGCGTCGCCCAGTCACAGATATACCGACGCGTGTCCCTGGGATCTATCATCTCCTCCATCTGGAAGCGGTTGAGGGGGCCGATGGGCCCGCGTGCGGATTCGATGCGCGCCATGAGCTCGGCGCGAAACGCAACGGGGTCGGCGGCTTCCGCAAGCTGACGCTTGTAGGCAGCCTCGATGCCACCTTCGGGCGGAATGCCGCCCACATCGGCCGACGGCCACACGACACGCATGCTCGGATGGGAGCGTGGCGTGGCGTAGTTGTTGCCGGCGACGCCGAAGCTGCGCCGCATGATCACCGTGAACAGCGGCACAGTGGTCTGCGCGAAAGCCACCATCCATTCGCCGCCACGACGGATCGTGCCATTCATTTCGTGTTCGATGCCCACGGCAAAGCCCGGGTTGTCCACGAGATTGAGGATGGGCAGGTGGAACAGATCGCACAGGTCCAGGTGCCGTGTGAGCTTGCTGCAACCATCCGCGGTCAACGCGCCGCCGTTCACGTGCTGGCTGTCCGAGGCGATCACGCCGATGGGGTGACCATTCACGCGGGCCAGCCCCGCGACCTGATCGGTCCCCCACAGCGCGCCGATCTCGAAGAACGAGCCTTCGTCCACCAGCAGCCGGATCACGCGTCGAACGTCGTAGGTCGTGGTGCGTTTGCGCGGGATGATGGTGGCCAGCGCTTCATCACGACGATCCGGGCCGTCTTTGCGCGCCGCGGCAATCACGGGTGGCGCCTCGTACACATTGGCCGGCAGGTAGGACAGGAAGCGGCGTGTCATGTCCAACGCCTCCTCCTCGCTCTCGGCGAGGTTGTCCACGCTGCCGTTCGTGCAGTGGATGTGCCAGCCGCCCAGATCTTCCTTGGTAACGTCGTAGCCCATGGCATGGCTCACCACCGGCGGGCCGGCCACGAACAGCTGGGCGATGTCGCGCACCATGACACCGAAGTGACCCAGCACCGCCTTGGCGGCGCCAATGCCGACGACGCTGCCGAGCAGTACGTTCACCACCGGGATCACGCCGAGCTGCTGTGCGTAGAAGCTGCTGCCGAGATGCGGCGGCAGGAACGAACCTCCGCCGCCGGATACGCGCGGCCTGCCCGCGGTGATGGCACCCGAGCTTTCCTGCGCGGCTTTCTCGCCCGCCTTTTTCTGTTCCGGCACCATCGCCGCCACACTGCCACCACCCGAGGAGCCGTCCAGCAAGCGTACGGACGGCACGCGCAGTTCCAGCGCCAGGCGGTCCAGGTGCATGCTCTTGGCGCCGATGGCGCCATCCGCGTGCCCGCCGCGGGACGTGAAGTCGTCGGCGCACACAATCGCCGTGCGATCCTGGATGGTGCCCCAGCCACCGACATGGTTGGCGGGCGTGAACGCGCTGATGGCGCCGTCCTCGTAGGAGGCGAAACCCGCCAGGCTGCCCACCTCCCGGAAGGAGCCGGCATCCAGCAGGCGATCGATGCGTTCCCGGCAGGTGAGCTTGCCGCGATTGCGTTGCCGCACCACGCCGGGATCGTCAGAACCCGGCGCGAGGCGCGCATGCGCAATGCCCTGCAGTTGCGCCACGTCATCCAGTACGTCCTGCCAGGTCGCCTGGGCGGGGGATGTGGCGGTCGCTGCAACCGCGTTGTCGGTGGGCGCTATCACGGCGACGATCTGGCGCGCGCGCACCGCGTTGTCTGCGGTCGGCTCTACGAGAGCCGTCAATCGGCCCGAAACCGGCGCGGCGATCAGGGTTTCCATCTTCATGGCGTTGATGACAAGCAGCGTGTCACCTTCGTTGACAAACTCGCCGACGCTCACGAGCCGTTCGAGCACATTGCCGTCCATGGGGCTGACCACGCCTGCGTGGCCGTCCGGCACCGCCAGATGGTCCGGTTCCGGGGCGCGCTGAGGCGCGCTGCCCGCGGGCGATGCCTGGGCGGCCAGAAAGCGGGAGAGCGCGGATGCGTTTGCTCCCGTCGCGGCAAGTTCGGGCCGTTCGTCCAGGAACGACGTGCGGGCATCGCCCGTGGCCAGCACGGCGTCCGCCAGTATGGCGGCGAGTTCCGCGCGATTATTCGGAAGACCTTCCAGCACATATTCGTCCAGCGCCTGGCGTGCATTGCCGATGGCGGCGGCCAGGGCATCGCGTTCCGTCGCGGCGCGGGTGGTGCAGGTACCGATGACCTTGGCGAACAGCGGATCGACCGCCAGTGGCGGCGCATACCCCTGGTAGGCGCTTGCATCCACGCGGACACCGGCTCCGGTGGGTTCGCGATACGCGGTCAGCGTGCCGCCGCCTGTAGCCACCACACGTACCTGGATGGCGGCGCCGCGCGGGCTGCCCACGGCGTTCTGGTCGGCCAGGCCGAGGTCAGCCAGCGTGGCGCCGGCGCTGATGGCCAGTTGTGCCTGCACGAGGTCGATTCCGGTGATCTGCTCCGTGACGGTGTGTTCCACCTGGATGCGTGGATTGCACTCGATGAAGTAATACTCGCCGGTTTCGGGCACGACAAGGAACTCCACGGTACCGGCATTCGTGAATCCGGCGGCGCGAACGAGGCGCAGCGCGTCCTCGCGCAGCTTCTCCCGGACGGGAGTATCCAGACCGACGGCCGGTGCTATTTCCACGACCTTCTGATGACGACGCTGCACGGAACAGTCGCGCTCGAACAGGTGCACGCAGTTCCCCTGCGTATCCGCCAGTATCTGGATCTCGATGTGACGGGGGCGCTCGATACGGCGTTCCAGGAACAGCGAGCCGTCACCGAAGGCGGCGGCGGCTTCGCTGCCGGCTCGCGCGAAGGCATCCGCCATGCCGGCGGCATCGCTCACCACGCGCATGCCCCGGCCACCGCCCCCGGCGGCAGCTTTCAGCATGACGGGATACCCGATCCTCGCTGCCGCTTCGATTGCGGCAGCCGCATTGTCGAGCACCCCGTCGCTGCCCGGGATGACTGGAATGCCCAGTTCACGTGCCAGCGTCAGCGCGCGGGTCTTGTCACCGAACAGGGCCAGTACCTCGGGCGAAGGTCCCACGAAGGTCAGCCCGGCCGTGTCGCAGGCGCGGGCAAATGCCGCGTTCTCGGCGAGAAAGCCATAGCCGGGATGGATGGCCTGGCAACCGGTCTCCCGCGCGGCCTCGATGATGGCCTCGGCATCGAGATACGGTGCGATGCCGGCACCGGGCAAGGTTCTCACCGCATCGCAGCCGCGGATGTGCAGGCTGTTGGCGTCGATGGCGGCGTGCACCGCCACGGCTTCGGCGCCCATGGCGTGCAGGGCACGGCGGATGCGGATGGCAATTTCCCCGCGGTTGGCGATGAGCACGCGGCTGTGCATGACCTCTCCTGCTGTACCGGATGAACCCGGTTGTATAGCAGGCGTCCCGCTGGCGCGCCAGTGATGCGCGAAGGGAGTAAAGTGAAAGACGAATCCAGATGCAAACAGGGGGGACCATGGATTTCGAACTGCCCAAACACCTCGTCGATCTGCTGGCTGAGCTGGATGCGTTCATCGACAGCACCATCAAACCGATTGAGAATCGTGACGACAACATCCGCTTCTTCGACCACCGCCGCGAGTGGGCGCGCACGGATTTTGACAATGGCGGCCTGCCGCGGCCGGAGTGGGAGGCGCTGCTGGGCGTGGCCCGCGCCGAGGCGGACAAGGCCGGCTATCTGCGCTATGGCTGGCCGAAAGAGTTTGGCGGTCAGGGCGGCACGAACCTGGACATGGCGGTGATTCGCGAGCATCTGGCCGCCAGGGGGCTCGGTCTGCACAACGATCTGCAGACGGAACATTCCATCGTTGGCAACAACCCGTTCGTGGTCATGTTGAAGGAGTTCGCGACGCCCGATCAGTTTGCCCGTGACTTCGACAAATTGATGAAAGGGCAGCTGCGCACGGGTTTTGGACTCACGGAACCCAATCACGGCTCGGACGCCACCTGGATGGAAACCCGCGCCGTGCGCCAGGAGCGCGACAACCGCCCGGGCTGGCTCATCAATGGCGAGAAGATGTGGACTACCGGCGCGCATCACGCCACTCACATCATGACGTTCGCACGCACGCATGGTAAGGATGGCGATGCGGACGGCATCACCTGCTTCCTCGTGCCCACCGACAGCCCAGGCTACAAGGTGGAGGAGTATCTGTGGACGTTCAACATGCCCACGGACCATCCGCGTGTGTCGTTCAACAACGTGTGGGTGCCGGAAGACAGTTACTGGGGGGAAATCGGCAACGGGCTCGCCATCGGTCAGAGCTTCGTGCACCAGAACCGCATCCGCCAGGCGGCGTCATCGCTGGGCGCGGCGGTGTTCTGCATCGACGAGAGCGTGCGCTACGCGCGACACCGCAAGCCGTTCGGCAAGGCGTTGGCAACGAACCAGGGTATCCAGTGGCCGCTGATCGAGCTGCACACGCAGTGCGAGATGCTGCGCCTGCTGATTCGCAAGACAGCCTGGGAGATCGACCGCATGGACCACCGTCAGGTGGAACGCACGATTTCCGACCGGGTGTCGATGTGCAACTACTGGGCGAACCGCCTGTGCTGCGAAGCGGCGGATCGCGCGATGCAGGTGCATGGCGGCATGGGGTACTCGCGGCACAAGCCGTTCGAGCATATCTACCGCCACCACCGGCGCTACCGCATCACCGAGGGTTCGGAGGAAATCCAGATGCGCAAGGTCGGCGCGTATCTGTTCGGGTATGCCGGGCCACGGCGGGGAATGTTCGACCGCTGACGCGCGGCCCGTCATCGGGCGCAGGAACTATTCCGTTGCCTGCGCCCCGGTCCCTGCCGAGGCTTCCAGCCACGGCACGAGTTCATCGAACAGCGTTGCCGTGGCCTCCCCCATGGCGCGCGTGAAAGCCGCGGGATTGGCCGCCGCCAGACGCGCCGTGGCGGCGAACGTGCGTCGCGCCAGCAGCGTGCGGCTCTGCCGGTTGATGAGGTCGGCGCGTACCGTCAGACGGGCAACACCCGGCTTCTCCGCCGCGTCGTGGTAGATATCCTCCACGGCGATGCCGAGCAGCAGGTCGCCGCCAACGCCTTCGCCGAGGTTCGAAACTGTTGCGAGCGCGCCACGGCGCTCCAGGCGCTGCCGCAGCAGACCCAGCAGCGCCTGCGTGGGGCGCTGCACCCAGGTGGACAGCTGGTAGACCTCGCGTTGACCGGGCGCCGTCGCGTAGGCCATGGACAGCGAGCTGGCGAGCGGATTGCCTGGAAAGCCCTGCAGTACCAGGCTCTGTGCGGCCGGGGTGTCACGCCGCGTCATGTCAGGGCGGGCGTCTTCGAGCACGAAGCGTACCTGCCTGGTACTACCGCCGCCGACATCCACGGAGACACAACCGGCCAGCAACGCAGCAGCCAGCAGGACGATCGGCAAGGCCGGCGATTGTTTCATTGCATTTCCTCCCCGGGGCCAAGTTGGGCGGGACCGGCGCCAAGTATCGCGGCGCGGGGATCCTGCAACCGGTCCAGCGTCACCGCCGCGGACTCCAGGCTAAGCCGCAGTTCCGCGACCGCCGCGGAAACCTGATCGGTGAGTTCAGCGCCCGTGCGATCAACGCGGGCCGTCAGCGTCTGACCCTGTTTTTCCAGGGTTGCGACAGCGCGCGAAACATCCTGCATGGCCTGCTCCGCCCGCGCGATGGTGTCACGTGTGGTGGTCACGAGGCTGCGGATCTCGCCACCCGCGTCGTCCGCGAATGCCGTGACGCGATCGCCGGCCCTGTCCACGCTGTCTGCCGCGTCGCTGACGCTGTTGAGCGTGCGCTCGAGGCTGTCCATACGCTGGTTGATCTGTTCGGTCATCGTGGCGAGGTTTTTCATCGTCAGCGCAAATGCTTCCCGGTTGTCGTCGGACAGCATCCGATTGAGGTTGCCCATGATCTCGCCGGCCATGTCACCCAGGCGGCCGACCTTGCCGGCAATCTCATCGAGGTCGGAACGCCCCTCGGCAATGACCGGGTACTGTTCGTTGTCGGCAATGACGGTGAGCGGCGAGCCTTCGGTGTCCGGCGTCACGAGTGATACCTGGGCGATGCCGGTAACAAAATTGCGGGTAATGATGGCAACCGTGTTGGTGCGTACCGGCGCACGTTTGCTGATGCTCACAACCACACGCACGCGGTTTATCAGAACGTCCTGCTGCTGGTAGTCGGCGAGTTCAAAGCTGACCACGCGACCTACCTTCACCCCTCGCATGTCGACATCGCCGTCGATCTGCAAGCCGTCGATTCGCTGCTTCTCGAAGTAGATGGTGTAGCGGTCGTAGTTCTCCTGCTGCCCGGCGTTGCGCAACCAGATGACGGCTGCCACCAGCGCAAGTACCAGCAGCAGGATGGCGGCGCCGACATAGGTGTAACGGGCTTCAGCTTCCATGGCTTACCTCGACTGTGTGCCGGTCATCGTGCGGATGGCGAAATAGGAACGAATCCACGGATGATCGATGGCGGTGACTTCTGCGGCCGGGCCGTCCGCCAGTACATGGCCGTCCGCGAGTACGATGATGCGATCCACCACGGTGAGCAGGGTGTCGAGGTCGTGCGTGACCACCAGCACCGAGATGCCCAGGTCGTCCACAAGAGACCGCACCAGCGCATCCAGACTGCGGGCGGTGGCGGGGTCCAGACCCGAGGTGGGCTCGTCCAGGAACAGGATCTCCGGCTCGAGCGCCAGCGCGCGGGCAATGGCCGCCCGTTTGCGCATGCCGCCGGAGAGCTGGCTGGGCAACTTGTTGCCCGTGTCCGGCGTCAGGCCTGCCTGGGCCAGTCGCAGTTCGATGAGCGGGTGGAGGAGATCGCCGGGTATGTTCGCGTGTTCGAGTAGCGGCACGCGGATGTTCTGCGCCACCGTCAGCGCGGAGAACAGCGCGCCGTCCTGGAACATCATGCCGAAACGTCGTCGTACGGCCGCCGTTTGAGCCTCTGCTGCATTCCACATATCGGTACCGAAGACGCGGATGTTGCCCGCGGTGGGGCGTTGCAGGCCGATGATCTCGCGCAGCAGCACGCTCTTGCCGGTACCCGAGCCACCGATGAGTGCCGTCAGGGTGCCGCGTCCGATCCGGAAGCTGACACCATCGTGCACGACCTGAGGGCCGAAACGGGTGACAACGTTGTCGACCTCCACCACGGGCATGTCGCGGGTTGTCGGGGCTGCGTCCGGCGTCATATGCCCAGTTCCTGGAACACGACGGCAAAGGCTGCGTCGAGCAGGATCACGGAGACGATGCTCTGCACCACGGTCGACGTGGTGGCGAGGCCGACCGCCCGCGTGTCGCGCTGCACCAGGATTCCCATGCGACAGCCGATCACCGCGATGAACAAGGCAAATACCGGCGCCTTGACCAGCCCGGCCCAGAAGTGCGTGATATCCAGTGACCCATGCAGGCGGTCGATGACGGTGGACGGTGTCAGGCCGAGCAGGGGATCGGCGATCAGCATGGCGCCGAGGATTCCCATGACGTCGCCCACGAACACCAGCAGCGGCAGCGCAACGACAAGCGCCAGCACGCGCGGCAGCACCAGTACCTGCATCGGCGCCAGCCCCAGCGTGCGGATGGCATCAATTTCCTCGGTGAGGCGCATGGCGCCAAGCTGCGCGGTAAAGGCCGCGCCGGAGCGGCCGGCGACGATGGTGGCAACAATGATGGGCGCAAACTCGCGCGTCATGCCGATGCCGACGCCATCCACCACGAAGATGTTGGCGCCGTATTTTTCGGCCTGCAGCCCCAGCAGGTAGGCGATGGTGATGCCGATCAGCAGAGTCACCAGCGCCACGACCGGCAGGGCGCTCACGCATACCTGCTCGAACTGCACGGTGAGTTCCTTCCCGCGCAGCTGCCGGGGCTGCACGATGAGGTGGGCGGCGGCGGCAAGCGTCGCGCCGAGGAAATTCAGATGTCCAAGCAGCAGCGTACCAAGCGCCGCCGCGTTTTCGCCGACGCGGGCAAACAGGCCCAGGATTCCCGAGCGGTCTTGCGTGTCGAGCGGGTTCCGCGTCGCGGGTAGTCGTCGTTGCACACCGGACAGGATGCGTCTGTGTTGCGCATCGAGGGCGCGCCACTGGACGTCATCGCTGCTGATGCCTGCCTGGTCCAGGGCACGCAACAGCATCAGCGCGCCGGTGGAATCAAAGTCCTGCAGATTGTCGGCATTTATGCACAGCGGCAATTGCAGCCTGAGCACACGCAGCTCTCGCCAGATGGCCTCCGTGTTGGCCAGCCGCCAATGGCCGTGCAGCGTCAGCGTCGCGGGCGATGCGCTGGCGTCGATCTCACACCATGGTTGCGTTGAATCCTGCATTGTTGCCGGCAGAGCACGTGAGCGTTCACTGCAGTATATACGGCCGGCAACGGCGCCTCCGGTTGCAAGCGCCGGGGGGGATGCACGCCTGGTGGTCGTCGGTACTCACCGCCGCTGGTGCAGGCCCCGCAAGCGACGCAGTCGGCCTACGCGCCAGAGCACGGCGATGCCGGCGCCCAGCACGAGCGTCGCCGACAACGCAAACGGCAGCTCCGGCAGCACGCGATACAGGCCGGGACCGAGCAGGGGCCCGACAATCCAGCCCGCCGACGAGCAGGCGGCAATGATGCCGGAGGCCGCGCCCTGCTCCTCCGGTTTCACGGCCAGTGACGCGCCGGCGCTGAATCCGGCACCGGCGAAGCCCATGCCCAGCCCCATCACCACGTTGGCGGCGATGAACAGGGGCAGCGTCGTGAAAAAGCCCATGCCGTAAAGGGCGAGCGCAATCAGCGGCAGTCCCATGCCCAGCCAGGTGCCGGGGGACAGGCTGTAGCGCTGCACGAGCACGATCTGGGCCAGCAGTGCGGCCAGGGCCGAGGCGGTCATGGTGGTGCCGAAAGCGGTTGCGCCGGCCATCGGATCCAGCTGCAGGGCGTCCTGCAGGCGAAAGGAGAACGTCTGCTGCACGACGGCGGCACCCAGGAACATCAGCACGCCGGGAATGACCCAGGGCGTCAGCCGCCGGTCGGTGAAGCGGACTTTGCGGCGGGGCGCATTGACGTCGTGCAGTCGTGGCGCCAGCGGCAGGAAGAACCAGGAGGCGACGAAGGCGACGGCGACCGAGACCACGGCCAGCACGAACGGCGCCAGCAGGGAGATCGATGCCAGCGCACCTCCGATCGCGGGACCGGCGATGGAGCCCAGATTGGTGGCGGCGCCAATGCGCGCCAGCCCCCTGGCGCGTGTGTGCGGTCCTGTGATGTCGGCGATGAAGGCGCTTGCGGCGGGTTGCGAGGCCGACATCAGCGTCGCCTGCGTCATGCGCGCGCCGACCAGGCACAGCCACGCGGCCAGCGGCGTGAGCCAGCCTTCCAGCGCTGCCCAGAAACAGGCGGCGAACAGCGAGCCGCCGAACACGTAGCCAAGCTGGCCGATGAGAAACACCTTGCGGCGACCGAAACGATCGCTCGCCCGCCCCCAGATCGGCCCCGCAAAAAAGAACACCAGGGACGAGGCGGCGATGATGGAGCCTACCTGGATTTCCAGCAGGCCGACCTCGCGCCCGAGCGACGGCATTACCGCGAACATGGCGCTCTGGCCAAGCGCCTGCGCGGCCAGGCTGCCGCACAACAGCAGGTAGATCCGCCGGGTGGAAAGTGTGCCCGGCGAGGGCGGTGACTCGTTCAATCGGAACTCCGGAAAACAGCCCCGGGACGGATGGAGCCGGAAGGACGGCGAAGTCTATCCGGGAAGTCACGTCAGCGGCTATCAGCCGCCATAGCGCTGCTTCAGCTCGCGTTTGAGGACCTTGCCTGTCGCCGTTCGCGGCAGAGGCTCGTCGATAAAGATCACCCGCGTCGGCACGTTGTACCGGGCGAGACGTTCGGCAACAAACGCCTGCACGTCGGCGGCGGTCAGCACGGTACCGGGTTTCGGCTCGATCACCGCGGCAACTTCCTCGCCAAGCGCGCGATGCGGCAGACCGATCAATGCCACGTCAGCGATGCCGGGATGCCTGTGCAGCACGCCTTCCACTTCGGCGCAGTAGACGTTTTCGCCACCGCGGATGATGACGTCTTTCTTGCGGTCCACCACGTAGTAGAAACCGTCTGCGTCGCGGTAACCCAGATCACCCGTGCGGAACCAGCCGTCGGTGAACGCATCCGCGCTTTCACCCGGGCGGTTCCAGTAGCCGACGAAGATGTTCGGGCCGCGCGCCCACAGTTCGCCGATGTCCCCGGTTGCGCAGTCGTTGCCCGTGTCGTCCACGATGCGGATCTCGGCCGACGCGGCGGGGCGGCCGACGCTGGTGGGTCTGGCCAGGTAGTCGGCGCCGCCGTTGGCGATGATGGCCGAGGTGGTTTCCGTGGCGCCGTAGCCGTTGCCCGGCGCCACACGCGCCCGGAACAGGGAGCCCACCCGGTTGATCAGGTCTTCCGGCACGGGCGCGCCACCGGAGGCGATGCTGAGCATGCTGTCCAGGTCGCCGGACCCGGCACGCGGGTGTTCCAGCAGTTGCCGAACCACCGTCGGGACGCCGCTCCAGCTTCGGATACCCTCGCGTCGTATCAGGTCAAACGCGTGCTCAACGTCCCACTTGTACATCAGCACCAGTCGGCTGCCGACGGCCGCGGAAATGTAGAGCCCCGAGAGCCCGCCAATGTGGAAGAAGGGGAAGGTCTGCAGCGACACACCCTGTCCGGGGGGCGGCGCGTCGGCCGGAGGCGGATTCATCAGCGCATTCACGGCGCCGGACAACAGCGTGTTGTTGAGGTTGGTGACGTGGTTGCGGTGACAGTGCAGCGCACCCTTCGGTGTGCCCGTGGTGCCGGAGGTGTAGAGGATGGAGGCGTGATCGTCCGGGCCGACCGCGGCGTCGGGTAGCCCGTTGACGGCGCCTGCGGCCGCCAGCGCGTCGTCCCAGCGGGTAACTGACGGCAACGGCGCATCGTCGCGCGTGACAAGCAGGCGTAAACCAGGCAGTTCCGTCAGCCGGTCGCTGATGCGGGCAACGCGCTCGCCATCCAGGATGGCTACCACCGCGTTGGAGTCGGTGAGTCCGTAGATCAGCTCCGGCCCGGTCCACCACGCGTTCAGCGTGACGGCCACCGCGCCGATGGCCTGACAGGCGAAGAAGCTGACGCTCCATTCCGGGTAGTTGCGCATGCCGATCGCGACACGATCGCCCATACCTACGCCCTGCTGCATGAGCCAGTGCGCCAGCCGCGCGACGCGCAGGAAATGGTCCTCGTAGGTGATGCGTTCGTCTTCGAAGACGAGAAACGTGCTGTCGCCGAATGCCCGCGTCGCCAGCAACAGATCGCGCAATGTGGCGGGCGGGTTGCCGTAGGCGCGTATGGGCTGGCCGCGCGGGTCGGTGGTGGTCAGAAGAGGAAACGGACCGTCCGCCGCCGTGAGGGTGGCAATCGCATCGTCACGGTTCATCAGATATGGCTCCATTGGCGGGTTGCCGCGCTTCTGCGTTTCTGACGTCGGACCAGCGCGTCTTCAGCTTCGACATCACACCATTGAGTTGCCTTGTCAACGGCTGCGGTCAATGCATGTTGAACAGGTCCAGCGCGGTCTTGCCGACGATCTTCTGCGCATTCTCCACCGAGGTCGCATCGAACACCGCCTGGATCGAGCTGCGCGTGTAACCGAACGTGCTTTCCTGATGGGGATAATCGGAGGACCACAGACACGTCTCGGGGCCGATGCGGTCCAGCAGCGACAGGCCAACGGGATCGGTCATGAAGGTGGCGTAGCAGTGCTGGCGCCAGTACCAGCTCGGCGCGTGTTTCAGTTTCGGATTCATTGCCGTGGGGAAATGGGTGGCTGCCATATCGGCGTCGTGCAGCATGCTGGCAACCCAGGTCAGGCCGCCTTCCACGAACACAGCCTTCAGCGTCGGGAAACGATCGAACACGCCGCTGAACACCAGGGACGACCACTGCAGCCGGAAGCCCTGCATCTGCGTGAGCAGCGAAATGCCGGCCGCGCCGGGCATGGCCGAGGGGATGGCTTCGCCGATGTGGAAGGTGAGCGGGATGCCGCTGTCGGCGATGGCGCCGTACAGCGTGTCCATCGACGCGTCGTTGTAGTTGATGTGTTTGCCGTCTTTGTTGCGGCCGGGCTTCAGCGGCACCATCAGTGCCCTGGCGCCGAGCGCCTTGCAGCGTTGCACCGACGCTTCGGCCGCGTCCATGTCCCAGTAGTTCGGCACCATCACCGGGTACAGCCGGTCCGGCGCTTCGGCGCAGCGTCGGGCTATGGCTTCGTTGTAGAGACCGAAGACTTCCTCGCGGTTCTGCATCTCGCCGAACATGAACAGGCCGAAGAGGCGCTGGGGAAAGATCAGTTCCTTGGCCACGCCCTCGACGTCCAGATCCTTCAGGCGCGCCGGAATGTCGCTGAGGCCGGGCGTACACTCCATGGCGTCGCACAGGTGTCTGGCGATGTGCGGTGGCGTCATCGACTTCTCGCCGATGGACATGTCGAAGTAACCGTCGTGGAACACCATGCGCGGGGCCTGGTCCCGCTTCTCAGCGGGAAAACCGTCCAGCCAGTAGTCACCTTCGATCAGGTGGCTGTCGGCGGAGACGATGATGGTGCTCGCGGGCCAGGGCCTGGTCTCAGCCTGGGGCGTGCGTTTCGGCGACAGCGGAATGGTTTTCTGTTCCGCGATCTCCAGGATGTATTCCTGTTCCACACCCATCGTCTCCCCCTGCCGATGCGCCGGATTTTCGGGAACTTTTTATAACGCCTTTCAAGTGCCGGAACAATCGAATTGCGGTGACCGCGCATTGTGGATGCCCGGCGCCTGGCCCATGATTTCCGCTGGCCGGTGGGGAGGTGGGAAATGGCGGCACAACGACGGGGACTGGATGCGGCATTCGGTGGCGGACGAACCACGCTGGCGGAGCAGCGCGCGATCTGGCTTGAAGCCCTGCATGCAGACGCCATCTGGGAGGGACCCACTTTCGAGACGCCCGTTTACATGGTCGGGCGGCTCGCCGTCAGCCGGTTCATGGAGTTCCTGCTGGAAACGGTGCCGGAATTTTCCACCCGGCTGATTGCGGTCCATCCCACGACGGAGCCGGACACCATGATCATCGAATCCACGGGGGGTGGACCCACCGTGTACGGCGGGCACTATACGCAGCGCTACTTCTCGAAAATCACCAGCCGTGACGGGCAGGCTTTTCGCATGCGGGAGTACTGCAATCCTTTCCAGACGTACGCCGCGTTCGGTCGTCAGCGCTGGGACGAGCGTATCGACACCATCATGGCGGAGTGCAACGTCGCCTGGCCGGCGTCTCAGCCGCCTGATCCCGCGCGCCTGCCCTGAGGCAGCGTGCAGCGAAAGCAACGAACCACCTGGCTGCTGGCGGGAATCTGCGCCGCGGTCTGGGTGTGGTCGGGGATTCAACCCGAGGATCGCCTGACCTGGGGGCTCGAGCAGATTGCTTCCGTGCTGGTCATTGCCGCGCTGCTCCTGCAGCGGGGCGTGCGTTACTCCACCGGCTCACTGGCGATGCTGGCGGTGCTGTTCTGCGCGCATACGGCGGGTACGCATTACACCTATTCGCTCACTCCGTACGATGCCTGGTTTCAGGCGCTGACAGGCCAGTCGCTGGATGCGGCGCTTGGCTGGCAGCGCAACAACTACGATCGCGTGGTGCATTTCCTGTGGGGCCTTTGCATGACGCAGCCCATGCTGGAAACCCTGGAGCAGCGGCTGCGCTGCACGTTTCGGGCGTCGGCCAACCTGTCATTCCACGTGGTGCTTTCCACCTCCGCGCTGTACGAGTTGCTGGAGTGGGCCGCGGCGGTGATGTTCGGTGAAGGCGGGCAGGCGTATCTCGGCACGCAGGGCGATGTGTGGGACGCCCAGGCCGACATCGCCATTGCGCTTGCCGGCTGGGCTCTGGTCATACTGTTTCGGCTGGTCCGTGGTGCAGCGCCAGCCATTTCAGCACGTCCGCCTGATGGATGAGCCCCACCACCCGACCATCGCGAATCACCGGCATGGGCGTGGCATGTTCGGCGAGACGGTGCAGCGCCTCCTGTGCCGGCGTCCCCGCGGGCAGTGTCACGACCTCCGCGATGGGCTGCATGGCGTCCGCCACGGTTGTGTGCGCCCGGTCAGTGGGCACAACGTTGTGCAGACGCTCCAGTGTCATGACGCCGACGTCCTGGCCGTCCCGGGTGACGGGCCACACCAGTTGCGAACTGCGCAGCAGGAAGTCGTCGATGAAGGTATTCAGCGGCAGTTCCGTCGGGACGTGTTCGAAGTGGGTGCGCATGATGGCATCGATGGACAGCCCCTTGAGGGAGCGCTCCATGAGGATCTGCGCCGCTGACATCACCGCCAGACGCTGCAGAAACCAGCCGATGAATACCAGCCAGAGGCCGTTGACGGTATCGCCATGCACGGCCCGCCACACGCCCCAGAAAATCATCACCCAGCCGGCGAATCGACCAACCGCAGCCGCCTGACGGGTTGCCTGCACCACGTCGCCGGTCTTCCACCACAGCAGCGCCCGGAACAGGCGGCCGCCGTCCAGGGGAAAACCCGGTATCAGGTTGAATACCGCCAGCACGAAATTGACCATGGACAGCCACAGCGTGATGGTTGCCGCGACACCAAGCGTGGCGAAATCGGCAGGCGCGCCGGATGGTTCGAAACCCGGTTCAAGCACGCCGGTGAGAAACGAAAACACGATGGCGAGGACAAAGCTGGCGAGCGGTCCGGCCGCGGCCACCAGGAATTCGTCGCGCGGCGTGCGCGCCTCGCTCTCCATTTCGGCCACGCCACCGAACAGAAACAGGGTGATGCCGCGGATACCGATACCCAGCCTGCGCGCGGTTACCGCGTGCGACAGTTCGTGCGCCAGCAACGAGGCGAGGAAGAGCGCCGCGGCGATGATGGCGCTGGACCAGCGAACGGCTGCGCTCCAGTCCGGATGCCACTGCGGGAACATGCCGCCACCCAGGCTGCTGACGATGAGGGCGAAGATGATGAGCACGGAAACGTGCAGGCCGATACGTATGCCGAACAGGTGACCCAGTGAAATCTGTGCCCAGCCCTGGCGGGAATCGGAGGCGGAATCGTTGCTGGTTGCCATGTGGAAAATGCTCCTGTCGCGGCGCCACGCGGACGCATGAAAGACTGGCAACCAGCGAGGGACCGTCCATGGTCCGGCAGGCGTTGCGGACGCGTCAGGCGCCGATCTCGATCTTCTGACGCTTGGCTTTCGCCACTTTGGGAACGACGATTTCGAGCACACCGTCGACCAGCTTCGCCGTGGCGCCGTCGCTGTCCACTTCCGCGGGCAGGGCGACCGTGCGGGTAACGTAGCCGTGCGCAATTTCCCGGCGGTGGTAGTCGCCTTCCTCGTCCGTGTTTTCCTGTTTCGACGTTGCCTTGATCGTTAGATGGTTGCCGGTGATGGAAATTTCAATGTTCTCCTTGCTCACGCCCGGTAGTTCGGCGCGTGCCACCACCTCGCTTTCGCGATCCACGACATCCACCTTGGGCACCTGCATGCCCGGCATGTGCCGGAACTCGTTCCAGTCGAACAGGCGCGGCCAGCGATCGCCGAAGAAGCGTTCGAGTTCACGATCGAACGGATTCGTCAGCCATCCGCCGCGATCTTTTGCCACGGATTTTGTTGCTTCCAACTGCTTCTTGTCCTTGTCAGCCATGAAGTCACTCCTGGGAGTTTGTGATGAACCCATGATGGGGGCCGGCCTGCGGATTTCCATGCGCACTTCCGGCGTGAGGGCTGGTGGAAGGTGCGTATGCGTCCGGGCCCGCCAGGACTGCGGCCCACCAGACAGGTGAGGTGAACGCGGCGTTGCTGCTCAGCGCAGCAGCGCGTTGCAGTGGGGGCAGTGGGTTGTTCGCTGGTGGCGGCGGAATGCGTCGTAAAGCAACTGGGTTTCCTCGGTGGACAAGCCGAGCGTCTGCCGCAGCTCTTCCAGTTGCTCGAACTCCTCCTGGTCGATGTGGCCGTCGTGCAGCGCATCGGCCAGGCGATTCTCGAACTGTTTGCGATGCAGGCGCAGCTGTTCGCTGAAGCTCGAGGCGAGAATGCCGGCAGGCAAGGCCACCATCCCGACGCCGATCAGTGTGATGACTCCGCCAAAGATGCGGCCCACCGTGGTGACGGGTATGACGTCGCCGTAGCCCACGGTGGTGAGCGTAACCATCGCCCACCACATGGCGCGTGGAATCGTGCCGAACGCCTCCGGTTGCACATCGTGCTCAAGCAGATAGATGCCGCTGGACGTGAGCACCAGCAGGACCACCATCAGACCGAACAAGGCCACGAAGGTGTGCAGCTCGGCCCTGAAGACGGTCAGGATGAGGTTCATGTTGGTCGAGTAGCGGGTGAGCTTGAAGACCCGCACCAGCCGGATCACCCGCAGGGCCCGCAGGTCGAGCGAGAAGAACATGCCGAGGTAGAAGGGCAGTACGGCGATCAGGTCGACAAGCGCGGAAGGCGACACCATGAACCGCAGTCGCCCGCTGACCGGGTGGCTGAACGCGGGTTCATCCAGGTCCGGGGCGGACCAGACGCGCAGGAAGTATTCGATGGTGAATACCGCCACGGAGAACACCTCGAAAGCCCAGAGCTCCGCACCGTAGGCGGCCATGATCGCCGGCTCGGAGTCCAGTATCACCGCCACCACGTTCAGGAATATCAACGTAATAAGGGCATAGTCCACCGCCCGGCTCACGCGAGACGTAGCCGTTCCGGTGCCCAGCAGCCGGGCGACGATGTGGCGGATATGGGGGTCGATCATGGGCAGTCTCTCGGCTTTTCAGTGTAGTAGAGCCCTTCTGCCTCCACCATCCGGGGAATCCGGGCCGGAAAACGAGGCTGGTTTCGGCCTCGGGTGTGACCGGTGTCCTGCGCTGCCATTGCCGGAACCGCGAGGCTTGATTACTCTCGTGCTGTCTACATCAATGTTGGCGGAGTCCCATGAGCGAAGCAGTTTCCAGCGTACCCAAGAATCTCAACGCGGATGCCCTGAAACGGCCCGGCATGGCGGATATCGACATGGTCAATCCCATACCGGATCCGTACGACCTGCCGCTGGCAGACCTCAATCCCCACAACCCGCGGCTGTTTGCGGAGAACAAGCAATGGCGCTATTTCGAGCGCCTGCGCAAGGAAGATCCGGTGCACCTGAACGTAACGGCCACCGCCGGCCGCTACTGGAATGTCACCCGATTCCATGACATCAAGGCGGTGGACACCAACCACCAGCAATTCTCCTCCGCCAGTGGTATCACACTGGGCTTTCCGGTAGGCACCGAACTCCCGGAAGGTGCGCTGCGTGTGCAGATGTTCATTGCCATGGATCAGCCCAAGCATGATGTGCAGCGCAACACGGTCGTGCCCATCGTCGCGCCCATGAGCCTGAAGCGGCTGGAGCCACTGATCCGCTCGCGGGTCTGCACCATTCTGGATTCGCTGCCCGTCGGCGAAACCTTCGACTGGGTCGACCGGGTGTCCATCGAGCTGACCACGCAGATGCTGGCCACGCTGTTCGACTTTCCGTTCGAGGAACGTCGCAAACTGACGCGATGGTCGGACGTGGCCACCGCGGTGCCCGGCGCCGGGGTCATCGATTCCGACGAGCAGCGACGGGAAGAACTGCTGGAGTGCCTGGCGTATTTCAAGAATCTCTGGGAACAGCGTCGCGCCAATCCCGGTCACGATCTCATCTCCATGCTCGTGCACGGCGAGGAGACGAAGGACATGGAACCGTTCGAGTTCCTCGGCAACCTGATCCTGCTGATCGTGGGCGGCAACGACACCACGCGGAACTCCATCAGTGGCGGTGTCTACGCGCTCAACCAGTTCCCGGCGCAGTACGACAAGCTGCGCCAGGATGTGTCGGTCATCCCCAACATGGTCTCCGAGATCATCCGCTGGCAGACGCCGCTGGCCTACATGCGCCGCACGGCGCTTGAGGATGTGGAACTGGGCGGCAAGCAGATCCTGAAGGGCGACCAGGTGCTCATGTGGTACGTGTCGGGCAATCGCGATCCGGAGCAGTTCGACCGCGCGGACGAACTGGTGGTCGACCGCGCCAACGCCCGTTCGCACGTCTCCTTCGGGTACGGCATCCACCGCTGCATGGGCAACCGGCTCGCGGAGATGCAGCTGCGCATCGTATGGGAGGAGATCATGAAGCGCTTCCGCATGGTGGAGGTCATGGGCGAGCCGGAACGCACCTTCTCCGCGTTCGTGAAGGGCTACACCTCGTTGCCCGTACGTTTGCACAGGGTGTAAGACCGGCGGCCGCGCGGCTCGCGGATGGACCGCGTCTTCAGCACGAAGACGCGGTCGTCGCCGCCGCTAGTGCCGATGGCCGTGCCAGCAGCGCCTGGCAGGTTTTCGGGGCTCGCATGCCCCACAGATGTCACCCGCGTCCGTCAGTGCCTCGTTTGCATGCCAGCGTTCCTCTCCCGAATCGTCGTCAGGGCTCCCTGCGCCCCGTTCCAAACGTGGCGTGCCTTGTGATCCGCCACAAACGAACCCAGAAACCGGCAGCACGACCAACCCGCGCCGGTATCGCCCGGCAGTAACGCCACCGACCGGTTCGAGCGGGGTTGTCCCGCGCCACCGGCGACTGCGCGCGCGCAGTGCCTGACCGGCAGAGCCGGTCGACTTTCCCCCCACGGTCCTTCTGCTTTTTTCCATCCTCCCTAGCCCGCGGCCGTAAAAGCGGGCCGTTCGATGACAGTTTGATGACGCGGGCATCCGCTGGTGTCACCTGTTTGTCATCCCGCTGTCATTCAGCGTTCACCCCGTCTCCCTAACGTGCCGCTCCGGGATAGGTGGCGTGGCCACCTGCGTCGATTGCTTGGAAAAAAACTTCAGGGGGATCCCATGAAATCAGGGTTGATGGTTCGCACGGCACTGGCGGTGGCCATGGTGGGTGCGCTATCGGCATGTGGCGGTGGCTCGAGCAATGCGTCGCCCGGCGCCGTGGTTGTCACCGTGCCGGTCGACAATAGCGGCAATAACAACGGTGGTGGCAATGACAACGGCGGCGGCAACAACAATGGCGGTGGCAACACGGGAAATACCGTCAGCTCCACGATTCCCTCGGCGCTGGCATCGGTAATCACCGATTCGGGCACGACGACCAGCGCCGCGTTCGGCAGCAAATCGATCTATACCATCGACGTCTCGGCGCTGACCAACGGCCAGTTCGATCCAACTGGTCTGGTGCTTGGTAACGATCATGTCTTCGAGATTTCCGGTGGTGCGCTGCGGGTGACGCCACCCACCGGTTCCGCCGCGGCATCCGGTCCTGACAAGAGCCTGGACAATCCCGGCAGCGATCAGAGCACGGTTACCGTGACGGCGCTGCCTGCCTGTCAGCTCAGGCTTTCTCCAGGGTCGGTCATCGTCGGTGATACATCCTCCGACTTCCTGGTCATCGAACAGGGTTGCGCCATCGTTGCCGAAGGGACGGCGACGCAGCCGATCATCTTTACCGCCAAGGCGGAAGTCACCGGCAACGTGGAACCCGGTGACCGCGGTCTGTGGGGTGGCGTTGTCATCAACGGTCGCGCGCCCATCAACGATTGTCCCGAGGGCGCCACTGGCGGCACGGACCAGTGCACCAAGGAAGGCGAAGCCAATTCCGGCACCTTCGGCGGTTCCGATCCGCACGACAATTCGGGCGTGCTGAAGTATGTCAGCGTGCGCTATGCCGGCTCCAACGTGGATCCGGAGAACCAGCTCAATGGCATCGCCTTCCAGGGTGTGGGCGATGAAACCGTGGTCGACTACGTGCAGGTGCACAACAACCTGGACGACGGCATCGAGATGTTCGGTGGCACGGTCAACCTCAAGCACGTGGTGCTGACTGGCAACGCCGACGACTCCCTGGACTGGACGGATGGGTGGACCGGCAAGGTGCAGTACCTGTACCTGGAGCAGGCGACCGATTCGGGTGACAACCTGATCGAAGCCGATAATCGCGAAGGCGATGAGGACGTGCTGCCGCGCTCCAACCCCACCATCGCCAACATGACGGCGCTGGGGCGTTCGGCATCCAACGGCCTGCGCCTGCGTCGCGGTACCGGTGCCACGATCGCCAACAGTTTTGTGGACGGCTCCGCCACCTGCCTGCGCGTTGACGGCTCCAGCAGCCGCGGCCGGCTCGGGACGGATATTGTGTTCGAAGGCGTGAGCCTGGCCTGCGCGCAAACCCATGCCTCGGACACCGACGGTGCGGTTGCGGCCTACCTGGCCGGTGCTACGAACGTATCCTCCGACGGCAGTTCGGTGGATCCGGTAACGCTCAGCGACACGTTCTTTGAAACCGCGGATCAGATCGGTGCGTTCGGCGCCACCAACTGGGCCGAGGGCTGGACGCTGGCCGGATCCGTCAGCCAGCCCAACCAGGCAGACTTTGGCTGTCCGGCTGGTACCGCAACGTCCACGCGTACCATCAACAGCAAGCGCGTGTGCCAGCTCTCCGGCACGATCACGCAGAATATCCTGCTGACCAGCAACAACCTGTATGAACTGATCGGCAAAGTTGTCGTCGGCGGCGACAACACCAACTCCGCGGTGCTGACGCTGCAGGCCGGCACGACGGTGTTTGGCGGTACGGATACCGACTTCCTGGTCATTTCCCGTGGTTCGCAGATCGTCGCCAACGGCACGCGGCTGGCGCCGGTGACCTTCACCAGCCAGTCCGACCTGGAAGGTCAGGCCGACCTGGCAAGCACCCGCGGTGAGTGGGGCGGTGTGGTCATCAACGGCAACGCGCCGATCAACGATTGCCCGGAAGGCGCGACGGGCGGCACAACCGCCTGCACCAAGGAAGGCGAAGCCAACTCCGGCCTGTTTGGCGGTGACGATCCAACGGACAACAGCGGGGTGCTGAACTACGTTGTGGTCAAGTTCGCTGGCTCCAACGTGGATCCGGAGAACCAGCTCAATGGTATTGCCTTCCAGGGTGTCGGCTCCGGTACGCAGGTGGACTACGTGCAGGTGCACAACAACCTGGACGATGGCATCGAAATGTTCGGCGGTACGGTGAACATGAAGCACGTCGTGCTGACCGGCAATGCCGACGATTCCCTCGACTGGACCGATGGCTGGCAAGGCAGCGTGCAGTATCTGATCATCAACCAGGCCAGTGACGATGGCGACAAGGGTATCGAAGCCGACAACCGTGAAGGCGACGAAACCGTGCTGCCGCGTTCGCTGCCGCGGATTGCCAACATGACGATGAACGCCAGGGAAAGCACCACGGCGCTGCATCTGCGTCGTGGCACCGGGCTCGAGCTCTACAACAGCGTCGTACAGGGCAGTGCGTTCTGTCTGCGTGTGCAGGGTGACTCGCTCAATCAGCTCGGCACCGGCATTCAGTTCGAGGGCGTGACGTTCGACTGCGCCACCGTCGTGCAGGGTGACGATGTGCCAACGATCACTGCGTTGCTGGAAGACGCAAACGTCTCCCTGACCGGACAGCAGGTGACGGCAGAAGACCTGACGGGCGACAGCTTCTTCGAGACCACCGCTTACATCGGTGCCATCGAAAATGCGGAAAACGACTGGACCGCGGGATGGACGGTAGGCAATCCTTCCGCCGCAACCGATTTCGAGTGTCCGACGGGCACGACTGAAATTGCGTCCGTAGGTGACCGGCGTACCTGTCAGTTGAGCGGGACCATTACGCAGGACCTGACGCTTCCCCGCAGCAACTATTACGTCCTGAACGGCAAGGTGACCGTTGGTGGCGACAACACCAACTCCGCGGCGCTGACCATCGAGTCCGGCACCACGATCATCGGTGACGATTCCGAGGATTTCCTGGTGATCTCCCGTGGTTCGCAGATTTTCGTCAACGGTACCGCCAATGCGCCCGTGACGATGACGGCACTTGCCGATGTGAACAACACCATCGCCGACCCGGTGAATACGCAGGGTTTGTGGGGCGGTCTCGTACTGAACGGTAACGCGCCGATCAACGACTGTCCGGAGGGTGTCGATGGTGGCACCGTTGCCTGCACCAAGGAAGGCGAAGCCAACTCCGGCCTGTTCGGCGGTGCCGATCCGGAGGACAGCAGTGGCCGCCTGAAGTACCTGGTGGTCAAGTTTGCCGGTTCCAACGTCGACCCCGAGAACCAGCTCAACGGTATCGCCTTCCAGGGCATCGGCAGCGGCACGGAGGTGGACTTCATCGAGGTCTACAACAACCTGGATGACGGCGTCGAGTTCTTCGGCGGCACGGTCAACGTCAGCCACGTCGTGCTCATCGGCAACGCGGATGACGGCCTCGACTGGACGGACGGCTGGCGTGGTCGTGCGCAGTACGTGTACATCCGACAGACCGGCAATACCGGTGACAACACGATCGAAGCCGACAACCGTGAAGGTGACGAGCGTGTCACGCCGATCTCCGAGCCGCGCATCGCCAACATGACCGGTATCGGTCACAGCACGGCCAACGCGCTGCGACTGCGTCGGGGCACGGGCGTTCACCTGTTCAATACGCAGATCTCCGGCGCCGCGACCTGCGTGCGGGTTCAGGGCGAGTCGCTGAACCTGCTGGGTACGCTTATCGAGTTCGCGGGTGTCGGGCTGAACTGCGCCACGGTGAACAACGGTGACGACGTGACCGCGGTACAGGACTTCCTGGACGCCTCGACCAACGTTGAGGAAGGCGCGACCACGCCGACGCCGGTCACCCTGCCCGCCGAATTCGATGCGGCCGGCAGTACCGTCATCGGTTCCGACATCGGTAACTGGGGCGCCAACTGGACGGTCGGGGTCAACTGACCCCAGCCGTTTCCCTTACGTCGCCAGGGCATCGCCCTGGCGACGTTGCATTCAGGAACAACGTTCATTCACCAGGTAGATTTCATGAAACGTTCTCTTGTGATCCTGGCGGCGACGGGTCTTTCGATCGGTGCGGCCAATGCGGAAGAGTCGGCGCCCAAGCTCAACGTTCCACCGCCTCAGGTCATGGAGGAAGTGGTGGTTCTGGGCAAGTTCGTGCCGGATGAGAAACGCAATACGTCCGAAGTGTCCAACGTGCTCGACCAGGAAGCCATGGCGCTCATCGCCGACTCCGCCGTGGGCGACGCCCTGACCCGGGTAACCGGTATCAGTCTCGTCGGCGGCAAATACGTGTACGTGCGCGGCCTTGGCGAACGCTATTCTTCCACGCTTCTGGATGGCACCCGGCTGTCCTCGCCGGTGCCGTTCCAGAAGACGGTGCCCCTCGACATCGTGCCCAACAGCATCGTCCAGAACCTGCTGGTACAGAAAACCTATTCGCCGCAATACCCCGGCGACTTCTCAGGTGGCGTGGTGATGATCCGCACCAAGGCGACGCCCGAGGAAAATTATCTGTCCGTCAAGCTCCAGGCGGCAGGCAACTCGGAGACCACGGGGGGCGACGGGTTGTCCTACCACGGTGGTGCTGACGACGAATGGGGCGTGGATGACGGTACGCGCAGTATTCCCGACAACATCAAGCCGATGTCCAGCGAGCAGTTCGAATCCACCGGCTTTCCGGACGATCGGGCTCTGGGCGCAAGCTTCTACAATTTCTGGGATATCAAGGCGCTGGATCGTCTGCGACCGAATTACACGGGCGATGCGGAGCTCGGCTACCGTCACGACTTCGACAGCGGGGCCTCCGTAGGTCTCATTGGCGCGGTGAAGTACCAGAACGATTTTGCCAATCGTGACAAGGATTTCCGGCGTTACGAGTTCACCGGCGTTGATGGTGGCTCGAACCAGACGGTGGACTACAGGCAGTTCACGACCCGGCAGACGATCAGCAGCAGTCAGTTCATCAACCTCGGGTTTGAACTGAACGACAACCATTCCGTCTCGCTGTCGCAGGTAGTGCTGCGTCAGACCGATGATGAGACCCAGCAGTTCCGGGGCATCTCCAGCGAAGACGATGTCAGGAATGGCACCGAGGTGGTGAGCTACCGGCTGCAGTGGACGGAAAACTACATTCGTTCCACACAGCTGAAAGGTGAACACTACTTCGATGTCGGCCCCGTGAACCAGGCGAAAATCAACTGGCGCATCGTCGATGGGGCGGCGCGCCGTGAGTCGCCGGACACGCGCACGTATACCTACGCGGACAACGATCTGGGCCAGGAGGAGGTGGTGACACCCAACCGCCAGGCGGCAGGCGACCTGCGCGAGGTGTTCCAGGCGCCCGAGCGCAACTTCGCCAAGCTGCGGGACGAGATCAAGGAATACGGTGTCGACGTGGAACTTCCATTCTCGCTCGGCCCGGTGGATGTGACCGTGCTGGCCGGCTGGTCAGACTACGAGCGCACCCGCACCAGCAGGGACCGTCTGTTTCGCTTCGACCTGACGTCCAGCGCGCCGGACTACGTGGCGCTGGAAACGCCGCTGCAGTTGTTCGGCAACGACAACTGGGGCGCGGGATATCTGGATGTGCGCGATTTCTCCGCGGGAGCGGCCAATGCATCCGGGATTTTCCCGTTTGCCAGTTCCAGCGACGAGAACACCGCCTGGTACCTTGGCCTCGACGCGCAGCTGACGGAGCGGATCCGCGTCGCAGCGGGCGCGCGTCAGGAGGATGCCACGCTGGCGGCTGACGCCTGGGGCGGAAACACCGATCCAGGAAGCATCAACGCCGTGAAAACGCAGTATGACGATCTGCTTCCCGCCGTTTCCGTAACCTACGAGTTCATCAACGACATGCAGCTGCGGGCGGCCTGGTCGCGAACGGTGAACCGGCCGAGCCTGCTGGAGATCACCGGTTCAACGGTGCGCAACCCGGAAGACTCCAACCTGTATCGCGGCAACGTCTTTCTGAAGCCGGCGGATGTCACCAACTACGATCTGCGCTGGGAGTGGTATTTCGGCGAAGCCGATAGCCTGTCTGTGGGTGCCTTCCGCAAGGAGTTCGACAACCCGATCGAAATCGGCAAGATCCAGGCACAGAACGATATCTACACCTGGTTCAACGCCGAGAAAGCGCAGATCGACGGCTTCGAAATCGAGGCGCGCAAGGATCTGTTCCTCGGACGCTGGTTTGGATTCGGTGACTGGGCCGACCAGTTCACGCTATCCGCGAACCTGTCCGTCATCGATTCGGAAGTGGAACTTCTCGGGTCGGGTGAAACGGCGGCCAACGTCAGGCTGACCGGCAACCGGCAGATCGCCCGTCTGTTCGCCAACAAGCGGCCTATGTCCGGTCAGAGCGATATTCTCGGCAACCTGATGCTGAGCTATGTCGATTACGACCGCGGCATCGAAACCTCGCTGGCCTACAACTATACGGACGACCGCATCGTGCTCGTGGGCTCGGAGAACGCGCCGGATATCGTGGAAGAGGCGCGTGGCAAGCTGGATTTTCTGTTCCGGTATGCCTTCCGGATGTTCAATACCGACCTGGAAGCGGAGTTGAAAGTCCGGAACCTGCTCGACGAGGACGTGCGATGGACCCAGGGCGGGCAGCTCTATGAGCGGTATCGCCCTGGTGTCAGCTACAGCTTCAGTATCAAGGCGACGTTGTAGCGCCATGCCCCCGCGTTCGGTCGGCACAGGAGAATAGTGTCGACCGAACGATCGTTCGGAACAGGATCATTTCGCGCGGCAGTCATTGGGACAGTTGGCTGCGTCCGTTTTTCCTGGCTTAAGTGGACCAGGAACAGGGCTGAAAAACTGGTATGGGCCGGGAGACCGGTGATTTATTTCGCGAAACGGCGAAAATGTCATCACGCTGTCATAAAACTATTGCAGCACGTGGATTCCGATCCTATGTTTTCGAACCACATTGAAAACTGGTTCGCAGGTGCCCGATGAAAAAGCTCTTCGTCCTGACGGCTGTTTCGACCCTCGTCTCACTGGTTGCCGGCTGTGCGTCGGATTCGAGACCCAGTCCCACGCATTACTGGGGCGCCGCGGAAGGCAAAACGGAGCGGCAGTACAAGGAAGACAACGCGTCGTGCGAAAGCAGCAATGGCGTTCGCGCGAACAACCCGATGCTTTCCGAAAGTGGCAGCTTCCAGTCCTACAAGGACTGCATGATCGAGCACGGTTACGTGCTGCGTACCTACTGAAGGTGAAGGGCAGACAGAGCGGGGTGACGACCCTGTAACGCAATCGTCATCTCGTCCCGCTAGGGTGGCCGTGTCGTCAGTGCGAGCCATCCTCCTTGAAGCAACGTCATACACTGTTTGTTCCATTCCTGCTGCTGGCGCTGGCCGCGCCTGCCATTGCTTCGGAACGAAATACCGTGAGCGGTACCGTCGGCAAGACGGTCAACTACTGCATTGGCGGGAGCGAGGACCGCAAGCTGATCCCGCAGGATGAGGTGGTGCAGAATCCCTTCCATGAAACCACGCAGTTCAGCTGCCAGAGTGAAGGCGGCAGACCCACCTACATGCCGGACCTCGAACCGGCAATCAAGGATGGCAAGCTGGCCTGATCCAGACGGTCGGCGTCAGCCGAGACTTCGCAGCAGTTTGACCAGCGAGCGTACGTAGCCGCCGTTCAGCGCCAGCAGCAGTGCGTCGAGCTGGTCCGATGACACTTTCATGCCGCCGAACAGCAGGAATGCACGCAACGGCATGCTGCGTACCATCTCCTCCATCATCTTGTTCAGCGTTGCATCGTTGCCGGCGCCACCCATGCGTTGCAGGAAGGCGGCTTCGGCCTTGCGTTTGATGAAGGCGCCGAGCCGGGTTGTGGCAATGTCCTCCAGCGTGGAGTTACGGTGAAACGGCCGCACGGGATCGGCGACGGGAATGTGGCGTCCAAGCATGGCCTGGAAAACGCTGTCGGGTACATGCAGTGCTGTGCCGTTGAAACCCGGCGCGGCATGTCTCGCGGCTTCGCTGACCTGGCTGTCGCCGGATAGGGTGAGCGTGCGTCGCAGGCGAATGTCACGACTGGAGGCGCCCACGCGGATTTCGTAGTCACCGGGCTCCACCACCCAGTCGTTGTTGCCGACGTCGAAGCATGCAAATGCCCGGCGGTCGAGCTGCACGCTTACTTCCGTGATCTCTCCAGGCTGAAGGAATACCTTGGTAAAGCCGCGCAGCTCCTGTGCGGGTCGGTAGACGACGGACTCCGGCTTGGCCACGTATACCTGCACCACGTCGCTGCCGGCGCGCTCACCGGAATTGGTGAGCGTGACCCGGACGGTCAGCGGTTGCTCGCCCGGCGTCCAGTTCACCGGTACATCCACGCGCTCGTAGTCGAAATGCGTATAGCCCAGTCCGTGACCGAAGGGGAAGGCGACGTCGCGGCCGAAGGTGTCGAAATAGCGATAACCCACGAACAGCCCCTCGCGATACTGCACCTGACGGCTGTTCCCCGGAAACCAGGGGTCGGAGGGAATGTCGGACTGGCGCCAGGCCAGCGTCTCGGCCAGGCGACCGCCAGGCTCCCGATGACCCGTGAGTACCTCTGCAATGGCGCTGCCTCCCGCCTGGCCTGCGAGATAGGTGGCGAGAATAGCTGCCGGCCTGTCCGCCCAGGTCATGTCCACGGGCGCTCCGTTGACAAGTACGACCACGGTACGGGGATTCGCCGCGCACACTGCTTCCAGCAGTGCCAGGTGTTGCTCGGGCATGCGCATGTCGGTGCGGTCGAAGCCCTCGGATTCGTAGATGCCTGGCAGGCCAACGAAGAGTATCGCCACCTCGGCATCGCGTGCGGTTTCCACGGCGGCGTCGATGAGCGACTGGTCCAGACCGGTCGCCTGCTGGTCGTAGCCGCGGGCGAAGTGCAGTGGCCGACCGAAGGCTTCCACCAGGGCGGAGTAGGCATCGTCCACCCGCGTGGGATTGACCTGGGAGCTGCCGGTGCCCTGAAAGCGCGGCAGTTGGGCAAAACTGCCGATCACGGCGACATTCGAGCCGGTGGCCAGCGGCAACAGTGCATTGTCATTGCGCAGCAGCACCATGCTCTCGGCGGCTACGCGCCGCGCCAGTGCGTGATGCAGGTCGGGATCGCTCTCCGTGTCTTGCGCGCGTATGTCCGCGCCCGCCAGCATCAACGCGGCGATGCGCGTGGCCGTGCGGTCGAGAACGGACTCCGGCAGCGTGCCGTCACCCACTGCCTGCTCGATGAGACGGTCGTTCATGCCGCCGCTGCCCGGCATTTCCAGGTCCAGTCCGCATGCAAGCCCCTGCACACGCCGGTTGGTGGCGCCCCAGTCGGAGACGACAAGACCGCGAAAGCCCCATTCCCGACGCAGCACTTCGTTGAGGAGGAATTCGTTGTCGCCGCAGTACGTGCCATTTACCCGGTTGTAGGCGCACATCACGGTCCAGGGCTGGCTGCGCGTCACGGCGATCTCGAAAGCCCGCAGGTAGATCTCCCGCAACGTGCGTTCATCCACCACGGCGTCGACGGTCATGCGACCCGCTTCCTGGTTGTTCACGGCGTAGTGTTTGAGACTGGTGCCCACGCCCTGCGACTGCACGCCGTCGATCCAGGCGGCAGCCAGTTCACCGGCCAGCAACGGGTCTTCCGAGTAGTACTCGAAGTTGCGGCCGCACAGGGGATGCCGCTTGATGTTGACGCCGGGGCCGAGCAGTACCGCCACATCTTCCTGCACGCATTCACGGCCGAGTGCTTCACCCACTTCCCGGAGCAGCGTCGGGTCCCACGAACAGGCCATGGCCGCGGCAGTGGGAAAGCAGGTTGCCGGTACGCTTGCGTTGAGACCGACATGATCGCCGCCGCGCGCCTGCTTGCGCAGTCCGTGCGGCCCGTCAGTGACCATGACGCTGCCGAGCCCGAGGCGCTCGACGGCCTTGAGATGCCAGAACCCGCGGCCGGAGCACAGACTGGCCTTTTCCTGCAGGGTCATGCGCTGCACCAGTGCGGCGGCTTCGTTGTGTCTTCCGTGAGGCCCGGCGGCCATGGCTGCTCCTGTTATCGATCCATCGTCAATAAATCGGGTCTTTCTACTACCGCGAAATTTCCGGTGAGGCGGCCTCGCCCGGCAATGCCGCGAATCCGGTGTGCATTCTGGCGTTCGCGGCGGTTGCTGACCAGCTTGCCGTGGGCTGTGGGTGTGGTTAACGTCCGGAGCCGGGGAAGCGGAATCGATGGGTTCAACAGGGGGTGGGTAATGCATACGGTAGCGGAGGTGCTTGGCGACCGGCGGGGCAAGGTGGTGTGGATCGAGCCCCTGGCGTCGGTATTCGATGCGCTCAAATTGATGAACGAACGCAACATGGGCGCGCTGTGCGTGCAGATCGACGGATATCTGGTGGGTATCGTTTCGGAGCGTGACTACGTGCGCAAGGTGATTCTGGATACGCATACCGCGCAGGCCACGAAAGTCTCCGAGATCATGACGCATGAAGTCATCACGGTGTCACTCGAGGACACGGCGGTGCATTGCATTGCGCTGATGCGCAGGCACCACGTGCGTCACCTGCCCGTGGTGGAAGCCGGCAGGGCCATCGGCATGATCTCGCTGCGCGATCTGTTCCTGGATGTCATTCACGAGAAGCTCGAAGCCCATGGCATACAGGAAGAAGTGGCATGAAAGATCTGCAGGGGAAAACCGCCTTTGTCACGGGCGGCGCCGGCGGCATCGGCTTCGCGATGGCGCGGGCGTTCGTGAACGAAGGCATGAACGTGGTGATAGCGGATGTCGACGCGCAGGCGCTGGCGACGGCGGAAGCCGCGCTGACCGGCGCCAATACACAGGTCATGGCCGTGCAGCTCGATGTGACGGACCGGGCGCAGTATGCGCAGGTGGCGGCGGCGGTGGAGGAGCGATTCGGTCCCGTGCACGTGCTGTGCAACAACGCTGGCGTCTATCGCGGCGGCGGTATGGACAACGTCACCTATGCTGACTGGGACTGGATCATGGGTGTCAATGTCGGCGGTGTGATCAATGGCGTGCAGACATTTGTTCAGCGCATGGAGGCGCACGGGCAGGGTGGTCATATCGTCAACACCGCGTCCATGGCCGGGATGGTGACTTCAGCGGGACTCGGCGTGTACAACACCAGCAAGTTTGCGGTTGTGGGTCTGTCGGAAGCGCTGCGAACGGATCTTCAGGCCAGGAATATTGGCGTCTCGGTGCTGTGTCCCGGCATGGTGCGTACCCGCATCCTGGAAAGCGAGCGCACGCGTCCGGCGACCTTGAACCCGGACAGCGATCAGGCGGAGCAGGCGGCGCAGGCGCACAGCGTGGTGATGAACATGGCCATGCAGACAGGGATCGATCCGGCGGAGGTTGCCCAGCGTGTGGTGGAGGCCATTCGCAACAACCAGCTCTACATTTTTCCGCATCCGGAAATGCGCGATGCCACGGCGGCGCGGTTCGCGGCGATCATGGACAGCTTTGACGAGCCGGATCCGGAGCGCGTTGCCGCGCAGGAGCGGTTCATGGCGGGGCTGCTGACTCCGGGTAAGGACTGACCCGGTCCGGGCACATCGACGCTGTTGGTGGCCGGGGCTCAGCGCTCCAGCACGTAGCGTCCCGGCGCCGGCGCCAGCGATGGAAACAGGCTGTTGCCCGGCGAGACCGGGGCGTCTTTCCGTTTCGAGTGCGAGCGCAGCCAGGTGATCCAGTGCACGCGCCAGTCGCCGGTATGCTCCGCGGCCGAGGCCAACCAGTCGGCCGGATCGTGCGGAAACGTGTTATCCGCGCCCAGCCAGAATTTCAGATGCGGATTATCCGCGCGGGCGCTGATGGTCTGCGTGTGGTTCTGGTTGGTCAGCACGAACTGGACCTCGCCGCCGAACAGGTGCGAGCTCCGGTAGCAGGCGTGCCAGGGAGTGATGTGATCCGTGGTGCCCGCCATGATGTACACGGGACAGTCCAGGCGATCGAGCCGGATCGGCTGGCCGGCCAATCGATACTCCCCCCTGGCCAGGGCGTTGCCATGCGCCAGGTCGATGAAGTCGCACTGCATCTCCGCCGGCACGCGGGTGTAGTCCATGCTCCAGAACAGCAGCGGGTGTGACAACGGCGCTTCGCCACGGAAATAGTTGCTGCGCACGAAACTGAACACGCTTTCATCGAGACGCAGCATGGCGAACATCTCCAGCACGTCACGTTCCAGCATCATGCCCTGTGCGCGTACCCGACGCTTCTGTGCCGCGACGGTGTCGTCGGTGACGAACAGCGTGAATCCGCTGTCGCCGGGCTGGTTGTCGAGGATGGAGACGAACAGCGAGAGCGAGCCGATCCACCGCTTGCGTCTGGCGCGCAGCAGGCCTGCAGCGGCGGCGGCGGTGAGTCCGCCGGCACACAGCCCCATGAGGTCCACCTGTTTTACTCCGGCGATGCTGCGGCAGACGGCAATGGCCCGGATCACGCCTTCGGCATAGGTCGCCAGCGACCAGCCGGCCTGGCTGGCCGTCGGGTTCCGCCAGGAAACGGCGAACACCTGGATGCCGCCGTCGAGCAACTGTCGGAACAGGCTGCGATCTTCGGTCAGATCACCCAGGTAGAAGCGGTTCACCTGGCTGAACACATACAGCAGCGGCCGGCGTTGGACCTTGCGCGTGCGTGGCGTGTACTGGATGAGTTCGAACAGCGCGTCCCGATAGACGACCGCACCCGCGGTTGGCGCAACATCCTTGCCGACGGTGAATGCAGCGCGGTCGGCGATGGCGGGGTAGCCGTGATTGTGCACCTGGTCCTGCATGAAGTTGGACAGGCCGCGCAGCAGGCTGTCGCCCCGGGTTTCGATGGCGCGCTCGATGGTCTCCGGCGTGAATGGCGAGTTGACCGGAGCAAACGTCTCCTTGGCAGTCTCCAGGAGGAACGCCGCGCGCTGGCGGTCGATGCCGGTCAGTCCGGATTCCTCCAGCCAGGCATCGAGCGTGCGGGTCCAGGCAAAGTAGGACTGCCGCAGACGGCTGAACATCGGATCATCCCGCCAGGCGGCGTTGGCGAAGCGCGGATCGGTGGCGCCATCGTCTTCGCCTTCGCTGAGCCAGATGCGCGCCAGTTCCGCCTGGTACTGCATCTGCAGGCGCCAGCCCAGGTCCGGACGGGTGTTCATGTGGCTCGCGAACTCGCCCCAGGCGCGGGCCATGGACTCCGCGTCCACGCTCAAGAGGCCGGAAAGGGCAACACCTTCCGCAGTGTCCGGGAGCGGGTCGTGGTCGGCGGCGCCACCGTCTTTTTCTGCCATGGCTTCAACTGTCCGGGAAGGGGACATCATAGCGCCCCCAGCACCTGGCAGGATGCTGAAAAAGTCCATCCTGGACCTGTTTCAGCAGTCGTCGGCTTCGCCGACTCGCGCCAAATGCAGCGTTTTCCGCTGCATTTTCGGGCCAGCCGTCTCTGGCTGGCATACCAGGCTGCGTTTTCAGCAGCCCCTCATGGAACTTCAGTTCCATGCGCGACAGCGCTGGCAAACGCAACGTGGCAAGCTGGTAGTGGGACGCTTCAGCCATCCCCCGCGGGCGTTTCCCACAGGTCCGGTGGCGTTGTTGCGCCTCTTGGACTTGGCACCACGATGCCCTGCGAGGCGCGCCTGGCCACCAAACCTGTGGCAAGCTGTTAAGCTCCGTGTCCCGCAACCGCCTGGGTTACCCATGAAAATTAATGTCGAAGTTGATCTCACGCCGGAAGAACTGCGGCGGTTCATGGGGCTGCCGGACGTGCAGGGCTTCCAGAAGCAGATGCTCGACCGTTTTGCGGACAGCCTGCAGACCTCCCAGGAACAGCGCGAGGAGTTCATGCGCAATCTGTTCGCCGGGGCCATGGCACCGTGGCAGGGGTTTTTCTCCATGCTTTCCCAGGCAGGAAACCGCGCCGACAAGTAGCCGTCGCAGGGCGGATCGCGCCAGGTTGTGATCGTCAGCGGGTCCCGTACCTCAAAAATGATGTGAGCGTTGAGAATCTGCGGGTAGAATTGCTGCCCTGCAGCATAACGCGGATCTCCCATGCGCCTTACCGATCATGACGCTTCGTTCCTGTACGCGGAAACGGCCAGCGCGCCGATGCATGGAGCCAGCATCGCCGTGGTGGAAGGGGAAATCGATTTTGACGCCTTCAAGGCGCATATCGCCTCGCGACTGCACCTGATTCCCCGCTACCGGCAACGGCTTGCCTTCGTGCCGTTCAACATCGCCCATCCGAAATGGGTCGACGATCCGGCGTTCGATCTGGACCATCACGTCCGCCATCACGCACTGCCGGCGGGCAGTACGCTGGAGGATGCCATTGAGGCCGGGATGAAGCTCAATGAAGCGCTGCTCTCCCGCGAACGGCCGCTGTGGAAGTTCTACCTGATATCCGGCGTGCCTGAACTGACCGTGCTCTTCTGCCTCGGGCACCATGCCATGGTGGATGGTGCCTCGGGGATCGATATCTCGCTGGTGCTGTTCGACCTGCAGGCATCGCCCAAACCCCTGCCGCCGCCGGAGAAACCCTGGCAACCGGCCGCCATGCCCTCCCCGATGGAACTGGCCACCGAGGCTGCCCGCGAAACGGCGGACCGTTGGGCTGGCCAGGCGCAGCAGCGTGGGAACACCAGCGAGAGGGCCGAACTGCTGCGCCGCGCCGCGGAGTCGATGACCCGTTTCCTCTCCGAACCCGTGCTGACGGCTCCCTGGAACCGCGCAATGGTTGGCCCGAGGCGTTTGTTTGCATGGCGCAAACTCTCGTTTGCCTCGTTCCGGGATATCCGCCGGGTCTTCGGCGGCACCGTGAATGATGTCGTGCTGGCGTTGGTGACCGAAGCCGCCGCCCGCTACCTGGTGGCGCACAATGAACGCACGGAAGGTCAGCACCTGCGCATCATGGTGCCCGTCAGCGTGCGTCGCGAAGACGAACACGGTGCGCTCGGCAACCGTGTCTCGGGAATCTTCCCGGTGTTCGACGCAAAGTCGCTGACCGCGGTGGAGCGTCTTAAGAAAGTGCGGTGGGAAACCGAGCACATCAAGCAGCAGCGCGAAGCGCAGGCCATGGAGCTGATGATGGAGACCATGCCCGCGTTTCCCCCGGTGACCATGGCGCCAACGTTGCTGGTGGGGACGCCGATGGATCCCACGGCGCTGGCCGCCCGTTTCCCGCTACCCGTGCCGCCGGAGTTTGCGCCGCGGCTGCCCATGGTCGGCTACAACTTCACCTGCACCAACGTCCCGGGTGTGCAGACCACGCAGTATCTGCTTGGGCATCCCATTCGCGATACGTTGGCCGTGCTCATGCTGAGTGGCAATGTCGGCTATGGGGTGGCCGTGGTGAGTTACAACCAGAACCTGTATTTCAATCTTGTCAGCGATCCACGCCTGATGCCGGATATCGAAGGCATGGCGGACGGCATCGTGCAGGTATTCGAGGAACTGTACTCAGCCGCGAAGGTGGCGGACGCGGAGGACGCTGCCGCGTAAGGCTGCGCCCGGGTTCGCTGATGCCGTTGGCCCGCGTGACAACAAGTCATTCATAACAACTCACAAACGGGGAATCTCATGTCCGACACGCCTTCCTTGCAGAACCTGCTTGGCCAGTTGCCCAAGCGGGTTCGTGTTGCCGATGGTCGCGAAGTGGAGCTGCGGCTTGCCACGCCAGCGGACGAAGACGCGGTACTGGCATTTTCCCGTGCATTGCCGGAAGGCGATCTGCTGTTTCTGCGTGTGGACATTACCAGGCCCGAGGCAGTGCGCAACTGGCTGGCCAACGTGGCGGCGGGCGTCACGGTTTCGTTGCTGGCGTTTGATGGCGAAAGACTGGTCGGCTACGTCACGGTGGATCGCAATCCCGCCCGCTGGACCCGGCGCGTCGGCGAAATTCGTGTAAACGTTTGCCCGGAATTCCGCAGTCTCGGACTCGGCCGGCAGCTTACCGCGAAAATCTTCGATATCGCCCAGGCTCTGGGTCTGCGCAAGATCATGGCCCACATGACGCCGGATCAACTTGGTGCCCAGGCGGCGTTCAAGCGCCTCGGTTTTGTTCCGGAGGCATTGCTGGCGGACTACGTGGAGGACCGTCGGGGACGATCCCACGATCTGGTGATCATGTCGCACGACCTCGAAGGATTCACCGATCACGCCCACCAGGCGTTGCGGCTGTAGGGGCGCCCGGCGTCGTCATGTCCATCAAACCGCCGCCCGTCATTGCCAGGATGCTCGAAGGTCGTGTCGCCCTGGAGGCCGCCGCGGTGCTTGCGCAACTGCCGATGCTGCGACTGCGCTCACCGCGCGGACGTGGACCGGTCATGGTGCTGCCCGGATTCATGATGGACGATGCCACGACGTGGCTGCTGCGGCGGTTTCTGGACTCGCTCGGCTATGACGTCCGCGGCTGGGGTCTGGGCGTCAATCGCGGCGCCCTGGCAAGGCTCGTGGATGCACTTGTCAGCGAGCTGCGCGCCTGGCACACCGGCTGCGGAGCGACCGTGCAACTGGTGGGCTGGAGTCGGGGCGGCATGGTGGCGAGGGAACTGGCACGGCGTGCGCCGGAGGCCATCGGCTCGGTAATCACCATGGGCACGCCCATTGCCGGCGGGCCTGGCGCGTCCTCCATTGGTGGCTGGGCGCTGCGCAGTGCGGGTATTTCGCCGGCGGACGCGACCAGGATGCAGCTCGCCAGGGAAAGTGTTCCCATAAAGTGTCCGGTGCACTCGATCTACTCGAAGTCCGATGGTGTGGTTGCCTGGGAAGCCAGCATCGATGGCCACAACCGCCACGCGGAGCACCACGAGGTGATGTCATCGCATGCAGGCATGGGCAGTCACCCGGAAATCTATGTGCTGTTGGCCAGAATTCTTGCGAAATATTGCTGAACAGCACGTTTTCATTTTCGCCCCAGCCTCTGCGAAAAAGTATAACTTTCTGATTTATAAACAATTTATTGAATTTCGCGTGATATTCGATCGGGGCTTGCAATCAAAAATGCTGTGGTGCACAATGCGCCCCGTTGTGCATTGCAGCAAGATTGATGCGGCGATGATTTCCTAACCCCCAACAGTGAGGAAAGAGTGATGAACCCATTTGAAAAGACGATGCAGTTCGGCCGTGACCTGATGGAACTGAATGCCGAGTGGTTCCGCAAGATTGCCGAATTCGACGGTGAAAGCGTACGCAAGTACATCGAAGTCAATCAGGAATTCGGCAAGAAGCTGCCGGAAGTCCGCGATGTGCAGTCGTTCCTCGACCTGCAGCGCACCTACGCTGAAACGCTGTGGAGCAATACCCAGGAAACGTTCAAGGCGCGCGGCGAACTCGTGAAGGAAGCCGTGGAAGCCAATACCAGTGTATGGCGTGACGCGTTCCAGGCTGCCAAGCCGGAAGCTGCCAACGCTGCCTGAGCTGAGCAAGCACGGGCGATGTGCGCATCGCCCCTGTCGCTGAGTCGCCCCGGTCCGGGGATCACGAACCCGCCTTCAGGCGGGTTTGTCGTTTCAGGACGTTGACGAACCCCCGCGCGTGGCATCCTCCCTGGCCAGCGCCGCTTCGTGAGCCTTGCGCATGGCCCGGTACACCATTTCGGTGGCCTCCGGAACCTTGGTGCCCGGCGGGAAGTGGATGGGGTCCAGCACATGCGCGGCAACCGGCCCTGGCACCGCTTCCTTCCTCCCCGGTGGGCGGATGTGCCGCAGACCCTCCAGGTAGATCGGCACGATGGGTACCCCTTTTTCGAGCGCCAGAATGCTGACCCCGTGCTTGAACGGCGACAGGGTTCTGCCGCGGGCGCGCGTGCCCTCGGGAAACAGCAGGATGTTGGCGCCGTTGTCCAGCAGCCATCTGGGATAGTCGAGCGCGCGCGAACCGCCGCCTCGATGGATGGGGTACAGACCGGCGACGAGTGACTGGTACCAGGGGCGGAGGGAGATCTCCTTGCGGCCTTCCAGAAACCAGCGATCCGCGGCTGCACCGATGAACAGATTCAGTTTGATGCGCCAGGGCAGCGCCTTGATCAGGCACATCTGGTCGTAGTGGCTGGTGTGGTTGGCCACCACGATGCATGGGCCCCTGAAGTGACGGAGTTTTTCGGTTCCGAACACGTCGTGCCGGGTGAAGGTGCGACGCGACCACTTCGTGTACGTGCGGTAGTAGAACAGCAGGCGCACGATTTGTGCCCACCACTTGATCTGCCAGGGATGCGGTCCCCCCGTTTTCGCGCTCTGGGAAATCAGTCGCTCGAACAGGTCGAGATCGACGGCGGGAAGAATTTCCGTGTCGCTGGTGGTACTGAACTCCTGGGCCAGCGTGGATCGGTAGGCCTTGAAATTGTCAGGCGCGTCGAAGATGTAGCACTGATCCCATTCACCCAGCAGCCGGTAGGACGCAATGATCTTTGCTTCCCAGCGTTCGATGGCATGACGAATGTCCAGCGCGCTTTGCGGATTGTCACGCAGCGCCTTGAGGCCGCTGGAGTGATCCCGCATCAACATCACGTAACGTGGCATGGTCAGCCCGGACTGTTCAAGAACGGAAGGCTGCGACCGTAGACTGCAGCGAAAGCACAGCTTGTGCTTCCTCGATCTGCGGCCAACCACGCGTGTGCACGTCCCGGTCCACGCGACCCTTTGTTTTCACTACGCTCAGCGCCCTCGCTGCGACTGTTCATGAATACTCCAGGCTAGTCGGTCTTGCGCGGCGGGTTGGCCCCCATCATCTCCACGTACTGGTCGATGCCGATGGCGGGCAGCGTTGTCACCTTGATGGTGCCGCGTGCGCCAAGTTCCACGGCAATGCGTGCCATCACCTCGTTGGATGGCGCTTCGATCACGTTGACGAAATCGTAGCCTCCGAGCACCGCGTACTGGGCGGTGACGCGGGCGCCCATCTCCTCCAGTTCCTTGTTGACCTCGCGCAGACGTTCCGGTCGGACCTTGAGCGTCTTGCGTCCTTCATCGGTCAAAGTGCTGAGCATGATGTAGGTAGCCAAACCGCGTTCCCCCCTCTCACCCGTGACATGTTCGTGCGGAAAACCGTTGATCGACCCAGTTGATCGACCCAAGTGTCGCGACTTCCAGCTCGCCGCTCCCCCGTGGCGATCCAACGGCATGGTGCGCCAACACTTTGACGGTGACAAGCCATCAGAAAACAACAGGAACACGCTGCAATATTGGCGCGTTGCCTGCTTTGCCAGTCCGTGTCTGCGGACGTGCCGGGCGAGGCCCCGGCGCCGAACCCGTCGTCGAGTGTGCAACCGCGTCGCGTCGCGGGCGCACAGTCGGCCGACGCACGGCGTCACAATCGGCGTACCAATGCATTGCAACAAATCATTGACCGGTTTCTGATTCTTCAGCAGACTCCGGTGACGTCACGATGACACGAACATGACAAGCCGGACTGTCGTAACCGGGAAGCAGTTGGGAAGCGGCGGATGGTGGTCAATGCAATCGAATCGACAGCCGATAGCGGTGCACGTGTCATGACGCGACAAGCCTCCAGCGGTCCCGCGTTGCTCGATTCACTGTTCGAACTGCCCCGCACGCTGCTGGAAACCGCTTTTCTGGGTGTGAGCTGGTCCGCGCTGCGAAGCAACGCCCCGCGCGGCGACGGGCATCCGGTCATGGTGCTGCCCGGTTTCATGGGTGGCGATGAGTCCACCTTGCTGCTCCGACGATTTCTCACCAGCCTGGGTTACAAAGTGTTGCCCTGGCTGCAGGGCCGCAATCTCGGTCGTCCGGAATTGCTGGAAGGTGCGATGCGGCGTTTCTACAGGGCGCATCAGGCATACGAAACGCCCATCTCGCTGGTTGGACAGAGCCTGGGAGGCGTGTTCAGCCGCGAGATCGCCCGCCAGTTCCCGCAGGCGACACGCTGCGTCATCACGCTGGGCAGTCCGTTTGGCGCCACCGAGCACGGCAACACCAACACGTTCGTCGCCCGGCTGTTCGAAGAGATGTCCGGCCTCTCGGTCGAAGAGATGCGGGCGCGCTTCGGGCAGGGTGATCCGCGCGAGCCGCTGGGGCTGCCGACGACGGCCATCTACAGTCGTCGCGACGGTGTGGTGGCCTGGCAGACCTGTATCGAACGCGATGCCGAACTCTCGGAGAGTATCGAGGTGGTGGGGAGCCACACCGGCATGGCGGTGGCCCCGGATGTTCTGCATGTGGTGGCGGACCGACTTGCGGAGGATCCCGCCAGCTGGCGCAAGTTCGATCGCAGGAAGGGCCTGCGCTGCCTGGTGTATCCTGTACCGACCAGCGCGCCATCGATCTGAACCACATCTCCGTGTGTTCGGTTCCGGTTGCCGGCAGCGCGCCACAGGGTCCCGGAGTCCCGCATGCACAAGTTGAAGAAATACCCCAACCGTCGTCTCTACGACATGACCGACAGTCGCTACGTCACCATGGAGGATGCGCGCGAGCTGATCGTTCGCGGTGAGAGCATCGAGGTCATCGACGCCAAGGACGGAGCGGATATCACGCGCTCCGTGCTTCTGCAGATCCTCGCCGAACAGGAAGCCGAGGGCCATCAGGCGGTGCTGACCAATCGCGCCATCGAACAGATCATCCGGTTCTACGGAGACCGCCTGGGCGGCGTCGTATCCCGCTACATCGAGCAGAGCATCGTTTCCTTCCTGGATCACCAGGAGCAGTTCCGTTCGCATCTGCGCCAGCTCAACGAGATGAATCCCGTGAACCTGATGCGACAGGCGTTCGAGGGGCCGTGGCGTGGGCGCGGGTCGGAGCGCACCGCCAGACGCGCGGAACCGGAACCGCCGACCGAGAGCGAACCGGCGGAACGCAAGGATACGGACGCGCGCTGAAACGGGAAGCGGCGGGTCCCGGGAACGTGTGACTGATAGCCAGGGGGGGAACATGGAAACGTTTACTTTGCTCGCCAGCGATGGGCACTGCGTCGCGGGGTATGCCTGGGATATCGACGCGCCCAAGGCGATCGTGCAGATTGCGCATGGCATGGGCGAGCACGCCCGCCGTTACGATGCCGTGGCCGCTCAGCTCAACGAAGCGGGGTATGCGGTGTTCGCCAGCGACCATCGCGGGCATGGTGCCACGGCGGACGGCCAGCTCGGCTACATGGGTGGCGATGGCTGGAACCGGGTGATTGCCGACACCTATGAATTGAACCTCCTGCTGCGCACGCGCCATCCCGGCAAGCCGCTGGTACTGCTGGGTCACAGCATGGGTTCCATGCTCAGCCAGCAGTACATCACCCGGCATGGCCATTCCATCGATGCGCTCGCGCTATCGGGTTCGCCCGGTTACAAGAATGCCGTGGGCCGGCTTCTGCCCGGTCTGGTGGCGCGCTTTGAACGCTGGCGCCTGGGACCGGAAAAATCCAGCGAATTGCTGCAGAAACTGCTTTTTGGCGGTTCAAACAAGCCATTCGACGGACCGGACGCCACGGGCTTCGAATGGCTGAGCCGCGATCAGGACGAGGTTTCCAGATATGTCGACGATCCGTTGTGCGGATTCGTACTGACCACAGGTTCGCTGGTGGACCTGTTTGCCGGCGCGAAGACCGCGCAGGATCCCGAATGCGTGGCGAAGATCCCCAAGTCACTGCCAACCTACGTTTTCGCGGGAACGGAAGACCCGGTGCATGGCGGACAGCAGGATATCAACCGCATGCTGGATGCCTGGCGTCGGCACGGTATGGAGCAACTGGAGCACCGCTGGTATGCGGGTGGACGTCACGAAGTGTTCAACGAAACCAATCGCGATGAGGTGATTCACGATCTCGTCGTCTGGCTGGACAAGGTGACGGAGCGCGCGTAGTTCTGGCGTGGGTGGAACGGGTAACGGGGCGGAGAAACGATGAGCAGAATCGCGGTACTTGGGCTCGGCAACTTTGGCACGGCGCTGGCGCGCAACTGGCTCCTGGCAGGGCATTCGGTGTGCGGCTGGACAGTGGAACAGGAGGTTTTCGACACGCTCTCGGCATCGGAGGAAAACACCAAGTACCTGCCTGGCGTGCGCATGCCCGGCATGACGGTAACCATGGATCTCGCCGCATCCGTCCGGGATGCCGAAGTTGTCATCCTGGCGCTGCCATCCGGTGTCGTACTGAGCGTGGTGGATCAGCTTGTCAGTCACCTGCGCGATGAGCAGGTACTGGTGGATCTGGCGAAGGGGCTTGCTGAGGGCGATCGGCTGATCTCCGATGTCATCGAGGAAAAGCTGGCGGCTGCAGGTCGGCGCAATGAACTGTGCGTGATGATGGGGCCGACCATCGCGCCCGAACTTGCGCGCGGCGTCTATACCACGGCGCTCGTCGCCAGCCGGCATGCGACCACCGCGGCGCGGATGGCCGCACTTTTGACTACCGCCACACTGAAACTGGCACCTGCCAGCGATCCGCTTGGCGCGGAGTACTGGGGTGCCTTCAAGAATGTCATCGCACTGGCCTGCGGCGTTGCGGACGGGCTGAAGGAAAGCGGACTGGGCGGCGACAACCTCAAGGCAGCCATTTTCACGGCAGGCTATCGGGAAGCGGTGGGTCTGTTGCCGAAACTGGGCGCCGACGCGGCCACGGCGCTTACCGCCGCCGGTATCGGTGATCTGTTCGTTACGGCGACGTCGCCGCACGGCCGCAACCGTGAAATGGGCGAACGGCTGGGTCGCGGTCAGACCCTGCAGCAGGCGCAGGGACAGATGGTCATGGTGAGCGAAGGCGTACGGGCCGCTCGAATGTTCCGTGATGTCTGCGCGCGCGGCGGCCACGCCGCGCCGTTTGTCGGTGCCGTGTGTGGTCTGCTGGACGGTGACTTGACGGTGGCGCAGTTCCTGGATGCGGTAACGAGTGCCTGAAGGCGCCGGGCCGAGCCGCGGGCGTCAGCAGTTGATGTGCAGCGGACGCATCTGAATCGATCCCGCTGTTGAACCTTCTCCGGATGGGAAGATTGCTGCCTTTCTGTGCGCGCTGTTCCAGACGATGCCTTGTGGACGTCCGGGAGAGTCTTTCCGGACGAGAGCGATCGTTGGTGCCACCGCAGGCCGGGTCTGCCCTGCTTCGTGCTGCTAATCAGTCCGGCTTGTCAGACCGGCTTGTCAGTCCGGCTTAGTCTCCGCTGTGCCGGGGCCGGGGTTTGTGGAGGCCACACCTTTCATCTTTTTCCGATTGGCATCCCGGAACGCTTTCAGTGTGGGATCTTCCGGGGGTTTGGCCGGGCCGGGGTCCGCGGGTGTCGTGTCTGAAGGTTCGACCGACCTGGTCCTGCGTTTTGGCGCAGCCGTGCGCGACGGCTTGTTTCGCTTGCCCGGGCTGGCCGCTTTGCGCGGTGAAGAGGCAGGTGCGTCCGGCGTCACAACAAGCGCGACAGCGGGTTTTGCCTCGCCGGAGGCGGTGCTCAACGATGGAGCGTCGGCGCCCCGGCCGCCGCTCGCCAGGCATGCCTCCAGCGTGGGTTTGGCGACGTAGATCTTCGTCTTCCAGTAGTCCGCGTGGTCTTTGGTGATGCAGCGCCCGTCCAGCGTCTTCTTGATGGGCGAAACGGGAACCGGCCCTGCCGCAAGGAGCGAAGAGGACACGCCCAACGACAGCGTGAGTATTGCCAGTCTGCTCCAGTGCATTGCGGTTGCCTCCGTATCCGGCACAAGTTTCATCCGATTGTGTTCTCCCGACACTGGTCCGTCCGTGATCCAGGTGGTACTCGCGCAAGCCCCGAACGACAAATGGCTGGCCCGTTTCTTGCCCCGTTTCCCGGTATTGACTGTGTGCTGACCCGACTACCGTGCACAACTGGAGTAGCATAGTTGGCGTATACCGTATCGCGAACAGGAAAGTCCAACAGGATGCCCACGAACTGGAGTGCCTACGACGGTCACCCGCATTTTGACGAATGTCTGCAGTCGAGTGGACAGGCGCGACCGGTGGCGGCGCCGCTGCTGGAATACCTCAGGGAGCTGTCCGAGCGCGGGCTGAAGTCCCGCCAGGCGGCGGCGAACCGCGCCATCATGGAGATGGGCATCACCTTCACCGTGTACGCGGAAGGGGAGAACATCGATCGTGCCTGGCCGCTGGATATCATCCCGCGGGTTATCGCCAACAGCGAATGGAGCCGCATCGAAAAGGGGCTCGAACAGCGCCTGCGTGCACTGAATCTGTTCATCGACGATGTCTATCACGCACAGAACGCACTGAAAGACCGCATCGTGCCGCGGGAACTGATCGAGAGCTCCCGGGATTTTCTGCCGCAGGCCATGGGTGCCCGCCCGGCGCACGGGGTGTGGGCGAACGTGTGTGGCACCGATCTGGTGCGGGATCGGGATGGTACGGTCTACGTGCTCGAGGACAACCTGCGGGTGCCATCCGGCGTGTCCTACATGCTGGAGAATCGCAGCGTCACCAAGCGGGTATTTCCTACCCTGTTCCGGCACATGGCCATTCGCCCGGTGGACGCGTATCCCTCCCAGCTGTTCGATATGCTGGCATCGCTGTCACCGCGACCCGGCGATGATCCCGAAATCGTCGTACTCACCCCCGGCATTTATAACTCGGCCTATTTCGAGCATTCCTTCCTCGCCCAGCGCATGGGCACGGAACTGGTGGCCGGCAGCGACCTGGTGGTGCTGGACGACGACTGCGTGTACATGCGCACCATTGAGGGGCTGGCGCGGGTGGACACCATCTACCGGCGCATCAACGACGGATTTCTGGATCCGAAAGTCTTCGACCCGCATTCCGTACTGGGGACCCCGGGACTGTTCGGCGCCTGGTATCGCGGCAACGTCGCGATTTCCAATGCACCTGGCTCGGGCGTTGCGGATGACAAGGTGGTGTACAGCTACGTACCGGACCTCATCCGATACTACCTGGCGGAGGAGCCCATCCTGCCCAACGTGCCTACGTGGCGCTGCGAAGACCGTGACTCCCTGCGTTACGTGGAGGAGCATCTGGCGGAACTGGTGGTGAAACCCGCCAACGAATCCGGTGGTTACGGCATGCTGGTGGGGCCGCATGCCTCGGTCCAGGAGGTTGAGACCATGCGGCAACAGGTGCGTGCCAACCCTCGTAATTACATTGCCCAGCCAACACTTTCACTGTCCACCGTGCCCACCGTGTGTGGCAGCGCCATCGAGCCGCGGCACGTGGATCTGCGTCCCTTCATTCTGCAGGGCGCGAAGATGGCGGTCACGGCGGGTGGTCTCACGCGCGTTGCGCTGCGTAAGGGTTCACTGGTGGTGAATTCGTCCCAGGGCGGCGGCAGCAAGGACACGTGGGTCGTGGAGGACGTGTGATGCTGTCGTCGCTGGCAGGGCGCCTGTACTGGGTGGGTCGCAATCTCGAACGCGCGGAGAACACGGCGCGGCTCATCAACGTCTATTCCGAGTTGCTGCTGGATCTGCCCAAGGGGGTACCCGTGGGCTGGAGCAACCTCATCCGCATCACGGGCAGCGGCAAGGGCTTCGCTTCCCATCGTCAATCGTCCCGGGCCGGCGGCGCCAGCCGCTACATGGCGGGTGCGGTGGAGAACCCCAACTCCATCATCAGTACCGTGCGAATCGCCCGGGAAAACATGCGCACATTGCGTGATGTCGTGCCGCGCGAAGCCTTCGAAGCGGTGAACGACCTGTATCTCTTTACGAATCGGAAGTTGGCGTCCACCGCGTTCCGTCCCGTCACCTTCCCCGTGCTGAAAGAGGTCATCGATCGCTGTCATCAGATCTCCGGGTTGTTTTCGGCCACCATGAGCCGTGGACCCGAGCACGAGTTCCTGATGCTGGGGCGGTACCTGGAACGTGCCGACATGACGACGCGTATCATCGATGTGGCCGGGGAGCTGCGTGATCTGCAGGACGAACAGATCAGTGACCACGACACCATACTGTGGGTCAGCGTGCTGCGCTCGGCGTCCGCCTACCAGATGTACCGCCGCAGTGTGCGCAGCCGGGTCACACCAGTACGCGTGCTGCACTTCCTGCTCAACGATCTGCAATTTCCCCGGGCAGTGCGCTACTGCCTGCACCAGATCCGCTACAGCAGCAATCGTCTGCCCAGGCCCGAAGCCCCCATCGGGGCGGTGGACCGGCTGCTGGGGCGTATGGATGGCATCACGCTCAGGCAGCTCGTGCGGTCCGAACTGCGGGTGGCGCTGGACGATTTCCAGAAGGAACTCATCTGCATACACCAGGCGATCGAAGCCACCTGGTTCGAGCCATACGACGTCAAGCTCTGACGCGCCGGCTATCCGGCGTCATCCGCCGCCGGAAAATAGGCCGGCTCCGGTGTGGGTGCCTTGACCCGCCGCGGTCGCCGGCTCAGAGTCGCGACCTGCCAAAAAGTGAGGCACCTCGCATGCGATTCAAGGCGCTGGCCATCGATCTGGATGGCACCCTGCTGACCGGTGACGACATTCCCGCCGACAATATCCGCGCCGTGCGCGCTGCCCGTGACCGGGGGCTGGCCATAATCATCGCCACGGCGCGCTGGAGTCAGTTTGCGCTGCGTATCGAGGATGCGCTCGGCATACGCGGGCCGATCATCGCCTGCTCCGGCGCGCAGGTACGCGAACCCGAGAGCGGGCGCGACCTGTTCGATCATCGGCTGCCGGTGGCGTTTACGCGCGATCTCTACGCCATCTGCAACGAGGAGCGCTGTATCGCCACGGTGACGGTGTCCGGGCGCACGCTCGTCAAGATGGAAGGTGAGCCCGATCCCGCATTGTTCGCCGCGGAGATGCAACCCGTTCGCGAGCTTGTCGAGATCGATGACGATCTGCCGCGCATAGCCGCCATTCAGGGCAGCCGGTGCAATGCCCGCATCCGCGCGGAGCTCGAAGCGCGTTACGCGGATGCAGTCAATATCTACGATTCGATCGGTCCCAGCGGAAAACTGGTGCTCACCATCACCGCGAAGGCGGCTAGCAAAGGTGCCGCGCTCCAGGCTGCGTGCGCACACCTCGGGATCGATTCGCATGACGTCGTGGCTTTCGGTGATGCCGAAAACGATCTGGCGATGTTCCGGCTGGCTGGTGCTTCGGTGGCGATGGGGCAGGCGGACGCGGTGACCCGCGAGGCTGCCACGTTCGTGTCGCTGCCCAATCATGAGGCCGGCGTGGCGCATGCCATCGATCGCCTGCTGTCGAAGGGGACGTTGTAATGCATGTGCGTGTGCGTGTGCGCGTGCCGAACCGGGCCTGCCTGGTTGTATTCGGGCTTTTACTCCTGGCGCCCGGCCTGTGGGCCGCGGAAGCACGCGATCCGGTGTTCGACCGGGCGGATATGGCCCGGCGGCGCGCCGAATCCGTGGATGGCGCGGTGCTGGCGCCGGCGGCGTGGCGCAAGGCCTCGGAAGCGCTGCGCAAGGCGGAGGACCTGTTTGCCGACGGAGATTCGCCTGAAAAGATGCGGGAGCTGCTGAACGCTGCAACGTCGCATTTCACGGCGGTGGAAACGGTGAGTCTGCGTGCCCGTGACGTACTGGCCGAAGCGCTGGCCGCACGTCGCGATGCCAGCGCCGCGGGCGCTGATCGCAGCGGTGGCCGGAGCTGGCGGGACGCGGAGGAAGCCATGCGCGCGGCAACCAGCCGCCTGGAACGTGATCAGCATGCCGATGTCACGAAATATCGTGAGGAGGCATTGCCGCTCTATCGTGCGGCAGAGCTCGAAGCCATTGAAGTGTCGCTGTTTGCTGAAGCGGAGAAGCAGATTGCGGTCGCGCGCGCGATGAAAGCCCAGCGGGATGCGCCGGAACACATCGCACGTGCCGAACAGCTACTGCTCGAGGCGCGCCAGAAGCTGGCGGAAGACCGTTATGACACCGATCAGCCGCGCGACAACGCATCGATGGCCACCCATGATGCGTTGTACGCGCAGTATCTCGCGCAGGTGAAAAAGGAACTCGATCGCAGGGACGCCACGCTGGAAGGTGTTCTGTCACCCTGGCGGCGCGAACTGACCGCAATTGCGGAACTGCTGGATCAGGTTGTGCATTTCGACAAGGGGCCGGACGCCGCGGGGACGCAGCTCACCAGTGCGGTGACGGATCTCCTGCTCACCCGTAACCGCCTGGAGGCGCAGGTGGCTGAACAGCAGCGCTACACGCTTGCGCTGCAACAGGAAATAGAGACCCTGCAGACGGAACTGGGCGGCCAGAGTCAGGCCCGGGCACGCCTGCAGGCGGAACTGGAACGTCAGGCGGCGATGAAAGCCCGCGTGGAACGTGTGGAAGCGTTGTTCAACGCCAACGAAGCGCAGGTGCTGCGCGTGCAGGACCGTCTCGTGCTGCGCATGATCGGCATCAGCTTTGCCAGCGGCAGCAGCTGGCTGAATCCGCAGGCCACGGCCCTGCTTGGCAAGGTGCGCCAGGCGCTGGCCGAATTCCCGGATACACCGGTGATCGTGGAAGGACATACGGATTCACATGGCGCGGACGGTACCAACCTGAAGTTGTCGAAGACGCGCGCGGACGCGGTGATGAACAAGTTGCTCAGCGGAGGCGGTATCGCAAAGGAGCTGCTTACAGCGGTAGGCTACGGGGAGACGCAGCCCATCGCCAGCAATGAAACCGACGACGGGCGGCGCAAGAACCGGCGTATCGATATTGTCCTGTATCCTCAGTGGTAGGTCGCCCGTGGTGACTCCGATGCCAGCCTGCGGGCGATGTCCCGGCTCAACTCGAAGTGAGCGTTGCGTACACCTTGGTCAGCGCATCGGGCAGCGCCTCGATCTCGTCGATCACCAGGTAACGCGCGTCCGGACACATGCGTTTCAGGTAGTCGTGTCCTGAGCGGTCGACGGTGATGCAGAACGTCTCGATCCCCTTGGCGGCGGCTTCCAGAAGCGCCTTGGCCGTATCCTGCACGCCGTACTCGTGCTCGCCCCTGGCGGGGCCATAGTCACAGTCCTGCGGAAAACCGTCGCTGATGACGATCAGCAGTTTCATCGACTGTCCGGCCGCGGCGAGCTTGGCCGAGGCGTGACGGATGGCGGGCCCCATGCGCGTACTGCGTTTCGGGGCCATGCTGGCGATCGCGGTCAAGGTGCGGGCATTCAGCGCTTCGTCCGGTTCCTTGGCGACAAAAAACTCCACGCAGTCGCGGCCGTAGCCGGAAAAACCGTAGATGCCGAAACTGTCCCCAAGCACGTCCAGCGCTGACGCCATGACGAGCATGGCCTCACGCTGGATGTCGATGATCTTGCGCGGTTCGGGCACCGGCTCCGACTGTGGCGGCTCGAAGAAGGGATCGCGCAGATTGGGAATCTCGTCGTCCTCCTCCTGCGCCGCCGGCGGTGGTGGATCGATGGGATCGTCCGTGGAGGCGGAAAGATCCACGAGAAAGGCTGCGCAGACATCGCGCTGCACCCGGTCGCGCCGACTGTACGTGCGCTCGTCCGGCGACATGCCGGCGCGAATGTCCTGGCGGGCGCTGAGTACCGCGTTCATGTCCAGTTCGTCGCCGTCGATGACCCGATAGATGCGCTGCAGTCCAAGCGGCTTGAGTTGCGCCAGGCGGGCCTTCACCTGCGGGCGCCAGGTGCGGATGACGGCGCGCAGTTCGTCCACGTTGGCGCCAGTCTCCGGTTCGATGCGTTCCTCGTACAAACGGCACCAGCGCTTCAGGTAGCGACGCTCCAGATAGTTCCATTCGTCGTAGCGAAAACTGCGGGCGCGACCGCGCGCCTGACCGACCGCGTGGCGTAACGCCGCTTTTTCCATTTCGACGCGACGGGCCAGCGAATCGCGTTCGCTCTTTGCGCTGTACAACGTCTGGTCCGTGTCCCGGGTCGTGCCACCGAGACCTTCGCTGTCTTCCAGCAGCGCATCCTCGGCGTCCAGCATCTCGATGTTCAGCAGCTGGCGCGCGAGATCGTCCAGTTCCTGCTTCCAGTCCTCCAGGCGCGCTTCGCGCTGCATCCACTCGGCGCCGGAAACTTCAGCGTTGAGTTCATCCAGAAGCAGGTCGCGGTCATGATGAAAACGCGGATACAGCACATCGAGCGCCGCGGCCGTGGTGTAGACATCGTTGCCAGACTGCAGAAGCGGCGCGAAGTGGTGCTCCAGATCGGTCAGCGTGTCAGCTCCCCACACCCGCCGCTGCAACTGATCGAAGCGCAGCTCGCTGTGCGCGGCGGTGGCCAGACGCGTGCGGTATACGCGTGCAAGATACCGCGCGCCACCGGGGTAGTGGCGTCGCACGCAGGCATCCACGCGCAGATCCTCCAGCAGCAGGAACAGCCGGCGCGCCACCGCCGGGTTGGGGTAGCGTTCGAACAGTTGCGTGAAGTCGCTGTCCCGATCCGGCATGCCGTAGGGGCGGACTTCGGGCGGTGGTTTGTCATACCGCCTGCAATATTCGCCGATGCGAAATTCGAACGTGCCGGCCTCCCGGTAACCGAGCTGCCGGAGCGCCAGGGCGAGATAGGCGCTGCGATCCATGCCGGGCAGGCTGTCCGGCAGGTAGATCGCGTCCGCCGACTGGCGGGCGGCCAACGGGTCAAACGTGGCGGCGTGTTGCTCCGAGAGTGACTTGATGTGTATGTAGCGCCCGGCCAGACCCTCCACGAACAGGGCGAGTGGCGCTTCGACCTGTTCCAGTTCGATCACGGCAGCACAACGTCGACGATATCGCGCACGGCCTGTTGCACGGTGCGATCGTCGGAGATGGCGGTGGTGATGGCCAGTTCCCCGGCGCGGCGCGGGGCGATGCCCTGGCCGATGAGCTGGCCGGTATAGACCAGCAGGCGCGTGCTCACGCCTTCCTCGAAGCCGTGATCGCGCAGATTGCGCACGCGTTCGGCGACAGTCGCCAGCCGTTCCGACAGACCGATGTCCAGACCGCTTTCATGCGCGATGATCTCGGCTTCCTGGCCGAATGCCGGGTAGTCGAATTCGATGCTCACGAAACGCTGTCGGGTGCTTGGCTTGAGGTCCTTCAGCACGGACTGGTAGCCCGGGTTGTACGACATCACCAGCAGAAACCCCGGATCGGCGGCCACCAGCTCCCCGGTCTTGTCGATCGGCAGGATGCGGCGGTGGTCGCTCAGGCTGTGTATGAGCACGGTGGTGTCCTTGCGCGCTTCCACGATCTCGTCGAGGTAGCAGATGGCGCCAGTACGTACCGCGCGGGTCAGCGGACCGTCCTGCCACACCGTGTCGTCGCCCTTGAGCAGGTAGCGGCCAACCAGATCGGTGGCGGTGAGGTCTTCGTGGCAGGAGATGGTGAGCAGCGACGGATCCGCCTTCAGTTTTCCATCCCGCGCCAGTCGCCACGCCATGTGCTCGACGAACCGGGTCTTGCCGCAACCGGTGGGACCTTTCAGCAGCACCGGCAGACGTGCGTTGTACGCGGCCTCGAAGACCTCACACTCGTCCGCCACCGGCAGGTAGTACGGTTCCGTCAGCAGCTCGGGGGTACTCATCGCTCTGGTCTCGAATGCAAAGCTGGCGAGGATACCAAAGCCACGCGCGTGTATGCTGGCCGCGGCGCAGTGTGGATTACCGCTATGGCGGACGATGACGAACTCTTGAATGCGGTGATGGCGGTCGTACCGCCGGTGCTGACGGCGCTGGATGTGCTGGCCCGGGCCGCCCGGCACCTGCACCCCACCGATCTGGAGGATATCGTTGCGGCCATGGCGCCGTTTCGCGCTCCCGTGGCGCAGGGTCTGGCGGCGTTCGATGCAGTTGCGTGGCCCGACCACCTCGGCGGCTTCGCCAGCGCGGTGCGGGCAACCGCAGACAACGTGCTCAAAGGGCTCGACGGGATTACCGCCGCGCCGACGCACACCAACCCGTTGATGGCCGCCTACAGTGCTTTGCGTTACCAGAGCCGGGCGCTCGAGGGGTTGTACCCGCTGACCGCCATGTTGCCGCCGGTGAGCCGTTACTTCCTGGACGACCCGCAGCGGGACGACGGTGATCTGCTTGATCGACTGGCGCAGGGGGTTGGGCCGGACACCGGCGTTTTCCACGTTGCCAATGACGCCACCGAGCGGGGAGGCTTTTCGGTTTATGTGCCGGAAACCGCGGATCCCGGGCGGGCACTGCCCGTTGTCGTAGCCATGCACGGGGGGAGCGGCCATGGTCGCGCGTTTCTCTGGACGTGGCTGCGGGCGGCACGGTCGCAGGAAGTGATACTCATCTCCCCGACTTCACGGGATCGCACCTGGTCGCTGATGGGGCCGGATGTCGATAGCGACAATCTCGAACGCATGCTGGATTTTGTGGCCGGCAGGCAGCCGATCCGGCGTGACCGGCTGCTCCTCACCGGCATGTCCGATGGCGGCACCTTCAGCTATGTGTCGGGGCTCAGGGAGAATTCGCCGTTCACCCATCTGGCGCCGGTATCGGCGTCGTTTCACCCGATGCTGCTGGAGATGACCACCGCCGAACGGATCCGGGGTCTGCCCGTCTTCCTCGTGCATGGCGCCCTGGACTGGATGTTCCCCGTGGATGTGGCACGGATGGCCGAGCAGACGCTGCGTGCCGCCGGTGCCGCGGTGCATTATGAGGAGCTGGCGGACCTTTCCCACACCTATCCATCGGAGCTGAACGCCCCGATGCTGCGGTGGTTCCTGGCGGACGGCTGACGGTGCTGGCCGTCGCCCCGGCCACGTACGGCCAGTCAGGTGGTGCGACGCCGGACTGAAACGTCAGGCCGGCGTCACGGTTTGCGCCTCAGCGCGGCATGTCGATTTCGGTCGCCTCGTAGAAATGTGCCTTCACGCTGCGCGGCGGGTGCGCGGCCATGGCTTTCTGGAACGCTGCCATGTGTGGTGTGGCGAAATGTGCCTGCAGTACTTCCTTGCTCACCCAGCGTTCCGTGATACGGATGATTTCCGGGTTCGCCAGTTCGACAGCGAAGCGGTAGTCCTCACAGCCCGCTTCCGCGAGGCTGGCGGTTTCCATGGCCAGAATGGCTGGCGTCAGTGCGGCAATGGCCTCGCGACTGGCTTCGATAACGGCGTTGACGACGATCATGCGGGTTCCTCCCCTGTGAATTTGCCCACATTGTACCGGCGGCGACGGGTGCGCATGAACCGGACGTGCGCGCCACCGCTGGCGCAGTTCGGGCGCAGTTCGGGAGTAGCACGGGCGTAACCGGTGGCGGACCGCGTGACGACAGGCGGGACGCTGCGCGAATGCTCAGGCGGGAGCGGGCTCCGCCCAGAGCGATTCCTGGGTATCAACGGTTTTACGCGTGGCGAAATGTGCCATGGAAAACTCCACACGCTCCTCCACGGAAACCGGCAGATCGTCGAGTGCTTCAATACAGCGCAGCCGCGGCAACAGGCCGACGCCGTTGGCGATCTGCACGGACAGGCCCGGGCGGGCGTTCAGTTCGAGGATCAGTGGGCCGCGTGCTTCGTCGATGACGATATCGCAGCCGAGGTAGCCGAGCCGGGTGACCTCGAAACAGCGCGCCGCGAGGATGAGCAGCTGTTTCCAGTTGGCAATCTCTATGTGCTCGAGTGGCTGGCCGGTGTCCGGGTGGTGGGTCACCCGCTGGTTGTGTTGCACCGCCATGGTCGCCTTCCCAGTGGCGAGATCGAGCCCCACGCCCACGGCGCCCTGGTGCAGGTTGGCCTTGCCGTCGGATTGATGTGTCGCCAGACGCAGCATGCCCATCACCGGGTAGCCTTTGAACACGATGATGCGGATGTCCGGCACGCCCTCGTAGCTGTAGTCCGCAAAGTAGTCGCTGACGTGCACCAGGGTTTCGATGAACGCCACATCCGGTTTTCCCCCCAGCGAATGCAGGCCGCTGAGGATGTTTGTCATGTGTCGCTCCACTGCCGACAGTGTGATGCGTACGCCGCTGCTCTTCACGAAGTATTCGCCATCACGGGCGACGATGACGAGGATGCCCTTGCCGCCGGAGCCGTTCGCCGGCTTCACGACAAACTGGTCCAGATTTTCCAGGCGGGGCGCGATGTGTTCGATTTCGTATTGCGCGCGCACCACGTCAATGAGTTTGGGGGCGGCAATTTTTGCCTTCTCCACAACTTCCTTGGTGAGCAGCTTGTTGTCCACGAGCGGATAGCGGCTGCGGCTGTTGTAGCGGGATATGTAATCGCCGTTGCGCTTGTTCATGCACAGGATGCCGTTGTCCTTCAGGTAGGACGGCGACACCCAGCCGGTGAGGTACTTCTTCAGGAAGTTCATGTTGCGGGTGGTTCGTTCGTGGCCGAACGGAACGCGGCAAAACGGCGCAGTTCCATCACGCGATAACCCGTGTAGCGACCCAGCAGCAGGATGATGGCAAGAATGACCATGTGCAGCTCGGGGAAGTTGAACGCCAGGTGGTTGATCAGTGGAACACTCATCATCAGGTAGGCAAGCACGGCCACGCCCAGGCTGCCACCCACCTGCACAGCCACTTCCCGTGGCCCGTTCTCCTCCCACGTGATGGACACCCGCTCGATGGTCCACGCCAGGATGATCATGGGAAAGAACGTGATGTTGAGACCTTCGATGAGGCCCAGCCGATAGGACAGTACGCTGAACACCGTGATGATGCCGATGACGATCAGTACCAGGACGGCGATGCGTGCGATGAGCAGGAGGTTCAGCTCAGACAGATAGGTGCGGATGGCCAGGCCCGTGCCCACAACCAGCAGAAAACTGACCAGGCCGGGAACGAGCTCCGTTTGCAGGAACGCCAGCGCAATCAGGATAGGCATGAAGGTGCCGGACGTCTTCAGTCCGACGATGATGCGCATGAACACCACCACGAGCGCACCGATCGGCATGAGCATGATCAGCTTGAAAAACCCCTGCTCGGCGATGGGCAGGCTGTAGAGCGAGAAGCCGAAGTCACCAAACTGCTCCTGCGATACGGCCAGCGCGGGCCGTACCGCGCTGATCATGGAGAACGACACCCGGCTGTTGCGACCACCCACCACGTCCAGCACGGAGGGTGCGTCCGTTACCCACAGCAGCAGGTTGTGCCGTTCGTGTACTTCGCCCCTCTCGGGATCGAACAGGTGCCAGCTGCCGTCCTGGAAGACCTCCACGTAGGTCTTCAGGTCCTGGCGTCTGCGGCCGTCCTCGAGCGTCAGTATCTCCACCGTACGCGCGGGTACGTCCGCGGCGAGGAGGAGGTTCTGCAGCAGAGTGGCCGTCTGGTATTCCGCCATCAGCAGGGCCGCGTTCTGATCGCCACGTTCATCGCTCATGATCTGGATGAGCTGCTGCGCCAGGGACAGGCCGTCCGCGGAAATCGGCATCGCCATCGACAGCAGATGCTGCGATGCGGTGGCGTACGGCTCGCGCCAGGAGGGAACCGTACGGGTCGCCGGTGGAATTGCCGGGACGACGTGGTCGCCGTCCTCCACGATTTCGAGCTTGTAGAACAGGCTCTGCTCCCCCAGCACTTCCCGCTTGCTCCAGTGCGCCTGCGGCTGACCGTCGCGATAGGCCGGGGAGTAGCCGAATCCGGAAGACGCGCGCGTGCTCTCCACGATGCGAAAGCCGGTCTGGTCCGGGGGCAGCGTGAGGAAGATATTGGTGGCGCTGCCGTCGCCGGCGAACTGCACACGCGCTTCCACCTGCCAGACGGTTTGTGCCTGGTCGGGGGAAAACGGTATGGCAAAGGCACGGTGACGATAGACGGCAGTGCCTATGCCGCCAATAACCAGCAGGGCAATCAGGAACAGGAAAGGCCCACGATGTGGCATGTTCTGTGCGCGCAGCGGTTATTTCGGTGCAGGCTGAATGAACTCGCGGGAGACGTCAACGATCGCCAGGTCCGTCAGGAAACTACGACCCAGCAGGAGTTCATTTTCCAGGTGTGAACGGTCGGCCAGCGTGAACTCCACCGACTCGTCTATCTCGCCAAGCCGTACCCGCAAAGATACCACCGGCCGCCGGTCGCCTTTCGGATCAGCCTGCTGGATGACCCGGGCGTAACGCACGATGGGCGCTTCGATCTGTATGCTCCCCGCTTCGCCGGCGACGTCGAAACGCACCCAGTCCTCACCGTCGCGTTCGAATTTCACCAGATTCTCCGCGTGCAGCGAGCTGGAGGTCGCGCCGGTGTCGATCCGTGCCACGAACAGGGCGCCGGGGGGATCCAGGCGGATGCGCTCCTTTTCCCCCACGAGTGTCTTGTTCTGGCTTGATTCCACGCGTATTGGCGGTGGCGCCTTGCATTCGGCGGTCTTTGCGGCGGGCGCCGGTGCCGGGCATTTCATGTCGATGCGTGACGGCAGGGTCTCCAGCGTCGCCTGTACGGTATCCAGGCGCTGGGCAAGGGTCTGACCATCTTCCGTACCCGCGGCTGAGCTCGCCTGCAGGCTCTCCCGGGTGCGGGCGAACTCCCGCTGCATGGCCGCCATGTCCATACGCAGTTGCTGCAGGCGCGTCTCGATCTGGGTGCTCTGACCCTGGCTGAGCGTGGAGCAGCCGCCGATCAGAAAAGCCATCGCGGCAATTGGCAGGATGCGGGCGCGGATCATGGTGACTGGCTGGGCGGGGGCGGTGATTCAGGTGGCACAGTCTACCACTTCGCCACTCGGCGTGGGCTTCGTGGTTCTCCGGTTTTTGTTGCGATACTGGTTATATATACAGTATCGTTTTCCGATCCCGGGAAGGGGCGAGTCAGGAGCGCGAGAGCAAATGTGGCATGGCATGAGAGGCGGTGTGTCTGGTGATGCGTCGGATGGCATCACGTCAGGTGTGGCGGATGGTGTTGCCGCGGGTACGAAGCGGTGTGTCGTTGCGATCCCGGGTCGTGGCGCCGTCACCAATGCAGCCAGCCGCTATCTGCCGGTTCGCCACATTCCGGTGGACGATGGCTGGGGGGTGGACCCCGCGGAAGAGGCGCGTGGGCTGAAGACGATCCTCAAACCCGATGTCACGCGACAGATCATCACCCGCAACGCCTCGCCCGATGTCCCGTTCACGCAATCGATCAATCCCTACAAGGGTTGCGAACACGGCTGTGTGTACTGCTTCGCCAGGCCCACACACGCCTACCTCGATCTGTCGCCGGGGCTGGATTTCGAAACGCGACTGTTCTTCAAGACCAACGTGCGTTCGCGTCTGGAGACGGAGTTGAGCCGGCCGCGCTATCAGCCATCGCCCATTGCCCTGGGGACCAATACCGACCCCTACCAGCCGGTGGAACGGCAGCAGCGCATCACCCGCGACATCCTCGAGGTGCTGCTCGAGGCGCGCCATCCGGTAACGCTGGTCACCAAGGGCCAGGGGGTGCTGAGGGACCTGGATCTCTGGGCGGAACTCGCCAGGCTGGGACTTGCGCAGGTGAATATCAGCGTGACGACGCTCGACAGGACATTGAAGCACCGCCTCGAACCGCGAACGGCGGAACCCGGCGCCAGGTTGCGCACCATTCGCACGCTCGCGGCGGCGGGCATTCCGGTTGGCGTCATGGTGGCGCCGGTCATTCCGTTCATCAACGATGAGGAAATGGAAGCCATTCTGGCCGCAGCGGCGGATGCGGGTGCCAGTACGGCAGGTTACATCCTGCTTCGCCTGCCACTCGAGGTGCGGGAATTGTTCCAGGAGTGGCTGGACACGCACTATCCGGATCGCAAGGCGCGGGTGATTTCAGCCATGCGTGCAAGTCGAGGAGGCGATCTGTATCGGGCGAAGTTTGGTGAGAGGATGCGCGGCACCGGTCCGTTCGCGGAACTGTTCAGACGCCGGTTTGCCATTGCCTGCAACAAGCACGGTCTCAACAAGGAGCCAAAAACGGGTTTGCGTACCGACCTGTTTCGCCGGCCGCGAGGGCAGCAGCTGCTGTTCTGAACACGCAGGATGACGCTCGCAAGGGATGACTCATGAGCGATAGGCGAGACGAACGATCACCCCCAACGCTGCCCAAACCAGAATGACCCCCCATTCCCAGGGCCACACCAGGGCGGATGGGCTGCCAGGAAGAAAAGCACAGAGCAGAAGAATAGAGAGGACGACCGCCCCCCAACCGACAGTTCGGGGCCACGTTACGGAAAACGGCCTGGGCATCTCCGGTTCGCGCTTTCGCAGCACGAGGAACGAAATGGCAACGAACAGAAACGCCAGCATCACGCCAAAGCTGCCGGCGTCGATGAGCCACACCAGAATCGTACGACCGAACAGTGGCGCGATCATCGAGAGTACGCCAATGGTGGCGATTCCGATGTAGGGTGTGTGATGCGTCGGATGCAGGCGGCTGAACACGGCGGGGGCCTGACCGGACTCCGCCAGTGCGAACAGCACCCGGCTGCCGCCGACGATGAAGGCGTTCCAGCTCGTGAGGATTCCGCCGATACCGCCGAGCACGAGCAGTGAACCGGCCCAGGGGTGTCCCCAGAGAGCAGAAGCCGCGTCCGCTGTTGCCATGGTCGATTGCGCGCGCGCCGCGGCATCCAGCCCAAGTGCCACGGAGAACGCAATAGCCACGTACCAAAGGACCGCGACCGCGACCGAGACGATCAGCAGACGGCCGATGAGATGCGGCGGCAGATCGATCTCCTCCGCGGATTGTGGAATGACGTCAAAGCCCACCAGCATGGCCGGTACCATGATGAGTACCGACAGAATCCCGGTAGCGGGAATGGCTATCCAGGGCTCGGCATTGGCAGTCTCGCCAAACGCGATGGCGCCTGTAATGAGAAGCAGGCCGGCAACTACGATCAGCAGCGTCGCCACGGTCTGAAAGATGGCTGCCGCCCGAATGCCGACGTAGTTGACGCCGGTGACGACCAGCGAGAAGAACACGCCAACGATAACAAAACCCGCATCCACCGGTGCATCCAGCACCGTCCACAACGTGCCGAGCCGGATCACGGGTAGCAGATATTCGATGGCGGTCGGCAGCGCCACGGCCTCGAACAGGCAGACATTGACATAGGCAAACAGGATTGCCCACGTACAGACGAACGACCAGTTGCGTCCGAGCGCCCGTTCCGAGTAGACGTGCTCCCCACCGGCCTGAGGCATGGCGGCGGCCAGTTCACTGTAGGTAAGACCCACCAGCGTGATCGCCACGCCACCGGCGACAAAAGCGATGAGGGTGCCGACGGAACCGGCGTTCTGGATCCAGTGGCTGGTCATGAGCACCCAGCTCCAGCCAATCATGGCGCCAAAGGAGAGGGCGATGACGTCCCGGCGCCGCAGGACCCGGGAAAAGCTGACGTCGCGTGCGGTGACTTGCATGGGTGGGTAAAGTGTTGCCTCGTTTGCGCGACCATAACCGTCGCGCCGGAAAAAATCCCGCTGAACGATGCCCATGCGCGCAGGAACAGCTGTTGTCCGCCGAGGGCTGGCCGGGACGGGGATGACGGGGTGAGAACCATGACACTGGGGGCAGCGTGATTCGGGGCGTCGAACTCAAACACCGGCACAAGGTATTCCATCTGTTCCTGCGGTCGTCGGGGGCGCTTGAACTGCACGTGGACCATTGCCTGCGAAAGCGACGGGAGATGGGTGAGGCCATGCCGCGCTATGTGTGGACCAATATCGAGCTGGAGTGGGAAGAGCACCACTACATCGAGGCGCGTTATTGGCACGAGCCGCCCCGGCTTCTGGTCACCGTAAACGGCGACACCGTTTTCGACGACGCGCCGCCGCCCTATACGGGCGAAACGGCGTGGCTCAGGGAGGACAGCCCTTTCGATTAGCGGACGGCTTGAATGGTCCGGATACCTGAACGCTTCCCAAAGGTTTGGGGAGGAAAGGTTTGGGGAGGAAAGGGTTGGGGAGGAAAAGCCTGGTGGGGCCAGGTCTGGTGGGCAGGCGCGCCTGGCAGGGCCTGTTGGTGGCTTGTCCAGGAAACGCAACAGCCTCGCCGGGCAACGTCACCACAACAGAGCGAAACGCCTGCAGCCGATGCCTGTAGCGTCCCAGTCCAACCGTTGACAGCCTGCCACATTGCGATTGCCAGCGCTGTCGCGCATGGAACTGAAGTTCCATGAGAGGTTCACCGCGCGGCGAATCCGCGCCACACCTTAAAAGGTTCCCCGGATCGGCCTCGAACCGGGATCGCCTGCCCCCCGGTGTCTCCGCGCGCGCTCCCTCCGGCATCGTCCCGGTGCCGCCCGACGGACTGGTTTTTTAGTGTCTATGCTTATTCGGACCCTGATTCCGGATCATAGGTGTGGCATCCATTCACAATCGGCTGATCGGCCGCTTCGTACTGCCCCTGCTGCCGTGGACACTGCTGCTGGCATTGGCGGTATTTCTTGGCGTCAGCCTGCAGCAGCAGGGCATGCTCCATCGGGAAATGAACGCACGGGCGGAGTTGATCGCGGCCGTGGTGAATGAGTACGACGCACAGGAGCCGGGTACAGGCAGCCTGGAGCGATACCTGAAAGCGCTCGGGCAACGTTCCCTGGATGTGCATGACCTGTTGCTCGTTGATACGGCGCGACAACAGGTGATTCTGCGTGGTGGCGTGGCCACGGCGGAGGTCGAGCGACGCTATTCGCTTGCCAATGTCGCAAACGGACGACGCACCTGGCGCGTGGGCACCGGCCCGCTGTGGGCATTTGTGCAGCCTGTGACGGTACATCAGGGGGGGCTGGTGTCCGGCACGAGTTCGCAAATGCAGCTGGTTGTCATTCTGGATTCGAGCAATCTGCAGGCGGCCTACCGAAGTCAGCTCAACACGCTGATGCTGATCTCGGCGGTTGCTGCCTTCGTGCTCCTGCTCGGCACGTTCCAGCGCTTCCGCCAGATCGTTGTGCGTCCTGTTGAGTACATCCGCGACTGGGTTCGGGAGTATGAGACGGGGAGCGCTGCCCGGCGTCTGGACCTGGGCGACAGGGACGAAATCGGCGAGCTTGGATCGACGCTGGAATCGACGATGCTGAGCCTGTCCACCAACGAACGCTTTCTTGCCTCGATCTTCAACAACATGAGCGGCGTCGGATACTGCGTGGATGCTGCCGGCGGAAACATCCAGTTGTTGCGCGGTTCACTCGATACCACGTTGCAGGATGACCATGAGCCGCTGCGCATGGATCCGCAGTCCAGGGCTGAATTCGATGCCGCCGTCGCGGAAGGGCGTACCTGGAACCTGGAATACCCGCTGCGGTTGGCCAACGGCACCGTACGCTGGATCAACAATCGGGGTCGCGCCGTCCTCGACGCGAAGGGTCGTCCGCTGACGTTTGACGGCCTGTTGCTCGATGTCACTGATCATCGACATCGCGAAGAGCGGCTGAGAATTCTTCAGGAGGGACTGCAGAAGAGCAGCAACGAGTTCTACGTCGTCGATGGCATGACATTGGCGATCCTGTTTGCCAATGATGCCGCGGTGAACAACCTTGGCTACACCCTCGAGGAACTGCAGTGCATGACGGTGCCTGAAGTGGCGCTGGCCTTCCGTGATTCCGCCGTGGTTGCCGCCATAGAGAAACAACTGGATGGAAAAGGGGAAATTCATTACCAGTACGAACACCGGCGCAAGGACGGTTCCGTTTACCTGTTCCAGTTCACGGCGGTGGCGGTTGATCGCGCGGACGGACAGCAGATTGTCGTCATCGGCAGCGATGTGACCGAACGCCTGCGACAGGAGGAGGCGTTGCGGGTGAGCGAGAGCCGACTGCGGCTCGTTCTGGAAGCCAGCAGCCACGGCATCTTCGACTACGAAGCGCAAAGCGACTCGGTCTATGTATCGCGCAATGTGCGGGATTTGTGCGGTTTGCCGCCCGAAGGCAAGCTTTCCGTCGCCGACTGTATGCGTGCCTCGACGCCGGAATCCATCGAACAGTTTTTCGAAACACTGCGCTGGGTGCCGGAAACAGGCGGCGAACGCCTGTTCGATGCGGAGTTCACCACCGCGCTCACCGCGCATCCGTTGCGCATCGCCGCCAGTGGCAGGGCCTGGCTGGACGCCAAAGGCAAGCTGCTGCGCATTGCGGGTTTCGTGGAGGACATCACTCGCCGGCATGTTGCGGAGTCGCAGTTGCACAGTACCGTGACACGACTCGAAGCCGTTCTCGACAGCGTGGCGGAAGCCATCCTCACCATCAATGCCGAGGGTCGAATCGTCACCGCCAATGCGGTTGCCGCCAGCATGTTCACGACGGAGACCCGTCTGCTCGGTACGCATCTGCAGGACTGGCTGATGGAGGACGACGGCAGTGCACTGCAACTTGATGCCCGCATGGGCTGGCGCGAGTGCATGGGCATACGCATGGGCGACAACCAGTTTTCTGCCGAAATGGCGATTCGCACCATGGATGCCAGTGAAGAAGCCTTCACGGTGGTGGTCCGCGATATTACGGCGCGCAAGGCGTCCGAAGTGAAGTTGCACCGGGCGCTGGAGGATGCGCAGGCGGCAACCCGGGCAAAGAGCGAGTTTCTGGCAACCATGAGCCACGAGATTCGTACCCCGATGAACGGTGTCCTGGGGATGACCCAGCTTCTGCTCGACATGGGTCTCAACCAGGAACAGCAGGAGACGGCCGGCCTCATCCAGCGCTCCGGTGAGGCGCTGCTGGCCATCATCAACGACATTCTGGATTTCTCGAAAATCGAAGCCGGCAAACTGGAGCTGGAAATCATCGACTTCGACCTCGAACAGGCGACAGGCGAGGTCCTCGAGTTGATGTCGCCCATCGCGCGTGGCAAAAAACTGGACCTGTATCTGGACTACGACGCCGAGGCGCCCCGGCGGTTCAAGGGCGATGCGGGACGTGTGCGGCAGGTGCTACTCAACCTGGTCAGCAACGCGGTGAAGTTCACGCAGACCGGACACGTGCTGGTGCGGATAACGCAGGGTCCGCCCGGCAGAGTTCATATTGCCGTAACCGACACGGGCATGGGCATCTCCGCGTCGGTCCAGAACAAGTTGTTTTCCTCGTTTACCCAGGGTGATGCCTCCACCACGCGCAAGTTCGGCGGTACCGGCCTGGGGCTGGCAATCTGCAGGCGTCTGGTCAGCCTGATGGACGGCGAGATCGGCGTCAGCAGCCAGTTGGGCGAGGGCTCGACCTTCTGGCTGGAGCTGCCGTTGCAGGTGCTGTCGCGGGTGAGCGAGGGTGGCGCGGACCGCCAGCCTGGAAGCCTGGCGGGCAAGCGAATCCTGATCGTTGATGACAACAACGTAGGCCGTGACCTGCTGGACAGGATGCTCAGGGGGAACGGCGCAAGCGTCCGCGTTGCCGCGGACGCGGTTCAGGGCCTGGCCTGTCTGGCGGAAGAATCGTTCGATATGGCAATACTGGACTACCACATGCCTGATATGGATGGCGTGGAGCTGCTCCGCCGCATTCGCGCGCTGCCAGCGTCAGGGGACCTGAAAGTGCTGATGCTCTCGTCGTCCGACATACCGTCCGAGGACGTTGCCGCACTGAATCCGCAAGGCAAGGCGTTGAAGCCGATTCTGCGCGACGCGCTGGTACGCCAGTGCCAGCAGGTACTGCAATCTGAAACCGCGGACAGCCAGACGCAGGCGACCGATTCCGGCGCACAGGAAGACAACGCACAGATGCTCTACCGGGTGCTGCTGGCGGAAGACAATGCCGTCAATCAGATGGTCGCGGTGCGCATGCTGCGCAAACTGGGCTGCCGCGTGGACGTGGCGGCCAACGGCCAGGAAGCGCTCGACATGTGGGCGCGGCATCCGTACTCCGTAATCTTCATGGACTGTCAGATGCCGGAGGTCGACGGACTGATGGCAACCCGGTTCATTCGCGCCCGCGAAAGGCCGGACAGTCATGTCCCCATCATTGCCATGACGGCCAACGCGATGGATGGCGATCGGGAGATCTGCCTCGAAGCCGGCATGGACGACTACACCAGCAAACCCGTGCAGCTGGACGTGTTGCGCGACCTGGTGAGCCGTTATGCGGCCGGGCGCGGCGAACGCGCCGACGGCACCATCGCCAACGGCTGAACGCCTCCTGGTCGGCATCCTGCCTCGCAGGTTGCGTCAGGGGGTTGCTCGTGCTCTCCTTTGCTGTCGCCGGTGAGTCGGGTCGTGGATGGTCCGCGCGCCCCCTGGCTGGCGTGTCTGTTCCGCGGAGGTGAGCATGCAGACTCCAGACGATACCCCCCGAACCACGATGCTCGACAGCCTGCAGCGGATGCAGGCGGCGCAGGTGCGGCAGGGCGAGGTTCCCGCGGCAGTGCGTCGCGACCGGCTTGAACGGGCCATCGATCTTCTGCTGACACATCGCCAGCGGCTGGTGGATGCCATGTGTGCCGATTTCGGGCATCGGAGCAAGACCCAGTCGCTGTTCACCGACATCGCGGCGTCGGTGGCGCCGCTGCGCCATGCGCAGAAGCATCTGGCGACGTGGATGCGACCCGAGAAACGTCGTGTTGGCCCCTTTCCGCTGAATCTGCTCGGTGCCAGGGCGCGGGTGGACTATCTGCCACTCGGGGTCGTGGGGGTCATCAGTCCCTGGAACTTTCCGGTCAATCTGACCTTCAGTCCACTGGCGGGCATCTTTGCGGCGGGCAACCGGGTGATGATCAAGCCCAGTGAGTACACACCGGTGACATCCGAGGTGATGGCGGAACTGTTCGCGGGCTCGTTCGACCCGCTCGAGGTCACGGTGTGTACGGGCGGACCGCAAACGGGAGCGGATTTTGCGTCGCTGCCTTTCGATCATCTGCTGTTCACCGGCGCCACGTCCGTTGGCAGGCATGTCATGCGGGCGGCGGCGGAACACCTGGTGCCGGTCACGCTCGAGCTCGGCGGCAAATCGCCGGTGATCGTGGGCCGCAGCGCGGACATCGACCGCACCACGGATGCCATCGTGGCTGGCAAGCTGATGAACGCCGGGCAGATCTGCCTGGCCCCTGATTACGTGTTCGTTCCTGACGAGCGCGTGGAAGAGTTTGTGGAGTCAACGAAGCGCAGTGTCGCGAAGATGTTCCCCACGCTGCTCGATAACGATGACTACACCTCGGTCGTGAACGAGCGGCACTACGCGCGACTGACCGGGTACGTGGAAGAGGCGAAGTCGCGCGGCATGCGGGTTGAGGAAATCAATCCTGCCAACGAAGATTTCCGGCAACAGCCGCACCACAAGATACCACCCACCCTCATCGTCGATCCCGCGGATGACCTGGCGGTGATGCAGGACGAAATCTTCGGCCCCGTCATGCCAGTGAAGCGATACGGGCAGTTGCAGGAAGGCATTGATTTTATCAACGGAAGGCCCCGGCCCCTGGGTTTGTACTACTTCGGAAGCGATGCGGCGGAGGAGAAGGCTGTGCTTGCGCATACCACTTCCGGTGGTGTCACGGTGAATGACGTGGTGATGCACGTGGCGCAGGAAGATCTGCCGTTCGGTGGCGTCGGCCCGTCGGGCATGGGCGCATATCACGGGATCGATGGATTCCGGCGTTTCAGTCATGCACGTTCGGTATTCACGCAGAGCCGCGTCAATGTCGCCGAGATGGCCGGGCTCAGGCCGCCGTATGGCGCGAAGACGCTGCGCAGCATCGACATGCAGATGAAGTAGGCTCCGTCGACACGAGTCGATGGTGCCAGCAGTGAGGCAGGTGGGCGTTGACGCCGCCTGAATGGCCAGGTGAGTGACGAAGAAGACGTGTTCAGGGCCGCGATGGCGGACGTCGAACCACTTCGCGGCAAGCCGAAGGCTGCGCTGACTTCGGGGCATCCTGCGCCGACGGCCGCGCACCTGAGAGCCCGCGAGGCAGCGCTCGGCATAAAGCCGGAAGAACCACCAGGTTATCTGACGCTGGGCGACGTTCCTCCGGTTGCTCCGCGCGACTTCGTGGAATGGCGCCGGGAAGGGGTTCAGGACCTTGTCGTGAGCCGCCTGCGGCGCGGCCACTATGACGCCAGGGATTCGCTTGATCTGCACGGCGAGAGGGTGCAGCGCGCGCGGCGCATGGTGCACGTCTTTCTCACGCAGTGTCACGCCAGGGGGTATCGCTGTGTTCGTATCGTGCACGGTCGCGGGGAGAAGGCGGTTACGCCCGGTCGCCTGAAAAGCTATGTCAACGCCTGGCTGCAGGTACATCCGCTGGTGAACGCGTTTGTGAGTGCAACGCGGGAGGCGGGCGGTACGGGCGCAGTGTTCGTGCTGCTCAAGAAGTCACGCTCCGAAAGCGATCTCAACCGCGAGCGACATGGTGGCAAGGCTGACGAGGAGTAGGGATGCAGCGTTCGCGCCGCATCCCCGTGCCACGCTCAGAGCACGCCCTTGCCAAGCTCGAGGTCGCCGCGAACCAGGTTGAGACGCAAGACGTCGCTCGCACCTTCCGCCAGTCGCAGTACCCGAATCTGGCGATACAGTGCTTCCAGTGGGTGACCCACGACCAGGGCCTGGCCCCCCACCAGCTGGATGGCAGTGTCCACCACCTCAGCCACCGCCTCGGTGCTGAAGAGTTTGCAGGCGATCGCTTCGTTGACGATGTTGTCACCACGTTCGGCAAGCCGCGCGGTGCGGTACAGCATGCTGCGGGCGGCGAACGCGCTGGTGCGCATGTCCGCGTAACGCAGGCGCACGCCTTCCTTCGCTGACCTTTTCTCCCCCGTGCGATCCGTTCGCTCGATATGATCGCGCACGAAGTGAATGGCATAGAGCATGGTGCCGGTAACGCTGGCGGCGATGGCCAGCCGGGTGTCGCCGATCTGTTTGAGCGCCCGAGGCAGACCTTCGCCGGGTTTGCCGATGACATGGTTGGCCGGCACGCGTACCCGATCGAACGTGAAAGCCGCGTGATGACTACCGTCCAGCGACACGAAACGACGGCTGAGAGTAACGCCTGGCGCGTTGGTATCGATGACGATCATCGCCGGTCCTTTGCCGGGAATGGTGGCCAGGGTATTGATGAAGTCCGCGTCGCCACCGCCGGTGACGTACGACTTCTGACCCGTTACCACCAGCATGTCACCGTCTTCCACCGCGGTGGTTGGTGCCGGTGCGTCATCCGGCTCCGTAAAGCCGAAACCCGCGCGTTTGCGCCCGGCGAGCAGCGGCAGCAGATAGGACCCGCGCAGCGGTTCCCCGCAATTGGCCAGCAGGCCCGGCCCCGGTCCCAGCACGGCGCCCGCCTGCGGAGCGTTCAGGGATGCGAGCGTCTCCCGGATCACGGTGAGGGCGAGTGGACCCGCCTCGCTACCCCCGTGGCTGCGCGGCTGCGACATGCCGTGAAAACCGCGTCGAACGGATTCCGCCGCAACGTCCTGGTGTGTCTTTGCCGGACCGGCGCACAGAAACTCGCGCGCGAAGGCCGCGGTACGTTCGCGTAGATCAAGCAGTTCGGGTGAGAGTGATTCAGGCATGACTATCCCAGAGCGGGTCCGATGAGAACGAGGGCGATGACGAACAGACAGAGCAGCATCACGCCTACCGCGTAGAGGATGAGGCTCTCCCTGCGGGCCAGTCGATTCAGGAGCGCTTCCACGGCTTCCGGCGTCATCTGTGTTACCTGACTTGTCAGCCTGTAGCGGGTGAGGCCGTCCGGTCGCTTCGGCAGGCGCACGAAGAGTTCCTGGGTGTCTTCCAGACTGCGTGACGCCTGGGCCAGCGACATATTCGCCATGCGCGAGACTTCCATGGGATGCATGGGCGCGTGACCGTGATCCTTGAAGGCGAGGTAGATATCGAACAGGCGACGCACGCGCCCGCGAAATCGGAAGCGGATGACCGGCAGACCAGCCATCAACGGGCCTGCCGCGACGAGTGTGTACGGGCGGCCGGGGCCGAACGACATGACCAGGTATTCATAAGCGCAAGAGTGGCGCGAGCTGTGGCAGGAAGCAACCGTGTCCCCGTCGCCGGAGGGCCGTGCTGCCTAGCAGGCTGCTGAAAAAGCAGCCTGGTATGCCTGCCAGGGACGGCTGGCCCGAAAATGCAGCGGAAAACGCTGCATTTGGCGCGAGTCGGCGAAGCCGACGACTGCTGAAACAAGTCCAGGATGGACTTTTTCAGCATCCTGCTAGAAAGCCTGTCAGTCCGGACGGCTGGCCAGGACGATGGCGCGACAGGGCGCCGGGTAGCCTTCCACCGTCAGGGCGGCATCCCGCGGGTCCAGCGACTGTGCCAGTGATTCGAATTGCATCCAGTCGGTGGTGCGTTGTTCTTCCGTCGACGTAGGCGTGATGTCCACCACGCGACAATTGCGAAAGCCCGCTTCCTCCAGCCAGCAACAGAGTGTTTCCGGTGTCGGAACGATGTGCACGTTGCGCATGCGGGCGTAGCGAGCATGCGGCAACAGCGGCGTCGTGCCGTCGACGACCAGCGATTCGAGCACCAGCTCGCCGCCAGGCCGCGTGTGCGCGAACAGGCGCTTCAGGTGATCCGCGGGATCGCGACGGTGATAGATGACGCCCATGGACAGCACCGTATCGAAGCCGGTCGTGACGTCGAGTTCCTCCAGTGCCAGTGGCAGCACCCAGTTGGCGTGCGGACCCAAAAGGGAGATCGCGGCCAGATGCTGCATGCAGAAAAGCAGTGTCGGGTCCACCCCGATGACCGCGGCTGCGCCGTGCTCGAGCAGACGCCAGCCGAAATAGCCGTTACCCGAGCCTATGTCCAGCACGCGGCGATCCGACAGCGGCGCCAGGTGCGGCTCCAGGCGTTGCCATTTCCAGTCCGACCGCCACTCCGTGTCGATGTGCAGTTCACCGAATTGCCAGGGACCCTTGCGCCATGGCATGAGCTGGCGTAGAGCAGGCTCCGCGGCGTCTCCGGCCAGCAACGCGTCGATGGCGTCCCGCCATCGGGGAAAGTCACCATGATGCGCGCCGTCGAAGCGGAGGACGGATCGGGTGATGACGGGCGACAAGGCGGGCAGCGTTGTGGACAGACGCTGCATCTCCCTGACGAGCAGGCTATCGAAAGTCATGCCCAGGCCGCGATGGCGATCCAGTTGAGGCATCGGTACCACACCCGCACGGTGGAAAACCCCGCGGCATGAAGGCGTTGCCGGTGAATCCGTTCCGTATCCACAATCATCACGTTTTCAATGGCGGCCCGCTTCTGGCTGATTTCCAGATCCGTGTAGCCATTGGCAGCCTTGAAGGCGAGGTGCGATGCATCGAAGAAGTCCTGGGTGTCCGCGTCCTCGTCACGGATTTTCTCCGCCATCAGCAGCATGCCACCGCCCCGCAGCGCCCGTGCGATGCGGGCAATCACCTCGTCGCGCGTTTGTGGTGGCAGGAACTGGAGCAGCCAGTTGCACAGGACGACCCGGGCAGGGTCAAGGGGCAGTGTCGCGATGTCCGCCTCGACGAAGCGCACACGGGGATCCGTCACCAGCTGCCTCGCCCGCTCCAGCATGGCCGGGGCGTTGTCCACGGAGACGATGTCACAGGAACGGGAGCCCAGATGGGTGAGCAGCGACAGTGTGGTGGCGCCGAGGGAGCAGCCGAGATCGTAGACGCGCTCCCCCCCGTTGAGGTGACGGGCGGCCATCAGCGCCGACAGGGGTACCACCAGTTCATAGCCGGGCACGCTGCGACGGATCATGTCGGGAAACACGGCGGCAACGCGGCTGTCGAAGGCAAAATCCACGAGATGTGGCTGTGCCTGGTTGTAGATCTCGTCTTTCACGGAACTGTCACGGGAGCTCGAAGGGGCGCATGCTAAACTCCCGCGTCGGCCCGCAACAATCGCCGTGTAGTGATCGACGTTCCGCCTCCGCCCGACCTCAACAGCGCCGAGTTGTACATCAACCGGGAGCTGTCGCAGCTGGAATTCATCCGGCGTGTGCTGGCGCAGGCGGAGGATCTGGCCATGCCCCTGCTGGAGCGGTTGCGTTTCATCTGCATTTCCGGCGCCATCCTGGATGAGTTTTTTGAAATCCGTGTGGCAGGGCTCCGGCACCAAAGGGCGTTTGGTGCCACGCAGACCGGGCCGGACGGACTGACGGCCAACGAGCAGCTGCGGCGCATCAACGAAGTGGCCCGCGATCTGGTCGCCCGCCAGTATGCGTCGCTGCACCAGCTCTACCCATTGCTCGATCTTCAGGGCGTGCGAATCACCTCCGAAGAGAGGTGGAATGCCCGTCAGCGGGCATGGCTGAAGCGCTACTTCTCCCGGGAGATTCTGCCGATTCTCAGCCCGATGACGCTGGATCCGGCGCACCCCTTTCCGCAACTCCTGAACAAGAGCCTGGCCTTCATGGTGACGCTGGAAGGCAAGGATGCGTTCGGGCGCTCCAGCGGCAAGGCGGTCGTTACCGCACCGCGATCCCTGCCCCGGGTGATCCGGTTGCCGGAGTCCTGCGCGGGTTGCGAGTACGATTTTGTGCTGCTCGCCAATGTGGTGCAGGCGTTTGTCTCCGAATTTTTCCCCGGCATGCAGGCAACCGGCTGTTTCCCCTTCCGCGTGACCCGTAACAGCGACCTTCTGGTTGATCCGGACGACGCCGAAGATCTTCTGCGTGCGGTGGAAGGCGAACTGTCTTCCCGGCGTTTCGGCGACGCCGTGCGCCTGGAGGTGGATGCGGAGTGTCCGGAAGACGTGGCGGAGCTCCTGGCCCGCCAGCATGGACTTTCCAGCGAGGGAATTTATCAGTGCGATGGTCCGGTCAATCTGATGCGGCTGGCGGCGGTGCCGGATCTGGTGGAACGGCCGGATCTCAAGTTCGCCCCGTTTACGCCGGGCATACCCACCCGGCTGCGGGCGGACACGGACATCTTCTCCATCCTGCGGGACGGCGATCTGCTCCTGCACCATCCCTACCAGTCCTTCGCGCCGGTGGTCGAATTCCTGCGCCAGGCAGCAGAGGACCCGCAGGTTGTGGCGGTGCGGCAGACGCTGTACCGCACCGGTACGGATTCCCCCGTCGTGCAGGCGCTGGTCAAGGCTGCGCAGGAGGGCAAGGAGGTGCTGGTGGTCATCGAGCTGCGGGCACGGTTCGACGAGGAAGCCAATATCGAACTCGCCAATCACCTGCAGAAAGCTGGCGCGCTGGTGGTGTATGGCGTCGTCGGGCTCAAGACGCACGCCAAGATGTCCATGGTCATACGTCGTGAAGGACGCTCGCTGCGACGATACGTGCATCTGGGCACCGGGAACTACCATATGCGGACCTCCCGTCTGTATACGGACTACGGCTTTTTCACCTGCGATCCGGACATCGGTGACGATGTGCAGAAGATCTTCGCCCAGCTTACGGCGATGGGGCGTCACGGGCGGCTGCGACGTCTCCTGCAGGCGCCCTTTACGCTGCATACCTCGCTGTTGAACTTCATCGAGCGTGAGATCGCCAACACGGCGCGCGACGGGGTGCCGACAGGCATTTATCTGAAAATGAATGCGCTGGTGGAACCGCAGGTCATCCGCGCGCTGTACCGGGCCTCGATGGCGGGTGTACGCGTGCAGCTCGTGGTGCGGGGAATCTGCTGTCTGCGTCCCGGTGTGGCGGGGGTATCGGACAACATCGATGTGCGCAGCATCGTCGGTCGTTTCCTCGAGCACACGCGCGTGTTCTGCTTCGAAAATGGCGGAGAGCGGCGCGTCTATCTGTCGAGCGCCGACTGGATGGGACGGAATTTCTTCAATCGCGTGGAAACCTGTTTCCCCGTTGAAGATCCGGCGCTGGTCAAGCGGGTATTCCATGAAGTATTCGAACTGTGCGCCGCGGACAATACGCAGGCCTGGCGGCTCAGGTCGGACGGTAACTACGAGCGGGCGACGAACCGCCGGCAACCTGTCAGTGTGCAGCAGGTTCTGCTCGCGGAACTGAGCGGCGCCTGAGGCTGTTTTCGCGCCGCGCTCTGCGCTGTCAGGTTTCTTCGACGACCAGGGTAAAGGGAATGGCGCTGAGAAACGCCGCTTCCTGGACCAGGTCGAGTCGCGTGAGGGGGTGTGCGTTCAGCCAGGCGGCGGGAATCTGCAGGGTGAGATCGCCGCTACCGGGCAACAGTTGCATCGGCGGCAGCGACTGGGGCTCACGGGAACGACACAACAGCACCGCCAGTCGCAGCAGCACCGCCGGCAGTATGAGCTGATTGCCGTCCGGGCCAACGAACAGGGGCATCGGGAATTTGCGTCGGTGCGCCCTTACCAGTGTTGCCAGTCGGGCCTGGTCGCGCCGTGAAAAACCGGGCATATCCATGTTCAGCAACAGGTAGCCACCGTGTTTGTGGTACTGGCTGTGTGATATGTCCATGCCGATTTCATGCAGGTCCGCCGCCCAGCGCAGAATCGACTTGGCATCTGCATCTGCATCCGTATCCGCCGGGCCCTGCTGCTCCGCCAACTGGTCATGCAGTGACATGACAAGACTTTGCACGCGATTGGCGTGGGCGATGTCGACGTGGTAGCGGCGCCGTACATTGACCACCGTGGCTTCGCGGATATCCGTGTGGTGCACGCGCCCGAGCAGGTCATAGATCAGTCCTTCGCGCAGCGCACCGCTGGAGGCATGCATGAAGTCCACGTCCAGTTCGGCAAACACGGCGGCAAGAATGGCAAGCCCGCCACAGAAGACGGGATGGCGCTCCGCCGACAACTGCGGCAACGGTACCTCGCTGAGGTGCCTGGCGTCGGACAGTTGCCCCACCAGGCGTTCGAGTCCGGCACGGGTGATCACGCCGGTCTCGCCACCGTCCGCGCTCAGGATGGATTCGATGGCCAGGATCGTGCCGGATGCGCCGATGGCCGTTTCCCAGTTGGGCCGCCGGAACTGATGCATTACCGGTTCCAGTTCCTGCCGCGCCCGGTTGATGGCGAGCTCGAACGCCTTGCGACCGATGCGGCCGTCGGGGAAATAGGCGCCCGACATGGCAACGCAGCCCATGTGCAGGCTTTCCATTTCCTCCGGATCGAAATGGCGGCCGAGGATCAGCTCGGTACTGCCGCCGCCGATATCCACCACCAGCCGCCGGTCCGCGCTGTCCTCCAGGCTGTGCGAAACGCCGAGATAGATCAGGCGTGCTTCCTCGCGACCGCCGATGATTTCGATGTCGTGGCCGAGAATGCGCTCGGCGCGCTGGATGAATGCGGCGGAGTTCTTCGCCTGTCGCAGCGCGCTGGTACCAACGATGCGTACATTGTCACGGGCCAGTCCGCGCAGACGTTCCCCCAGGCGCTCCAGGCAATTGAGCGCGCGAAACTCCGTCTCTTCATCCAGGTAGCCGTCGTTGCGCAGGCCTGCGGCCAGACGGACCATCTCCCGGTACTTGTCCACGACCTGGATGTGGTCGTCCTGTTCGCTGACCACCAGCAGGTGGAAGCTGTTGGAGCCCAGGTCCAGGGCGGCCAGTTGTCTACGCATGATCGGTTCCGGGTAGCGGTGGGAGCGGGCAGTCGAGCACTCCCGCCATGGCGTGCAGGAGGCCCGCATCGAGATCGGAGAGCTGTGTATCGTCGATCAGCACCGTGACAGCGGCTTTCAGAACCCTGGGTTTCTGCAGGGGGTGCAGCGAGCGCAGCCGCACGACAATGAGGTTCACCGCGTCGAAGTCAGGCGCTGGCGGCAGCGTCCGCGGGGTGGGCAGGCCAGCGGCGGTGAGACCTGCGTGCACCAATTCGTCACACTGCGCTGTCGCGCGCGAGCAGGCGGCGGCAAGTGAAACCAGCAGCAGTACCAGGTCATTCGCCAGTAGCTCCAGGGAGCGGAACTTCACGCGACCCGACGGCGGCTTGATGTAGTGGGGTGTCAGGTACTTCATCAGTGACAGCGACAGCACCCATTCGAACAGGTCCACGCTGGCATCGGCGTTGACAAGCTCACCGACGAGCTGGCGAAAATTCTGATACTGGGGGCCGGACAGGGTCTTGAGCGCCGGTATGGCCCTGTCGAGGTATACCGGCTTCTGCACCGGGTTTACCAGGGCAACCAGGTCAGCCAGGCGCAATACCTCTTCACGCGTTCCCCGCGGTGCGTGGCTCGACAGGGTGGCGAGCTGATGCTCGCGAACGGTTGGTTCCGCCGACAACAGCAATGCGTACATCAGCGCCACGGCGGAGTAGCCATCGTGCGCGGCCCGGGTGAGCGAGGTATTCGCGAGGTCGACGAAGTGGCGGGCGCGCGTGAGGGTTTCCTCGTCCGGGTTGCCAACGCGTTCCACGATCCGGGTGGCCACGTCAGCGGGCGTGGTGCCTGCCACCATACCCGCGAGCAGCGGATCCGCCATGTCCTGCGCCGCGGCCGGAGCGGCCAGGGGCAGTACCTCCGGATACGTGCCGTCCCAACCCGGGTCGATAGCCCGGATGCGCTCCGGCAACGGTGGATGGGTGGCGAACAGGAAGCGTGCGAAGCGCGCTGCCACCGGCGCGAAGAAAAAGTGACTCGCTTCCTGTGCATTGTCATTGCTGGTGTCAGATCCGGAGAGGTAGCCGCCGATCTTTTTCAGCGCGCCGGCAATACCCTGGGGATTGCGGGTGAACTGAACGGCGGAGGCATCCGCCAGGTATTCGCGCTGACGGCCGACAGCCGCTTTGACGAGGTTGCCGAAGAACGTTCCGCCATAACCGATTGCCAGCAGGCCGATACCCATCACCAATACTGGCAGCCCTGCGTTGCGACTGTTGGTGCCACTGCTGCGTCCCCCATGGCGCAGCAGCACACGGCCGACCAGCCCCAGAAACAGAATACCGTGCAGGATGGCCAGGATGCGCACGTTCAGCCGCATGTCGCCATTGAGGATGTGGCTGAATTCGTGGGCGATGACACCCTGCAGTTCATCGCGATTGAGCGTATCGATGGTTCCCTGATTCACCCCGATGACGGCATCGTCGACATTGAACCCCGCAGCAAACGCGTTGATGCCCGCTTCCGGCAGGAGATAGACGGGTGGTACCGGGGTGCCGGATGCAATTGCCATTTCCTCCACCACGTTGAGCAGACGTTGCTGCTTCAGGTCAGCCTGTTCACGCGTGAGCAGGCGTCCGTTGAACGATTCGGCCACCGCGCGCCCACCGCCACGAAGCGTCGCGTACTTGTACAGGCTGGCGCATGTGACGACGCCGATGACGCCGAGGGATATGAAAGCCCAGCGGCTGGGCGGTGTGCTTTCGAGGACGTACCGGAGCGACCCCTGCGGTTCGGCAAGCGCCACGGAGGGCGTGAGAAAGAAGAAGCCGGCCACGGCCACCAGCAGGTTGGTTAGCAGCACCAGCGTCAGAACGGCCGCGAGGAAAAGCACCACGAGTCGCCAGGTGCGCCGGCGTGCCGCGTCCTGGGCCTCGAAGAAATTCACGGCGTTCGATCCTGCCGTTGGCTCGCGTCGTCGTCGGGTGTCAGAAGGAAACCTTGGGTGCGGCCTGGAATTCCGCCCGATCCTCGTACTCCAGCAGTTCCGCGTCCTGTGCATGGCCGAACAGGCCGGCGAAGACCACCGGAGGGAACGTCTGTTTGTAGGTGTTGTATTCGGTGACCTGGTCGTTATAGGCCTGGCGGGCGAAGGCCACCTTGTTTTCCGTGCTGGTCAGCTCTTCTGAAAGTTGCATCATGTTGGCGTTGGCCTTCAGATCCGGATACGCCTCCACCACCACGTTCAAACGCGCCAGCGCGCCGCCAAGTGCGCCTTCGGCACTGCCGAGCTCCTTCATGGCTGCGGCATCACCAGGGTTCTTCGCCGCATGCTGCAGACCGTTGATGGCCTGGTTGCGTGCTGCGATCACCGCTTCCAGCGTTTCACGCTCGTGCTTGATATATCCCCTGGCGGTTTCCACGAGATTGGGGATGAGGTCGTAGCGCCGCTTGAGCTGCACTTCGAGTTGCGCAAAGCCGTTCCTGAAGCGGTTCCTGAGCGTGACCAGCCTGTTGTAGATGGCTACACCCCAGAACGCCAGGGCAGCGAGTATGACGAGTACGACGATCCATTCCATTCCAGGTCTCCTTCCGCCTGCGCGGATGGTGTGGGTGTCAGTCCGGCAGGCCGAGCACGCGTTTGGCAATGACATTGAGCTGCACTTCGCTGGTACCACCCTCGATGGAGTTGGCCTTCGAACGCAGCCATTGCCTCGGCGTGTTCAGTTCTTTCTCGTCGAAGTCGCTGCCACCCCAACCGAGGCCGCGCGTGCCCATCAGCTCCAGCATGAGATCGTACTTGCGCTTGTTCTGTTCGGTACCGTAGTACTTGAAGATGGAGGCAAGGTTCATGTCCGCCTTGCCGGCCTTGGCCTCTTCACCGCTACGCGCCAGGGTGAGCTGGAACGCGCGGTCGTTCTGACGGTGTTGCGCCACCTTGTCACGCAATGCGGGGTCGGCAATACGCCCCGCGGCGTCGGTGCCCAGATATTCACGTGCGGTGTCGTGGATCTGGCGTCCCGTGCCGCCCAGTGCCGAGTTGCCGCCGATGCCGGAGATCATCTGTCGTTCGTGCTGCAGCAGGGCCTTGGCGATGGTCCAGCCGTGGTTGAGTTTGCCCACGAGCTGATCCTTCGGCACCTTCACGTTGTCAAAGAAGGTCTGGCAGAACGGCGAGCTGCCGCTGATGAGCTGGATGGGTGATGTGCTCACGCCGGGCGTGGTCATGTCGAACAGCAGGAAGCTGATGCCTTCGTGCTTCGGCGCCTTCGCGTCCGTGCGCACCAGGCAGAAGATCCAGTCGGCGTGGTTGGCGTAGCTGGTCCAGATTTTGGAGCCGTTCACAAGGTAGTGATCGCCCTTGTCTTCGGCGCGGGTCTGCAGGCCGGCCAGGTCGGAGCCGGCACCCGGCTCGGAGTAGCCCTGACACCAGCGGATTTCGCCGCGGGCGATTTCCGGCAGGAACCGCGTTTTCTGCGCTTCGTTGCCGTATTCGAGCAGCACCGGCCCCAGCATCCAGATCCCGAAGCTCTGCAGGGGCGAGCGGGCATTGATGCGGCGCAACTCCTCCTGCAATACCTTGTCCTGTTCGCCGGACAGGCCACCGCCGCCGTATTCAACCGGCCAGCGCGGAACCGTCCAGCCTCTGGAGGCCATGCGGTCCAGCCAGAGTTTCGAATCCGGATTGGCGTAGGTTGCACCGCGACCACCCCATACCGCCTCCTCTTCGCCGCCCGGCGTGCGCATGGACGGCGGGCAGTTGGCGTCGAGCCACGCCCGGGTTTCGCGTCGGAAGGTGTCGAGATCGGCCACGGCGTGCGTTTCCTGTGCAATGCATTTGAAGGGGCGCGATTTTAATTGAACGAGGGGCTCCGTTATAGTCGCCGTCTTTCGGGGTGAGACCGGTATGGCGGATTTCGACGGGCGGGTTTTCCGCAATACCATGAGTCAGTTCTGTACTGGCGTGGTGGTGGCGACAGGCTGCCTCAACGGCAAACCTGCCGGCTTTGCGGCTCAGTCCTTCGTGTCGCTGTCCCTCGATCCACCGCTGGTAGCGCTGTGTCCGGGCAAGACCAGCACGAGCTGGCCAACTCTGCGCGATTCCGGCCACTTCTGCATCAATATCCTCGCCTCCGACCAGCGTGCGATCTGCGATGTCATGGCGAAGAGCGGCATCGACAAGTTTGCGGCCCTGGACTGGCAGGGGGGTGTGAGTGGCTCGCCCATCTTCAACGGGGTCATTGCCTATATCGATTGTGCGCTGGAAGCCGAGCATGACGCCGGCGACCACACGATTGCCGTCGGACGCGTCCTCGATCTGGCGATCCGTGCGCCGGAAAAAGAGCCGCTGTTGTTCTTCCAGGGACGTTACGGCAGTTTCGCTTCCGCGGATTGAGGGTGGCGGGCCGCGTGTCGTCCGCCGGGAAGTAACGGTCCGTGACCTTCGGTGTCATCGAAAAGCCGGATAATGATGGTAGTTTTCGCCCCACCCACGGGTGAGGCGAGTCACGTATGACGATCCGGGTCGGTATCAATGGGTTCGGCCGCATGGGACGGCTGGCGCTGCGGGCGGGATGGGAGGTGCCCGGGCTGCGCTTCGTGCGCGTCAATGACGTGGCGGCGGACGCGGCGACGGCGGCGCACCTGCTGTCCTTCGATTCCGTGCACGGCCGGTGGCTGGAGGCGACGGCGGACGGCGATTGCGCTCTCGCGATCGGCGATGCGCGGCTCGTGTACTCGCGTTCGGCAGCCATCGCCGACGCCGACTGGCGCGATTGCGACATCGTCATCGAAGCGACGGGTCGACATCACAAGACACCGGCGCTGCTCGCGGGTTATCTCGAACAGGGGGTGCGCAAGGTGCTCGTGGCAGCACCCACGGAAGGTGTGCTCAACATCGTCTACGGCATCAACCACGCCCTGTATGCGCCGGCTACCGACCACATCGTCACGGCAGCGTCGTGCACCACCAATTGTCTGGCGCCGCTGGTGAAGGTTATGCACGACGCGCTCGGCATCGTGCATGGCAGCATCACCACCATCCACGATGTGACCAACACGCAGACGCTGGTCGACGGCGCGCACAAGGATCTGCGTCGCGCCCGCGCGGCGGGTTTGTCCCTCATCCCCACCACAACCGGCTCCGCCCGCGCGATCACGCGGATCTTTCCGGAGCTGGAAGGCCGGCTCGACGGTCATGCCGTGCGCGTGCCGCTGCTGAACGCATCGCTTACGGACTTCGTGTTCGAGGCCGCGCGGCAGACGACGGCGGACGAAGTGAACGGCCTCTTCGAGGCGGCAGCCCGGGGTCCGCTGGCAGGGATACTCGGCTATGAGACGCGGCCGCTCGTGTCGGTGGATTTTGTCAACGATTCGCGCAGCGCCATCGTGGACGCGCTGTCCACCCTGGTCGTTCATGGCACGCAGGTAAAGGTGTACGCGTGGTATGACAACGAATGGGGCTACGCCTGCCGCCTGATCGATATTGCCCGGATGCTGGCTAGTTCGCTATGACCGCGGTGGCGCAGCGGGCCTCCGGAGGATACCTGACGGTTACCGCGGGGTACTGGGCATTCACCCTGACGGATGGCGCCATCCGCATGCTGGTGGTGCTCTACTTCCACGGCCTCGGCTACTCGCCGCTGGCGGTGGCGATGCTGTTCCTGTTCTACGAGTTCTTTGGTGTGGTCACCAACCTCACCGGTGGCTGGCTGGGCGCGCGAATCGGTCTGAATCGCACGATGAATCTCGGCATGGCGCTGCAGGTGCTGGCGCTTGCGCTGCTGGCGGCGCCATCGGCGTGGCTGACGGTACCCTACGTGATGACCGCGCAGGCGCTGTCCGGCATTGCCAAGGACCTCAACAAGATGTCGGCGAAGGCAAGCGTCAAACTGCTGGCGGGCGACAGCGAATCGTCGCGCCTGTTGCGCTATGTGTCCGTGCTAACCGGTTCGAAGAACGCGCTGAAGGGTGGCGGGTATTTCCTCGGTGCGCTGCTGCTCGACCTGCTTGATTTCCAGGGCGCGCTGCTGTGTCTGGCAGGTGGCCTGGGCGTGGTGCTTCTCGCCACGCTCGTGCTGTTGCCGTCCGGGCTCGGGCGCATGCGCGCGAAACCCCGTTTCAGGCAGATCTTTTCCCGCCGTCCCGCCATCAACTGGCTGGCCGGCGCCCGGTTGTTCCTGTTCGCGTCTCGCGACGTCTGGTTCGTGGTGGCGCTGCCCGTCTTTCTGCATGAGGTTCTTGGCTGGACCGCCACCCGTGTCGGTGCGTTCCTGGCGGCCTGGATCATCGGCTACGGGGTGCTCCAGGTACTGTCGCCCGCCGTGCTGCAACCGCGGGCGGATTCGCCGCCGCCGGGCGGCCAGGCGGCGCGGCGATGGGTGCTGGTTCTTGCGGTTGTCCCGGCCGCCATCGCGCTTGCACTGGGGGCTGATGTCGGCGCGCAGTGGGCCGTGGTGGGCGGGCTGTTTCTGTTCGGACTCATCTTCGCCGTCAATTCCGCGCTGCACTCCTTCCTGGTGCTGGCGTACGCGGATGCGGACGACGTGTCGATGAACGTCGGTTTCTACTACACGGCGAATGCCGCGGGCCGGCTGTTCGGCACCGTGCTGTCAGGCGCGATGTACCAGTGGCAGGGGCTGGTGGCCTGTCTGTGGACGGCCAGCTTACTGCTGGTGCTCGCCGCCCTGCTCTCATTGCGTCTTCCGGAAGTGCAGGGCGCGCTGCGCATGCGCGCCGGGGACGGGGACTGACGCCGCCCGTTTCCCGGAAATCGGCGCCGATCGCTGCACAACACGCGGCTTGTGTTGCGTGAACGGGCGGGGGTAAGGTCAGCCGATACCGGGGGAGAGCAGCATGAACATACGTCCGAAAATTGCCGCGGGGCTGGTTTCACTTGGCCTTGCGGCGTCCGGCCATGGCCACGAGGTGATGGATCTCGAGCAACTCACGAAGACCTTTGGCTGGGATTTTGCCACCGCCGCTATCCGCACGGAGAAAGTTTCCGACCGGCTGCACGTGCTGTTTGGCGTTGGCGGCAACATTGCCGTCAGTACGGGCAACAACGGTGTGCTGGTGGTCGACGACCAGTTCCCGCAGATCCTGTCGAAAGTGCAGGCCGCGATCGGCGCACTCGGCGGCGGCGACATCGACTTTGCCATCAATACGCACTGGCACTTCGACCACGCCGAAAGCAATGCTGCGCTCGGCGCCGCTGGCACGTGGCTGGTGAGCCAGACCAACGCGCGGGAGATGATGAAGAACGACCATGTGGTCAATCTTGTCATCGCGAAGTACGGGCAGAAGGCCTACCCGGAAGTTGCGTGGCCGCACATCACCTACAACGAACGCATGCAGTTCCATTTCAATGGTGAAACCATCGACCTGGTGCATGCAGGTCCGGCGCATACCACGGGTGATACGGCGGTCATTTTTCGCGACAGCAATGCCGTGCATCTGGGCGATGTGTTCAACAACTCGGGTTATCCCTTCATCGACGTGGACAATGGTGGCGATCTCACCGGTGTCATCGGGTTCTGCAAGGCGGTGCTCGACGAAATCGACGGGAACACGGTGGTGATACCCGGACATGGCCCGATTGCCACGCAGGAAACGCTGGTCGCCTACGTGGCGATGCTGGAACTGCTACGTGGCAGGATCCTGGGCATGATCCGTGAAGGAAAGAGCCTGGAGGAGGTGATCGCTGCGCAGCCAACCCGCGATTTCGATGAAAAACAGGGCGACCCTGCCGGCTTCGTGAACCGGGCCTACACCAGCCTGCGGCTGGAGCTGGATCGCTCCTGAGACAGCGTGATGCGGGCTGAGCGCTCAGCCCGCGATGATTTCCTCCAGCGCGGCCCAGTGCAGATCGCCGAAGACGCCGTTCGGATTCACCGGCTGGACGCAGACATGGTCCGCTCCCGCATCCAGGTGCTCCTGAAGGCGCCGACGGATGGCGTCGGTATTGCCCCATGCGAAGGTGGCGTCGATGAACCGGTCGGAACCGCCATTCTCCAGATCAGCTTCCGTGAGCCCCATCCGGAGCCAGTTGTTGCGGTAGTTGGGCAGACCGAGGTAGATCTTTGCCACCGGACGCGCGAGTTCCCGTGCTTTCCCGGCATCGGTTTCCAGGATTACCTTCTGTTCCACGCACAGCAGTGGCCCTTTGCCCATGACCTTGCGGGCCATGGCGGTGTGGTCGGGTGAGGTGAAGTAGGGATGGGCGCCCTGGGCCTTGGTCGCCGCCAGTTCCAGCATCTTCGGGCCCAGTGCCGCTATCACCGTGGGCGGTGGTTCCGCAGGGCGGATGCCGGTATAGGGCGAGGCCGCCATACGTTCGAGATAGGTACGCATGGTCGGTACCGGGGCGCCGTAAGCCAGTCCGCGCACGCCTTCCACCATGGGCTTGTGGGACACGCCCAGGCCGAGCAGGAAACGACCACCGGACTGTTCCGCCAGAGTGAGCTGGCCTGACAGCGTGACGCCGGGTTCCCGGTGGTAGATGTTGGCGATGCCGGTCGCGATATTCAGTCGGCGCGTGTTGGCCAGCAGCCAGGAGGCGTGCACCAGCGGGTTGCGGCCCACGCTCTCCGGTATCCAGAGCGTGCCATAGCCCAGAGCTTCGATACGCTGCGCCGCTGCTGCCGCCTCGGGCGCGGGCAGACCGTCGAGGAAATACCAGACACCCAGTCTGCCGAGTTCCATCATTCCGTCCTCACTTGCCCTTGAAGTTGCCGGCGCGACGTTCCGCCACGGAGCGGATGCCTTCCTCGGCGTCTTCGGTGGCGCGCAGCCATTTCTGTTCGCTCAGTTCGTGTTCGGTAGCCTGCTGCACCGCGTCCATGAGGCCCTGGCGCATGGTGGCGCGCACGCTCATCACCGCCAGCGGGGCGTTCTCGGCAATTTCCGCGGCCAGCGCCAGCGCGGTGGCGCGCAGCGCGTCGTGGGGCACCACCTGATCCGCCAGCCCGATGGCCAGTGCCTCCTCCGCCTTCAGACGCCGGCCGGTGTAGAGCATCATGTTGGCGGCCTGCTGGCCGACGATGCGCGGCAGGGTGACGGAGATGCCGAATCCCTGGTGGATCCCGAGTTTGGTGAAGTTGGCGGCAAACCGCGCCTCCGTTGAGGCGATGCGGAAGTCCGGCACCAGCGCCAGGCCCAGGCCGCCGCCGACAGCCGCGCCATTGATGGCGCCGACGACCGGTTTTTTGTTGCCGAACAGCCGCGCCGCTTCCCGATACAGTTTGCCGGTGGTGTTACGGAACCCTTCCTCGGTAAAATCCGCGCTTCCCGATCCGTCCGACTTACCCGTGCCGAAGTTGGCGCCGGCGCAGAACGATTTGCCGTTTGCGGCCAGCACGATCGCGCGGCAGTTGCCGTCCGCGTCCATGGCGTCAAAAGCGTCGGCAATCTGGCCGATCAGGCTATAGTCAAAGAAGTTGTGCGGCGGTCGCTGGATCTCCACCGTCGCCACGTAGTTTTCCAGCGTCACCGTAATGTCGGTATAGCCGCTCATCGAGATCTCCCAACAGATTCAAGGTTCATGGAAGCCGACGATACTAGCAGCAATGGCGAAGACGCTCACGGCACGGAGCGTGCGGGCAGCATCTGGCAGCTCGCCTTTCCGTCCATGCTGGGCAACCTCTCGTACACGATCGTGGGCATGGTGCAGACCAAGTTCGTCGGTTCGCTGGGCGCGCAATCCATTGCCGCGGTGGGCGCGGGGCAACGGGTGTTTTTTGCCATTCAGGCCATCCTGATGGCCGTTGGCGCGGGCACCACGGCGCTCGTGGCCAGGGCCTGGGGCGCGGGCGACCGTCAGGAAGCAAGCCGCGTGGCCATGGCATCACTGGCGCTGGCCGTGGTGCTGGCGGCGATCATGTCCACGCTGGGCCTGTTGTTTGCCGACAACATGGCGGGCGCGTTCGGACTTGACGAGCACACGCTGCTGCTTGCGGAGGAGTACATCCGCTGGCTGTGTGTGTTCAATGTTTTCTTTGCCCTGAATTTTGTGCTGAGCGCTACGCTGCGGGCATCTGGCGATGCGTGGACGCCCCTGTGGATCGGTTTCGGCATCAACCTGGTGAACCTGCCGCTGTTGTATGTGCTGGTGTTCGGCAAGTTCGGCTTTCCGGAACTTGGTGCCAGCGGCGCGGCGGTGGCGGGCGGTTTCGCCTTTGCGCTGGGTGGCGTGGTGCTGTTTACGCTCTGGATCAAGCAGAAGTTCCGGGTGCGCCACGTCAAAGGCGGGTGGTGGCGCAGGGAACGGCTGAAGCGACTGGTGGACATCGGCTATCCCGCTGCCGTTGAACAGGGCGTGTTTCAGGTGGGCTTCTTTGTTTTCCTGATGCTCATCGGTCGCCATTACGGCACCGAGGCATTCGCCGCCTACAACATCGGTGTGAACCTGCTGATGGTATGCATGACGGTCGGTTTCGGCTTTTCGATTGCCGGTTCCACGCTGGTGGGCCAGTCTCTGGGGGCCGGCGATCATGATGGTGCGGCCCGTGCCGGCTGGCGATCCATGTGGATGGCCATGCTCTGCATGGGCGCCCTGGGCGCGGTCATCGTCACTTATGCACGTGAACTCGCGGAATTTTTCATCGAGGATTCACCCTTGACCGTGCAACACACGGTGGAATTTGTGTGGATGCTGGGCGGCATGATGCCGCTGATGGCCATCGACTTTGCCATTGGTGGCGCGTTGCGTGGTGCGGGCGACACCCGCTTTCCACTCATGGCCACCATCGCCGGCCTGATCGGTATGCGCTGTGGTCTGGCCTATCTCGCCACCTACTGGAACATGCCGGTGATGTGGGTGTATGGCGCGCTGGTGGGCGACTATCTGCTCAAGGGCGCGATGCTCGTGTGGCGATTCCGGGGTTCGCGTTGGCGCACGGTAGTCGGAAGCCGGCGAGGCGCGCACTGACGTGGCAGGATGCTGAAAAAGTCCCTCCTGGACTTTTTCAGCTGTCGCCGGGCTTCGCCGTCTCACGTCAAACTGCAGCGTTATTCGCTGCATTTGCCGGCCAGCCATCCCTGGCTGGCCTGGCTGCCTGCTTTTTCAGCCGCCTGCTGGTGGTCAATTGTCCCCGGCATCGGTCTCCTGGTGTTGGCGCCTGGCGCGCGGATTCTCCCTGCCCACGACTTCGAAGATGAGCCCGGACAACGGCGCAAACCGTGTGACGCGGAAGATCAGCCCGGTGCCGGACATCGGTCGTACGCGCCTGACTTCACGTAGCCGGCGCATGAACGCAAGCGATGTTGCCGCCCGACACAGCCCGGAGATGATGAATACGCCGTAGAGCGGCGTCAGCCAGGCGACCGTGCTACCACCCAGCGTCAGTTCGTGTGGCAGGTTCGAACCCAGCCAGGCGCCGATGAGCGCGCCGACGAACGTGCCGGTTGCGGCAACGACATTGTGTGCGGCCATGAGCGTTACACGCCTTTCGCGCGGGGTGAGATCGTAGACCGTGTTACCGGCGCTCAATGTGAAGCCGGCCCAGACCAGTCCCGACAGCGCCTGCACGAACAGCAGGTACACGTAGTTGGTGGATACCACCCACAACATGGGCATCAACGGAATGATGAAACCGGTGGTGGCGAGTATGAGTCGATTGCCGAACAGGTCGGACAGTCGCCCCCAGCGATTGAGCGTGAGGAACTGGATGCACACCGATGCCGCGGTGTTGGCCATGAAGGCCAGATAGCTGAAGTGCAGATCGCGCAGCATGTAGAGCGCGAAGTAGGGCGAGGCAATGGCCACCGACAGTTGCATGCAGGCGAAGAAGAGGGTGAAGGGCAGGAGTCCGGACTGGCGGTACGTGCGCCAGAGTCCGGCATAGCCCGCGGTGTCAATCGCGGCGACGTGTCCGGGTGGGTCGATCATCCGGCTGAGATGCCAGGCGGAAGCAAGCCTGAAGAGTGTGGCCAGACTGAAGATGCCGACGAATCCCCAGTAGGTTGTCTCCTCCCCGGTGAACACGTGCAGCACCACGCCGGCCAGCGCCAGCGCGCCGAAATTGGCGAGACTGGACAAGCGTGTGCGCAGTGCGAAGAACCGGCCGCGTCGGCTTTCGCGCACGATGTCGCCCATCAGCGAACCCCACTGTGGCGACCCGAGATGTGGTCCGAAGAAGTAGAGCACCGCGCACACAATCACCAGTGGCATGGCGAGGTCGGGGAACCATACCGGCACCAGCATCAGCGGGATGAGTGCGGCGGCCTGCAGCAGTGCACCCGCAACGATGATCTCCTTGCGTTTGCCCAGCCGCCGCCCCAGCCAGGCGGAGACAACCTGCATGAAGGAACCAAGCAGGGGAGGCAGCGATGCCAGTACCCCGATCTGCGCGGTAGTCGCCCTGAGGAAAACGGCGAAGGCGGAAAAGTAGTTTTCCGCGGTACCCATCATTGCCGAGTAGAACACGCCATCCTTGATGGAGTGCCTGAGCGTGCGGTCGACAACAGGGTCCGGGTCGAGACGAGTGGCGGGATCAGCTGGCGCGGAGCGTCTGGCCAAGATTGCGGGGTGGTCGGCCCGGGTAACGGTGACGGCAAAGCATAGTACAGCCGCCGCGCGTTGCGATATGGCCGTTCAGGCCGCACCCGCGCAACGCGGGTGCGGCGGATGCTTCGGACGGAGGATCAACCGGGAATGCGAATCTTCTGACCGGGATAGATCCTGTCGGCGTCGCGAATCACCTCGCGATTGGCTTCGAAAATTTCCTTGTAGCGCGCACCGTTTCCCAGCGTCTCAGCCGCAATCTTCCACAGGGTGTCGCCTTTCTGGATCGTGTAGAAGCGCGCTGCCGGCACGTCGTCGGCGGCAGGTTCCGCTGGCGCCGCACTGGCCGTCGGCGCTGCTGTCGACGTCGCTTCGGCTTCCGGCGCCTTGGGAGGGATAAGTACCAGATCGTCCGCCTCGACCTTGTCCACGCCCTTCACATTGCCGGCCATCAGGACGCACTTCTCCCTGGCGGCCTGGTCTTTTGCGGCGCCATGCAGCGTGACGCAACCATCGGCGTAGTCGACGCGCAGGCCGATGATGCCGGGGTTGTCCTTGTCGATGTGGGCGCGAATGGCATCCGCCGCCTCGGTGTCGGAGGTGAACAGCTTGTCACCGACGTCCCGTACGAAATCAAACAGTGCACCGAACATGTGGTTCTCCTTTTTCTTCTAACCGTCGAGCGTCAATCCGCCGCCAACCGTGGGTCGGACCGGAACCCGGACCTTACCGCTTGAACAGACTTCCGGCCATGCCGATCAGGTCGTCGAGCGCGGAGCCGTCGCCATTCCGATCCAGCAGGGAGCCAAGGACGTCGCTCATCGGATTGCCGCCACCGGCGGAGGACGTCTGCTTGCTGAGACTGCCCATGGCCAGCGAGGCAATGAGCGGCAGCATTTTCTTGATGAGATCGGCGCCGACGCCTGTCTGCTCGGCAGCCTTGCCGGCGAGGGAGCGGCTGACGTCCTTGCTGCCGAGAATGTGGCCCAGGATGTTGTTGCCATCCGCCGTGGTGTCCGGGTTCGCCAGCGCGCCGATGTCATCCAGGTAGCGGCCATGGTTGCCCTTCGCCAGCGCGCCGATGAGTGCGTCCATGCCGCCGGAGGCACGGGCGTTGCGCTGCAGTCCCTGGCCGAGCGCGGGGGCAAGCTGGCTCACCACGTCGCGTACCTGGGATTCGTTCAGGCCGAACTGCTTTGCGATCTGGCCAAGGGCTGCCTGGCCCTGGCCGCCAAGGAGGGATTCCAGGAGGTTCATGCGGGACTCCGGTTGGTGATTGGGAGAGAAGCGGGAGACTGTGGCAATTGTCGGGTCGGGGCAAGGCTGGAATGTAAAAGAGCTGTCCGCGCCCGCTTTCCGGGTGGCTGACGCCGCGGCGGCACGCTGGTGCGCGACCTGCCCCGACGCCCGACCCACGGCCAGGGTATCGGCGGGCAACAGCGGATGTGCTGTCGGCGGGAGCCATCGAACGACAAGGCATTGCACACAACGGCGATTTTGCGCCGGATCCCTCCCCTCCCCGGGGGCGTCACGTTATCCTTGGTCAGCAGGATGCTGAAACACGTCCAGCAGGACCGGTTTCAGCGCGCTGTCGGGCGCCCTGTGGCTGTTGGGCGGCCCCGACAGGGAAATTGCAATCGACGAGGTGTGATCTGTCTCATACAGCCAGCGACCCCGGATCCGGCGAGCGCACACTCGCGCGCGTTGCGTTTTTTCTGGTCAGGATTCTCGGCCCGGACCGCCGTTTCTACACCGTGGCGGTGGTGTACGGCATTGCGATCAGTCTGCTGTCGCTTGCCACGCCGATTTCCGTACAGATGCTGGTCAATACCGTTGCCTATACGGGGATGCTGACACCGCTGGTAGTGCTTTCCCTGGCGCTGTTTTTCCTGCTGCTTGCAGCCGGACTTGTCAATGCCCTGCGCATTCATCTCATGGATCTGTTCGCCCGGCGTTTCTATGCACGACTGGTGTCCGAGGTGGCGCTGCGTGCCATCTACGCCGTCAATCCGTTTTTCGCGGATTCAGGCAAAGGGGCGCTGTTCAACCGCTACTTCGATATCGTGGTGGTGCTCAAATCCATGCCCAACCTGCTGGTTGGCGGCTTCACCATTGTGTTGCAGGCGCTGGTCGGCTTCCTGCTGGTGTCCCTCTACCACCCGCTGTTCCTCCTGTTCAATCTGGTGGTCATCCTGGCCGTCTGGCTGGCCTGGATCTTCTGGGGGCGGCGGGCCATTGTCAGTGCCGTGGAGCTGTCGCATCGCAAGCATGCCACCGCGGGTTGGCTCGAAGGTCTTGGTGCTTCCAACGGCTTCTTCAAGTCGGAGCGACATATCGACGACGCGCTGGAACGCACGGAGCTGTTGACCGCCAGTTACATCGAGCAGCAGAAGCGGCACTTCCGCCATCATTTTGCGCAGACGCTCTGGTTTGCCGTGGTCTATGCCGCGGCCAGTGCGTTGTTGTTGGGCCTCGGCGGATGGCTCGTGACCCAGGGCGAACTGACCCTGGGGCAACTGGTGGCGGCGGAACTGGTGCTCAGCGTGGTCTACTACGGCATCTCCCAGCTGGGCGTGTATCTCACCTATTTCTATGACCTGTGCGCGGCCATCGACGAGCTGGCGCTGTTCTATGACATCGAACAGGAAGCGTTTGTCGAGGATCCACAGCTCCCGCTGGCGGTTGGCGGCCTCACGTTCATGCAGGCCAGCGGCCGCACCCGGGGCGTGGAAACGCTGCTGGACTTCCATCTTCCCGATGGCGCGCGCGTGCTGGCGCATTCCCAGGGGCATGCCGCGCAGCGCATTTTCACCAACTTCCTGAAGGGACACGAACACCCGATTGGCGGCGACGTGACGTTGGGACAGGTTGATCTGCGCGCCATTCCCGCTCACACACTCCGGCAACAGATCATCGTGCTCGATCGTCCGAACGCCATCGAGATGACCATTCGCGAATACCTGCGCCTGAGCGAAGCCGACGGCGATGCGGGCGGCATGCTCGAGGCGATCCGCTGTGTCGGGCTGCGGGAAGTCATTGCCGATCTGGACAATGGTCTGGATACGCCCATCGAAAGTACTGGCTGGCCGTTGTCGATAACCGAAAGCATGCAGCTGAAGCTCGCCGCCGCACTTATTGCGCGGCCCCGGGTGCTGGTGCTTGGCGAACTTTACGACGTGCTGCCGGCGCACGTGCTGAAACTGGCTTTTGATCGGTTTGCCGAGGTCAGCGGCGGCCAGGGCATCCTGGTGTATTTCTCGAACCGCGACATCGACCTCGGCTTCGATCACTGGCTGCTGCTGAGACCGGGAGCGGTTGAGCGGCTGCCGGGTCAGGCGGCATTCCGGACAATGCTCACACAGGGCGCGGTGTCCGCCGGCGCTGGAGGTGTCGCGTGACCTACCGCGAGATTCATGAGCACCATTTCCGCACCCTTGCCGCACTCTCGCTCCCGCGTCCGATGCGCACGATCGCTCTGCTGATCCTCTGCGGGGTCGTCCTGCTGTCGGCGTTTCTTGTCCTGGCGCCCTGGGTGCAGACCGCGCCGGGCGCCGGCACGGTGATTGCCCTCGACCCCAACGACCGCCAGCAGGACATCAACGCACTGGTATCAGGCCGCATCGCCGAATGGTTCGTACGCGATGGCAGTCACGTCAACGTCGGCGATCCCATCGTCCGCATCATCGACATCGATCCCAATCTGCTCGAGCGCCTGGGCACGGAACGGGATCAGGTGCTGGCCAAGCTGACCGCGGCGCGCGCCGCGGAACGTACCGCCGCCATCGACCAGCAGAGGACGGAAGAGCTGTTCGAAGAAGGGCTTGCCGCCCGCCGGGAACTGGAACAGGCGCGCATCAAGGTGCAGGAGCTGCGCGCCAAGGCGGCGGAAGCGGCGGCGGAGCTGTCGCGCGTCGACGTGAACCTGTCGCGCCAGTCCTCGCAGTTCGTGCGTGCGCCGCGCAACGGCGTGATCCTGCGGGTCAATGCCGGCGACAGTGCGACGGTGATTCGTGCTGGCGACGCGGTTGCCAGTTTTGTTCCCGACAACGCCAGCCGGGCGGTGGAGCTGTTCATCGACGGGCGCGATGTGGCGCTGATGCGGACGGGGGCCCGGGTGCGCTTGCAGTTCGAAGGGTGGCCCGCGGTGCAGTTCAGCGGCTGGCCATCGCTTGCGGTCGGTACCTTTGCGGGTGAGGTGGTGAGCATCGACCCGTCCGCGCAGGCCAGTGGGCGGTTCCGCGTACTCGTCAGGGAGGCGCACGATCCGTTTTCGCCCTGGCCGGACACGAACTACCTGCGTTACGGCGCGAAGGTGCGTGGCTGGGTCATGCTCGAGGAAGTGCGCGTGGGTTATGAGCTGTGGCGGCAGCTCAACAACTTCCCGCCGGAGTTTCCGGCATCGGGCGGGTAACGGCATGATCAGCGCCTCCTGCCGGTTTCTGCTGTGTGCTCTTCTGTCAGGGGGAGGCTGCCTGATGCCCGTGGGTGCGCGTGCCGCCATGGAAGACGGAACGGGGGATTTCCTTGGTTTACCGGAAGTGCTGGCGTCCTCGGCGCGTCACTATCCGGGGGTACTGGAGGCCCAGGCGAAGGTGCGTGCGGCCGAGGGCGGTATCCGGGCCGCTGAAGGCGCGTTCGATCTGGTGTTTGGCGTGGAGAGTCGTGCGCGCACGTCGGGGTACTACGATGGCCGTGCGCTCGAGGCCACGGCGAAGCAACCCCTCGGCGCGTTTGGCGGCACGCTCTACGGCTCCTATGCCCTTTCCGGCGGGGATTTTCCGCTCTACGAAGACGCGTTCTACACCAATACAGGCGGCCGCCTGAAGGTTGGCGTGCTGTTCTCGCTGCTGCGTGATCGCACGATCGACCCACGGCGATTTGGCGTCCGTGATGCCAGCCTGGCTGCCGAAGCGGCCGCCCTCGACCTGCTGTTCACCCGTGTCGGCGTGCAGCGTCAGGCCGTGGGTGCCTACCAGGGCTGGGTGGCCACGGGACACCAGCGGCAGGTGTATGCGGAGTTGTTGCGCCTGGCGGAAGATCGCACCGAGGGACTCGAGCGACAGGTGCAAAGCGGTGCGCGTGCGCGCATCCAGCTCATTGAGAACCAGCAGAACATTACCCGTCGCCAGGCGCTGCTGGCGGCCGCGGAGCGGGATTTTGCGAAAGCGGCCAACCGGCTGTCGATGTTCCTGCGCCGCCAGGACGGTACTCCCGTCGTACCCGCCGCCACCCGTCTGCCGGTATTGCCGACGCTCCCGGCCATCGACGAGGTGATGGCGTTGCCCGGTGTCGACGCAATGGTGATTGCCCGGCGTCCGGAGTTGCGCCGTCTGCGTAATGCGATCGAGCGGGCACAGTTGAAGGTGTCGCTCGACCGCAATGCCCTGTCACCGCGTCTGGATCTGCGCATGGAAGCAGGCGAACCGTTTGGCGCCATCGGGCAGGGCGGCGCCTCACGGAACCGCACGGAGACCGGCGCAGGCATCACCTTCACCGTACCATTGCAACGACGGCAGGCCCGGGGTGCGCTGGACCGCTCGCGGGCGGATCTGGAACGGCTGGCGCAGCAGGAACGGCTCGTCCAGGACGAGCTGGAGATGGAAGTGGCGAACCTCCTGCTGGAATTGCGTGCGTCGCGTGACCTGGCCGAACTGGCTGCCCGCGAGGTGGAACAGGCACGTGCCCTGATGCAGGCGGAGGAACGACGGTTCGAGCGTGGGGCCAGTGATTTCTTTCTGGTCAACGTGCGTGAGGAAACCGCGACGAACGCACGCATCCGACACCTTCAGGCGGATCTGGCGTACCAGCTGGCGCGTGCGGAATACGACGCCGCCACCATGAATCTGACGCGCCTTGGCCTGGCCCCGGAGGAGGGTGGGGAGGGGCTCACCCCGCTCATCAGGGCCGCCGATGCCCCCCGTCAGGCAACCACCGGCAGCGAGACTGGCGGCCGCTGAACCGCGCCTGGCTGCAGCCCATTGCCCCGGACGGCAGCTGCTCCGGAGTCCCTGGCATGATTCAGTCGATTGTGTGCGATGGCGTGTTATCGGCGTCTGCAGGCCCGGTGTTGTTGCGAATAGCGGTGGACGAGATGTCCTCCCGGAATGTCGACTCCCTGACGCTGTCGCACAGGTTCCGCAATGCTGCCGGCAGGGTGACGTCGTCCAGTGAGCGGAACCTGTCGCCGATGAGTCTGCCGAATACCAGGAACCGGCAACCCTGCTCGGCGAGAAAAGTCAGCGCCAGGTCACGGGTGTGTTCGTTCTCGTAGTACTTCGCTTCCGCAATGCGGGTAATTGTATCCACGCCCACGATGAAGGTTGTTCCGGGGAATACCGTCGCCTTGTCAACGAACGTGGGGAGGCGTGTCAGCCATACAGCGCGACCGGTCTTGCGCCCGATACCTGTCAGGCGTTCCTCGATGGTGGCGTAGTCCAGGGGTGGTTTGTCGACGTTGGCGATGGAAAGCTCCAGTGCCGCTGGCAGCCCGGTGAGCTGCTCGGCGAGTTCCAGCATGCGCAGATGCGCGGTATGCGGCGGATTGAACGCGCCTGGCATCAGCAGCGTGCCCGGATGATCGCCCAGGCGCTGCGCCCTGGCGTGACCGAACACGATATCCGTGCGTTCCAGGTCGGCGTGTACCGCCTGCACGTTGCCGGCAAGCGTGCCATCGATCAGGAAGTCGCAAAGGGTCCACATCTGGTCCGCCAGCAGTTGCTCCTCCGTGCTGCGGTCAGCGGAGAACGCCAGAGAAAGGGTGCAGGTGGTGGTCAGCGTCTGCAGGGCAAGGTGTGCGCGGTGTCTGCCCTTCTTTTCCCTGTCGGTGGCCAGGCTGGCGGTGCAGCCGAACCCGAATACCGCGTTGTCCGTCAGCGTGCGGGCGTGCAGATAGGCGCTCATGGCCAGCGCCCGCGCCGTGCTCACGGAACAGGCGCCATCACTGAGTCTGCCAAGCAGCTGGTGCATGGCGGTGGCGGCATACGGCACCCGCACGTCCAGCACGGTGCGCGAGGCGCCGGGCGTGCTGAGCAATTCGCTCAGGAACAGGCTGCCCCCGCCGGTGACGTGAAAAACCCCGGGTTTTGCCGCGGCGTGCAGCCGGCGGGCGCGTTCACTCATCGCCCAGGAAGTCCCGGGTGATGCGTACGAACTCGTCGAGCTGATCGTGATGCACCCAGTGCCCCGCCTTCTCGATGTTGGCCAGTTGTACCTTCGTGCTGGTGAAGTACGCGGCGCGGCCGTCTTTCACCGGATCCGAGGCCCAGGATTCGGTGCCGCGGAACAACAGCGTCGGGCAGGTGATGCGGCCCCATAACTTGTGCGTCTCCTCGAACGGCAGCTGGATGGGCGCGAACGAACGCACATAGTTGTCGAACTTCCAGCTGTAGGTGCCGTCTTCGTTCTGGTTGCTGCCATGGATGGTCAGGTGGCGCGCCTGTTCCTCGGAAAGATGCGGGTTTTCACTGCGCATGCGCTCCAGCGCTTCCTCCAGCGTCGCATAGCGGCGGGGGATGCGTCCCGCGATCTTGCGCAGATCGCCTATCCAGTCCTTCAGGCGCTTTTCCAGGGGCTGGTTGATCCGTTCCTCGATGATCTGTGGTGGCGGTCCCATGCCTTCGATTGCCACAAGTTTGCGCACGTTTTCCGGGTAGAGGCCCGTGTAGGCCAGGGCGATGGAGCCGCCAAGTGAATGGCCGATGACGGTCACCGGCTCCGTGAACTTCTGGTGGATGAGCTGGCCGATGTCGTACACGTAGTCGACGATCCCGTAGCTGCCGCCCATCATCCATTGCGAGTCGCCATGACCGCGCAGGTCAGGGGCCACGATGTGGTAGCGGTCGCGGAAGGCCTCGGCCACCCAGTCCCAGTTGCGGCAGTGGTCGCGGCCGCCATGGATGAGCAGCATGGGGGGCGCGCTCTCGTTGCCCCAGTCCACATAGTGCAGTCGCAGGCGCTGAGAGAAATAGACGTGTGAAGTTGGTCCCTGCATGGTCTCGTTACTTGGTTGGTGCGATTGATGTTGTCAGGAAAAGTATAGTGGTCGTGCGTCCACCGTGTCGGCGCGGCGAAACGCGCCGTCTGCGCTTCGGTGCAGGACGTCCGGCATTCAGGGTGTTTGCCGGCGGTAGATTTCCCTGCCGTGCGCCCAGGTGGCTTCCACGCGAAGCTCCAGCAGGCGTTCCCGGGGCAGCGCCAGGGGATTGGTGTTCAGCACCACGAGATCCGCCTGTTTGCCTGGCGTGAGCGTGCCTTTTCCCGTTTCCTCGAAATACTGCCAGGCGGCATCGCCCGTCATGGCATTCAGAGCCTCCCAGGTATCGATGCGTTGATCAGCGCCCAGTACCTGATCCGTACGCGTGAGGCGGTTGGTGGTAGCCCAGAGCAAACGGACCATGTCCGCGGGCACGATGGGTGCGTCGTTGTGAACGGTGAAATGCATGCCGCGCTCCAGCGTGGTGCGCGTGGGTGATATGCGTGCCGCGCGTGCGGGGCCCAGCACGGAGTCGCGATGCCAGTCACCCCAGTAGAAGGTATGCGCGGAAAAAAACGAGGGAATCACCCCGAGGGTCTGCATGCGATCGAGCTGATCCTCCCGCACCGTCTGCGCGTGAATCATTACCGTGCGGTGGTCCGGGCGTGGTACGCGTTGCGCCAGCGCCTTGTCCACCGCATCCAGCAACATGTCCGCCGCGGCGTCACCGTTGGTATGTGCAATCAGTGGAATGTGACGCGAAATGGCGTAGCTCACGAGGTCGTCGACCTGCGCCTGCGGATAGGTCGGATAGCCTTTGTACCCGGCATCCTGACCGTGTGGCGGGTGCACGTAGGCGCTGGAGAGGTAGGCGGTCTTGCCCTGGGGGGAACCGTCCAGGATGAGCTTGATGCCACCGACGCGGAAGTTGCGCTGATAGTCGCCGGGTGAAAAGAAGGGTTCGTTGCCAAGCGCCTGTGGTACCAGCACGGGATACGCCACGATGTCCTGGGTCAGCACGCCATCGTCAGCCATCTTCGTGAGCAGGCCCACGCTGCCTGGATCGCTGGCGCCATCCTGGATGGTGGTGATGCCGAAAGCAGCGTAGCTCAGGAGTCCGGCGCGAATGACTTCCGCGTTCATGGCGGGCGCGAACCGGGCCCGGAATGGCATCGTCGCCGTTTCTTCCATGACCCCATCGGGCTCCATCGTTCCCGCCTGTCGGCGGATGATGCCGCCGGCGGGATCCGGCGTGTCCGCGGAAATGCCAATGGCGGTCAGTGCGGCGCTGTTCACCGCCATCAGGTGGCCGGATACATGGGCGAGCAGGATGGGATGGCGGGTGGAAACGGCATCCAGATCCACCCGCGTCGGATGGCGACGCTCGACGAGCAGCGAATCGTCGTAGCCGAAGCCGACCACCCATTGACCGTCTGGAATGCCACGTTGTGCGATCCAGGCGGACAGGGTGCGCTGCAGCGCCGGAATATCGGTAACGCTGCCCACGGGGGGCGCGGAGACGTTGGCCATGCCGGTGGCCGCGGCGGTCATCAGGAAATGGCCGTGCGCATCGATGAATCCGGGCAAAAGTGCGCGTTCGCCCAGTTCCACGACACGGGTGTTGCTGCCGATCTGGTCACCGGCGTCGTGCCGGTCCCCCCGCCATACGATCTTCCCGCCACGGATCGCCAGGGCCGTGGGCTCTTTCCCCCGCAGGGATTTTTCCATGGTGATGATGTGATCGCCCAGGAACACCGCATCGGCGGGTTCCGCAACGGCGAAAGGGCTGACCAGCAGCGTCAGACTAGTAACGATCCAGCGCAACATAACGCTTCACCTCTGCCTTGATGACCGGTGCGAGCAGATACAGCCCGATCAGATTGGGAATGGCGACGACAAATACCAGTGCATCGGACAGGTCGACCACCGCGGACAGTTCGATGCTGGCGCCCAGTATGACAAAGCCGAGAAAGAACAGCTTGAAACCGACTTCCGCGAGCCTGCTGTTGCCAACGAGGTACTGGAACGCGGTCAGGCCGTAGTACGACCACGCGATCATCGTGGAGAACGCAAAAAGAATGGCGGCGATGGCCAGGGGTACGTGTGCCCAGGCAAACACGCTGGTGAACGCGCGGGTCGACATCTCGATGCCATTGACGCCGGGTGCGCTCGTCAGATCGGTGCCGGTGAGCACGATGACCAGCGCGGTAATGGTGCAGATCACCACGGTGTCGATGAAAGGTTCCAGAAGTGCCACGTGGCCTTCGCTGGCCGGGTAGGGCGTGCGTGCCGTCGAGTGGGCGATGGCTGCGGAGCCCAGGCCCGCCTCGTTGGAAAACACCGCGCGCCGGAAGCCGGTGATGAGCACGCCGACGATGCCTCCGGCGATGCCATCGGGCGAAAAGGCGCCATGCCAGATCCGCGCCGCGGCCGCCGGCAGGGCGTCGGCGTGCATGAGGATGACCAGCAGGCCCAGGCCGGTGTACAACAAAGCCATGAACGGGACGAGACGAACCGTGGTTGCCGCGATGGAGCGGATGCCGCCGATGGTGATGATGCCGACCGCCAGCGCGAGCACGACGCCGATCAGCCAGGCTTTGTCAGCCAGCATGCTCGCCTCGCCGCCGCTGATGTTGATGAGGATAGCCGCGGCCTGATTGGACTGGAACATGTTGCCGATGCCCAGGCAGCCGAACACCATGGCTGCCGCATAAAACGCGCCGAGCGCGCGACCAATCCCGGGATGGCCAAGTTCGGCGAAGCCGTGCCGCAGGTAGTACATCGGTCCGCCTGCAACCTGGCCGTCTGCATTGACGCGACGATAGCGCACGCCAAGGGTGCATTCCGCCAGCTTGGTGCTCATGCCCAGAAGACCCGCGACGATCATCCAGAAGGTGGCGCCCGGCCCGCCCACCGAAATGGCTACGGCAACGCCGGCGATGTTGCCGATGCCGACGGTGCCGCTGATGGCGGTGGTCAGTGCGCTGAACTGGGAAATCTCGCCCGGGTCGCCATCCTTCGCGTAGCGGCCCGATATCACCCGGCACGCATGCCGGAATCCGCGCAGGTTGATGAAGCCGAGATACAGCGTGAAGAACAGGCCGCCGCCGATCAGCCACAGCACGATCAGCGGCATGTCCGTTCCGGCCACGGGAATCGCGTAGAACACCACACTGGATACCGCGTCGGTGACAGGTTGCACCGCGTCGTTGATGGCGGCGTCGAGCCCGCCTGTTCGTGTTGAATGTGTTGTCATGGCGGTACCTTAACAGCAGCATGGCTGGCGCACGAAACCTGCGTGTCGGTCCTGGTGGCGTGTGGCAGAATTGCCGCCCTACTCAAGGGGGACAGGCATGCTCGCACTGCGCAACATCCATATGGCGCTGGCCATTCTTTCGGTGGTGGGTTTCATCCTGCGTGCCGCGTGGGCGTTCATGGGTTCGCCGGTACTGAAAAGCAAACCGGTGCGCATCCTGCCGCATGTCAATGACACGCTGCTGCTCGTGCTCGGTGTGGTGCTGGCCTACGGCCTGGGCTGGCCGGTCACCAGCGGCTGGCTGGCCGCCAAGCTCGTTGCGCTGCTGGCTTATATCGGCTTCGGCGTCGTGACGCTCAGGGCCACGACCAACCCGATGCGACTCGTCGGCGTCGTCGGCGCGCTGTCCTGTGTTGGTTATATCTTCATGGTGGCGTTCACGAAGAATCCGCTGCCTTTCGCATGATGCGCCACTGGCTCGGCGACGCGCCGCGCCAGGTGGCGAAAGCCTTGCGGAAATTCGATTCATCGCCGAAACCGCACCGCTCGGCGATATCGCTGACGGGGAGGCGGGTGTTCTCCAGATACTGACAGGCCAGCGCTGTGCGGGTTTCGTTCAGCAGCGCCTGGAAACTGGTGTCTTCCTCGCGAAGGCGGCGGAACAGTGTACGTTTCGATAACCCCACCGCCGTTGCGGCCTCTTCGGCGGTACAGCGTCGACTGGTGTTCGCCAGGATGAAACTGCGCAATTCACGCTGCAGCGCAGTCTCGCCCGCGCCGCCACCAATGACGGCTTCGCAGAAATCCTGGCAGATGCTGGCGGTGACTTCGCTGGCGTTGGGACAGGGACACGCCAGCACCCGGGCGTCGAAGTGCAGTTCCATCGCCTCGCTTTCGAAGTCGATCGCGCAATCGAAGTAGTCGCGATAGGCGCCGGCGTGTCGCGGCGCCGGATACGGAAAGGTCATTTTTCGTACCGGAAACGGCGCGCCGAGGATCTCTGTGAGCAGCGTCACCAGCGAGCTGCGCCAGAATTCGGCGACGAAGGGCAGGTAGCGTCCCAGCGCCGGCGGGTTGAGGCTGGTCAGAATGCCGGTATCGGCTTCGCGCCGGAATACGGCCTGAAGCAGGGCGCCGGCCAGGTCGATGTGCTGTCTGCCGAATGCCAGGGCGTCCCCGAACGTGGGGCTGGTCGCCAGGGCGAATCCATATACGCCGAGGTGGTGCACGCGTTGCCGGGCGCCGGCGGCGAGTGCGGTAAGGGGGCTGCTGGCCAACCCGCTTGCCGCCTTGAGAATCGCAAATCGCTGCGGGCTGGTGAGCGAGCCGGCGACCGAGCGTACGGCGGCGATCCGCAGGAGCCGCTCTGTCGATACGCCCTGCGCGTCGAGTTCGTCGAACAGGGCCTTCAGGCCGTAGTCGCTGGATGCTGCCTGGCTGACCGGTGTTGGCGCCATTTCACCTGCCATGTGGCACGAATTCACCTCGCATATTACGCATCGGGTACCGCATCCTGAAAGCGTAAAGCGCTGAAGGAGGCGAGCCAATGGCTGATGAACGGTGTGTAAAGGTCTCCCTGGAGGGGCCGGTTGCGGTGTTGTCCATGGAATTCGCCCCGCACAACCTGCTGGGACCCGATCTGATGGCAGGCCTCAGGGCAGGCCTTGCTGAGGCCGGCGGCTGCGGGGCCAGGGCGGTGCTGTTGAAAAGCGGGTTGCGGCACTTCTCCGCGGGCGCGGATACGTCGTTGTTCTTCGGCGCCGCGCAAGGCGCGGAGGGGCTCAGCGTGTCGCCGCTGGCATTCCTGCGTGAACTGGAAAGTTTTCCCCTGCCCATCGTCGTCGCCATACAGGGGGTATGCATCGGTGGCGGTCTGGAGCTGGCGCTGGCGTGCGACTTCATCCTGGCCGCGCGTTCCGCCAAGCTCGGATCCATCGAGGTCACGATCGGTATCAATCCGCTGATGGGCGCCATCCAGCGTCAGGTGCAGCGGGCGGGCATCGCGCGGGCCAAGGAGATGTCCATGCTCGGTCGTCGCTACGATGCCGAGACGCTGGAACGCTGGAACATCATCAACCGCGTCGTCGATGACGAAAAGCTGGACGCTGCCGCCATGGCCGTTGCGCTGGAACTTGCCAACGGTCCGACGCTGGCGCACAGCATCACCAAACAGATTGCGCACCTGGCGGCGGCGCATGGCGTGGAGGCGGCTGACGAGGCGATGGCGCAGTTGCAGTTGCCGCTCTGGCAGTCGGAGGACCTGCGGATCGGGCTGGAGAGTCTGCAGAAGAACGGTCCGGGTCTTGCTGTGTTCAAGGGGCGTTGAGCGATGAGCGGGCCACTGGAAGGACTACGGGTCGTCGATTTTTCACGCGTGCTGGCAGGGCCGTTCTGCGGCCGGACGTTGCAGGATCTCGGTGCGACGGTCATCAAGATCGAGCCGCCGCGCGGCGACGTGTCACGGCTTGCCGCGCCGATCAATGCCAATGGCATCACCGGGTACTACGCGCAGCAGAATGCAGGCAAACGCAACATCTCGATCGATCTCAACAAACCGGGGGCGAGGGAAATTGCCCATCGGCTGTGTGACCAGGCGGATATCCTCGTGGAAAATTTTCGCCCGGGGACGCTGTCACCTTTCGGCTTTGACTACGCGAGCCTGCGTGCGCGCAATCCGCGCCTCATCTACGTGTCCATTTCAGGGTACGGTCAGGGCGGACCGTGGCGCGGGCGCATGGCCTATGCGCCCACCGTGCAGGCGGAAGCGGGCTTCACCCATCACCTGCTGCGCCACTTCGGCGACAACCTGAAGGCACCCCAGACGGATGCCCTGAGCCATGCGGACGTGTACGCGGGCATGCAGGCGACCATCGCCGTGCTGGCGGCCTTGCAGCAGCGTGCGCGAACGGGTGAAGGCCAGCACATCGACGTCGCCATGGCAGCCACACTTATGGCCATCAACGAGCATGCGCACATGGATCTCAACGGGCTCGATCCAGGCGACGATCCGGCCATTCTCGGCGCTACCGACGGGTCGTTCTTCACTGGTCCGAATGGCGAGCGGTTTCTGACCGCCATCAGCCTGGTGAACGCCATCACCTTCAACTGGTTCGCGGCGGCGATGCGGCGTCCGGACCTGCTGGACGAGCCGCGCTTTCGCACGTCGGCGCTGCGCCGCGCCAACCTCGCGCAGCTGCAGGACGTGGTGCAGAAATGGATCTGGAGCTTTCCCGACATGGCCACGGTGGATGCACAGTTCGACGAAGCCAAGATCGCCATCGGCGAAGTGCGCAGCATGGAACATCTGGCGGACAGCGAATGGGCCGGCTATTGGGAGGCGACGTGTCGGGTACCGGACCGGCAGGGTGGTGAGTACCGCCTGCCCGGGCGGCCCTGGAAGTTCTCGGGGAGCGACCTGCCACCGATGGGCGCGCCTTCGCTGCAGGGCGAGCAGAACGTCGAGATCTGCCGCGAGCTTGGTTTCACCGATGCGGAGATCGAAGGAATGCAGCAGGACGGCAGCCTGGTCGGCAACTTCACCGCACAGATGATCGCCATGGTGATGGCGGAAAACGCCCGCAAGCAGGCGCGCTGGGCGGCGGCGAACGAACAGGATGGAGAGGGCGCATGACGCGACTGGCTGAACTGTTCGACAGACAGCAAACCGCCGCGCGCGGGCAACCGACCACTGCCAGCGAAAGGGTGGAGAAACTGCGCCTGCTGCGGCGTCAGCTGGAGCGCTACCAGGATGTGTTCGCGGATGCCGTGAGTGCGGACTTCGGTGGCCGGCCGCAGTTCGAGAGCCGGCTGATCGAAGTCATCGGCTCGCTCTGGGTGCTCGATCATGCACGGCGCCATGTGAAGCGCTGGATGCGGCCAGCCAGACGCATGCCACAACTGCTGTTTGCCGGCCCCAACACGCTGAAGGTGACGTATCAGCCGAAGGGCGTCGTCGGCATCATCACCCCCTGGAATATGCCGCTTTACATGTCTGTGGGGCCGCTTGTCACTGCCCTGGCCGCGGGAAATCGCGCAATGATCAAGCTGCCTGATGAGACGCCACGGGCCAATCGTGTCATTGCCCGTCTGCTGGGTGAGATATTCGCCGAAGACGAGGTGGCGGTGTTTGCCGGTGACATCGCGGATCCCGCGGATTTTACCGCGCTGGCGTTCGACCATATGATCTTCACCGGCAGTCCGCGCGTTGGTCGTCTTGTGATGGCGGCTGCCGCGAACAATCTCGTGCCGGTGACGCTCGAGCTGGGCGGCAAGTCGCCTGCCATAGTGGCGCCGGACTACCCTGTCGGGGATGCGGCGCTGCGCATCACACACGGCAAGGTTGCCATGTCGGGACAGATCTGCGTGGCGCCGGACTATGCGCTGGTTCCACGCGGCGATATCGACCGTTTCAGCGACGCGGCCAGGGCGGCATTCCAGCGCTTTTTCCCGGCGGGGGTGGAACAGCAGGACGCGTACTGCAGCATGGTCAACGATCACCATGCCGCGCGCATACGGGGTCTGCTGGACGATGCGCGGGAGAAAGGCGCGGCGATTCGCCCGTGCGCGCCATGGAGCGAAGGCAATTGTATTCCGTTGCACATCGTTTCTGGCGTCACACCGGACATGCGCATTGCCACGGAAGAGGTCTTCGGGCCGATTCTGCCGGTGATCGGCTATGACACGCTGGACGAAGCCATTCAACATGTCGGTAACCAGCCGCATCCGCTGGCGTTGTACGTCTTCAGCAAGCGCAGCGCCGTACGTGACCAGGTGCTGGGACTGACGCGTGCAGGCGGCGTGACACTCAACGACTGGGGCTGGCACGTGGTCAACGCCGCAGTGCCCTTCGGCGGTGTCGGCAATTCCGGTTTCGGCAGCTATCACGGCGTGGAAGGTTTTCGTGAGCTCTCCAACGCGCGCCCGGTCTTCTACCGCAATCCAATTTTCCCCACACAGCTCATGTACCCGCCCATCAACGAGGGACCGCGCGGCATCTTTCAGCGCCTCGCCATGAACTTCTATTCGAAGAAGCCGGACGCATCCCTGGGCGGCACACCCTACGGCATTGCTGAGTAACCAGCCGCAACCAGACACCCGGCGATTCCGGAAGGAATCGCCGTGAGGGAGCGAAGCGAGGTGTCCGGCGTGAGGGCAGGATGCCCGAAGCCGAGGTATGGACCGCGGCACAGGGAAGTGCCGCCCGGCGATTCCGGAAGGAATCGCCGTGAGGGAGCAACGCGACCGGTCCGGCGTGAGGGCAGGATGCCCGAAGCCGAGGTCTAAAGCGTTCGCGAGATCAGTTCCTTCATGATCTCGTTGGTGCCCCCGTAGATCTTCTGCACGCGCGCGTCCGCGTACATGCGGGAGATCTCGTACTCGTCCATGTAGCCGGCGCCGCCGTGCAGCTGCAGGCATTCATCGATGATCTCGTTCTGCTTCTGGGTGCACCAGTACTTGGCCATCGAAGCGGTTGGGGCGTCGAGTTTGCCCTGAAGGTGCTGCAGCATGAGCTGGTCGATGAACGTGCGCGCGATCAGGGCCTCGGTCTTGCACTCGGCCAGCTTGAACTTGGTGTTCTGGAAGTCGAGCACGCGCTGGCCGAAGGCCTTGCGCTCCTTGACGTAGTCGATGGTGATTTCGATGGCCCGTTCGATGCTGCACACCGCGGCCTGGGCGATGTTGTAACGCTCCTGCGGCAACTGCTGCATGAGCTGGACGAAGCCCTTGCCTTCCTCCTCGCCCAGACGATTGGTGACGGGCACCCGGCAGTCATCGAAGAACATCTCCGACGTATCGGCCGCATGCTGGCCCATCTTGTTCAGATTGCGCCCACGCTTGAAGCCGGGGTTGTCGGTCTCCACCACGATGAGGGAGATGCCTTTGCTGCCCTTTGTCGGGTCAGTCTTGGCCACCACGATCACGAGATCGCAGTGCTGGCCATTGCTGATGTAGGTCTTCGAGCCGTTGATGACGTAGTCGTCACCGTCGCGCAGGGCGGTGGTGCGCACTGCCTGAAGATCCGAGCCGGTGTTCGGCTCCGTCATGGCGATGGCTCCGACCATCTCGCCCTTCGCCATGCGTGGCAGCCAGTGCTGCTTCTGCGCTTCGCTGCCATAGTTGGCGATGTAGTGGGCGACAATGGCGCTGTGTACCTGGTTGCCGAAAGCGTGCACACCGGCGTACATCATTTCTTCCATGATGACGGTTTCGTGCCGGTAGTCACCGCCGCCGCCGCCGTACTCGGCGGGAATCGATGCGCACAGCAGCCCGGCTTCGCCGGCCTGTGTCCACGCCTCGCGATCGACCTTGCCCTGGGCGATCCAGCTGTCCAGGCGGGGGCGGAATTCGGTCTGAAAGAATTTGCGGGACGCGTCGCGCAGCATGCGCAGCTCATCGTCTTCCCACGGAATCTGGTAGTTCTGGAACAGCATGATGTCATCCAACCTCGTCGCAGAGGCGCGGATTATTCAGCAAGCAACAGCTCAAGGCCAACCGGCCCCGGCGGCTGGTGCGGCGGCGACGAGTACCCTGCCGCTGCGCTCCTCGCGGCATTTGTCCGGGTCGGAGCCGTTAGCGGCCAGCACATACAGGTTCGTGCCGCCGAGCATGCAGGCGAAGGCGCCCTGTCCGGTCGACACGGTATGCGTCACCTGGCCGCCTTCCCGCACCCTCAGGCAGAGGCCGGTCGTCGGTGAAGCAACCCAGATTGCGCCGTCGGCGTCCAGGCAGATGCCGTCCGGCACTTCGCCGGTCGGGAGCTGCGCCCACACACGCCGGTTGCTGAGGTCGCCGTTCGGCGCAATGTCGAAAGCCGTCAGCCGACCGCCAAAGGACTCGCCGACGATCAGCGTGCGCCCATCCGGAGTGATCACCGTACCGTTCGGGAACAGCAGGTCACGCGCGACGACGCGTGCCCCGCCGTCCGGCTGCACCAGGATGAGTTCGGCAGGGCGCTGCTCAGCCCCGGCGTGGAGATCGAAGCCGAAGTTGCCGACGTATGCGCGTCCGGCGCCGTCTACCACCATGTCGTTGCAGTGCCAGCTGGCAAGGTCCATGAGGTCCGCATGCAGATGCAGCGCGTGGCCGTCGAAGCGCAGAACTTTGCGATCCTGCATGGAAACGATCAGCAGCTCACCATTTGGCAGCCAGCCCAGCCCGGAGGGCTGCCCGGCCACCGTCACCACCGGGTACGCCGTGCCATCAGCAGCGAAGCGCAGCACCGTGTCCGCGTGCATGTCGGACAACCACAGCGCGCCATCATGCCAGCGCGGCCCCTCCGGAAAGCAGAGCCCCTCCGCGAAAATCCTGCCTGTGAGTTCCAGGGTCATGTGCGTGTCTCCCGGCTTTTCTGTTCGCCGGGGACTGTGCGCCCTCTCGTTATGGCTGGCAAGGTGTCCCTGATTTGATGGGCTTTTGACAACTCGACCCTTGCGCGCACTACCACGGGCGCCCAAATCCGTTATCCTTGCGCCACCCAAAATGGAGGTGTTCATGAAAGCACTCGATACCTTGTTCAAGACGCTCATCGTTGCCGCATTTGCCCTGGTGATGGGCGCCTGTTCCCAGGACAGTCAGCAGAAAGCCGCTGACGCCGCCCAGGATGCCGCGCAATCCGCCCAGGAAGCTGCCGGTAGCGCCGCCGATGCCGCAGGCGAAGCCGCATCTGGCGTCATGGACGCGGCTGGTGATGCGATGGATGCCGCCAAGGACGCTGCTGGCGATGCCGTGGATGCCGCCCAGGGCGCCGCGGACGATGCTATGGACGCGGCCGGTGATGCGGTTGAAGGCGCGAAAGATGCCGCTGGTGATGCCATGGACGACGCCAAGGACGCGGCCGGCGACATGGTCGAAGGCGCCAAGGAATCCGCCGCGGACGCGCTGGACTCCGTAGGCGACAAGCTGCGCGACTGATTCCTGCTTGCGACGGCGCCGGGTCACGCAGTGTCCCGGTGCTGCCAGATCCTTTCCCCACGCATGACCCTCCCGGCGTTCCGGGGCGTCCGTGCGGGCTGGCCTCTCCTGGAGCAGGGGGGTAACATGCCGGCTCCGCGCCGTTAACTGGCGTATATCAATGAGAACAATGACGGGGGAAAAATGCGCGACGTGGTCGTAGTTGACAGTGTTCGAACCGGACTGGCCAAGTCTTTCCGGGGTTCGTTCAACCTTACCCGCTCCGATGACATGCTGGCCCACTGCATTGATTCGCTGCTCGACCGGTGCCCCAAGCTGGACCCCGCCGAGGTGGAGGATGTGGTGGTGGGTGCCGCCAGCCATACCGGTGAGCAGGACGGCAATCTGGCCCGTCTGGCTGTCATCCTTTCCCGTCTGCCGGTGGATACCGCCGGTCTGACCATCAACCGATTCTGTTCTTCCGGTTTGCAGTCCATCGCCATCGCCGCCAACCAGATCGCGTCCGGCCAGTCGGAAGTGGCGATCGCCGGCGGGGTGGATTCCATCTCCATGCGCACCCGCCAGACCGCCGCCAAGGCGGAGCAGAACAAGCGTCTGCTGGAAGAAAAGCCGGAGATCTTCATGGCCATGGGTAACACCGCGGAAGTGGTTGCCCGTCGCTATCAGGTCACCCGCGAGATGCAGGACGTGTACGCATTGCAGAGCCAGCAGCGCTACGCGAAGGCGCAACAGGCGGGCTGGATCGGTGAAGAAATTGTGCCGATGAAGGCCACCATGCTGCAGGTGGACAAGGAAACAGGCAAGGAGAGCCGCGTCGAAGTGATCGTTGACCGGGACGAGTGCAATCGTGCCAACACGACGCTGGACGGTCTGGCCAAGCTTCCCCCGGCGTTCGAGAAAGATGGATCCGTGACTGCCGGTAACGCTTCCCAGTTGTCCGATGGCGCCTCGATGACGCTGCTCATGTCGGCCGATCGTGCGGCGCAACTCGGTCTCCAGCCCATCGGCATCTACCGTGGTTTCACCGTAGCCGGCTGCGAGCCGGACGAGATGGGCATCGGTCCCGTCTTTGCCATCCCGCGCCTGCTGAAGAATGCGGGTCTCACGCTGGATGACATTGACCTCTGGGAGCTCAACGAAGCGTTCGCCTCACAGTGCGTGTACTGTCGTGACAAGCTCGGCATCGATAATGACAAGTACAACGTCAATGGCGGCAGCATTGCCATTGGTCATCCGTTCGGCATGACGGGCTCCCGTCTTACCGGTGCGGTGCTGCGTGAACTGAACCGTCGTGGCAAGCGCTACGGCGTCGTCACGATGTGCATCGGCGGTGGTCAGGGCGCGGCCGGGCTTTTCGAAGCCGTCTGACGGACGGCCGGTTTTCGCGCCGTAACAGAATGATACGGCGCGGAAACTGCGGCGAAATGGGCGTGCTGCATACTGATGACAGGATTTCTGGGGTAATGACACGGGCGCGATCGATGCCTGAGACCCGACGTACGCAAAACCGGCTCATGCGGGCTGGCAGGGCACTTGTTGTCCTGTCATGCACATTATTTCCCTGCGCCGTATTTGCGGTGAACTCCCAGGAGGAGTCGTTTCCAGGCGAATCCGCGGAGTTGCCTCCTTCCCAGCCGGTTTCCTTTCGTAGTCTTTCCGATGAGCAGTTGACCCGTGTGGGGCAACGGTGGGAGTTGCTGTCCGCGCCGGAACGACGGGCGCTACTTGCCGAGGTGACCTCACGCATGGCGCGGCAGAACCACGGTGACGGGCGCTTCCGCATCCAGGTGACGCGCAAGTTCGGGGTCGTTCGGCGCGCCGATGGCACCACTTATCGGGTTGAGCGTCGCATCATTCGTGTCATGCCGGTTGCTCCCGACGAAGGGTCCGGTTTCGGGCAGGCGGCAACCCGCTCCGGTGCACTACCTGGCGAGTCGACGAGCCAGCCCGCCTCGGCCCCGGCGCGTTCGACGCCGTTTGGTGTCCCCGCCGCATCCGACACCCGGTCTGCGAAGGGCGCGACGCGATAGCCGGAGTTCCTTCCGGGGTTCCGGGGTTGTTCGACAGGGTTGTCCCGTTTGCCACAACCAGGGTGATGGCAGTCGGCCCGGTTCGCGCGTCGACGGCCCGGTGGAGCAGTGTCGGGCGGGGTCTGCTGGCAAGATGAGGTAACTGATCAGTGGCTGTGGAGCGCAGTGAGGTGGAAAACGAAGCGGCGCGCCTGCTGGTGGTGGACGATGATCCCGAGATCCGTGAACTGCTGGAGGTGTATCTCAAGCAGCAGGGGTTTGATGTCAGCGTCGCGGATTCCGGTGTACGCATGTTCGAACTGCTCGATGCCGGAGAATACGACCTGATCGTGCTGGATCTGATGCTGCCGGGCGAACATGGGTTGTCGCTGGCGGGGCGTGTGAAGCGCGAACTGAACACGCCGATCATCATCGTGTCTGCCCAGGGAGAGGATGTGGATCGCATCGTCGGCCTCGAGGTCGGTGCTGACGACTACGTGTCCAAGCCGTTCAACCCGCGGGAGTTGCTGGCCCGTATCAGGGCGGTACTCAGACGTTCAGCGGCACAGGCTGGCCCAGGCGCGGGCAAGGATGGCGGTGAGCAGCGTTTCCGCTTCGGCCCGTATTCCCTCGACATGCAGACACATCGCCTGCTGCGCGGTGCCGACGAAGTTCCGCTCACCAGCGGTGAGTTCGATCTGCTGGCGGTTTTCGTGCGACATCCCAACCGGTTGCTGGACCGCGACCGAATCCTTGATCTCCTGACCGGGGCCGAGCGCCTGCCGTTCGATCGTTCCATCGATGTCCGGGTGACAAGGCTGCGCAGCAAGATCGAAGCCGATCCGGGGAGCCCGCAGTTCATTCGCACCATCTGGGGCAAGGGCTACATGTTCTGCCCGGAAGGCAGCGGCAGTGTCTGAAGGTAGCCGACCGGCCTCGCTGCTGGTCCGCACCAATCTGATCCTGGCGGTGAGTTCCTTACTCATCGCACTCATTGTCACCACGGCGCTCAACGTCTTTGTCATCGATTCAATCTCTCAGCGGTCCGCGGATGATGCGGCTGCGCGACTGGTCCTTGCCGCGCAGGTGTGGGTTGAACTGCCGCCAGGTCGTGAGCGCGCGTTCGAAGCCGAGCTGTTCAACAACCATGGGTTGATCATCACCAGCGACCTGCAGGACGAGTCCGACGAACTTCCCCAGGCGGGCTACTTCAGGCTGTTGCAGGAAAAGCTCGAGAAGCGGCTGGGACAGCCGGTTCGAATGCAGGCGGGCGATGATCTGGTGTGGGTCACCATTCCCGTCGGGGAGCAAAGTCTGCAGGTCGGGTTCGTCCCCACGCTGGAAACCATTCAGCCGCTGTACTTCGGCATTGTCATTGTCGTGGCCGGGGCGGTGATCGTGCTCTTCACGTCGTTTTTGATCGTCAGGCGCATCGCCCGACCGTTGATGGTGGTGGCTGACCGGGTGGAAGCTTTTCGCGGCAACATCGATTTCGAGCCGTTACCCGAAACAGGGCCGCGCGAGATTGCATCGCTGGCGCACAACGTCAACACGATGGCCCAGGAAATCAGCCTGTTGCTATCCAATCGCACCACGCTGCTTGCGGGCATCTCTCACGATCTGCGTACACCGCTGACCCGCATGCGTCTGGCGGTTGAGTTGTTGCCGGAGTCCGTCGATCCGCAACTGGTCTCCCGGTTGTCACGCAACCTGGAAACGATGGACAGGCTCATTGCGGATGCCCTGAGTTTCGCCCGTGGCGCGGAAGAGCATCCGCAGCGTGCTGACATCGATGTCGTGCTGCGTGACGTTGTGGGATCGTTCATGACGCCCGTGGAATACCGGGTTGTGAACGCTGAGCCGAAGGAGCTGGACGTTGCCGTGAGCGCCCTTCGCCGTGTCCTCGAGAATCTGCTCGTCAATGGTATACAGCACGGGGGAACGGTACGGCTGGAGCGTGACGGCAGCCGTCTGTCGGTGATCGATGACGGCGCCGGAATCCCCGAGGAATTCCGGGAGCAGGTATTCCAGCCGTTCTTCCGCCTGGATGAGGCACGCAGCACGACCACCGGCGGCAGCGGCCTGGGACTTGCGATCGTGCGCCAGCTCTGCCAGTCGCAGGGGTGGGCGGTGTGGATCGATTCCTCGTCGGGCGGTGGCGCTTGCGTGGTCGTGGAGCTGAAACCATCAAAACGCTGAACGGAGCGCGCCGGGTGCGCGTTCAGGTGACAGCCAACATCATCCTCGCGGCGTAACGTCAGCCTCGTAGCGTAGTGATACAAAGTGACACAAAAAGCTGGCGTCGGCGAAATTGGCACGTAACAGCGGCGCGCCAACATGAGACCCGAGGCTGGCTATTGCAGCCTCACAGAGAGAAGGCAATCTCTATCCCCTTGAGACCTACTCCGTAGGTCGACTCTAAACCGCCGGTCCCCTCTCCAGGCCGGCGGTTTTCTTGTTTCTAAAGGTTGGTGTGCATCGAGACGAGCGTGGTGGGCGGCGCCGTGCGGGCGAGCGCATCGCGGGAATCGGCGTACCGGTACGTGTTTCGGCAGTCATCGGCATGGCCGACTTGTGGCAGATGCCGGCGCTCATACTATCGCCGCCAACCGGGTCATCCGGGGTTGACGCGTTAGCAGGCTGCTGAAAAAGCGGCCTGGTATGCCAGCCAGGGATGGCTGGCCCGTAAATGCAGCGGAAAACGCTGCATTTGGCGCGAGTCGGCGAAGCAGACGACTGCTGAAACAAGTCCAGGAGGGACTTCTTACAGCATTCTGTTTGGGCGGTAATGTCAGCGGAAAAGTCGGGCGCGACCGCGTCGCGTGTGAAGACGTGTACTTGTGTTCGCGCAGGACGATAGGTACAAAGTCCCCGCGGAGTCTGCTGCCCGGATTGTGTTGCCAGTTGCCTGGCGCGCGAGGCCTTTCCGGTGACGTCAGGTGTCGCGATAGGTTCAATGGACGGAGCGGTTGGATGTCGGACGATGTACGCCAGAGCGACGACAAGAAGAAACGCTATTTCCGATCGGATGACCGGGTGTTTCGACAGGGCGATGGCTGGTACTACTCGGCGCGGGAAGGTGATCGGGGACCGTTTGCAAACGAGCATGTGGCGAGGGCGGAACTGGAACGTTTCATCCAGGAGCAGAAAGATCTCGGCGCGTTGAAGAGCGGCAAGATATCGACGTCCGGTGATCGCGAAGACCGTTACAGTCCCCGCCCGAAACCTCGCGTCGATATCTGGAAGGGATTGCCCGATACCGATTGAAGACCGGTCCGGACTGACCGCACCGCACCGTGCCGGGCGTTCGTAAAATGGGGGTAAACGCCCGGGAAGTGGCCTGTCTTCCGCGGTCCGGGCGAATAACATCTGCCGGCTATGAAAATCTGGTTACTGGAAGACGATTCGGCGCAAGCGGAACTGCTTACCTCGTGGTTGCAGGACAAGGACCACGACGTCACGCATTTCCCGCGGGCTGCTGATATTCAGGAGCAGCTTCGCAAGGAACATCCTGACCTGTTCGTGCTGGACTGGGAGTTGCCTGATGGCTCCGGTCTGGATGTCGTTCGTGGCATTCGTGACAAACTCTCTTCCCATATTCCCGTTCTGTTTGTTACGCAGCGCGACAGCGAAGCCGATATTGTCGAGGCGCTGTCGTCGGGCGCCGACGACTACATGGTCAAGCAGATCGGCAAGGGTGAGTTTCTTGCACGCGTCCAGGCGCTGGGTCGGCGACTCGGCAATGAAGCGCTCGAGTTCGAGGTCGGGCCCTATCGATTCTTCCCGGAAACCCAGGCGGTAACCCACAACGGCGAAGCCGTCACCCTGACCGCCAAGGACTTCGAACTCGCCCACTATCTTTTCCGCAATGTGGGTAGACTGCTGTCACGTGATGAACTGCTGCGAGAAGTATGGGGTGTGAGCGGTATTCACACACGGACCGTGGACATGCACATGTCCCGCATTCGCAAGGCCCTGGATATTCGGCCGGAAGGCGGGTTTCGCATACGAACGATCTATCGGCACGGGTATCGGCTGGAACAGCTGTGAATCCAGGCGTTCGTGCGGCCTGCCGTTGGCTTGTTGCCCTCTGGCTGGGATACGGCTGTCTCGTGGCGCAGGCGGCCGACTGGGTTTATACGGTACGCCCGGGCGATTCGTTGTGGGATCTCGCGGTTCGCTACTGCGGGCAGCACGGTCGCGTTCCGGAGCTCGCTGCCTACAACGGCCTCACGAACCCGCAGGCACTCCGGGCCGGCATGACGTTGCGGTTTCCCGTGAGTTGTCTGATTCGACAGCCCGCGAGTGCGCGGGTTGTGGTGGCGGATGCGTCCACGCTGCTCGAGCGGGAAGGCGAGCGACGCGTCGTTACCCTGTCTGATGCAATTGTCATGGGCGATACGCTGATCACCGGCGAGGGGTTCGCAGTGGTGGAGTTCGCCGATGGCTCGCGAATGACCATCCAGCCGGATAGCGAGATCAGCTTTGCGCTGTTGTCCGGTCACGCAGACAGCGGCATGGTCGATACGCTGGCGCGATTGCATCGTGGCCGCGTTCAGCACAGCGTCCCACATTCCGATGAGGGCCTGCACCGGCATCGAATCGCCACGCCGGTCGGAGCGGCCGCCGTACGGGGCACCGAGTTCCGTGTGGAACTGCCCGACAGTGCCCGCACCACGGTGGCGACCACACGGGGCGAAGTCGCGTTTTCCCAACCCAAGCGAACGCCCGTTGCGTTGCCGCGTGGCATGGGGCTCGTCGCGAGCGCTGAGGGGGCGTCGACCGAGGCGCTGCTGCCCGCGCCGATGCTTGGTCGGAACGCCATTGTTCCCCGTGGTCGCCCGCTGGTGTGGGACCCGGTGGAAGGCGCGCAGGGATATCGAATCATCATCCACGACGCGGCGCATGATCCTGTGGCGCAGGTAGTGGTCGAAACGCCTGCCTGGGTGGTGGACCACCCGCCAGGCGTCGTGCCGATTTCCGTCCGGGCTATCGCCGCAAGCGGTCTGGAGGGCTTCGATGCGCAGACGAACCTCAACGTCCTGACCGCCGCGCCAAGTCCGGTGATCGTTGCCGAACCTGCCACTGGCGCCGGCGTCTCCCTGGCGTGGACAGGCGAAGAGGACGGGCCCTATACGGTAAGGATCACCGGAAGCGACGGAACCCGGGAAATTGCCGCAGCAGGTCAGGACATCATCACGAGCCTGCCGCCGGGCCACTATCGCTGGCAGGTTGCCAATGCGTCGGGCGCGTGGAGTGACGAGCAGCGCCTGGCGGTCGCGCCAGCGCCGTTGTCGGGGTTGACCGCGGCGCGGGCGACGCGTGACGTGCCGCTGGCCATCAACTGGCAGAACGTGCAGCCCGGCGTTCGGGTGCAGGTGGTGGTTTCGCAGAATGGGCGGCAGCTTGCCTCGCAAACGAGCACGGCAACGGCGAACGGTGTCATGATCGATCTGCCCGTCGGCTGTCATCCCTGCTCCCTGCAGGCTACCGCCGAGCTGGAGGACCTGCGCGCGCCTCCCGTTTCCATCGACTATCGAGATCCTCCGGTACACCCGTGGCCGTTGTACGTCGCGCTGGCCCTGATCGCGCTGCTGATCTGAGTACGCGGGGACTGACCGCGCGAACGCTGCGACGGTTCCGGCTCGAACTGCTGGCCGTGGCATTGATTGTGCTGTGTGTCTCCCTCGTGGCCGTTCAGGCGCAATGGTTCGCCGTGCTGGATCGGGCGACGTATGACACCCTGCTGCGAATCCGGCCACTACCGATGGATGACGATATTGTCATCGTTGGCATCGATTCCAGAACCCTCGCGGCTGTGGGGCGCTGGCCCTGGAGCCGGGCGCAGCAGGCATCGCTGCTGTCGGCCATTGCCTCGGCACACCCCCGCAAACTGTTTGTTGACATCGTGTATGCGGAGCGCGGGGACATCGCAGGTGACCGGCTGCTGGTTGCGGCGTTCGATCAAGCCCTGCCCACGGTGTTGCCGGTGGTCATTGACGCCGTGACGCCTGGCGGGACGTTGCTCGAGCAACTGCCGTTTCCGGATCTGGCGGAAACCGTGTCCGCGTTGGGGCACGTGCATGTCTCGCCTGACGCGGATGGCATCGTCAGGGGCAGCTACCTCTTCGAAGGGATTGGCAGTCCGTACTGGCCGCACGTGGGGCTGGTGCTCGCGGACAAGGCGGCGTCGATGGCAGCTGCCTGTACGCAGAGCCAGCTTGTCACGATCGCCAACGACCGCTGTGACTACCGCCGCGTCCGGTTTTCCGGGCCGCCGGGAACCTGGCCGCATCTGTCGGCGCTGGATGTTCTGGAGGGTCTGTCTCGCCCTGAGATGCTTGAAGACCGCATCGTGCTGGTGGGCCGGACGGACCTGGGCGCGCCGGATGCCATCCCGGTGCCCGTTTCCGCGGATGTGCGGCCCATGGCCGGCGTGGAATACAACGCCAGTCTGGTGAATGCCGCATTGCATGGAGGCCTCGTGCGTACGGTGGATGCGCGCCTGACCATGGTGGTCGTGCTGGCTTTCGTGCTGGTAGCCCTGCTGGTAGTGCCGAGGTTGCGCCCCCGGCCGATGTTGCTGACCTCACTTGTGCTGGCGCTCTCCACGATTCCCCTGCAGGCGGCGCTGCTGTTCGGCTTTGCATGGTGGCTGGATCTTTCCGCGGCCGCCGTTGGCGTGGCCCTGCTTTATCCGCTCTGGAGCTGGCGACGCAACGAGATGGGCTGGCGGTTCGTCGGCACGGAGCTCGACAGACTGGCGGTGGAAGCGTTCCGCTGGTCGCGCAATCGGGCGCGTGTTCCGGAAGAGGCGCTTGCAGAGCGGTTGCGCTGGTTGTTCGAGGCGAGCGCGACCGATGTGGAAACAGAGGAAGCACGCAAGCTTGCGGCAGCCATACGCCGTGATCAGTCCATCGTCGACCTGCCCGCGCGAACCGTTGATCCGTTCGTTGCGAGGCTGTTGCGCATCCAGACACTTGCCGAAGAGGTGCGTGTCGGGCGCGATGTGAGCCTGGCAGGTATCGACCAGATGCCGGTCGGCCTCTGCGTTTTCGTGGCGTCCGGCAACATCGTGCTGAGCAATCTGGCGTTCCGGCGCTTTACCGGCAATCGGCGCGGACACTCATTTTTCATCGACGAGGCGCTGCACGAACTGGCTGGCGTCGAGTGGCGGGAGCTGATTCCACGCGTCGTCCGCCTCGGTGGTGTGCAGATGGTCGAGGTGAGAAATCCGGCGGGAGCGCGCCTGCTGGTTCGACTCGCGCCGCTGGAGGTGGAGGGCTACGCGCAGCCGGTATGTCTGCTGACGATCAGCGATGTGACGGAAATCCGCATTGCACAGGAGCGTCGGGAAGAGACGCTGGCCTTCGTGTCCCATGACCTGCGTTCGCCGATCAACTCCATTCTGTCCCTCGTGCGCAACCCGAAACTGGCGAACGAACCCGACCTGTTGCGTCGGATCGAAGCGTACGCGCAGCGCAGCCTGCAGGTATCCGAGCAGTTCGTGCAACTGTCGAGACTCGAGAACCTTTCCGAGCTCGTACGTCATGAGATCGATCTCGTGTCCGTGGCGGAAAATGGCATCGACCAGACGTTTGAGATCGCGCAGGCGCGCCGGATCAGCATTCGCCTCGAGGCGGAGGCCGACGTGGGGCAGGGCTTGTGGATGCTGGCGAATGGCGAACTTCTGGAGAGGGTGATAACCAATCTGCTGGAGAATGCCGTCAAGTACAGTCCGCCGGATCGCGTCGTGATTGTCCGCATCTCGCGTGAAGGTGCATCGGCGCTGTTGCGGGTTCAGGATCAGGGCTACGGCATTCCCGAGGGTGAAGTGGCGCGCATTTTCGATCCCTACTTTCGCTCGCAGGCGCCGGAACTTGCCGCGGCTGATGGCGTTGGACTGGGGTTGCGTTTCGTGCGGCTGGCCGTTGAACTGCACGGCGGCTCAATCGAGGTGGTCAGCGTCTTCGGGCAGGGCTCCGAGTTCCGCATCCTGTTGCCTGCCGACGTCGAGATCCCGGCACCCGGCCCCCGTTGACAAGCGGGCTCGGGCGTCGGAGCGATCCGCCGGTCTGCATTGCGATGCCATCACCGGATTGCAAAATGCCGGTCAAAACCCTTGGGTTCATGGTGAAGCGGAGTAGGATAGCGCGCGCGCTGTGTGCACTGGTGTGCGAACCCTTGTTGGCCGGTACCGCCTTGTCTTTGCGAGGCCGACCGTTCGGGGGCCGGGTCAATCGGTCCCGTAATCTGGAGTAAGGAACGACGATGTTGAGACGACTGTGCGTGGCGGTGGTGGTCACGCTGATGGCAGGTCAGGCGCTGGCCGACCGGATCGATTTTGCGAATGGCGATGTCATGACAGGCACCATCACCTCGATGGCGGGCGGCAAGGTCGTGATACGCACCGACTACGCCGGCCGGGTAACGGTGGATGCGGACAAGATCGCGCGTATCGCCACCGACGGTGATCTGAGTCTGCGCACGAAAGGCGGCGAAGCGTTGCAGAGCGCGGTGGAAGGCGATGCCGGCGCCGTGCAGCTCAAGGCGCTCGATCGGGAGATCGCGCTGGCGGACATCTCAAAAGCATCGCGTGAGAGCGCGGCGGAAGCCCTGTCGGCGACGGACTGGTCGCACAAACTCGATCTGGCGGCGGTACTCACCTCCGGCAACACGGACACGAGTTCGTTCTCCATTCTCACCGAGTCGCTGGCGCGCAGCTTGAAAAATGAGCACCTGTTGACGGTGGGAGTTTTCCAGGACGAGGCGGACAGCGTGACGACCAAGGAGCAGTTCGACGTCAACTACGGCTACAAGCGATTCCTGGAAAATCCCAAGTGGTTCCTGGGCGCCAATGCCCAGTACTTCAGGGACACGTTGCTCGGCGTTGATCCCCGTGTGATTGTTGGCGGCGGGGCGGGCTACCGGTTCTGGGACAACAGTCTTGGTTCGTTGACGGTAGAAGCGGGTCTCAGTGCCGTCTACGAAGACCTGGGCGCGGAAGATGCCACCAACCCGGCGTTACGCTGGGCGCTTAACTATCGCCGACTGCTGGCGGGTGAAAAGCTGGAATTTTTCCACCGCCACCAGCTGCTTAAGATTCTCGACACCGATCGGGGTGAAGTCATCGACTCCTCCACCGGCCTTGCCTTCCTCTTCAACGACTGGTGGAGCGCCTCCCTCCGGGCAGACCTGCGGCACCAGACCAAACCGCCGGTTGGCAGCAAGAAAACGGACATGACCTACGCGGTTGGCGTTGGCGTGCGTTTCTGACGGCAGGTAAACGGTCGATCGATCCGGACACCCCTGGGTTGTCCGGATCACCTATCAGGATGCTGAAAAAGTCCCTCCCGGACTGATTTCAGCAGTCGTCGGCTTCGCCGGCGCGCGCCAAATGCAGCGTATTCCGCTGCATTTTCGGGCCAGCCATCCCTGGCCGGCGTGCCAGGCAGCTTTTTCAGCAGCCCCTCATGGAACGAACTTCCATGCGCGGCAGCGCTGGTAATCGCAACGTGGCCGGCTGCAACCCGACCGCCTGGTGGGGCCTGGTGGGGCGGTTCTGTCGTGTGGTCGGATGGATCGCGCGAGCCAATCAGGATCTGTCACGGCAGTTTGATTCAGGGACTCCCCGGCCCAAACCGCGCCGGTGGAAGCGTCAGCGCCGCGGGCGTGGCGTCCGTTGCCACCGGGTAGCCGGCGGACAGAGCCGTTGCGAGTGGCATATCAGGCAGTGCCGGAACGCCCTGCGGATCAGTTGGCGCCGTGCGGTGGCGTGGGGGAGCCGGACCCAAGAACGGCGAGGGTATCCAGGAGGGTGTACTGACGGTAGGCCGGATGGTGGGAGACCACCTGATTGTGGAACACGATCATGAGGCGCTGGTGTGAGGGCCTGTTCAGCTGCCACTCGTACCACAGTTGCCGAAGTGCCTGATGACTTGAATCCATTTTCACTGCATTCCCACTCCTTTCAATCCCCTGAACGTAAACGTCTGACGGGGCTTACTCCTCACTACGTTGCCCTTCACCGTGTCTGCGGCGTTCCTCCCTGGTGGCTTGCAAATTCCGGGCGGCTGCCAGGAGCCGCCCGCTTTCCGCCTCGCTGCGAGGCGCTTGCCCGCCTTCGCGGGCGTCGCCACTGGGTAACCGGCAAATCTGCTGCCGGGACCACGCGCGACACTGGCGAATGTGGCGGAGTATTCAGAATTGCGGCTGTGGCGGGGAGTGGGTGCCAGGGGAGTTGACAGCGCTTTTACAAAGAAGTTCCTCGCCGGTGCCGGTGCTGGCTGTAATCCCCTTGTCGGTCGCTATAATGGCCACCGGTCCGCATCCGCGGATCGGGCATGTGAGTGACGAAGGAGAGCTTGCACATGAGAACTGGAATTCGCGGCCTGTGCGCATTGCTGTGCGCGGGTCTGCTCTGGTCAACCGGCGCGATCGCTGGTGATCAGGGTTCTGTCTATGTTTCCCCCGGCTTCCTCTATTTCGAGGCCCCGGATCGCGATTCGATCGGAATCGACGACGGCAAGCTCGGTGGCGGCATCATTGTTGGTCTGCCTGCGACGGACCGTCTGAACTTCGAGTTCCTGCTGGGTCGCGCCAACATGGACTTCGACCTGCCTGGCGGAAGTGGCAATGACGACGCCACGCTGACCTGGATCGATGCCCTGTACCGCATCCGTAACGAAGGCGCCTGGCAGCCGTTCGTGCTGCTCGGCGGCGGACGCACCAACATCAGTTTCGAAGGTGTGCAGGGCGACGAGAAGGACTTCAACATCAATGCCGGTTTTGGTGCCTTCCGCAACCTGACTGAGCGTCTGGCACTGCGCGGCGATGTGCGCCTGCTGTATTCGCCGGACCTGCACAGCACGCAGCCGTTTGCGTTCCTTGGCCTCACCGCGTACCTCGGCAATATCGCGCCTCCGGCGCCGAAGGACACCGATGGCGACGGCGTACCGGACGCGCAGGACAAGTGCCCCAACACCCCGCCGGGTACCGCGGTCGGTCCTGACGGCTGCGAACGTGACAGCGACGGCGACGGTGTTGTCGACAGCGCGGACGAGTGTCCTGGTACGCCTGCGGGCGTTGCGGTTGACAGCCGTGGCTGTCCGCCGGATTCCGACGGTGACGGCGTGCCGGACTATCGTGACGCATGTCCGGACACCCCACCCAATACCCAGGTCGATGAACGTGGTTGCCCCCCGGAACTGTCCGAAACGGTGACCATCGACCTCAACCTGGAGTTCGATTTCGACTCCGCGCAGCTGCGCGCCAGTCACGGACCGGAAATCGATGAGGTCGTGGCGTTCATGAGGCAGTTCCCGAATTCATCCGCGGTACTCGAAGGGCACACGGACAGTCGGGGCGCTGATGCCTACAACCAGCGGTTGTCAGAGCGTCGCGCGAACGCGGTCATGAACTACATGATCCAGAACGGTGGCATCGCCGCCAGCCGCCTCTCGGCGGACGGCTTCGGTGAGTCCCGACCCATCGACACCAACGACACTGACGAAGGTCGTCAGCACAACCGTCGCGTGTCCGCGCAGATCTCCAACAAGGCGAAGTAAGCCGGGGTGATCGCAGGGAAAGGCCGCTTTCGGGCGGCCTTTCTGTTCCTGGTCCGGCAGAATCGAACCAATTCGCCGACCACACATCCATCGACGTGATCCTGGCCGGGTCATGGCACGCCACTTTTCAAACACAGCCCGGAGATGCTGATGAACAAAGTCCTGCCGATTGCCCTGCTGCTGCTACTGGGCGCATGCGAGTCCGCGTACTACGGCGCCTGGGAGAAGGTCGGCGTCTACAAGCGGGATATCCTGCGAGACCGCGTCGAGGAAGCGATGGCTTCTCAGGAGGATGCCAAGGAGGAATTTCGAACCACGCTCGAACGCTTCGAAGCCGTGGCGGGGAAGCAGGATGGCGCGCTGAAGAGCGCATACGAAGATCTGCAGTCCGCCTATGACGACGCTGACGCGCGCGCAAGTGATGTCAGCAGCCGGATTGCCGCGGTGGAAGATGTTTCCGGCGACCTGTTTGACGAGTGGAGCAGGGAGATAGGCGAGATTTCCAATCCCAAGCTGCGTGCATCCAGCAATCGCCAGCTGCAATCATCGAAGAAAGCGTACGCCGGCCTGCTGAAAGCCATGCGACAGGCAGAGGCGCGTATGCAACCCGTGCTCACGGCGTTCAAGGATCAGGTACTGTTCCTCAAGCACAATCTGAACGCACAGGCCATCGCTTCGTTGCGCGGCGAGTTGTCCGGTATCGAAAACGATGTTGCCAGACTCATCGCGGACATGGAGGAAGCCATCGGCAGATCGCAGGCGTTTCTCAAGGAGCTGGAAAATTCGGGAGGTGCGGCGTGAAAGTTCTGCTCTGGATCGTACTTGTACTTGTTCTCGTTCTGGGTGGAGCGGGCGTGTGGCTGTATCTGAATTCAGGTTCGTTGCTGGCCCGGGCCATAGAGCAGTACGGCAGCGACATCGTGGGGGCGCCTGTCAGGGTCGGCAGGGTCAGCCTCGCCCTCGACAAGGGCACCGGCGAAATCAGCTCGCTGACGGTTGGTCAGCCTGGCGGGTATGACGGCGGCAATATTCTGAGCATCGGCACTACACGGCTCGGCATCGCGCTGGATCCGGACAACGGCAGTAACGGGGTTTATCACCTTACCGAAATGACGGTGGATTCCGTCGCGCTGAGTGTCATTGCCAGGGGCAGGGACACCAACGTGGAAGCCATGGCCAATCGGGTGCAGCAGAACGCGGCGCGTTATGCGTCCGGCAGCGATACCGCTGCGGGACCTGAAGTGCGGGTGATCGTCGACAGGCTGAATCTGACCGGCATCCGCGCGGACGTGAATTCCGACCTCGCCGGCACCATGGCGGTGACGGTTCCCGACGTGCGCCTGAAGGATGTTGGAGCAAAGGAAGGTGGCGTCACCTTCGCGGAGCTGGCTAACCGGATCGTCAGGCCGATCTCCCGCAGTGTCACAAAGGAGTTGATCAACCAGCAGATCGACGTGGATGCGGTGAAAGAAAAGGCGAAGGAAAAAGTGAAGAAGAAACTCGACAAGGAAGTGAAGGGACTGTTCGACAAGTTGAAGGACGGCTGACGTCCCCGCTGCCGCTTTCGACGGGGAGTGCCGCGATGGCGCTCCCGAACCAACGCCACCGCAGCGTCGGTGAGCGAATTTGCCTACAATTCCGCGGTTGGGTGGTATGGCCCGCCTTGCCGGCATCTGGAATCGACGTGAACTACGAAAACATCCTGTACGAACTGCGCGGTCCGATGGCGTTGATCACCATCAATCGCGCCGACAAACACAACGCCATCTCCCTGGCGACGCTGGACGAACTGCAACACGCGGCGCGTGCCGCGGCGCTGGATGACAACGTGCGGGTGATCACCATCACCGGCGCTGGCGACCGTGCGTTTGCATCCGGCTCCGATCTGTCGGAGGTGCTGCATCGGGACTTTCGCAAGGCGCTCGAACCCATTGTGCAGGGGCTGGCGGACCAGCTCGAACGTACACCCAAGCCGACGATTGCGGCCATCAATGGCATCTGCATGGGGGGTGGGCTGGAAGTTGCGCTCGGTTGTGATCTGCGGATCTGTGTGCCCCATGCGCGTTTTGCAACGCCGGAAGGCAAGCTGGGGATCATCCCGGGAGGCGGTGCCACGGCACGTCTGCCGCGCATCGTGGGCCGCGGATGGGGCATGGAAATGATGCTCATGGGTGAGCCCATCAATGCCGAACGGGCACTGGCGATCGGCCTGGTCACCCGGGTGGTTGCCGCGGACGAGCTGCTCGCAGAAGCCCAGCGCATGGCGGAACACCTCGCCAGTTTCGCGCCCTTTGTGCCGCGCACCATGAAAGCCATGGTGCACTTCGGCATGGAAGCGAGCCTTGCCGGCGCGTTGATGTTCGAGAAGTATGCGCAGGGTGCCCTGGTGCAGACGGAGGACAAAGTGGAAGGCATCACCGCCTTCCTGGAGAAGCGCCCGCCCGAATTCAAGGGTCGCTGACTCCGCGGCGGATTTCAGCGACACTAACCGCCTGCTCAAGACCAGAAAGGGGGAACGGATGGCAGGCGACAGGTTTCCGGTGGAAGCGACGCACATCATGATGTTCGCGCGCTCGGTCGCGGACGATAACCAGATCTACTACGACGAGGATTACGCGAAGACCACGGAAGTGGGGCACATCATTGCGCCACCGACGTTCGTGCAGTCCAGCGCGCAGTTCAATCCCAACTACTTCCTGCGCCCGAAGGTCGGCCAGCCCTGGTTCGGCTCCGGCAAGGAGCCTACCGGCGTCAAGCGTGACGCTGGCGGTGGCGGTGGCGGTGGCGGCGGTGGTCTGCATGCGGAGCAGCACTATGAATATCACCGTCATCCGAAACCGGGTGACGTACTCACCGTTACGGTCAGACCCGGCAAGACCTGGGAAAAGGAAGGCAAGCGCTCCGGCAAGCTGGTGTTCTCGGAAACCATCACGGAATACCGTGATCAGAACGGTGAACTGGTGGTTACCGCCCGCGGCGTTGGTGTACGCACCGAACGTCCGGTGGATCAGAAGTAAAGGGGGGGAAGATGGCACTCAAGGCAAGCCAGTTGAAAGTGGGCGATACCTACACCGAATGCCTCGTGGAGGACCTGAAGCGTACACAGCTCGTGATGTACGCAGGCACCTCGGGCGACTATAACCCCCTGCACACGGATGAAATCTTCACCACCAAGGTGGCCGGTTACCCGTCGGTGTTCGCGCACGGCATGCTGACCATGGGCATGACGGGCCGCATGCTCACCAACTATGTGGGTGACGGTCGGCTCACCAAGTACGGTGTACGGTTCACCAGCCAGGTGTGGCCGGGCGATACCCTGCATTCCACGGCGACCGTGGAGAGCGTGGAGGACGGCATCGTCAATCTGAAGGTCGAAACGCGCAACCAGAACGATGCGGTGGTTCTGTCCGGTTATGCGGCCGCGCGGGTCGATTCCTGAGACAGGGTGCGCCGTGCAATTCATGGAAGGCCTTTCGGGGCCTTTCATGCCGCTGAAGGCGCACCGCGCGCCTGAAATTAGACCGTAACGCCAAACAGGCGCCCGACGGCGGCGGTTGCCAACATGGCCAGTGCACCCCAGAACGTCACCCGCGCCGAGGCCTTGACGATGGGTGCGCCACCCGCGCGCGCCGCGACCCCACCCAGAAACGCCAGCGATACGAGCGACGTGACGGAAACCGTGGGAAGCAAGCCGGAAAGTGGTGCAAACCACGCGGCGACGAGCGGCAGCGCCGCGCCGATGGTAAAGGTGCCCGCTGAGGAAGCGGCGGCCTGCAAGGGGTTCGCACGCGTCTGCTCGACGATGCCGATTTCGTCCCGGGCATGGGCTCCGAGTGCATCGTGTTCCATCAGTTGTCGGGCAACTTCAGCGGCAAGCGGTTTGGTCAGGCCCCGTTCCTCGTAGATCCGCGCCAGCTCCCGACGCTCGAACGCCTCGTTCTCCTCCAGCGAGATACGCTCCTGCGCAAGATCCGCCTCCTCGGTGTCCGCCTGCGAACTGACCGATACGTACTCACCGGCCGCCATGGACATGGCGCCGGCGACCAGCCCGGCCACGCCGGCCAGCAGTATCTCGCCGCGCGCCACCCCCGCGGCAGCGACGCCGATAACGAGGCTGGCGGTGGAGACGATACCGTCGTTGGCACCCAATACGGCGGCACGAAGCCAGCCGATGCGATGCGAGCGGTGTTTTTCGTGGCTGCTCAAGACTCCCGGTTCCCTCTGCGTGACAGCGACCATCTGGTTGCTTTGCGCAACGGCGGCAGTTTACATGGCTGAGCGGGGCAGCGTCGGTTGCGGAAGCTGGTCGATGAAGTCGCCAATGGTGTCCAGTGCATCCTGGCGGAAAATCCGGTTGCCATGGCCAGGCGGGTCTTCAACAGGATGCCCGGAGCCGGCAAATACCACGACCCGAATGGCGGGATTGCACAGGCTCTCGAGTCGCGCCACGGATGCGGCCACTGGCGTGTTGCGGTCGGCGGCGCCGTAGAGGATCAGTGCCGGGATCCGCATGGTGCGCCACCATGGCAGCGGATCCCAGTTGCCGTTCGCGGCCCAGAATTCCGGCTGGCGCACGAAGCGGATGTAGCGTGTGGAGAAGAAGGCGATCACGTCGGCAATACCGGGCAGGAAGCCGAATTCGCGCAGGTTGTTGACTTCCTCGTAGTCGAGGGCGTCAGTGAAGGGCACGGTGGAGCCAACCACGTTGATGACAAAGTCCACGGCGGGAGTCCTTGCGGCGGCGAGCGGTGCCACCTGTCCGCCCTGGCTCATGCCGGCGACGCCAAGCACACTGATCTGGTCCCCGTACGCGGCGCGGAGATAGCCGATCGCGGCCTGGGTGTCGGTTGCCAGATCCGCGAAGGAAGCCGTCCGCCAGTCGCCACCGGAACGCCCGCTGCCTCGTTTGTCCGGCAGGAGTACCAGAAATCCCCGCTGCTGCATGTCGTGTGCAAGCGTCAGATACCACGGGTTGTCGCGCCGGCTGGTCCCCGCGCCATGGACTATCACCACGGCAGGGTGAGGAGCGTGCCCCGCGGGAATGAACAGCATGCCCGCCAACGCGATGTTCTGCGTGGCATTGGTGAAGTCAACCTCGCGATAGGTGACGTCCGCGAGTCGCTTGCCCTGCAATTCACGATCCGGCGCTGGGCGCAGCGCGGACATCAGCGGTGGTACCAGGACAACGAGGAGCAGCGTGACTATGGCTGGTCGCAGGATCGGTTTGTGTGTCGACATAGCATCAGCGGCCCGGGGTTTCTCACTTGGACGCGCCGGGGTGCCCGAGCGTTTACCCGGCCCGGCGGGCGGGCTGAAGCGGCAATCCGCGTGAGGACCTGGCCGCTGCCGCCTCCGCGCGGGGAGCGTTCCCGTCCCGCAGCCAGGCAAGTGGCTGGTTGGCAAGCGACGAGGTTGCGCCTACGTTCCAGGTTCCGCCATCGGTGCTGGTCGAACGTCAGATCGCCCGCTTTACCGTTGCGTACACATCGTCCACGGCCGCGCGGCTGCAGGGAAACAGGCGCGCGGTGGCAAAGAAGTCGTGCACCAGACCCGGGTAGCACGTGTGCTGTACGGCCACGCCGGCGGCGTTGAGCGCTGCCGCATAAGCTGCGCCTTCGTCGCACAGCGGATCGAACTCGGCGGTCACCACAATGGCCGGCGGCAGGTTCGCATGGCTGGTGGCGCGCAGCGGCGATGCGTCCGGATTCCCACGCTGGTCCACCGGACAATACTGGTCCCAGAACCATTGCATGGTGTCCGTGGTCAGCAGGTAGCCTTCGCCGTTGCGACGGTAGGAGTCGCGGCTCATGTCGGCATCCACCACCGGATAGAGCAGGAGCTGGGCGGTAATGGCGGGGCCAGCCGCGTCGCGGGCGCGCAGACACATGATGGCGGCGAGATTGCCGCCGGCGCTCTCGCCGGTGACAAGCAGTCTGCCGTCGCCGCCCAGACTGTCGCGGTTTGCGTCCGCCCAGCACAGCGCGTCGTAGCTGTCATCCACGGCCGCCGGGAAGCGGTGTTCGGGCGCAAGTCGGTAGTCCACCGAGACCACCACCGCGCCGAGTCCGTTGGCCATGTCGCGACAGGCCGCGTCGGCGGTTTCCAGGTCGCCGATCACCCATCCCCCGCCGTGATAAAACACAACCACGGGACGTTTGCCCTCGCCAGCGGGGGTGTAGATCCGCAGCGGAATATCACCCTGCCTGCCCGCGATGGTGCAGTTCTCGACACTGCCGATTGCCAGATCCGGCTCCACCGGGCGCATCATGCGATACATCTCCCGTCCCCCGGCTGGCGGCAGTTCGCTCAGTGCGGGTGCTGCCGGCTGGCTGGCCAGTTGCTGAAACATCGCTTCGTACTCGGCTGCCAAGGGCATCGCGGTTTCCCCTTCCGTGTCTGGTGTAGAATCACCGACTTTACCGTACCCCGAAGTCGAGGTGTAACGTGATGAATCGAATGGATGGCGAACCGAATATCGAGGACGCGGCGAAAGCCTTCAACTTCCTTGAGAACGGTCTGCTGAAGAACCGCACGCTGACGTTGTTCGGCGAAGTCAACCAGGAGGTGGCGCGGCGCACGGCTGAGAAGCTGCTGGCGCTTTCCTATGAGTCGGACGATCCCATCACGCTGTACATCAGTTCTCCCGGTGGTCATGTGGAGTCCGGCGACGTGATCTATGACATGATCCAGTTCATTCGCCCAGTCGTGACGACCATAGGCACGGGCTGGGTGGGCAGTATTGCCACGCACATCTATCTGGCAGCGGAGAAGGAGAACCGACTTTGCCTGCCGAACACCCGTTTCCTCATTCACCAGCCGGCCGGCGGGTTCGGTGGTGATGCCACCGATATCGCCATTCATGCCCGCGAGATCGTCAAGACCCGTGAGCGCATCAACGCCGTGATTGCCTCACGCACTGGCCAGTCGCTGGAACGGGTGGCGCAGGATACGGACCGTGACTACTGGATGAGCGCCGACGAATCGGTGGCCTATGGCCTGGTCGGTCGCATCATTCGTTCCGTGGACGATCTGGCGGGCTGATTGCCGCTTCGTCCGTGTCAACGGCGGCAATGAATGCCGCCGTTATCGCGCTGACCAGACTCCCCAGTGAAAACGGCTTCTGCAGATGAACCACGCTGGTCGTGGGCGATACCGTGGGAGACTCCCCCGACGCATAGCCACTGGCGAGGATGACCGCCAGGTGGGGGTTGGCCGCGCGCAGTCGTTGCACGGCCAGTTCTCCCGGTAGCCCGGGCATCGTCTGATCCACTACCGCGAGGTCCAGCCGATTGGCCATGGTCACCGCTTCGTCCACCGTGATGTAGCGTGCCGGCAGGCGGAACCCGAGATGTTCGAGCATCTGCCGGTGCACGGCCCGTACCGCTTCGTTGTCGTCCAGCACAACGGCTGCTTTCCCCTGCCAGACGTCCAGATCGGTGCTGGGGTTGTCCCTTGTCGTCTGCTGCCGGGCCATGGCCCGCGGCAGATAGATCGTGAAACGGGTGCCCTGACCGGGTGTGCTGCGAACCTGCAGGCAACCGCGATTGCTGCGAATGGCGCCCAGCGTGGTTGCCAGGCCAAGGCCGCGGCCGACCGCTTTTGTCGAGAAGAAGGGGTCGAACATCCGCGCAAGCGTGTCCTGGCTGATTCCCGGTCCATTGTCTTCCACGCGGAAGAAAACGTAGTCGCCGGGCTCGAGTTCACTGCCTGCGAGCAGTTCCGCGAGTTCGTCGCGTTCAAGTCGGGCGTGACCGCTGACAAGCCGGATGTTGCCGGGTTCGGCCCGCAAGGCTTCCTCCGCGTTGACCACGAAGTTGAGCAGTATCTGACTGACCTGGCTGCGATCCGCCAGCGCATGCGGTGGAGTGGTTTCGTCCAGTGCCAGCGCAATGCTGACATTCCAGGCCATCGACCCGCGGCGGAGGTCAGCGGTGGTACGCAGAAGCTCGTTGATATCCACGTCGCTGAGCGAGACCTGGCCCTTGCCGGCATAGGTCAGCAGTTGCCGGGCCAGTTCCGCACCCTGTTCCCCGGCCTTGCGGATGCGCGTGAAGTATTCCCGCGCCCGCCGAGGATCCTTTTCGGCAAACAATTCTCCCAGCTCAGCGTTGCCCATGATGCTGACGAGCAGGTTGTTGAAATCATGCGCCACGCCACCGGCGATCAGACCGAGGCTTTCGACCTGGCGGGCGGATTGCAGGACAGCATCCATGTTCACGCGCCGGGTTTCGTCATGCATGATCCAGGCAGCGCCGACAACCAGACCGCCATGTTCCACGGGCCGGCGTTCGAACTCGAACCAGCGATCCGGCCGGCCGTCGATCTGCCATACGCGGTTGGGCATGTCCTCCAGACGGGCGCCCTGCGGCCATTCGTTGGCGGCACCCAGTACCTCACGCAACCAGTCGGATATCGGCTGGTGCAACGGGGGGTTTCCCAGCAGCGCCTGGAAACTGCGATTGGCGAACAGTAGCCGGTCGTGCCGGTCCACCAGCAGGCCGGGTAGCGGGTTGGTGTCAAGCCAATCCTGCACGCGTACGGTGGTGGCGGCGTGGAGCTGGCCGCGATACACGGCAAGGACCAGAAGCGACGTGCTGATGGCGATCCCGATGACGGTCGGGTCGAACCGAACCGGCGTTGGCAGTAGCGTGTAGGTGGCATTGAGCAGTGTGGGCAGGGTCACCGAGATTGCGCAAAGGCGCAGTTGCGCGCGATCGCTGGCATAGGGTGAGCGCCGGTGGCGATGCACCACCAGAGCCACTACCAGACCAATCAGTACCCACAACACGGCGCCGTTGGCGTACCAGAGTACGCCGTAGTCGCTGCGGAATCCCGGCACTGGCGTGAGGAACAGGCCGTGCCACGGATTGGTAAGCGCGCTCAACCAGCCGGCCAGGCACAACCCCACGGGGATGTCCCGCCATAACCACCGTGGCAGCGTTAGCGGGTGACCCTGCATGCCGACCAGGCGCGCGGTGATGATCCACCAGCTGCAGACCGTCCAGATGAGGCCGGAGTAGAGCAGTGAAAGCGACAGCGCGTAGCCGGTTGCGTCACCGGCGTAGACGTTGGCGCCGAGATTGCCGACGCTGAACAGAAACGGCGCCGTGACGCCAAACTGCAGCCAGGGCGATAACGCCTGGGGCGCCCAGCGTGACAGCATGAACAGTGCATTGGCGGTGATGACCGCAATGCAGACGATGTTGACAAGAATGGCCACTGACATGGAAAGCGGCCCGACGGGGTGCGGCTAGCGGCCGAAGTTTTTCAGCCGCTGCTCCAGGTCCGGCCCGCGTCCGGGGCTGTTCTCGCGCTCGAAGCGCAGACCGTCCGCCAGGGTGTAGTTCAGGCCCTTGTTCACCAGCATCTTGTCCGCGCGCAGGGTGAACCAGGAATTTTCCAGGAAACCTCGTGCCATGGCGATTGTCTGTGCCATCAGGTCATCCCGGGGTACGCACGCATTCGCCAGGCCGATGCGTGCGGCTTCCTCACCCCCGACCACACGGCCGCTGAACATGATTTCTTTTGCTTTCAGCAGCCCGACCCGCCGGGGCAACCGTTGGCTCATACCCCACGTCGGCGACATGCCCCACTTGCCGTGGGTATCGGCGAAGCGCGCGTCGTCAGCGGCAACCAGCAGATCGCAGGCGAGAGCAAGCTCCAGCGAACCCGTGTAGCAGTGGCCCTGAACTGCCGCAATGACAGGCTGCGGCAGCGCCTCGATGGCGTCCAGGGTCTCCGCCTGGAAGTGGCGGGAAGGTGCAACTTCACCTGCCTGTATCGCTTTCAGATCGTTGCCCGCGGAAAAGGCGCGTCCGTTTCCGCAGAGGATGACACAGCCCACCTGGTCGGTCGCCTCGGCGATGGCATCGATGTGCGCGCGAAGTTCGACGAACAGCGCAGGCGATAGGGCATTCAATGCATCCGGACGGTTCAGTGAAAGAATGGCCAGACCGTTGTCGTCGTGTCGCTCCACCAATGCCATGATCTACTCCTTGTGCAGTTGTTTTGCTGTCGGAACCGGAAGCCCCTCAGAGTCCGAGTACGAGTTTGGCGACGATGTTCTTCTGTACTTCGTTGGTGCCTCCGGCAATGGATGACGCCCGCAGGTTGAAGTAGCGAAGGAACGCGGTGCTGCCTTCGCCCGAGGCGAGCGCGCCACCACCCGCGTTGGGCAAGGTCATGCCGGTGTAGCCGGTGGCTTCCAGGGCCAGTTCGGTGAGGTGTTGTCCCATGTCGGCGCTCAGATTTTTCATGATCGACGATTCCGGGCCCGGATTCTGCCCGCGCGACAGCCGCGCCATGGTGCGGAATTCGGCGTACTGGATTGCCTGAAGACGCACGTCAGCAGCATCAAGCTTGCGGCGGAAGGCGGCGTCATCCAGCAGGCTCCTGCCATCAGCGGCGACGGCTGCCGCCAGTCGTCGCACGCGTTTCAGAGCCGTCTGCTGCGCCGCTATGCCACCACCGCCGCGTTCGAATTCCAGCAGGTACTTGGCGACGGTCCAGCCCTTGTCGACAGCGCCCACCACGTTGCCGACGGGAACACGCACGTTGTCGAAGAACACCTGGTTCACCTCGTGTGTGCCGGAGGCGAAAACGATGGGCTCCACGCGAATGCCGGGCGTGTCCATATCCAGTAGCAGGAAGGTGATGCCGTCCTGGGGCTTGCCGCCGGCGCGCGTGCGGACCAGGCAGAACATGCGGTTGGCGTAGTGGGCGTGGGTTGTCCATATCTTGCTGCCGTTCAACACGAACTCGTCGCCGTCGCGGTCGGCCTTCAGTGCGAGGCTCGCCAGATCCGAGCCCGATCCCGGCTCGGAGTAGCCCTGGCACCAGTAGTCTTCGCCGGAGAGTATGCGTGGCAGATAGTAGGCTCTCTGCTCCGGCGTGCCGTGGCCGATGAGCATGGGGCCGCACATGCCGAGTCCCATCGGCGCGGTGCTCGGGGCGCCCGCCAGGGTGCATTCCGTGGTCCAGATGTAACGTCGGGTGAGATCCCAGCCCGTGCCACCGTATTCTTTTGGCCACGAGGGCGCTACCCAGCCCCTGGCATGCAGGATGCGGTGCCAGCGGATGTTGTGTTCGTAGTCCAGGAAAATGCCCGGGCAATCCCGCTGCGCCTGGCGCAGTTCGTCGGTGAGGTGTTCCGCCAGAAAGGCGCGTACTTCCTCACGGAACGCTTCGTGTTCGTCGCTGAAGGAAACGTGCATGAGACTGTTTTTTGATTCGGCAAAGACGTCACCCACTCGAACACAGGCATGGAGGGCCGGTCAAGACCCGGACGGTTGTCCCGACCCACCGGCACGCGGCTGTCTGGCGCTACGGTGCCGGTTGGAAACGGCCTGGGACTGATTGACAGCGATGCCCGGCAGCCTCGCCTGCGCACCGCAAACGCCAGACCCGTACCACCCCGTGTGCAGGCCGACCTCGCAGTGTCGGACGGTATTGGCAGGATGCTGAAATAGTCCCTCCTGGACCTGTTTCAGCGGTCGGCGGCTTCGCCGACTTGCGCGAAATGCAGCGTTTTCCGCTGTATTTACAGGCCAGCCATCCCTGGCTGGCTTCCCAGACTGCTCTGCCGGCAGCCTGATGGGTTCAGACCAGCAGCGCCTCCGCATCCAGTTCCAGGGCCTGACGGGAATGGCGGTTCGCCATGGCCATGAACATGTCGTCGCCGCGCGGGGTCTGCACCACGATCATCGAGGCGATGACCGCCATGATCAGGCCGCTGAAGCTGTAGCGGCGGTAGTCGCGAAAACAGGTTTCGAAATCGTAGTCGCTCACCCCGGTCGACTGCAGCGCGTCGTGGTATTCCCGCACCAGTTCCCGCTCGTGCAGGGCGCGGTTTTCCGGCAGCAGGCCCGCGCCCAGAAAGTAGGCTACGTCGCTGACCGGATTGCCGATGCTCACCGTCTGCCAGTCGACGACCGCCAGCGGACAGCGATCGCCAAACAGCATGTTGTCCAGCCGGTAGTCCCCGTGGGTCAGCGCCTGCGGACCGGGTGGCGGTTGTGTCCAGCGGTCGAGTTTGCCGGTGAAGCGCTCCAGCAGTCTGCGGTGTTCGGGCGGCAGGCGGTCGTGGTAGCGGTCGATGAATCCCGGGTAGAGCTGATTCCAGAACGTGATGAAGTGATCAGGGCCGAGCGCCGCGTTGGGTTGCAGCCATTCGATGTCGGCCAGTGTCGGGTCGTTCCAGCGGGGGCCGTGCAGACCAGCGGCTTCACGTACGGCAAGCCGCGCCTCAGCGACGTTGCAGCCCTGAATCTGGTCGCCCTGGCGAGCAGGGGTCATGTCCTCCAGCATGAGGCAGAACGCGTGAGTCGCCGGCTCGATGGCGGCAAGGAGGGGTTTGGGTGTGCGGATGGTGACCGTGGGCAGCACATCGTTGTAGAACATCACCTCCTTGAAGTAGTTGCGCTGTGCTATCCCGGTGGCACGGCTGGTGGGATCGCTGGAGGCGAACTTGCCGACGATGGAGGCGGGGCCGCTGCCATCCGCGTATGTCAGCGAAAAGCGCACGCTGCGCCCGACCTGCCCGGTGCCGACATCGCGCGCGGTGAACCCGGAAACCGTGGCGTCCTGTCCCGCGTGGCGAAGTACGGCCGTGAGCCAATCCGCGGTCACGTCCTCGGGCTCGCTGACGATGGGCGGCTTCGCGTTGTTCATGACAACCCCTTCGATACCTCAAACGCGTGTGTGCTGGCCTGTTGGAGCGCCGGGTCGGTGAGATAGTCCAGCGCCGTCAGCGCCAGAGCCCTGGCGCCGTCCAGCGCCGCGCGGTCACCCAGTTCGGAGCCGGCCCAGCGCGCAAAATCCGGATGGTGGATGACAACGTTCGCGGGGGCGGCAGCCAGCATGGGATGAATGGCGGGCACGCGATAGCTTACGTTGCCCATATCGGTGCTGCCCGCGGGTGAGCCGGCTAGTTTTTCCCGCGGCACGAAGGTTCTGCCGCACGCTTCCGCGTGCGCCTGGAAACGATCCGCCAGCGGCCAGTTGGTATTCAGATCCAGGTAGTCCACGCCGGCCCACTCGATATCCACGGTGCAGCCGCTGCCGACGGCGCCCGCCTCGAAACAGGCCTGCACACGTGGCTTCAGGGCAGCCAGAGCCTTCTCGTTGGCAGCCCGCACATAGAACTCTCCCGCGGCGCGTTCCGGCACGATGTTGGGGGCCAGCCCGCCGTCCGTGATGATGCCGTGGATGCGCTCGCTGGCGCGGATGTGCTGGCGCAGGTTGGCGATCGCCTGGTAAGCCAGCAACAGACCATCGAGCGCGTTGATGCCCTTGTGCGGCATGGCGGATGCATGCGCGGCGCGGCCGTGATACGTGACCCGAACTTCCGCCACGCAGATGCAGGGCATGGTCGCCATGTTGACCCCTGCAGGATGGATCATCATCGCGGCGTCGATACCATCGAAGGCGCCGGCACGCGCCATCAGCTCCTTGCCGCCGCCTTTTTCCTCGGCGGGCGTACCCAGAAACCGCACGTGACCGGGCAGTTCGCGAGCCACGCTGAGCAATCCCAGCGTCGCACCGAGGGCGGCGGTGGCAATAAGGTTGTGTCCGCAGGCATGGCCGATGCCGGGCAGCGCATCGTACTCGGCCAGCAGGGCAACGGTCGGTCCGCCGCCCCGCGTCGGCAGGTTCGCCTCCAGCGCCGTTGGCAGCGACCACACATCACTTCTGGCATCCAGACCTTGCCGGGTCAGTATTTCGCCCAGCGTCCGGCAGGCGAAGTATTCCCCGAACGCCAGTTCCGGGTTGGCGTGGATGCTGCGTGAGGTCGCCACCAGCATCTGGGCCAGCTCGTCAATGCGCTCGGACACGCGGTCGTACAGGCTGCTGCTCATCGTCGACTCCTCCCCGGAAGACGGGAATTATGCCCGGAACGTCGTCCTGCCGCGCGCTGCCGGCGGGCAGATGCCCGGTGAGACGCCAAGGTGCTAAAGTGCGGCGCCGTATCGACAACATCGCGGGAGAGGCCATGGCATACGACTACAAGCTGCTGAGTGTGGCTATCAAAGGCAGGGTGGCGACCGTCACCATCGATAATCCGCCCATCAACGTCATCACGCCGCCACTCTACGGTGAACTGGCCGCGCTGGCCGGCGAGTTGAAGGCAGACCCGAATCTGACCGTCGTCGTGCTGAAAAGCGCCAATTCCGAGTTCTTCCTGGCGCACTTCGATGTCTCGGCGATCCTCACGTTCCCGACCGATCAACCGGCCGAGCGGGACGGCGAGCTCAATCCCTACCACGTGATGTGCGAGCGCTTTCGCACCATGGACAAGGTCACCATCGCCCAGATCGAGGGGCGTGTGGGTGGCGGCGGCTCCGAACTTGCCGCGAGCTGCGACATGCGTTTTGGTGTGCGGGGCCGTACGGTGATCAATCAGATGGAAGTACCACTTGGCATTCTGCCTGGCGGTACCGGCACGCAACGCCTGCCGCGCCTGGTCGGTCGTGGACGGGCCATGGAGATCGTGCTGGGTGGCGATGACCTGGACGCTGTTACGGCGGAGCGCTGGGGGTACCTCAACCGCATCTTCGAAGCGGATGAGATCGACGGCTGGGTGCAGACGCTTGCGCAGCGTATCGCGTCGTTTCCGGTGGAAGCGGTGCGGCTCGCCAAAGCGTCGGTGGATGGCGCGGAGCAGCCCATCGAAGAGGGCCTGCGCGACGAGGCGTACCTGTTCCAGCGGCTGCTCAGAACCGAAGGCGCCCAGAAGAACATGCGCAAATTCCTGGAGATCGGTGGTCAGACCCGCGATGGTGAGCTGAAGATGGGTGAGCTGGCCCGTCAGCTTGGCGAGGATGACTGAACGCCGAACGCCTATCCGTGTGCGATTCCTTGTGAAGAAACCACGGTAGCGCGGGTTGGCCGCGGCGGATCGTTGGGGTATTTTACGGGCGTTTTACGGCAACGATGACGTCGCGTGACTAACGCGCGCCCTGAAACTGACACAATTCGCATCGCGCCTGCTCCCGCGGGTGCGCAGCGACAAACAGGAGAAGAACCATGGCAAAACTCACGGAAATCGAAGGCATTGGCCCGGTGTATGCGGAAAAGCTGACGGCTGTCGGCGTTCGATCCTGCGAGCAGCTGCTGGCGAAAGGCGCCACGCGCGCGGGACGTGAGGAACTGGTCGAGAAGTCGGGTATCGAAATGGCCCGCATACTCAAGTGGGTGAACCACGCCGATCTGTGCCGCATCAAGGGTGTTGCCGGCCAGTATGCGGAGCTGCTGGAAGCCGCGGGTGTGGACAGCGTGCCGGAACTGGCGCAGCGCAGTGCCGCCAACCTCACGGTAAAAATGCGTGAAGTGAATCGCGAGAAGAAGCTGGTGCGTGCCGTGCCGGCTGAGAAGGCGGTGACGACGTGGGTCGCTCAGGCGAAGGAACTGCCCCGCGTGGTCATGCACTGAACGGTGTTGCCCTGGCTGACCGCGCAAGTGCGGTCAGCCCCATTTTCCGAACGCCCCAGGTGTCGGGTGGTCACGCGAGGCGTGAGTCCGCCTCGCCCATTTCCCCATCGGGAACATCGACCACAACGACGTCCGCGACCTTCGGGGGCAGGATCTTCGCGTCTTCGTTCTCCTGCGGGTAGACGGCCACGCCATCTGAAATGATCAGCAATGCTCAAGCGCGTGAAATCACATCATTGATTCGAGCAGGGCATTGCTGCACATTTGGGAAACTCCGCACCGCTATGAGAAAGGCGGTCGCACCAACGGGGATGCCGATGATCGTCACAATCTTCCGGATACGCATGAGGCCCGATGCCGATTTGCGTGAGTATGGGGAACTCGGTGGAGAGTTGTTGGCGCAGGCCAGAGAAATCCCCGGGTTCGTTTCGCTCAGATCGTACACATCGACGGAAGGGGAGAATCTGGCACTTATCGAGTTTGAGAACGAAGAAGCCCTCGAGCAATGGCGGCAACACCCAGGACATATGTCCGCCAAGGAGCTTGGTCGCACCCGCTTTTATTCAGATCTGCACGTACAGATCTGCCAAACGATTGATGAGTACAGCCATAAATATTCTTGAAATCGGCGACGGATTTGCCTACCGGTGGGATGCCACTGAGCCATTTGCCGGATTTTGTCGTGAACAACTTTTCCCGTTCCTTGAAATGGAAGCTGATCCCGTCACCCTCCACTCGATTCGCATTCCCTGTTAGAGGCCGGGTGAGGCTTAGATGATGTGCAGCATTGCCCGGGTGGGCGCTCTCAGCCTGGCGCTCCTGCTGTCCGGTTGTGCGACTCACTTTTCGCCCGGCATGGTCCGTGAGGAGATCGTGCGACAGAGTGGCGAAGACCCGCTGAGTGCGTTGGAGTTGAATCTCAGTCGATTTACCACACTGCTTCTGAAAAGCGCTCTAGCGGGCGGCAGCGGCGAGATCCCGTTTGCGGGACTTTCGAGCCTGCAACTTGCCGTGTACACGGTACCACGTGGTGAGGGACCGGCTATCGACGTCACGAAGATTGCGGTGCGTGGCTGGGAACCGGTCGTACGAACGTACGATTCGACCCGCTCCGGTATGCTGCTGATTCGCCCACGCGGTGATGCCATCGGCCAGTTGGTGGTGGTAGGCGCCGGTCCCGAAAAAGTGGTTTACGGTCGCCTTACCGGCGTGCTCAGCAGGGATCTGCCCGAAGCGTTGGGAAACGTGTTCGAACGCGGTGGACCCGACGCCTTGCAGCGTGCCTTGAGCGAGCTGAATTCCGGCGGCTGAAGAGCCTGCCCTCCGTTCAGGAGCGTTCTGCCGGTACGCCTTACCTGAAGCCAGGATCGACGAAGAACTGTCGTACGGCAGATGTCCGCGTCGGATTCCGTGGCAGTTCATCGAAGGATAGAAAAAGTAACGCGCCGATGGTTTTACTGCGGCGAGCGGTGCAGCGCCAGAATTCAGCCTGTTACTGTAGAGCATCCTCGCAGGTGCGTAAGAAGAAGCTTGCAGAGGTTCACTACTCACACAATGGGTGGATGAGGGCGACGGGTGAAACGAGGTGCTTTCGCACCGACTCGCTTGGGAACGAAGGGGTTTGCCCGGCCCCGGCTTTCAGGCTGTGCGATGACAGCGATGACTCGCAGCTTGCAACCACAGAAGTGGCAGATGGTGGTATCGATCTCGAACACCCGCTTGGTGCTCCCAGCCCGGGAAAGAGGGGCGTTGCGTTGTCTGGTGAACCCTGCGAGCCACGCCTTGGCCTGGAGCGCTTCAGCCATCCTCAAATCACCGAACTTATCAAGCGGCCCACCAGGCCTGTCCCAATCCAAGTCCATTGCCAGAAAAGTGTGGCCCGAAGACCAAAGGTCGCTATATGAAAAATCTGTAGTCAAAGAGGACATCCTTTCCGTGTGCAACTCCTTGTGTCGAAACAACGGCAAAGCGGGTTGACCGCGGCGGATCGATAGGGGGGTTCAAAGGCGTTTTACAGTAGTGATGATGTCGCGTGACAAACGCGGACCCTGAAGCTGACACAATCCGCATCGCAGCTGCTCCCGCGGGCGCTGACAGCGTGCCGGAACTGGCGCAGCGCCGGCAATCTCACCGTGAAAATGCGGAAGGTCAATCGCGAGAGGAAGCTGGTGCGCACCGTGCCGGCTGAGAAGGCGGTGACGACGTTGGTCGCCTAGGCGAAGGACCTGCCCTGCGTGGTTACGCACTGGCCGGTGTTGCCAGGGCTGGCCATAAAAGCGCGGTCAGCCCCGATTTCCGAATGTACCAGAGTGCCGGGTGGTCAGACGATGCGCGAGTCGGTCTTTCCCCAGTACCGGTCCTTGATCAGCCGCTTGTAGAGTTTGCCGGTGGGCAGGCGCGGCAGTTCGTCCATGAAATCGATGCTGCGCGGGCACTTGTAGTGCGCGATGTGCTGCCGTGCATAGGCCATCAGTTCTTCTGTTACCGCCTCGCTACGCTCGACACCTTCGGCCAGCTGCACTACCGCCTTGACGGCTTCGCCCATTTCCGCATCGGGAACACCCACCACGGCAACGTCCGCGACCTTCGGGTGCAGGATCATCGCGTCCTCGATCTCCTGCGGATAGATGTTCACGCCACCGGAGATGATCATGAAGGTGGCGCGGTCGGTGAGGAACAGGTAACCCTCGTCATCCACATAACCGACGTCGCCGAGCGCCGACCAGTTGGCATGTTTCGGATGCTGTGCACCCTTGGTTTTCGCGTCGTCCTTGAAATAGCCGAACGGCATGGCCGGCAGTTCGAAGTACACGATGCCGGGCGACCCGTTTGGTAGCTCGTTACCATCCTCGTCGCAGATATGCAGCGTGCCGATGATCGGCTTGCCCACGGTACCGGGGTGTGAAAGCCACTCCTGCGGTCCGGCGTGGGTGAAACCGTTCAGCTCGGTGCCCGCGTAATACTCGTAAAGGATCGGTCCCCACCATGCCATCATCTGCTGCTTGATGCCGAGCGGACAGGGCGCGGCCGCATGCACAGCCACTCTGTGCGAAGAGAGGTCGAAACCGGCGCGGTTTTCCGGTGGCAGTTTCAGCATGCGGGTGAACATGGTGGGCACCCACTGGCTGTGGGTAACCCGAAAGTCCTGGATCGCCTGCAGCGCCCCCACTTCATCGAAGCGCGGCATCATCACGACCGTACCGCCCAGCGCCTGCGCGGCGGTGCAGAAACCGATGGGTGCCGAGTGATACAGCGGCGCCGGCGACAGGTACACCGTGTCTTCGTTGAAGCCCCACAGCGCTTTCTGCAAGGCGCCAACGGCGCCGGTGTCTTCCCAGATCCTGTTGGTGAGGCGAGGACGCAGGATGCCCTTCGGTCGCCCGGTGGTGCCGGAGCTGTAGAGCATGAACTGCCCGGCGGGCTCATCGGCGAGCTTTTCCGCGGGATGGGTGGCGATGGCCTCTTCGTAACTTTCGAAGCCGTCGGTTGCACCGTCTGTCATCAGGTAGGTGGTGCAGCCTGGCGCGTGTGGCGCGAGTTCCGCGGCGATTCCGGCCAGGTAGCGGGAGGTGACCAGGGCTTTGGCCTCACAGTTGTCGAGGATGTAGCCGGCTTCCTCGCCGGTGAGGTAGCGGTTGATGGTGGTGATGTACAAGCCGGAACGCAGCGCTGCCCACGTGACCTCGAAGAAGCGCAGGTTGTTCTCCATGAAGATCGCCATGTGATCGCCGGGGCGCAGGCCGCGGGCGTGCAGCAGTTGCGCCAGGCGATTGGAGCGATCGTCCAGCTCGCGAAACGTGATCGTCTCTCCGGAGAACGCGTGGATGACGGCGGGCTTGTCGGGGAATACCTCGGACCACTTGCCGGGATACATGGCTACTCCTTCGCGAAGTTGAGACGAGCACATTCCGCCATCAGGCGAATGGCGTTTGCGACACCGGAAATGGTGAGGCCAGTCGCCCCGCTGTCCTCCCAGGCGCGAAAGCGGTCGCGAATGCGGGCGGCCGGGCCTACCAGTGCGCCCTGGTCCACGAATTCATCCGGTACGGCGGCAATGGCTTCATCCTTGCGCTTGGCCAGGTACAGCTCCTGAATGCGGTTGGCGGCGTCACCGAATCCGCGGCGAACCATCATTTCCTTGTGGAAGTTGATGTTCTTGTGGCCCATGCCGCCCACGTAGAGCGCAATACCGGGCTTCAGCCGATCGAGCGCCGCTTTGACGTCCTCGGTAACGATGACCTGGGTCATGGCCTGCGTCTCGAAACCGTCGCGCGGTTTGCCGGCCCGGTCCAGCCCTTCCTGGATCCACGGTTCGTACAGCGAGGCGGTGCCGGGGACAAAGCCGAGCGGTAGCCAACCGTCCGCCACTTCGGCCGTGAGCTTGACGGTGGATTCCATCCCGGTGCCAAGGAACACGGGAATGTTAGGGTTCATGTGCAGGATGGATTTGAGCGGTTTTCCCACACCCATGGCGCCTTCGCCGCGGTAGGGCAGGCTGATCTCCCGCCCTTCGTGAACCACCGGTTCCTCCCGTGCCCAGATTTTTTTCATGATGGTCACGTAGTCGCGGATGCGCCAGTACGGCTTGCCCCACGGCTGGCCGTACCAGCCCTCCACGATCTGCGGTCCCGAGACGCCAATGCCGCAGATGGCGCGGTTGCCGCCGGCCAGCGCGTCGAGCGTGGCAAAGGCCATCGCCGCGTTGGCGGGGGTTCGCCCGGCAAGCTGTATCACTGCCGTGCCGAGGCGTATGCGTTCGGTGTGCGCAGCGATGTAGGCGAGTGGCGTGATGGCATCGGAGCCGTAGGCTTCCGCCGTCCACACCGAGTCGTACCCCAGCCGCTCGGCAAGTTGCACGTCGGCAAGCGGAATCTTCAGTTCGGCGCCCGAATAACCCAGCATCAATCCCAGCTTCATGGCCCTCTCCCCCGAATGGCTCTGCGATGTTACGGGAAATGTACCTGATCGCCGGAGGGCGACCAAACCCGTCGCGGGCTGTCGGCACCAGTCAGATGAGTGGCAGCCCTTCCTGTTGCGGGCGGTCGGGGGCATCGGCTTCGAGCTCACGCATGCCCTGGTCCGTGGTGAAGTAGACCTTGCCGGTGAGCACCGTCTTCAGGTTGGTGGCGTCGAGCTGCTCCATGACGGAGGCTTTCACTTCCGCCAGTGACAGCTTGACGCCCAGGCGATCCAGTGCGCGGTTGAGGCGGAACAGCATCTCCAGCCCGGAGACATCGATGCGGTTCACCGCGCTGCATACCAGCAGCAGGTGCGACGTGCCCGGCCGGCGATGCACCGCTTTGAGCAACTTGTTCTCGATCTGGTTGGCATTGGCGAAATAGATGTTTTCATCCACGCGAACACAGGCGGCGTGGGGCACGGTGCGTACGTCATAGCGGCGTACGGAGCGGAAGTGTTCGCTGGTGCCCATGCGTCCGAGCACGGTCACCTCGGGGCGGCTCGAGGAGCGCACGAAGAAGGCGATGGACAGCCCCACGCCGGTGAGCAGGCCGGTTTCCACACCAGCGATGAGCACGGTGAGCATGGTGATCACGGAGGTGATGGCATCTTCACGGTAGATGCGCCAGTGGCGGCCGATACCCCGGAAGTCGAGCAGGTTCACCACGGAGAGCACCACAATGGCCGCCAGGGCCGGGGCAGGCAGGTACGCGAACAGGGGGGTGAGCAGGAGGAGCACCAGCACGACCACCAGACTCGATACCACTGAGCTGATCGGCGTGCGGGCACCTGCGTCGTAGTTGACGCTGCTGCGGGAAAAACTGCCCGCAACCGGATAGGCGCCGAAGAAGGCGGCGCCGATGTTCGAGGCGCCGAGCGCAATCAGTTCCTGGTGGCTGTTGATCCGGGACTGTTCCCGGGTCGCGAAGCCACTGGCGATGGAATAGCTTTCCACGTACACCACCACGGCGAGTATGGCGGAGGAACCGAGCAGGCTCCCCCACAGGCGCAGATCAAATTTCGGAACGGTCAGGGTGGGCAGCCCCTGCGGTACGTAGCCGACGGTTTCCAGGCCGAAGCGGACGTGCAGGTCGCCAGCCCACACGGCGAGCGCGGAGAGCGCCAGCACCGCGATGGGGCCGATGCGGGAGATCGGGTGCCCGAAACCGAGCCGCACCCCCATTCGCCGGAGCTGCCTCACGAGGTGCTTCTGACAGAACCAGATGACGGCAAGACTGGCGATTCCCATGACGATGGGCAGCCAGTGCACCGCGGTCAGATGCGTGAGGTACCAGGCTGCCTGATCCAGCGGATTGCCCGACTTTGATGGCATGCCCGTGAGGCCGGGAATCTGGCTGAAAATGATCAGGATCGCCGCGGCATTGATGAAACCGCCAATGACGGGATGGCTGAGCAGATTCACCAGCCCGCCCATCTGGGAGAGGCGCAGCAGCCACAGGATGAGACCGACCTGCAGGCTCAGGATCAGCGCAATTTCCGTGGGCGGATAGCCGAATCGTTCCGTTGCCTGACCGATGGTGGCGGCGACCATCAGCGCGGCGACGGCAACCGGACCGACCACCAGGTGCCGGGACGAACCGAATATCGTGTAGATCAGCATGGGGACGAGGCAGGCGTACAGTCCCGTCTGCGCCGGCAGCCCCGCCAGAAAGGCGTAGGCCATGGCCTGGGGTACGGTGATCAGTCCCACGATCAGGCCGGCCACGAGGTCGCGTTGCAGGTAGCCGCGACGGTAGTCGCCAAGGACCTCGACAATGGGGATGTAGGTGCGCCACTTCTTGACGCGATACTCAAATCGCACGATTCAGGCCTGTCCTGGCGATGCAGTCCCGGTAACACCACCCGGGCGATGGTGGCATTGTCCGGCGCGTGTTGCGCAGTGTAGCGCGCGACAGCACACGGAGGAGTGACATGGGCGGCGATCCCGTGCATTTCGACGAGACGCGGACGATTCGCGACAACCTGTTGCGCGGCTGGTCCGCGCCTGGGGCAGGCGTGCCAGCCAGATGGTGTGGGGGCTCCGTCCGCCAACGTCCGCGTCGCCGGATGGCGGGCATTTTGTCGCAGGGGCGGTTGTTTGCGAGCTGCTACCATGCCGCCCCAGGGCGAGAGGTCGGAGCAGGTGTGGGTGGAGTCGGAGGATGGCAGGTAAGAGCGGGCTGAGCCGGCTTTTCGTTACATCGGATGATCCCCTGGAGGAACTCGGTTATCCCAACCGGGCGACGTTGCGCCTGGTGCTGGCGCTGCATGCCATCGAGTCGCTGGCGCAGGTTGTGCTGATTGGCAGCCTGGTGCTTGTGGGTCTGGCCCTGCCATATGGTTCCCTGCTGGTTGTCGTTCTTGCCTATGCACTCTGGAATACCGGCTCGTGGCTGGCGCTTCGCCGGGTTGTCGCTGATGCGGACTGCAGTGCTGCGCTGACGTTGCAGCTCGTGGTGGAGACGCTGGCGCTGACGTTGCTGCTGTATTTCACGGGTGGCGCCACCAATCCCTTTGTGTCCCTGTTCCTCGTGCCCATGGCGGTGGCGGCGCTGTGCCTGCCGCTGCTGCGGGCAAGTGTTATCGCGCTACTGGCCGCCATTGCCTATACCGCCCTGCTGTTCCTGTTCCAGCCACTGGCGGCACAGCACGTGCACGATGCAGCGGCATTCAATTTCCACGTTCTGGGTATGTGGCTGAACTTTCTCGCCAGCGGGATCTTGCTTCTGGTGTTCATCGGTTTGTTGGCCCGGATTGCCCGCCAGCGGGCCGCGCGGTTGAACCTGTTGCGCGAACAGTACCTGCGAGATGAGCAGGTCGTGGCCATGGGTGGCGTGGCCGCGGGTGCGGCGCATTCGCTTGCTACGCCGCTGAGTACCATCGGTGTGGTGCTGGACGAACTGGCGGAAAACCCGGCGCAGGTGGACGCAACGCTGGTTGAAACCGCGCGTGAACAGCTCGCGGTGTGCCGCACGCGCCTGGCGGAGGTATTGCAGGCGACGCACTCGGGTCGGGAAGGCAACACGGCGTCACCGTTGCGCGAGGCGCTGGAAGTGCTTGCCCGGCAGTGGCATCGCATGCGCCCGGAAGTGGACCTGCGGGTCGATAATCAGCTGCCTGAACGGGTGGTTTCCCTCGATCCGGCCGTGCGTCACGGCATCCTTACGCTGCTGGACAACGCAGCGGACGCAAACTCGCAACGCGGTGGCAACCGGGTGGCGCTTTGCCTGTCGATGCAGGATGACAACCTGCGGGTGACGGTGGCGGATGAGGGCGGTGGACCGGTTCCCCGCCTGCGCGCGGAAGCGGTGCGTTCCTCCAAGCCTGATGGCGCGGGAATGGGCCTGCTGATCCTGCGGTCGAACCTGGACAGGCTGGGTGGCAGCCTGCAGTTTGAAGCAGATCACCGGGGTACTCTCGCTTTGCTGCTGGCACCTGTGCTGACGACGGAACCGCCATGATGCAGGTGCTGCTCATCGATGACGACGAGGTGTTTGCACGAACGCTGGGTTCCGCATTGGAGCGGCGTGGCTACAGGGTAACGGTGGTGACGCGCGACGTGGATATCGACGTCGCGCTTGGCGCCTGCGAATACCACTACATCCTGCTGGATCTGATGCTGGGTGAGACCAGCAGTCTCGGTCTCATCGGCTCAATGCGGAATCGCCAGCCCGGCGCTGCGCTGATTCTGCTGTCCGGTTATGCCAGCATTCCTGCGACGGTGCAGGCGCTGCGCTCCGGTGCGATCAACGTGCTGGCCAAACCCGTTGGCGTGCGTGAAGTCGTCAATGCCATGAAGGAAGCGTCCGGCGACGGACACAAGCCGGAGTTGCCGCCGAAGCCGATCGGACTGCGACGCCTGGAGTGGGAGCATATTCAGCGCGTCCTCGCTGACCACGATGGCAACGTCAGCGCCGCCGCGCGCAGCCTGGGCATGCACCGACGCAGCCTGCAGCGCAAGCTGACGAAGAAGCCGCCCCGGGAATAGACGGGCGGTGTGTCAGCCGGCCGCCCGTTGCAGGTTGTGTTGTTCCGGACGGTCGTGGGCGCACATGATGCCGGTGATCAAGGTGTAGACGGCGGCCCAGGCATCGTGGACTTCGCGCGTGTAGTTGTCGCCGAGGACCGTCTGCAGCGTCTGCAGAAGTGCATCGCCCAGGGGCTCGTAGTGCGCGGGTTGCACGCCATAGGTCACATGCCGCGCGCCCAGCGACTGCAGCACGGGAAGCAGCGCGGGCAGGTTGGTAAGTGAACCCACGGCGACCATCAGAACGCTCATCAGCTTCCTGCCCTGCTGCTCGATCGACCGGGGGAACAGGCTGCGCAGGTCCGGTTGCAGTTCGAACAGTTTGCGGTAGAAGAGGATGGCAGCCAGCTCGGCGATTGGCTCCACCTTGCTGAAGCTGGACTGGACAAGGCCGATCTGGTGCGGCGTGAGAGACATGGTCTGTTCCGGTTGATGCATCGCTCTATCATCGGTCACCCACGCGGGCTGAAGCCGTGGAACGTTCGGAATCCATGCACCATGCCGGAGCGAGGCGTGCGCAACGTCACAAAGCGGGCGCGCCGCCTCTGGATCGGGGGTCGAGACAGATCAGTGTCGTGTCACCCCCGGGCGGTCCGCATATCCGAGGTAGGCGACGCGACGGAAACCTATGGCCATGTCGGGGGCGGTGACGATTACCCGGTCCGCCTCTGCCAGTTCGAAGCAGTCGAGCTGCCGCAGGTTGGCCTGCATCGCTTCGCCGGCCGGTTTGCGCAACAGAACCTCGAACACGTAGGGCGCGGAGATCCCCGAGAAGGGCACGAGCACGCCCTCGATGGCGCGGGAGACAGCAGTGATGGCGCCGCTGCGAATCATGTCGCGGGCACGCGGTGGCGGAATGCAGATGGCGGACTGGTTGCCGAGCGCCTGCTTCACCACCACGGCCTCCGCCGTAGGGCACAATGCCAGCGCCTGTTCGGCCAGTACCTGATCCCCCGTGACCAGCCCGACGGGCACGCCCAGCTCTCCCGCGCGAATGGCAAAAAAATCGGGCTCGCCCACAGGTCTGCCGTGTAGCGTCACCAGACGGAAGCCGCCGTAGGAAATGGTATGCGCCATGACGCCGGGGAACGATCCGGCACGGGCATGGTGACCGACCAGAAACACCACGTCTGTTGTCGCATCGAGCCCGGCCATGGTGGTGGCGCCAGGGCGCCCGGCGCCGCGGATGACCGTGCAGCGCCGGTCGATGGCATCCATGTCCAGTACGCACAGGTCTTCGACGCCGTGGTTTTCCTCCACGACCACCTCCGTGGCGCCGGCAGCAAACGCGCCGTCAATGGCGGCATTGGCGTCTTCCGTCATGCGCAGGCGATTGCGCGCAAAGTCGATGCCGCTGCTCGACACATCCGCCCAACGCACCAGGCCTGAAATGCCTTCCATGTCCACGCTGATGAATACCTTCATGACGGTCTCCGCTCCGGCTCCGAATGTCTCCGGGCGCGACACCGGAGGCCTGGTCGTTGGATTAGAATTTCCGCAGGCAGCGCCAGGGCGCACCCGCCGCGTTCCGGCGACAATCGTGCTGTCGCCGTGTCGATTGCTGACTATCGACGTTCCTGGAAAGAGAAGCAAAAACATGCGTCCGTGCGGATGCCCGAAGAAGGGATTTACGCTGATAGAACTACTGGTCGTGGCGGTCATCCTGGCCGTTCTCGCGGCGGTGGTGGTACCGCAATTCGCCGATTCCAGCAGCAGTGCGAAAGAGGCTGCCCTGCGCGCGGAACTGGCCAGTCTGCGCGCCGCGATTGATCTCTACCGTCAGCAGCACGGCGCCTATCCTGGCAACGTCGATCCATCGTCACCCACTGCCTGTGACGCCGCGGTGCCCGCCGTCAGCACCCGCGAGGATGCAGTGCGCAGCCAGCTCGTTTATTTCAGTAATGGCGCGGGCCAGACCTGCTCCACGTCATCGGGTGGCCAGTTCCGCTTTGGCCCCTACCTCAAAACCAGGAAGTTGCCGACCAACCCGGTTAACGGTCAGTCGTCCCTGCGCGTGATCGGCGCCGCGGATCTCAACCTCGTTGGCGACGGCGAAGCGGCGGGCGGCTGGAAATACGACCGGTTTACCGGCCGTATCATTGCCAACGATACGGCCAGGGACGCCGCAGGCGTCCGCTACGATCGTTATTGACGCTGGTTTCAGGGGCGCCTGCTGGCATCGTCCGCGAACAGCTGTTTCAGTTCTTCCGTGGCTTCCAGCGTCGTCTGGTGAAAGGCGGCTTCGTCATTGAATACCGCCGCCTGGCGTTGCAGGGTCGCTTCGTCATGTTCGCGGAATGCCGCCACGCTTTCGCGCGCCGCGGTGGGTGAGTGGCCGAGACGCATCAGAAGGTCCTCGGCCAGTGCGAGGCTGGAAAGCAGCGTGTCCCGGATCACAAAATGTACGCCGATTTCCCGCAGCAGCAGTTCGTGGCGGCGGTTGCGGGCGCGCGCGAGGATGGCCACATGCGGCCAGGTGCGACGAATTATTCCGGCAATCTTCACGGAGGTGTCCACGTCCACCAGGGTCAGCACCAGCGCGCGGGCGGTCGGCACGTGCGCCGACCGAAGTGCATCCAGACGTGTGGCGTCGCCAAAGTAGATTTCGTTACCGTACTGCCGCACGAATTCAACCTGTCTGGGGTCGAGCTCCAGCGCCGTGAAGGGGATTTGGTGCATGCTCAGCACCCGGGCCACGATCTGGCCGATGCGGCCAAAGCCGGCGATGACCACGGGATTGGCCTGATCTCCGGGTGTATCGAAGGTATGTTTTTCCTCGGTGCGGTTGCCCATGATGCGTTCCGCCAGCTGGCTCAGAAGCGGCGTTGAGATCATCGACAACGTGACGACCAGGATCACGAACGCGACCATCTCATCCGCCAGCAGCCCGCCGCCGGCCGCAGCGGTGAGCAGTACGAACGCAAATTCACCGCCCTGCGAAAGCACGATGGCAGTGCGCAGCGCATCCCCGACGGATAGCCCGCCGAGTCGTGCGACGGGCACGATGAGCACGGTCTTCAACGCGACCAGGCCAAGCGTTGCGCCAACGACCGCGATGGGCTCCCGTGCCAGCAGTGACAGGTCAGCGGACATGCCGACGGCCATGAAGAACAGACCAAGCAGCAGCCCCTTGAAGGGCGTGATGTCGGTTTCGATCTGGTGCCGGTACTCGGAGTCCGCCACCAGCATGCCGGCGATGAAGGCGCCGAGACCCATGCTGATGCCAACGGACTCCATCGCCAGACCGATGCCGAGTACCAGTACGAGACCCGCGGCGGCGAACAGCTCGTTGATACCCGTGCTGGCGATGTACCGGAGGACAGGGCGCAGGCAGTAGCGTACGGCGACCAGCAGTACAACCACCGCGAGCAGGGACAAAGGCGATAGTGTGCGGGTATGCGTGGCTTCCACGGCGAGGATGCTGATGATCGCCAGCGCGGGAATGACGGCAATGTCCTGGAACAGCAGAATGCCGAAGGCCGTTCGGCCATGACTGGTTGCCAGCGTGCGACGTTCGCTGAGCAGTTGCAGCACGAATGCGGTGCTGGAGAGTGACAGGGCAAACCCGATGATCAGCGCGACGGTGGCGGTTGTTGCGAACAGCCAGTAGCAGACGGCGCCGATGGCCGTGCCCGTCAACAGGATTTCCGCGCTGCCCAGCACGAATACATTACGGCGCATCGTCCACAGACGGCGTGGCTGCAACTCCAGCCCGATCAGGAAGAGCAGAAAAACGACACCCAGCTCGGCGAAATGCAGCACCTCATCCGGGTTGGCGATGAAGTGCGCGCCACCCGGACCGATGATCAGCCCCGCGCACAGGTAGCCGAGCACGGAGGAAATGCCCAGGCGTCTACCCAGTGGAACCACCACGAGAGCGGCGGACATGAAGATCAGTGCGTCAAGGAGCAGATTCACGGGCGATGGATACCAGCGATTTTGCAAACGGGCGGGACGCCAACAGTTTATCAGCCTCCGGCGCGGGTGAAGCTTGCATTCGCCGCGCGAGTCGATAGCCTGCCGGCAGACACACTACATCAGTCGTTCGGGGGGACGTCATGGAAGTCAGAGCAGCCGTTGCACATGCGGCGGGCAAGCCGCTGGTCATCGAGAAGGTCACGCTGGCCGGCCCTGGCCCTGGTGAATGCCTGGTGGAGATCAAGGCGACCGGTATCTGTCATACCGATGCCTATACATTGTCCGGCGCGGATCCGGAAGGCCTGTTTCCGGCCATTCTGGGCCATGAAGGCGCGGGCATCGTGGTGGAGGTTGGGGCGGGTGTGACGTCGCTGAAGCCCGGCGATCATGTCATTCCGCTGTACACGCCGGAATGTCGACAGTGCAAGTTTTGCCTGTCGGGCAAGACCAACCTGTGCGGCGCCATCCGCGAAACACAGGGACGGGGTGTGATGCCGGACGGCACCAGTCGTTTCTCGCTGAACGGCGAACCGCTCTTCCACTACATGGGCACGTCGACGTTTGCCAACTACACCGTGGTGCCGGAAATCGCGCTGGCGAAGATTCGCGAGGACGCGCCGTTCGACAAGGTGTGCTACATCGGCTGCGGTGTGACAACGGGCATCGGTGCGGTGATCAACACCGCCAAGGTGGAACCGGGTGCCAACGTCGCGGTGTTTGGATTGGGAGGCATCGGCCTCAACGTCATCCAGGGAGCGCGCCTGGCCGGCGCCGACCGTATCATTGGTGTGGATCTCAATCCGGCCAAGCGTGCGCTTGCCGAGAAATTTGGCATGACGCACTTTCTCAATCCGGCCGAGGTGGACAACGTGGTTGCCGAGATCATCGGAATGACCGACGGTGGCGTCGATTACTCGTTCGAATGCATCGGCAACACCGATGTGATGCGCCAGGCGCTGGAGTGCTGCCACAAGGGCTGGGGGCAAAGCATCATCATCGGCGTGGCGGCGTCGGGGAAGGAAATTTCCACGCGGCCGTTCCAGCTGGTCACCGGCCGCGTGTGGCGCGGTACCGCTTTCGGCGGTGCCAAGGGGCGTACGCAGGTGCCGAAGATCGTGGACTGGTACATGGCCGGCAAGATCAACATCGACGATCTCATCACGCACCGTCTGACGCTGGACAACATCAACGAAGGCTTTGATCTGATGCATCGTGGCGAGAGCATCCGCTCGGTGGTGGTGTACTGATGGCGCGCCAGGCCTGGCTCGATCAGGTGCAGGAAGACATCCTGGAGCCGGATTTGCCCATCTGCGATCCCCACCACCACCTGTGGGACGACAACGACAATCCCTACCTGCTGCCCCAGTTGCTGGCGGACACCGGCAGCGGTCACAACGTGGTGAGCACGGTATTCGTCGAATGCGCCAGCATGTACCGCGCGGACGGCCCCGAGGCGATGAAACCGGTTGGCGAGACGGAGTTCGTCAATGGCATCGCGGCCATGACGGCGAGCGGTCGGTACGGCGCCATTCGGGCGTGCGCGGGCATCGTGTCATTTGCGGACCTGAACCTGGGCACTGCGGTGGGCGAGGTGCTGGACGAACACATGCGTCTGTCGCGCCGTTTCAGAGGAATTCGCCACGCCGCCAGTTGGGATGCGAGTGACCAGGTGCGCAACGCCCACACGAAACCGTTCCAGCACATGCTGGCCGACAGTACCTTCCGTCAGGGATTTGCGGAACTCGGCAAACGTGGTCTCAGCTTCGAGGGCTGGCTGTATCACCACCAGATACCGGAACTGACCGATCTGGCACGGGCCTTTCCCGACACCACGATCATCTTCAACCACTTTGGCGGGCCGCTGGGTATCGGCCCGTACGAAGGCAGGCGGGAGGAGATCTTCGCGCAGTGGTGCAGGGACGTGGCGGAACTGGCGACCTGCCAGAACGTCTACGCCAAGCTGGGTGGCATCGTGATGCCCATCAATGGTTTTGGCTTCCACAAGGCGGACAGACCGGCCACGTCGGATGAGGTTGTGGCGGCCACGGGACGTTATCACCGGCATGCCATCGAATGTTTTGGCGCCGCCCGCTGCATGTTCGAAAGCAATTTCCCGGTGGACAGGCAGAGCGTGAGCTACCCGGTATTGTGGAACGCCTTCAAGAAAATCGCCGCGGGTGCATCGGCCGGCGAGAAGGCGGATCTGTTCCACGACACCGCGCATCGCGCCTACCGACTGGCTTGACCGCAACCACAGACAGGGGGAAGACCATGGAACTGAGAGACCGGGTAGCGGTGATTACCGGCGGTGCCAGCGGCATTGGTCTGGCGACGGCACGGGTAATGGCCGCGCGCGGTGCAAAACTGGTGCTGGTGGATATCGAACAGGCCGCGCTGGATGCGGTGGCGGCAACCTTCACCACGCCGGTGCTGACGCGGGTGTGCGATGTGCGCGACCACGACGCGATGGTTGCACTGGCGGAGGACATCGTGCGCACCTGCGGCGGCGTGCATGTCGTTTTCAACAATGCGGGCGTTGCGGTGGGCGGACCGATCGCCGAAATGAAACACGACGACTGGCGCTGGGTGCTGGACGTGGACCTGTGGGGGCCGGTGCATGGCGTGGAAGCCTTCCTGCCGCACATGCAGCGCCAGGCACAGGGCGGTCACATTCTGTTTACCGCCTCGTTTGCCGGTCTGGTGCCAAACGTCGGGCTGGGGCCTTACTGCGCGGCCAAGTACGGTGTGGTGGCCATCGCCGAGGTGCTGGCCCGGGAACTTCGCGGGGACAATATCGGCGTATCCGTACTCTGCCCGATGCGGGTGGCAACCAATATCGGCAGTTCCGAGCGCAACCGGCAGGCTGACTATGGCGGCGCTGAGGTATCGCCGCGCGTGGCACCGCAGGGCGATGACAGCGGCAGCCTCGCCGGGCGGGTGCTGGACGTGGACGACGTGGCGGAAATGGTGGTGGAAGCGGTGGAAAACAACGTGCTCTACATCCTGCCGCACGATGAAGCGCGCGGACCGGTGGAGCGGAGATTCCAGCGCATCCAGCGGGATTTCGACTACTGGGCGAAACGCAACGCGACGCGGTAAACTGCGCGCCCATCGCTGAGGGACAGCACGCATGAAGACGAAATTCGCCTCGATTGGTGCGGCATTGTTGCTGGTCGCCTCGCTGGTGCGTGCGGAAGACGCGCCGTCGCTGGTGAGCGCGTCTCCGGCTGGCGCGGAGCTCTATTTCATCGCGCCGCTGGACGGCGACACGGTGCCCGCAACCTTCACCGTCCGTTTCGGGCTGCGTGGCATGGGCGTAGCCCCGGCCGGTGCGGACCTGCCGAACACCGGTCATCACCACCTGCTCATCGACCATGAGGGCGAAATCAGCCTGACGACGCCGTTACCGAAAAGTGACCAGGTGCAACATTTTGGTGGCGGGCAGACGGAAACCACCGTCACGCTGTCACCGGGCAAACACCGCCTGCAACTGGTGCTGGGGAACTATCTGCACATTCCCCATGATCCGCCCGTGATGTCGAAGGAGATCACTGTTACCGTGCAGGCGGCGGATTAACAGTTTTCCAAACGGAGAGGTGCCGGAGTGGCCGAACGGGCCTGACTCGAAATCAGGTGTACCCGCAAGGGTACCGTGGGTTCAAATCCCACCCTCTCCGCCACTTTCCGCTTTTCGCTCAGCGAAAAGCGGAAAGTGGCGACCCGACAGCAAACTCACGAAGCGAAATCGCGAGAAGGCGCGCGAAGTGAAGCCCGCGCAGCGGAATGTGCGAAAGGAGCCGCCACCCGGACGAGTGTGAAGTGACCGAATGGTTCTCACCACTACCAACCCCGCCAGCGCCGACCCTGCACTTTTCTGCGCCCACGCCGCCTTCGGTGGCGTGGGCGCAGAAAAGTGCCATGAGGCGCGGGTAATCCATTGCCCACGGCGTTGCGGACATGCCGCCGTGTTCCGGGTGATGAGGCATTGTGGGATCACGGCGCAGCCATTTCCGCCCGCACGGATGTCGGCGCGACGTTGTCGTGCGTGACGGCTGGCCGGTCAGTCAGCGTCCGGCGGACCCGGCAACCGGTTGCAGCTTGCGTCAACCCAGCCAATGACTCTTGCGGGGTTGCCCGATACGAGGGCGTGCGCGGGCACGTCACGAGTTACCACGCTGCCTGCCCCCACCAGGGCAAACCGGCCGATGGTCACGCCCGGCAATATCGTCGAGTTGGCGCCTATCGAGGCGCCGTAGCAGATGTGAATCCTGCCGAGTACCCAGTCGTCCGCGCCTTTCAGGGAGCCGTCCGCATTGATTGCCCGCGGTTTCTTGTCGTTGGTCAGTACCACGTGCGGGCCGATGAAAACCCCATCCTCGATGGAGGCGCCGTGATAGAGCGAACAGTTGTTCTGCACCTTGCAGCGGGCGCCCACCGGAACGTCGAAATCCACGTAGACATTTTTGCCGATGACCGTTTCGCTGCCGATGGTCGCGCCCTCACGAATCTGCGCGTAGTTCCAGATCTTCGCGCCGCTGCCGATGCTGGCGCGTGGTGAGACCTCGGCGGTCGGGTGAACGGTGTAGTCTGGTGTGCTGTTCATGTGACAGGTTCCGTGCTCAGCTGCTCAGTGCGATCCGCAGTGCCTCGATGGCATGTTCGTTGTCTATCGGATGGTTGTCGCGAATTGCCTCGAGGAAAAAACGGATTTCCTCTTTCAGCGGTTCGCGTTTCGCTACGCTGATTTCCACCAGCTCCGGTTCCATGTACTTCAGCACATAGTCGGAAAAGCCGTCGATCTCCCCGTCCCGCTCCCGGTATTTTTCATAGTGGCTCTTGTAGAACTGGATCTTCTGGTTGATGTAGTCCATCTCCAGATAGCCGTCCGTGCCCGTGATGTTGAGCTTGCGGATCTTCACCGGCGTAATCCAGTTGGCCTGCACGTAGGCGGATGCTGACGGGTACTGCAGGAAAAATTCGACGGAATCCTCGCGGTGTTCGATGTGGTTCCGTTTCTTGTGTACGGCGACCTTGTCGGGCAATTCGCCAAGCAGCAGATTGATGATATCGAGATCGTGAATCGCCAGATCCACCGCGATATTGGCGTCCTTGATCTGTGGCGGGAAGACGCCAACGCGGCGGGCCATCAGTGAGACCACGCTGCCAATCTCGCCTCTGGCAAGGAGTTCCCGCGTTCGCGTAACCACGGGATTGAAACGCTCTATGTGCCCGACCATCATCTGCACGTTGCATTCTCTTGCCACGGCCTGCAATGCGCGTCCCTGTTCTACCGTGGGTGCAATGGGCTTTTCCAGCAGAATGTGTTTGCCGCGACGCATGCACTGCGTACCTACCTGCTCATGCATCGATGTCGGCACACACACGGATACGGCGTCAATCTCCAGCGTGTCCATCATTTCGAGATAGTCCGGAAATGCCTGGCAGCCCAGCACCCGTGCCACCGCTTCGGCCGCGCCGAAGTTGGCGTCCGCAACGGCAACCAGTTCGACACCCGGCATTTCGTGTACTGAGCGGGCGTGGTTCTTGCCCATGTTCCCCACACCTACTACGGCATATTTCACGTCGACTCCTGTTCCGGGTTGCGCTTCATCGTGAGGCAGTATGCCGAATCCTATCCTGCTGTTCGTGTTCAGCGGACAGCGTTTTTCCCATGATTCGCTGGTAGGTTGCGGTCGAACGTCGGGCCGCGGCCTCGGCGGAATGGTATGTCTCGGCGTAGCGGCGCGCCCGTACGGCAAGGTCAGGCCAGAGTTCCGCGCCCAGCAGGGTTTCCAGCAGAACGTCAGCCAGATTGTCCGGGTCGGCGCGGATGACGGGAGGCGGTTCCGGAAACTTGTCGATGAGATCCTGGCGAATGTTGCAGATCACAGGTACACCTGACGCCATCAACTCCACGGCAAACATCCCGTAGCTGCCTATCAGGAGCTGATCCACCGCGATATCCGCGCTGAGGATCCGCTCCCGCACCTCACTATTGGCCAGCCCCTGCAGCAACTGCAGATCGATGCGCGGTCCGTTGGCGTTGATCGCTTCAACCGCTTTGAGTAGATGGGCGGTGCCCTTCAACTTGGGATCCGACGGCGCGTGCAGAAGAATGCGCTGCGCGGACGTCTCCGATGGCGCCGGCGCGCGAAACTCAAACGCGTCGATGTCGATTGGCTGCACAAATAGCTCAGCCCCTGGAACGAACTCCAGAAGATCGGGAGTGGAGACCCAGATCGCGTCGGCGAAGCGCAGGGCAAAATCCAGCGCGTGGTCCCGATTGGCGTTACAGCGCGGCGGCCAGCATTCAGCGCACGCGCTGAACCTGTATTTGCGAATCGTTTCCTTGCTCTGACGGATGTCGCAGCCATGGAAATAGAAGACGATTCGTTTCCCCATGCGTTTCAGCAGGGGAATGTCGGCCAGCGAGTCGTTGGCCAGCGAGTGCCCGAAGTGGAAAACGAAGATGTCATACGCCTCCGCGTGCCGGCGGAACCGCGCCAGGATGTCGTTGCCGGCAATGAGCTGCGGTTCCTCGATATCCGGCTTGTAGGCAAAGTGCCCTGTTGAAAAGCATACGGCTCTGGAGTCCAGTCCCAGGGCACGTTCAGCGCGCGCCATGATGGAGGGAATGCCGGCAATATTGTGCAGCCCGTGAAATATGCGCAGCGATTGTGGCGCGAGGTGCCGCGCAGCTGCGGGCACCGCCGACGTCGGGGAGATGTTTGCCGACGCTGGCGATGTTTTTACCCTGCGGTGTGCGGTGATATTCGCGGCATCGTAGATGCCATACAGCACTTTCTCCTGAGCCGGCCACAGGTAGGCTTCGCGACCGTTTCGGATTGTGGCCCTGAACCGCTGGGCGCCACCCAGCGCAGGATCGAACATGGCGTTTATTGCTGCCGCGTAGTCCGCGGGCGTGTTCAGTGTCTGCACGATACCGAAGCCGTTGTCCGCAACAACGGAGCGAAGGTACGGCAGATCGTTTGCGATGATGGGGACGGTCGCCGCAATGAACTCGAACAGCTTGTTGGGCGAGCAGTACAAGTGGTTCGCGTCTATTGGCTGATAAGGGATCATTCCGGCGTCGGCCGAACTCACCCAATGCATGAGTTCGCTCTGGGGAACCGGAGGCGGAAAATGCACGCGATGTGCCACACCCAGTGTCTGGGCAAGCTGTTTCAGGGCGGGAATGTCAGTGCCGTAGCCGAGCAGTACAAGATGCACGGACTCGTGCGTATCGGGCATTGCGCTGACCAGGTCGCCAATTCGCCGATCGATGCTGATCCACCCCTGGAAGAGAAGAACGGCGGCGGAGGCGTCCAGTCCCAGTGCCTCGCGCAGTGTATCGGGGCGCGTGAGTTCGATCAGCTCATCGACTTCCGCGGCATTGAGAACCACCGCGGGTTCCTGTATCCCGTACCACTCGGCCTGACGCCGGGCAATGAACGGGTTGACCGTGATCATTGCGTTCACACGGGGACTGAAGTGTTTCTCCACCACCGCCAGGCGTTCCTGCTGATCCGGCGTCAGGGTGTGGATTTCCGGATAGAGTTCATGCGCGTCATACAGCGCCGGAATGCCCAGCCTGCGCGAGACAAAAACGCCCGGACGCAGTTGCGGCAGATCGTGCACGTGCACGATGTCCGGTTGCAGAAGCAGGGCCCGTTCGTAGACCGCGAGTTCCCACACGTTCATGTCGTCGAAGCGGGAAACCTGATGCTCCAGTGCCTGCATGGCCGGTGTCGTGAAATCGGGTTTCTCGTTCAGGCTGCCCCTGGAACGTCCCATTCGGCTGGCAATGCGTCGCCAATGCCATGCCACTGCACGAGGCCACGGCGTTACCGCGAGGGTGGGCAGGTAGATCAGGTACTGCAGGGTCCAGTGCAGTCGCGGGGCGGCGCGGCGTATGAGGTCCAGACGATAGGGCGGCCAGAACAGGGCGCGCAGCAGCACGCGGGGAGTACGCGGCAACCTATCCACAAAAGCGGGGTAGCGAGGTTTTCCCGATGCATCCAGCCGCAGCCTCGCTGCGAGTTCAGCTTCTGCGCCGTCAATGCTCAATGGTATGTCCGCATCCGCTTCGTCGCCGGCTTGCAGGGCCTGTTCGGCACTGCGCCTGGCTGCCCGGCTGGCGGCGTAGCTTTCGTAGTTGAGCCTCTCGACTTTTACGTTGCCAATGCGTTCGTCGGCGGGATAGCCGTCGGCGGAACGGCCGAGAATGATGACCTCGTAGCCGAGCCGATCCAGTGACGCGGCTTCCTGCAGGATGCGGCGATCGATCTGCACGTCATCGCAGATCATCACCACGCGCAAGTCGTCGCCACGCAAGGGTGTCGCCGGTTCCGGCAGCGTAATGGGTGACATGGTCAGATTGTCCTCCAGCGTGACCTCGGCCGCGAACCCGTCATGCAAATCGCTGGCGGCGGCAGGCGCAGGCAAACTGCCCGATCCGGGCGTCTGATCCTGTATGCGGCGCAGGCGCATTTTGTGGGCCTCTACCCGGGCGAGCTCCCGGCTGGTGCGGTAGTTTGTGTCGCGATTCGTCGCCAGTTCGTCCCGGAGCCGGGCCAGCCGGGTCAGCAATTCCTTTTGCAAGGAGGTGCTGGTCAGTCGATCCATCTCCCGCTCCTGGCGAAGACGGTCGATATCGGCGCGAGCCTGTTCGCGTTCGGCGGTCACCCGTTCCAGCGTCATCCTGGTCCGCTCGGCCTGATCTGCCGCCTCCCGGGCGCTGGTGCGAACCTGACCAAGCTCCCTTTCTCGCTGTTCAAGCACGCCTTCGGCGTGCGCGAGCGATTGCAGGGCGGTTTCCAACCGGGTTTGACGCGACTGCAAGTCGATCGCATGTTGCTCGCGGAGCACTGAAAGGTCGGCAGCGGTGGTTGCCAGTTGATGTTGCAGGTTGGCGAGCAACTGCTGTTCGGCGCGCGAAGCGGCCTCGCGTACAGCGTTTTCCTGAGTCAGGTGACGGGCAGTCTCCTGGAGATCGTCCTTCTCCCGCTTCAACGCTGAAGCTGTCTGTTCGAGTTCCCGCTTTTCCTCGGCGAGTCGGAACTCGGCCTGACGGAGTTCACCCAGCTTTTCCGCTGCCCACTGAATCGTTTGCCGCCAGGAGTAGCCGGTTTGTGCCTGTGCATGTGGTCGGATTCTGAGCAGCTCGTCCTTGACCGGGCGTACGGCAACGGAACGGGGCCGCTGTTGTCCGGTGCTCGAGGCCAGCTCCAGAATTGCCTTTGCCGCGGCGGTGCCCCCCTGACCCGGCGTTCCGGCGAACAGGAGCGATCGGTATTCGGCGCGCATCGAGCTCTGCTGGTGCCAGAGTGCGGATTGCTCCAGCAGCTCCGGTATGGTCGACGCATTCTCGGGATTGACGCTGACGAAGTCGTCCCGGAGCTGTACGTCGGCGGACAGCCACCCGGTGTCAGCGGCAAACAGGTCACCGGGCACGTTGAGCAGCAGCAGATTCCTGTCTGTGTAGATGGCGCCGAACGCGCTGCCGCCATAATCCGCGAGAACCCAGTCCGCGATCCCGAACAGGGGAACATTGTCGAAATCATCGTCGATGAGCGCGGTGAACGGCAGACTACGCAACAGCCTGTAGCGCTCCGGTTCCATACCAGGCGTAGCGGGATGCAGTTTCACGAAGGTGTTGCAGGTGTCGGTCAGCCGGGAAATCGCCTGCGCATAGTCGGGAATCGAGCTGTTGCTACCGTAGGTAGGCAGCCACACGACGCTCCTGCGCTCCACGGAGCCACCCAATTGCGTGATGCAGTTTGTCCTTGCGAATTCCGGATCGAAAAACGCGTCGAACCTTGGATAGCTGACGGCAACGGTGCGCATACCCGCAAAACGATGTTCGAACAATCTCTGCTGATACGGACCGAAGCACAGCACGAGGTCGTAGTACCGGTTCCATTCCGCCAGGTTCCACTCCGTCTTGCCCAGCGCATAGGTCAGGCGCACGTGGCGTTCCGCCCACGGCAAAACCCCTGGCTGGCCGCCCTGCCAGGGCACCACGTGCATCTGGTTGGTCAGCAGCACGTCGTAGGGGTGGTCTTCAGCCACATCGCTGGCAGGGATGCAGGCGCAGCTTTCCGCGCCAGCCAATGCAGCAATGCGCGCATGCTCGGCGCTGTCCGGTGGCGCACAGCTGATGATGTCCACGCCTGCTCCCAGCGCCCGGATGATGGGGCGGTAATGGTTCATGATTTCCGCCAGATGCAGGGCCATCGCGATTCGTGGGTGGGTCATGTGTTTCCCTGGAACGCCGCTGGTTGCCGGCCCTGTTCGACCGCCAGAAGGGCGAGATGCTTGAGTACTGGATGGATCACGAAGTACATCATGCCGTCGTCGGCACTGGTGGACGCAGCGGGCTGCGGCTGTTCGATCAGCGCACCGTTCGATGTGTAGCCGCGGATTATATCAACCAGGGTCGCGGCGCGAATGGCGGTGTCATAGAGCTGGTCCACGTCGATACCAGCTGGCGGCCAGTCGAAGCGTCGGGAGTGAACGATGGGACCGGCGTCGATTTCAGGGGCAAGAACGATGCCGGTCACCGTAACCGGCTGTTGCTGCAGGATCGCGTAGTAAAGGGTTGTGCTGCCGCGCATGTCAGGTAGCGGGCCGGGGTGCATGTGGAGCAGCCTCGGAGCGGCCTCCAGCGTACGCTTGTCCACGATCTCGCCGCCTCGGCCCGCGAACACACCGAGGTCACCAGGGCACCTGCGCAGTACGTTCACCACTTCAGGGGCGTTGATCGAGGGCGCATCCACCACAATCAGCGGTAGGTCGTACTCCCCACAGAGCGCATCCAGGGGTGTGTGGATGTCCGGATACCAAAGTCCGTTGGCTTCCGTGCGCTCGCCGGCCTGCGCCTGCCCGCGCGTTCCGCTCGGCCCGTAACGCACGACTTCCAGGTCATGCATGCCCGCCTGTATCAGGGCGCTCACATAACCCCGGCAACGCGGCGAATCCGCGCCAACGATCACCAATGAGCTTGTGGTCATTGCAGACCCCGGAGGTTTAGCGCATCACCCAGCGCGGTGATCAAGCGAAACTCCAGGCGAAGCAGTTCGGCCAGCCTCCCGGCAGCGTCGGCGTGGAGTCGTGACTCGCTGGCGCACAGGATATCCAGCGATTTCATGAGGGCATTCAGGTAAGGCAGGCGCGTGTGCTGTGCATACAGCGCGGCGGCTAGTTCCGCAAAGGCCAGATAAACGCCGGGGGCGGAATGGTCGGTGCGTCCCTTTGACGTAAACCCGGGGTGATAGTCCTCGTAAAGCCGCCCCTTTGCTTCGAAGTTTCTCAGGATCCGGTGGTACTGCCGCAGTTTTTCCCTGTCGAGTGCGCCGGTCCCGGTCTCCCGCAGAAAGCCGCTCAGAAGCGCTTCGGTGGGCGATACCGTTGGAGCCGGTTGCGCCGGGCGCGCTGATTCGCACCGCTGAAGAACGGCTGTACGCTGGTCGCGCCAGGCAGTAAGGAAGGCCGCGCCGCGATAGCGGGCGTAGCTGTAGTTCGTCGGCGGGCCGGACAGTTCGTCGCTGGCATAGGGATAGTCTACGGCGTTCATGGGTGAATGCCGGCGGCGGCCAGGATGTCCCGAGCTGTCTGTTCGGCGTCCACGAAGGGATGATTGTTGCAGATCACCATGTCCGCATTTTCCGGGCGGGGAAAGGGAATATCCACGCCAACGACGTTGCGGATACGGCCTTCCCGCGCGGCCTGGTACAACCCTTTCGCGTCGCGGGCGGCAAGGTTCTCCAGATCACAGTCGAGAAAAACCTCGAAGTAGCCGCTCAAAGTGCGTCGAAGCTGCTCGCGGTGCTGCGCAACGATGGACAGCACGGGACAGATTACGTTGATGCCCTCCTGGTCCAACCATTGGCACAACGCGGCGATGCGACGCGAGTTTTCGGTGCGCCCGGCTACGGTGTAGGCAACCTCGTCCGTGTGTCGGAACAGCGCGCGGATCTCATCGCCGTCCGCGAGCACTGTGTTGGCGGCAAAGGATTTCCAGTGTCTATGGAGTGCCTGGCCAATTGTGGATTTGCCGGCACCCGACAGGCCAATGATCCAGATAACCACCTAAGCCGCCCGCCAGTCATGATGAAAAGTTCCTGGTGGGGATGCGGCAATGCGCCTGGCAAGCGAGAGGTCCGTCTGGTTGTCCACCTCCAGCCAGCCACCGTCGACGGGGATCGCGGCAATGCGCTCCCCGTGGGCCAGCAGGAGTGAGAGCAGGGAGGTCATGTCGAGACGGTCAATGCGTGCCTGGGACTGGGTGTCCAGTACCGCGCGCACGCGTAGCCAACCTGCCGGCGTAAAGCGCAGCAGACCCATGTATTGCCCGTGAATGTCGTTCACGCTGCTGGCGCGACTGCCGATGGCTCTTAGCAACCCCCCTTCCTCGTGAAAAGTTTCGGCGTCATCCAGGGGATCGGTGAAGCGAGCTTGCCAGAGTTCCAGCCAGGCTCGGTCGTAGGTGATCGCAATGTCTTCGCGGGCGCACAGCAGGCTCTGGATGGCGGTCGGCGCGTAGAGGATGTCGCCGTAGCTCACGATGGTTGGATGTGCACGCAGGATGTCGTCAGCGCAGAGCAGCGTCGCCACCATGTTGGTTTCCTCCCAGCGGACATTGAGGCGTTTTGCCACCCCTTCGACTGGCAACAGATCCGCCCGGTAGCCGCCGACCAACGTAATGCCGGTGAGGCCATTCCGCCGCAAGGCCCCAAGAATCCAGTTGATGATCGGCTTGCCGCCAATCTCGATCAGGCACTTGGGACGGTCCTCCGTCAGTTCCTGCAGCCGTGAGCCGCGACCTGCCACGAGCACCACTGCTTCAGTCATGGTCCATTCCCGCCAGAATTTTCAGGAAGTGGCGTGTCAGCGGATCGGGCAAGGCATCTCTTTCAGGATGCCACATGACGGCATAGGCCCGGTGATCTCGTGCGCACATCGCTTCCACCGTGCCATCGCCGCAAAGCGCAAGCGGATGGAATGCGTCGGTAAGCTCATCGGCCCGTATGCACTGCGTGTGATAGGAATTCACCTCGAGGGTGAAGGCTGGAATGGTGCCAACGCTTGTGCTCTTAAGGAAGTGTCGCCCACGGACGTGCAGTGTTTTGTCAGCGGGTTGCAGCCTGCCACCGAAATAGTGGTGCATCACCTGCATGCCACGGCAGATACCAAGCACGGGAATATCGTTGTCGAGCGCATACTCCAGCAGAGCAATGTCGGTTTCATCCTTGACGGGTTCTTCGCCCAGCGAATTGCCGCCAGAGAGTATCAGCGCATTCAGACCCCAGGCGGCGAAGTGCCTGGGAGCGTCACGTCCACGATTGGGCAGCATTTGCCATAGCGCTTCCGGCAGCTGGCTTTCGAAAAAGCCAATCCAGTCCTGGGCGAGTGAGTCCCTGGCTTCAACGTACCCTTGTGCGTGCGTGACACGGCATGTCACGCCAATTCTGGGCCGGGTGTCAGCGACCATCGAAGGGTTGTACCGTCTGGCTGGAGAAATCCAATTCTACGAAGCCGCTCGAAACGATGCGAGAGAAGAGCTGCTCGCCACAGCCGATAGCGGCTGGCAGCCCGGTTTCCATGCAGCGAATGGCCATGTGCGAGTTGGCTCCGCCGTACTTGGTGATCAGGCCGCTGGCGCCCGTGGCGAATACCCAGTCATAACCCGGATCGGCGCTCTCGATGCAGACGATATGGCCTGCCATGGGGCGCGACCAGTCGTCCACGGCGTCCAGTTCCACGACCGGTGCCCGCACAACACCCGTGCCGAACAGGTTGGGTTGAGAACGATGCATGGGCGCCACGAAGACATCGGTTGCCGTACAGATGAGTATTGGGAGGTGAATGTGCCGGCCGATCTCGTGCTCACGCCGCGCTTCAGCGATCCTCGCCGTCAGGTCGCCCTGTTCGCCCAGCTTGCCGTCATCGCGTTCGGTGTCGCCAGCGAGAATCCGGTCAAGGGAAAGATATGAAAGTGCTTCGCGATCGAGACCGCGTCGGCTACCCCATGACACGAGTTCTTCAAGCAGATCGGAGACATCCCGTGAGAGCACGAACTTGCCGAACTCGCGTCCGTTGATTGCCCGGGCGGCGTAGTCGAACAGGCCGGCGGGTGACAAACCCGCAAGTCCTGTCTCTTCGATCAGTCCGGACAGCGCAGCCTGCTCCTCCGCGCGCAATGAAAATGACGGGGATGATGCATCACCGACAGGCGCAGCGGCCGGCCCTGGCGCCTGCCCCAGGAGTTGATCGATGCGCTGAGCGTAGCAGGGCGTGCGAACGTCGAAAGTGCCGGGTCGCAGGTGTCCGAACTCCGCCAGCAACCGGGTCACGTCACCGTTACCGCGCGCCTCGCGTAGAAGCGCGGCAAAGCGCGAGGTGATACCTTCGAGACTGGCACGGAATACGGCGACTCGTTCGCCGCTGATTGCCCCGCGTTCAACGGCGCTGCGCAGCAGCGACTCGGCAACGAATGCGTGACGCGCTGCGATTGCAAACGGCATGGCGGAATCCAGGCGTATGGTGGCAATGCGCGCGGCAAGTGACGGTTCGGCCATGACCGGGCGAGTCGTTGCCGGTGCCACATTCTGTCCCTGTTCGAGTTGGCGTGCCCGTCGTCGCGTCAGGGTGACAAGGGCCTCATCAAGTGAAGCACCGACTCGGTCCAGACCCAACAGGGAGCGTGTATGTGCGATCAGGCAGGTGACAGCCTCACTGGCCATTGCTGTTCCCAGTGCTGCCCGGAACTCGGGTTCGATACGGGTTCGCAGTGTGAAGTCGGCACAGGAGCGCACGATCTCGAACTCCACCTTGTCATGGAGGTGGGGCAGGGTCTCGAGTCTGTCGAGCCAGGTGTCGATCAGCTGATGGGCGCTGGTGGCGGGAATCGTTGCGGGTAGCAGTGAGCTGAAGCTTGCGCGCACATCTATGAACGGATGGCCTTCGATCAGGTGCATCAGCACCGTGTTTTCGGGATTGTGATAGCCGATGGCTGCACGGGCTTCCCTCCAGGTCACATCGGTGATCAATGCGCGAAACAGGCTGCTCGCCAGCGGACGCGGTGTCGGACCGATGAGTTCGACCGGATTCCAGTCGGGCATTGCACCCAGCAGGCTGCGTGAGCCGCGAACACCGGCCGCAGGCTGGTCGGTGGCGCCTGTACCCAGCAGACGGGCTACCGTGTCATGGGCGTTGCCAAGTCGTTGCGGGACGAGTTCCGCGGTGCCAGGAGACCACAGGTGACGCGTGGTGAGCGGACGCACCTGCAGCAGATGGAATACTTCGGCGTCGTCCAGTGCGAATTCGATGTCCACCGGCTGGCCACAGATGGCTTCGACTTCCCGAACGGCGCGCAGAACGGTACGAATGCGGGACGAGTGAATGCTGCTGTCCTGCGCGCTCCGGTAGACGAACAGCGTCTTGTTCGTCCGCTTGCCACCGGTGACGGTGTCGGTCTGGCCGGACTCATCGTCATAGTTCAGCACGTAGTAGAGGGCGCCACTGCGCATGTCCGCCGTGGTGGCGACGCCCGACAGAGTGACGTTGGCGACCATGTTCTGGACGAAGAACTGATGCCGGGGATCGTTGTGCATTGCCTCGCACACGGCGTCGATGGCGGCCATGAGGGGTTCGGCCAGTAGCGGTATGTTCAACCGCGATTCATACCAGCCGGCCATGGATGTGCTGGCGCTGTCCTCGCCAATGGCGCTGCTGCGTACCGCAACGGCGTGACCGGCATGCGTTGCGCACAGGCTTTCGGTAATCGTGTCCCGGCTGGCGCGCCACTCAGCGATCGTGTGCGCAGACAGCGAGGGCACTTTGGCGTGGACAAGGTGCGTTGCCAGCAATCGCAGCGTATCCGCCTTGCTGGCGAACCGGAACGACGGCAGGGACTCAACCACTGTTCCGGCCCGTCGTCGGTCGATGGGACACCTGAAAAGGCAAGCGGACCGTTCCCAGAAACATGTTGTTATCGAGTTTTTTCCAGACCTTGAAGCGATAGGCCCGATCGTGCTGGTCGTAGTAGGGTGGCTGGCCTGCGTACTGGGTTGGCTCCAGATAGTGGAAGATGCTGCAGCCCATGACAAACTCACCGGCACCGGCTGCGAACGCGGGAAACCGGAAGGTAACCGTTCCGTGGCCGCGGATACGTGGAATCGTCACACCGGCGAGTGCCGTATTGGCGTGGCACAGCAATGTGCCATTGGCCTCGAAGATTGACATCGAGAAGACGGGGTTCGTCACCGGTTTTGTGGCGGTGTAGGCGATCTCGATGATCAGATCCGACAGCTCCTCGATGCCCGCGATCTCGTTGCCATCAGGATCCAGAAATCGCACGCCTTCAATGGCAGGATCCGGCTTCTCCCAATCCACGATGGAGCCGGGGGCGGCAGGTGTTGACGCGTGTCCGGTCGCCTCGACGGGGTGCGGATCGTCCGACATCTTGTTAGCCCCGGTGTCTTCGGACCGTCCTGCCGCCGGTTCGGCGGACTCCGTCAGGTGTGGAACCGGGAACGCAGCCTCTCCCTGCAGGCCCTCTATCTCCGCGATCAACCGGTAGGCTTCACCGGAGTACATCTCCAGGCGAACGGACTCCCTCGGGTCGAACTCACCTTCCACGATGAGCTCGAACTCGCCTTCCGGCGACTCCAGGTTCGCCACGGGGACGCCGAGTTCAAACGGTGCGTGCTGGTACTCTCCTGCGCTTGCTTCAAACCATCGGAACGCACCATCTACATCGCGCTGGGCTCTTGACCATTCCATGTAACCCGGCGCGTCCAGCAACCTGTCCAGCGCATCCTGGCTGTTGTCCATCGGTGCGCCAACGTGAAGCTCGCTGATCAGCTCACCTGCATTGCTCAGGCCCAGACGCCGGATCTTGTGCCGGTACTCCGGCGGCCTTCCGGCAACAAGAAATCGGAACAGCGTGCGACTGCTGATCTGTTTCTCCAGCCCGTCGAGGTTCCGCGACTTCCGCAGTCCCATCGCTTTGGCCCGGCGTCGCAGCGCATCCTCTCGTTGAATGGAGCGGTAGTAGGCCTTGACGACTTCGACGGTGTCGCCGTCAGCCTGGACACAGCCACGGTCTATCCACACGGCGCGTGTGCACAGTTGCTGCACGCTTGAGATATCGTGACTGACAAACAGCACGGTCACACCGTCCCGAGTTGTCAGTTGGCGCATCCGTTCCATACACTTGCCAGCGAAGTAGGCATCACCAGCACCAAGAATTTCGTCGATGATGAGAATTTCCGGAAGGATGCTGGTCGCCGTGGAGAAGGCCAGGCGCGCATACATGCCTGCGGAATACGACTTGATCGGCTGATCGATGAATTCGTCCAGCTCGGCGAAATCGATTATCTCCTCCTCCAGAGTCCTGATTTCCCGCGTGGACAATCCCTGGTAGGCGAGTGACGCGGCGATATTCTGTCTTCCGGTGAAGTCCGGGTGGAAACCGGTCCCCAGTTCCATCAGTGCCTGCACCTGGCCGTTGACGGACAGTTGACCTTCCGTCGGCGCGACGGTGCCGGCGATCAACTTGAGCAGTGTGCTTTTTCCAGCGCCATTCCGCCCGACGAAGCCGATGCGTTCGCCTTTGTTGATAACCAGGTTCAGATCCCTGAGCGCCCAGAAGTCGGCGCAGGCGGCGCGTCTGCGGGGCAGGAAACGGAGTAATCCAAACGCATCGAGAAAGCGGTCGGATGGTCTTGCGTAGAGCGTGTAGGCTTTGCCGAGGCCTTCGATGGAGATCGTGGGTTCAGACACTGTCGATGAAAACCGTCTTGAGGCGCCTGAAAAATGCGTGCCCGAATATGAAAAGCAGCAGGCTGGACAGGCTGACAAAGGCCATGCTTGCCGTCGGCGGCTGCTGATCCAGCATCAGCAGGCTCTGGTAACAGAAAATGAAATGAGCAATCGGGTTCGCATTGACGATGAGCCGCATGCTCTCGGGAACCATGTCCAGTGTGTAGGCTATCGGGCTCAGTAACATCAGCAGCAGAATCAGGGAAGAGACGATTTGCTGAAGGTCACGAAAAAACACGTTCAGTCCTGACAGGACCCAGAGCAGACCGGCCATGAACATCAGCTGGAAAAGCCACAGAATCGGCAGCAGCAGCGCCCAGAGGCCAATTCCCCGCACATAGAGAATGGCGACGATCAACAGGCCGGTGCCGACCACCTGCGTCACCTGGGTGCCCAGCACTGCTTTGAGCGGGACGAGTTCAATGGGGAAAAGCGTGTTCTTGATCAGGCCGGCATTGGCCACGACAGAGCTCACACCGGCGCTCAGAGCTTCCGCGAAGCCGAGGAACGGCAACAGACCGCAGAAGATCAGCAGCACGTACTCATCGGAGTTGAAAAGCTGGAACCGAACTTTGTAGATGTAGAGAAAAACCGCCGCGTAGATCAGGAGGAAAAGCAGTGGCTGCAGTAGCGCCCACAGGATGCCGAACACCGAGCCCACATAGCGTTGTCGTATTTCTTGCGCAACGGTCTGCCGGAGCAGAACGCGTTTGCGACTGAGCTGGATGAATGGCGTGGCGATGAAGGTAACTGGGGACGACAAGAAGGCAACCTCAATGCTGCAAAACCGACCACATCTGGACCAGTTGCCAATCCCGGGCAGGTGGAACGCGCATCCCGGCTGGTCGGAATGGCAGGCGGCGATGTTAGGGAGTAGGAGGAAGTAATGCAATTGCGGGTGGCGATGGCAGTGGTCTCGGATGCCCTCTGACGTCTTCCCCGTGTCGCAGGCCCCTGGTCCGCTGGCGGGAATCCGAGCCCAGATCGTGCAGCCATCGATGCAGCGCGCCGAAAATCCGTCGCGCGGCGCTGCTATCTGGCGGGTGTCAGCGCTCTCCCCGGACACGCAACGTGTGCAGGCGGAAAGGCCTCCAGCACTGCCGCCAGCGACGCTTCCATGAGTTGTCTCGCCACCGGCGGGGCAACATGCGTGCCCACGTGAATGTGGCCGGCGGCCAGGTTGGTTGCCGTGGTTTCGTGGTAGTACAGGCCATGCAGGGCGATGAAGCCGGACAGGTAGTTGCCACTCGTGTCGTCGTCGATGGCCACGGAGGTCAGTTCGAGAGCGGCGGCCGCCTGAGCTATCCGCTCCAGTGGCAGGCTGCTGGTCAGGCGCTGCCCACCGCGCCAGGTACTGATTGCCGCCCACGTGCGGGGTTGGACAGTGGATCGGGTCGGCAGGCCTTCCTCGCCGTGCCTGTCCGAAGACCAGTCGGCGGAGGGATCGCCCTGGCCACCGTGCCCGCCCTCGACGCGCTCGATTTCCCAGCCGATGGCGTCGCCGCGACTGGTGGTGATCAGCACACGCGGATGGAGTTCGTCCACGATGCGCCAGAAGTCCCTTGATGTGTCCTGGTAGTCCACCTGCAGATCCGATCCCTCGGCGCCTACCCAGCCGTCGGAGCCGAAGGCATCGTTCATGGGATTTCCGTCAGGCGGAAACTCGGGAAAGAAGGCATAGACGTCGTAACCCATGCCGTGCCAGTTGCGACCAACCCACTGATCCGGGTTCTGTGCGGGGTTGGTACTCCAGGGGCGCAGCATTTCATTCGTGGCCGGCCAATAGCCGGTGAGCACCACGTTGTTGGTGCATGTTGCATCGGCGGTCAGCAGCGTGGGAGGCGAAGGCCGTTCCGTCGCCTGTGCAGATGCTGATGCGAAGACAGCGAACAACAGCGTTTCCAGGACCCGGTGAGAATTGTTCACGACGATACGTATCCTGTGCCGAGAGGGGGCATGGCAGGGGCCCCCATCTCTGTTGCGGCTCACCGTCCGTGAAAAACCGGTTCACGCTTTTCCACGAACGCCCTGGCGGCTTCCTTGTGATCCGCGGTCTGTCCGCAGTGCACGTGATGGGTGGCCTCCAGATCCAGGCAGTCGTCCACATCGCCGTGCATGGCGCGGTTGAGGTTTTCCTTCATGTAACGGAAGGCGACGGTCGGACCATTTGCGATGCGTCTGGCAATTTCCATCGTCCTTTCCATCAGTTCGCCCGGTTCGCAGACCCAGTTCGTCAGTCCCAGCCGCAACGCTTCCGCCGCGGTCACGCGGTCGGAGAGGTAGTAGAGTTCACGCGCCTTCGCGGAACCGACGAGTTGCGTCATGAAATAGGTGCCGCCGTAGTCGCCGGAAAAGCCAACGCGGGCGAAGGCTGTTGTCAGAATTGCGGTACTTGCCATGATCCGCATGTCGCAGGCGAGAGCGAGTGACAGCCCGGCTCCGGCTGCCGCACCCGGCAGCGCGGCGATGGTCGGTTTCGGCATGCTGAACAGCTTGCCGGCGGTTGCGCGCTGGTTGACGCGCTGCCGGTGGATGGCGCCGTCGATGGTATTGTCCCCCACGGTGCCGTCGCCGCGGGTAGCCATGCCCTTGACATCACCACCCGCGCAGAAGCCCTTACCTGCGCCGGTGAGCACGAGGCACTTCACGGCGGGGTCGAGTTCAGCGCTGGCCAGCTGTGCTGCCAGCGCCGCCGTCATGCCGCCCGACATGGCGTTCCTTGCTTCAGGTCGGTTCAGTGTAAGCGTGAGGACGCCTGCATCCAGCGAGGCGAGTAGATCGTTGGTACCGGTGTCGATGTTCTGTACGGTCACTTCTGGCTCCTCGCTTGTGTGTTCGATATTGATCGGCGTCGTGCGGCCACCTGTTTCAAGCCTCCCAGCGCCGGAAGATCAGGCTGGTGTTGATGCCGCCGAAGGCGAAATTGTTACTCATCACGCAGTCGGTACGGATTTCCCTGCCTGCCCCCGTCAGATAGTCCAGCGGTGCGCAGGCCGTATCCGGATTCGCGAGATTGAGTGTCGGCGCAAACCAGCCCTCCCGCAGCATCATGATGGCTGCCCATGCTTCGATCCCTCCACAGGCGCCCAGTGTGTGCCCCAGGTGGCCTTTGAGCGAGCTGACGGGTACGGGGCCAAGAGTCCTGTGCGTGGCCCAGCTTTCAGACACATCGCCCGTATCGGTTGCGGTACCGTGGGCGCTCACATAGCCGATGTCGGCGGATGTCAGTCCGGCGCTTGCCAGCGCCATCGACAGGCATCGTGCCTGCGTGTCCTGATCGGGCTGGGTGATGTGCGCGCCATCGGTGTTGGTCGCAAACCCGACCACTTCCGCCAGGATCGTCGCATTGCGCTCGCGCGCATGATTCAGCGACTCGAGTATGAGCGTACTGGCGCCCTCGCCCAGTACCAGCCCGTCGCGGTCGCGGTCGAACGGGCGGGGCGTACTGGTGGGCATGGTCTTGCGACTGGTGGCGAACAGGGCATCGAACACGCCCGAGTGCGCCACGGTCAGCTCGTCCGCGCCACCAACGATCATCACGTCCTGCAGGCCGTAGCGGATGGTCTCGTAGCCGAAGCCGATTGCCTGGCTCGACGCCGTGCAGGCGGAACTGGTGGTCAGCAGACGCCCGCGAACATGGAAGTGCACGGCGATGTTTACAGCGGCCGTATGGCTCATGCCGCGAATGTAGCTCGTGGCTTTCAGCGCCCTGGCATCGTCACTGGTCAGCGTGCTCACGAACTCCAGCAACGCATCGGGGCTGCCGGTGGCCGAACCGTAGGCGAGGCCGGTGCGTCCGCTGGTGATCACCGGGTTGTCCACAAGCCCGGCGTCCTGCAGCGCCAGTTCGGTTGCCCGGGTTCCCAGTTGCGCCGTGCGCCCCATGCTGCGCAGCACCTTGCGTGTGTAGCTGGGCGGCAATTCCAGGTCGAGCGGAGCGCCGAGAGCGCAGTTCAGCGCGACTACCTGGTCCCAGCCGGGCATGCGCTTCACGGCGCTTCTTCCAGCAGCCAGGGCCGCGCGGAACGTGGGCCAGTCATTGCCCAGCGCGGTGAGATTGCCAGCGCCGGTCACGACGACACGATGGCGGCTGTCCGTTGTCACCCGGTGCTCATCCCGTCATGCCGCCGTCGACCGCGACTACCTGGCGGGTAATGTACGCTGCGGCGTCGGAGCACAGGAACGACACCACGGGCGCCACGTCATCGGGCTGGCCGACCCGACGCAGCGGAATCTGATTCTTCACCAGCTCTTCCGGCACTGCTTGTGTCATGTCCGTGGCGATGAAGCCGGGTGCCACGCAGTTCACGGTGATATTGCGCTTGGCCAGCTCCAGCGCAAGTGACTTGGCCGCGCCAATGAGCCCGGCCTTGGACGCGGCGTAGTTGGTCTGTCCGCGATTGCCGGTGAGCCCCGATACGGAGGACACAACAACGATGCGGCCCCCGCTCCGTTGCCGGATCATTGGCATCACCACGGGTTTGAGCACGTTGTAGAAGCTGTCCAGGTTGGTATGGATCACCGCGTCCCATTCCTCGTCCGCCATCATCGGCAGAGCCTGGTCGCGGGTGATGCCGGCATTGAGCACAACGCCGTAGTAAGCGCCGTGCGCGGCCATGTCAGCCTCGAGGACCGCGCTGCAGGCGGCGCGGTCGGCGACATCGAAACCCAGCGTTCGCGCGTGGCCCCCCGCCGCGAGTATTTCATCGCGGCAGGCTATTGCCAGATCCTCGCGATGCGCGTAATGCACCACCACGGTGAAGCCGTCCCGCGCCAGCGCCCCCGCAATGGCGCGGCCGATACCCCGGCTGGCGCCGGTGACCAGAATGGATCGGTTCATAGATAGACGGACAGCTCTGCGACGACGAGCGGCATCGCGGTGCCAGGATGCCCCGGCATGCGCCCGGCGTCGTCGGATGTCTTCTCCGTTTCAGTGATTTCCCCGCGAAACTTTATCAGACCCGGCGCGCCAGCCGTATCGGGATTGCCGGCAACGAGGTGAACGCCCAGCAGCAGACAGGTATTCGTGGCGAAGCCGGTGCAGCGGCTCCGGAACTGCCGGCAGGCGATCAGCTTGCCCGGGCGCGGCGCGCCCGCGCCTGCCGGTGAGTGCAGTGCGAAGTAGGCGGCAGCGGTCTGTGCCAGGTACTCCAGCCCAACCAGCGCAGGCACTTCGCCATTGCGGAGGAAGCGGCTGCCGGGGTGAATGTCCACCTCTGCCCAGCACGAGGTGGCATCAGCACGCAGCACCCGGCTGAGCAGTTGCATCGGCGGCCGATGCGGCAGCAGCCTGTCCAGGTCCGTGTTCTCCAGGTCCGCGTTCACCCTGGGGGGGCCGAAATCAGGGCGTCGATGCGGGCGAGCAGCCAGGATGGGGATCCCAGCACGATGGTCTCCGTCGCTGACGCCACAGGCACCTGCACGGTCACGGCTTCGTTGGCCAGCAGTCCGTCCGCGGTGCAGATGGTGTAGTGGATACGCAGGCGGAATTCCCATTCCACCAGCTGCGCGGTAACGGTTACCTGCTCCCCGAAACGCAGGCTGCGCGCATAGCGTACGCGCGTTTCGACCACGGGCCAGATCTGTCCGGCCGCGGCCATATCGCGGTAGCCGAAGCCCAGTTTGCCCAGCAGTTGCACGCGCGCCGCGTCGTAGTAACGAAAGTAGTTGCCGTGCCACGCCATGCCGGTGGGGTCCGCATCCTGGAATGGCACGACGATCTCGGCTTCACCCCGCAGCCCGGGATGCTCCGGCCAGCCCTTCTGCCACAGTCGTCGACGCTCCCTCATTGTCTGCGCCTCGGGCGTGCCAGGAGCCGACGTGCCAGACCTTCCACTATCAACAGGGTGTGCATCGCCACCAGTCTGACGTTGTCGCGAAACAGATGAAAGTGCGAGGCGCCGCCCTCCGGGTAGACGACGCGGGTCGGCAGCGAGTGAATGGCGATGCCCCGCCAGGCGGCCCTGACGATGATCTCCACGTCGAACTCCATGCGCGTGCGGTAGCTGATGTGGCTGCACAGATCCAGCGCGCAACGTATCGGGTACACGCGAAAGCCGCACATCGCGTCCGCGATGGGCTGCCCGCTCACCAGGCGCACCAGGCCGTTGGTGAGCTTGCGGCCGTGCAGTCGGGAAGGCGGGATGTCGTCGCCGAACAGCGGTTTGCCGGTGATGATTGCGTCGGGGGCCTTGCGGGAGTGCGCGAGGAAACGGGGAATGTCGTCGATGGCGTGCTGGCCGTCGGCATCCATCGACAGGGCATGCGTAAACCCGTCCGCGGCCGCCTGGCGCAGCCCCGTAAGCATGGCGGCGCCCTTGCCGCCGTTGCGTTTACGTATCAGCAGGGTAAGCGCAGGCCAGCGGGACAGGGCGGCACGCAGCGCCGCAACGACATCGTCGCCACTTGCGTCATCCACAACGTATACAGGCAGACCCGTGGCACTCAGGCGCGGCAGCATTGCCATCAGCGGTTCCAGGTGCCGGTAGTGCGGAATGATGATGCAGTGCAAGTCAGTCATGATGCAGCAACACGCCCTGGGCGCGGCGTTCCCCGGCGCAGGACCAGGCAAACGTCACCCGCCCCGTGTCGCGGGTCAATCGCAGGAGCAGGTGGGTTCCGGGCGTCACCGGCGCGCGGAACTTCACGTCGCGCAGGCCCGTGAAGGTCAGTGGACCAAAGGCGTCGCCTGCGGCCTGTTCCATCCACAGCAGGAGAATTACACCGGGTAGCACGGGGGCGCCTGGGAAGTGACCGGCAAACGCCGCCAGGCCGTGGTCCACCCACAACAGGCCGTCGTACGTGGTTGGTGTCGTCTCCCTGCACAACCACCAGGGTTCATCGGCGGGCGGCGGGGCGCAACGGTAGTAATCGTTCCAGGTGGTCGTGGTCACCGGCAGCACACCCTGGGCGCCTATGGGCAGTCCGTCCAGGGTCTGCGCGTTGTCATTGTGCAGCGCCCGGCACTGTTCGGCGGTCAGAAGTCGGATGTCGGGGATCTTCATGGTGCGACGTGATGCAGGCGCTGGTACCGCCGTCGCACGGGATATTCGCCGACGATGAGCAGTGCGGTGAGGCCATAGCTGACGAACCCGTTGTAGAGCGCCCACGTATCGAGACTGGCAAAGAGTGTGGTGTAGAGAGAAATTCCTGCGTTACCGAGGAAAAACGCAAGCCATACCGCCGTCAGGCGACGGGTGTAGATCACCCCCGGTGGCGACACTGTCATGCCCATCGCGCGCGACAGCCGCTCCATGGCGGACGGTGGCCGAACCAGTGTGTAGGCGCATGCGGTGGCCAGTGCGCAATTGACCAGGGCCGGATAAAGGCGAAAGAGTTGCAGTGCGGGATCCGCAACGGCGGCCGCGACGAACAGCAGCGCCGCGAGCAGTACCGTCAGCCGCAGCCCGGGGTGGGTACGCCACAGTAGCAGACGCAGGGTTATCAGCAGGCCGAAGACGCCGACTATCCAGCCCGGCGATACCCTGTCCAGCAGCCATGGAACGCTGAGGGGAAAGGCCATCAGACCCAGGACAAGTGCCAGCCTGGATACCTTCATGCGCGTGCGGTCAGTCGCCGTCGAGCAGGGCGATGACGTCACCCACGGTGCGCACCGAGCGCAGCGCTTCCGAGGGCAGCGATTTGCCGGTGAGTTCGCGTAGCCGGGCCAGAATGTCCACGGCATCGATGCTGTCGATGTCGAGGTCGTCCAAAAGGTGTGCGTCCGGTCGGATCAGACCGGCATCGATCTCGAACTCCTCGACGAGTATGCGCTTCAGCTTCTCCTGCGCGTCGGTCATCACGGCGGTACGTCCTCCCATCATCCGTCAGTTGGTGCCATTGTGCCCTGCGCGGGCAAGTGCCGTCTGGATCACTCGCTGCAGTTCCGCGGTGTAGGCCCGCCGTGCCGCGCGCTGGTCTTTCAATGAACCGGCGGGTGCGGGTGTCCGTGGCGCGAAACGAGGGCCGCTCTGCAACTGCCAGAAGATGCGCTCGTCGGGAAAGTACCACCAGGGCCTTGCCTTGCTGAGATAGGTGCCTCTCGTATGCAGTACCAGGGTCTGGACGGCAGCGCCGGAGCGCAGCGCAATCTCCGCGGCGCCGGTGCTGAAGGCGAGTGGCGCGCCCGGTGTGGTACGGGTGCCTTCCGGAAACATCAGCAGCGTCTCCCCAGCGGCCAGTCGCGCGCAGGCACTGGCCAGCACCTTTTCCGGATCGGCATTGGACAGGTATCCCAGCCGGTTCACGAGAAATCGCAACACCCGGAAGCGTTCCAGGTCTGCCTTGAGCACACAAACCGCCGACGGCAGACGCGCGATCAGCCAGATTGCATCCATCAGCGTGGGATGATTGGCGACGAGCAGCGTACCCTCGACCGGCGGCAGCGGCTCGAAACGCACGTCGGTCAGTGCTGCCCGGTTGGTAACCCAGATGAACAGCCTGGCGAAGTGGTGCGCAAGACGGCGAGCCAGAATCCGGCGCTGCGTTGGGCGTGACACCAGAAGCGGCGAGACGGCCAGCAGCACGGCCAGCACGCAGCAGCCCAGCGCAAAGAACGGATAGCCGGCGGTGACACCCGCGGCGCGCGCTGCGCGCGTCCAGGACTTGCTCGGCTTTGGCAGGGTCAGATCCGACATCAGCTTGCGGTAGCGGGCAGCGGCGGTGGCTGCGGGTTGTCGGAATCATACACGCAATCGGGAGATTCCCATGTTACCCGGACCAGGGCAGCCGGCTGGTCAATGGCAGAGCGTATCGTTAGGCTTCCCGCCATTCACGATCAGGTCTTCAGCCCAGATGCGTCACTTCATCAGTCGGGTCCACCTCCGCGGATTGCGCTGTTCATGATCCACGTTCAGGCGTTCACGCTGTGTTCCGCGCTCGGTGCGGGCATGGGCGCCACGCGGCAGGCGCTGGCGGCAAACCGGTCAGGACTGATGCCGGCAAACTGGCCCGATTGCGACGTGCCGTGCTACCTGGGTGCGGTCGACCTCCCGGAAGAGGTCGTCGTGCCGGATGCCTTCGCCTGCCGCAACAACCGGCTCATCGAGCTGGCACTGGCGCAGGACAACTTTCTGTCGGCGCTCGACGCGGTGCGATCCACGGTGCCCTCGCACCGCATCGGCGTGGTCATGGGTACGAGCACTTCCGGCATCGATCGTACGGAGGCTGCCTACCGGCACCTCACGGAAGGCGACCACCTGCCGGCGGGGTTCCTGCAGCCACGCACCCACAATCCACATTCGCCGGGCGACTACGTCGCCCACCGCCTGGGTATCCATGGGCCGTGTCTGACCGTGAGCGCCGCCTGCGCCTCCAGTGCCAAGGTGTTTGCCGTTGCGCAGCGATGGCTGACCCAGGAGCTCGTGGACGCGGTGGTGGTGGGCGGCGCCGATGCCCTGTGCCTGAGCGTCATCTATGGGTTTCACAGCCTGCAGCTCGTCTCGCCGGCGCCCTGCACGCCGTTTGCACCCGATCGCCAGGGCATCAGCCTCGGCGAGGCGGCGGGCTTCGTGCTGCTCACGCGCGAACCGGCGCCGGTTCAGCTCCTCGGCGCCGGGGAGAGCTGCGATGCTTACCATATGTCCAGTGCGCCGCCCGACGGTCTTGGTGCCAGGTTGTGCATGGAGCGGGCGCTGGCGCAGGCCGGAATGACGATGGCGGACATCGACTACGTCAACCTGCATGGCACCGGTACGCGCGCCAATGACGAGACCGAGGCTCTGGTGTGCGGCGAAATGGGTGCGCCGCGAACGGTGTTCAGTGCAACAAAAGGCTTCACGGGCCATGCGCTTGGCGCCGCCGGCATCGTCGAAGCTGTACTGGTGATCGACGCGCTGCTCACCGGCCTGGTTCCGGGGACCTGCAATACACGGCGTCACGAGGCGCCCTTCGACCTGCTGCTCGAGAGCAGGGAGCAATCCCTTCGCACGGCAATGAGCAATTCGTTCGGGTTTGGCGGTAACAACTGTTCGCTGGTGTTTGCGCGCGCATGAAATTCACCATACTTGGCATGGGTATCTGGGGTCGTGGTCTGCAGGGCGCCGGGGCGCTCGGCGAAGTTGTGCGTGGCGCATCGGCCATTGTGCCGGAGACAGAATTCGTTGCGCCCAGGCCTGCCGCCATTCCCGCTCGCGAGCAGCGTCGTGCCGGGCTGCTTGTCAATCTCGCGGTGATGGTTGCGCATGAAGCCTGCGAGAACGCGGGCGTCGACAAGACGCTGGTGCCCTCGGTGTTCGCCTCCGCGCTGGGCGATACGGACGTCACGGACTACATGTGCCGCAAACTCACACAGACCGAGAAGCTGCTTTCGCCAACCCGGTTCCACAATTCCGTGCACAACGCGGCGGCCGGATACTGGAGTATCAGCGCCGCGAACCATGCGCCGAGCACTTTCGTTGGCGGTTTTGTCAACAGCGTTGGCGCCGGCCTGCTCGAAGCGGTGACGCAGGCCCGTGCGTTCGGCCAGCCGACGCTGCTGGTCTGCTACGACATCGCCAACCGTCAGCCTTTTGCCGACCTGTTGCCTGTCGGGGAGTCGCTGGCCTGTGCCCTGGTCATCGGCGGGGAGGCGGGTGAACAGGCCGCCAGCCAAGCCGGTATCGACTGCGAACTTGCGTACGTCGACGGGCAGACCTCGCCAACGCCGCCGTCCACGCCGGCGCTGGCGCAGCTCGCCAGCGCCAATCCTGTTGGCCAGGCGCTGTCGCTGTGTGAGGCGGTGGTCCGGGTTTGCGGGCCAGGCTTTGCCGGGGAACGTACGCTCTGGATATCCGCAACGCCCTCGGCATCGCTGCGCATCGTTCTGCGCAAACCATCGTGAACGGGGTCCTGAACCGTGTCGACGTCTGCATCCTTGGCGGCGGGCTTGCCGGACAGACACTGGCGCGGCAATTGCGGCAGCGGGCGCCATCGCTGGACATCGTGGTGCTGGAGCACCGCCGTCACCCGTTTCCGGAGGGGGCTCACAAGGTCGGCGAGTCGACTGTGGAAATTGCCTCAGCCTACCTGGCAGGAACGCTTGGCCTGGAGGCGCACCTCCGCGAGGCGCACCTGCCCAAATTCGGGCTGCGTATGTTCCTGCGCGGGGAAACGCCCATCAGCGATGATCTGGCGTGTTACGACGAAATCGGTGTGAGCCGCGTGCTGCCCATCCCCACCTACCAGATCGACCGTGGCAGGCTGGAGAACCACCTCACGATGCTGAACCGTCAGGCCGGTGTCAGCGTGCTGGATGGCACAACCATCCGCTCGGTTTCGACAAGCGTTCGAACACATCTGGTAACGCTTCGCAGTGATGCCGGCGAATCGACGATCCAGGCGCGTTATCTCGTGGACGCCACGGGGCGCCGGGCGTTTCTGCGCAGTCAGACCGGTCTGTCCCGTGCCGTGCGTCATCGCAACCATGCCATCTGGCTGCGGGTGGAAGGGGCGCTCGACATCGACCGCTGGAGCAACGATGCGCAGTGGGCCGCGCGCTGTCATGGCAAGTCGCGCCGGCTGTCAACAAATCATTTCACGGGTCCTGGCTACTGGGTGTGGCTCATTCCCCTGGCGTCCGGCTGCACCTCGGTGGGGCTGGTGTTCGACCCCACGCTGGTAGATCTCGACGAGGTAAGCAGTCACGCCGGGCTGCTCGACTGGTTGCGTCGGGAACATCCCCTGGTGGCTGCCGCCCTGGAAAATCGCTCCGTGCTCGATTTCCACGTGCTCAAATCCTATGCGGTTGGCAGCCGGCAGTTGTTCCACGAGGACGGCTGGATGCTCACCGGTGACGCAGGTGTGTTTTCAGACCCGTTCTACTCACCCGGCAGCGATTTCATTGCCTTTGCCAATGGTTTCATCACGGAGCTGATCGCCAGCGCCGCGGATGCCGAGACCTATGCGGCGTTTCAGCGGTACTTCCTCAGTTTCTTCGCGAACACGCTGTCGATCTACCGCGGCCAGTATGGCGGCTTCGGCGATCGCGACCTGATGGCGCTGAAGACGGTCTGGGATTACGCCTACTACTGGGGAGCGCTGGCCAAGCTCTTTTTCTGCAAGGGCTATGCGGATGGCGCCTTCATGGCCGAGGCGCATCCCGAGCTGCTGCGCGCCTCGGTGCTCAATACACGCATGCAGCGGCTGTTCCGCGATATGAGTCGCCGGCAACGCCGCTGCGGTGGCGAGGGCGGCTTCTTCGATCATCACGAGATCGGTTCCTTCCACACGCTGAAACAGCAGCTGCTGCGGGAGGACAGCCACGGTGCGGCGACCGGCCTGCGTACGGTGGTGAACTACCTGGGCGACATGGCGGCATTGCTCGAAACGGTGGCCGGGGAACTTGCGGGCGGCGCCCGGCTGCCGGCGGCCTCCCGGTTCGGTCAGGTGCCGCTGGTCGTGTGACGGCCGAACCGCGACAGGACGTAGGCCGCCAGGACGCCGGCAGCCACGGGTAGTCCGATGCCCCGCAACACGGGTACGTCGGAGAACGAGAGAATGCCGAACACGGCCAGACTGGAAAATGCGCACAGTCCCACCGCGCGCGTGGTCAGCTGCATGGCCGTCTCGCTCTGCGGGCGCGCGTAGAAGAGTGCGTAATCGAGGCCGAGCCCGGCCACCAGTGTCAGGGCCACGAGGCTGAACAGACTCAGTCCGTTCTGCACGACGACCGCAAAGGCAGCGCCGAGGCAGACGGTTGCCGTCACCGTGCCCAGGGTCCAAACAAGTTGTCGGCCACGGCCCGCGGCCACGAGCAGCACCACGATCAGTCCGATGGCGAGGCCAAGTTCCTCCAGCAACCGGGTGCGGTAGACGCGTACGAGCGCGCTTGCCGATTCGGCCAGGTCCACGGAAGTGGCGCCCGGAACGTCATGCAGGAGTGGGCCAACCGCTTCGGTGCTGCCGGTGCCGCGCAGGAAGATCAGACTCACCCAGTTACCGTCAGCAGGATAGAACCGTCCTGTCACGATGCCGGCAAGTGCCGGATCGGCTGTCACGGTGTCGTAGGTGATGGTGTCGGACGATGCGGCCTCTGTGTCCAGTGCGGTAAAGAAGGGCTGGAACTGCGCCATGTCAAACGGTGTCTGTGCCAGGGCGCGTTCGACGACCTGCCCCGCGACGAGCGATTTCAGTACGGCGCGACGCTGTTGCTGTGTGTGTCTGCTGGGCAGCAGGGTACTGACGCTGATGGCATTGAACCCGGCCTGTTCCAGACGGCGCATCACAACCTCGGTGCCGTGCAGAACCGCTTCCGCATCGTCGAGACGGATCGCCACCAGGTGCCGCAGGTCGGCGACGCCGAGCGACTGGCGGAGCCGTGCATCGTCCCGCAGCGTGTCCGCATCCAGTGGGCTCAGGCTGGCGAGGTTGTCGTCGAACACCGGCCGGGTAAGGAGAACCGGCAGACTCAGGGCCAATCCGGCCAGCCAGTAACGGTGGCGAAGACCCGCCGGTCGCAACACCGCTTCCGGCTCCGGCGCCCCGGCGGGCCGCGGGGGCACCAGCCAGCGTGTTGCGAGTGCGCCACCAGCGACCCCCACCAGCCCGAAGACGCCAAGCTGCGCCAGGCCGTTCGTGCCACTGAATGCAAAGGCGGCATACGCAATCAGGGTGGATAGCACTCCCGTCCAGAGTGTCGACCACAAACCGCTTGCACCATGGCTGCCGCTGCCGCGCCGGTGTGTGTAGACGTGCAGCGGGTAGTCGATCACCACGCCCAGCAGCGTGAAGCCGAATGCCAGGGTGATGCCATGCACGACGTCGAACAGAATGGTCAGGGCCAGCAGACCGGCAGCGCCACCTGCCACCAGCGGCAACGCGACGAGCGCGGTGACGGCCAGGGAGCGGAAATGCCAGAGGATGAGCAGCAGGAGCACCAGACTGGCCAGCACACTGTACAGGGTGGCTTCGTGACGTATCCGTTCCTGCAGCTGCAACCCGTAGACGCCGCTGCCCAGGAGACGGGCATCCGGTGTGCCGGTCAGCTCCGCTTCCAGTGCTGCCCTGGCTGCCGCCTGACCGGACAGATCAAACGCGGGACTGCGGGTCTGCGCAACGATCACGCTGCCGTCCGTTGTCTTCAGCTCCCCGTCCGCGATGTCCTGTGCTTCGGTCTGCAGTACCTCCACGCTGGCGAGTGCCGGGTCGGCGGTGATCAGTCGGAGCATCCCGTCGTCCGCGAAGGCGATGTCGTCCATGCGTTGTCCGAATACAGACCGCCATCCATCGATGTCGGCCGGCAGGTCGCGCAGCAATAGCCGATGCGCCCATACCGCGGCGGGAACGGCGTCGATCCCGGGCGAGAAGGTCTCAGGAAGGACGCGGGTGAACTCGGTGCGTGCGCGCAGGCGTGCCGCAATGGCAAGCGCGTCGTGGTGGCTGACGTTCGGCAGCACCGCGAACAGGAGCTGTGCGCCGGGTCCCTGGCCGAGACGTTCCACCAGCACGCGTTGGGCGTCATCGCGCGCGGCAGGCAGAAAGGCGCCCAGATCGTAGCCCAGCTGCAGACGCGGGAGGGCAATTGCGAGGATGAGGACGCTGGCACCCGCCAGCGCCAGCGCGCGCCGGCGTTCCGTCACGAGGGGGCTTCGGACGCGGCGACGATATCCATCTCCAGCCAGCGCTGGCGTTGCGCGCCGGCAAACTCCGCGCGCAGGCGCCGCAACTGATGGTCGCTCCCCAGCAGAACGATACGCGTCAGCGTGCTGCCCGCATCCGCGCGTGGTTGCAGTTCGATGGACCAGCCAGAGGGCTGCGCCGTTCCACCGAGCAGGAAGTGTTCATCCAGAAACGCGAGATTGCCGAGCAGCAGCGCCTCGATCGCCAGCAGCACGAGCTGTGGCTCGCTTCGGGGATCCAGTCGCGTGCTCAGGGTCGACTGGCGCCCATCCGTCCGACGCCTTGTCATGGTCACCGTGCCGGACTCGATGACGCGCATCTCCTGGCGGGGTGAAAGGATGCGCATGACCAGGCGGCCGTCGCCTTCGATGCGCAGGATCCCGTGCTGCTCGCTGACACCGGCGAACAGCGGACTCACCTGGCGCTGAATGAACGGCGTGTCATGGTTGTGCCTGAAGATCAGCGACGTCATCAGTGATCTGGCGCTGGCCGCGTCCAGGGAACGATCGTCGCCGACGGCGTGTGCGCTGCCGCAGGCCAGCAGCAGAATTGTCAGGCAAAACCGACGGCAGGACCTATTCATGATGCGCCGACCAGAAATCGAAGAAGTTGAACCAGGCATACGGGGTGGCGAGCGCGTGTGCCTCGAGGCGTCGTGCGAATTCGCGGGTCAACGCCTCCACACCCTGTTGCCGCTGGCCTCTCGGTAACGCCACCTGCTCGCTGATCACCTCGCAGTGAACCACGTAACCATCGTCCCGCAGTTCACAGAACACGCCGACCAGCGGCAGGCGCATCGCGCTCGCGATGAGATACGGGCCACTGGGGAACTCCGCGGGTTGCCCGAGGAAGTCGCAGGACACGGTGCGGTCGCCGGCACGGTAGCGGTCGGCAAGAAAGCCCACCCAGTCGCCGGCTCGAAGGGCATCGGCAATCGCCAGGCCGAGGCGCACCGAGTCCGTGCTCGCGTCGATGATGCGTGCGTCCATATCCGGCGCGATGCTGCCCAGCACGCTCAGCAGACGGGCGTTCAGCGCCTTGTGGAGAACGATGCGAAGCCCGATGTCACCATGTTCGGCGCCGAGTACCCGGGCCGCTTCAAAAGAACCGAAGTGCGCCGACAGGAACAGTCCGGGCGTGCGCCCCGCCAGCAGGGCGTCGAGCCGTTCGTCGACAACGAAGCGCACGGGGATCTCCGCGGTTCGGCCGGTGAGAAAGAAAAACCTGTCTGCCGTGGCGAAGGCGAAAGTCCGGAAATGTCGCCAGACTTCCCACCAGCGCGCCGGTCTGCCGAAAGCGCGTGCCAGGAAAGCGGCGGAGGCGCGGCGCTCCGGAGCGCGTACCAGGAGGAAATACAGGCTGACCGGAATCAGCACGCCCCGCAGCAGCGGGCGCCCGATCCTGTGTGCCACCCACAGAAGAAAGCGCAAACCAATGCGGGTACCGGCTTCCGGTCGTTGTTGCCAGCGGGGCACCGATTCAGCCATCGCGGGTAAGGGCCAGCGATCGGAGGTCGGCCTGTGTGAGTTTGCTCTGGTGGTTGCGCGGCAGGGCCTCTACCACGCGCAGCGGGCGGGGCAGGAAGGCGGGATCGATCTGGCGCGCGAGTGCCGCCCGTATGTCGCGCGGCTGCAATCCCGGCGCCACCACCAACGCTCCCAGCCTGCCGGTTTCGGGGAGACCGAGCGCTGGCGGTGAGTAGAAAACGCCATCTTCGACACCGTCGAGACTGCACAACAGCGCATTCAGGCGGGTGAGCGATTCGCGTTTTCCGGCAATCTTCACGATGTCTGCCGCCCGACCCTCGAGCGCCCAGGTGTTCGCATCCTGGGGCAGGAAACGATCCGCCAGAATCACGTCCGATCCCAGTTCCGGTGCCGACACGGTCATGGTTCCGTTGTCGTAGCGCAGATCGACATAGTCGTAGAACCGCCATGCGGATACCGATGACGGCTGCCGCCACGCGAGTGTGCCCGCCTCCGTGCAGCCATAGATCTCCAGTACGCGGCATCCGCATTCCCGCTCCAGACGGGTGACCAGGGAGGGCTCGATGGGAGCCGTGGCACTGACCACGGTATGCACCGGCGGCTTGTCCGCGTTGGAGGTCATCAGATGCCGCAGGTGAAATGGCGTGGACACAAGCGCCACCGGGCTGCCGAGCGCGCGTATTGCGGCGGCAACGTCCTCTGGGAAGAAGTCCGGCCCGCACCAGACGGTTACCGGTGCGCTCGTGGCCAGCAGCATGACCCATTCCAGGCCGTACATGTGCCAGCAGGGGACGGTGGCGACCAGGCCCATGGGACCGGTTTCCCGCAGGCTGCCAGCATGGGATTGCCGCCAGCGGGCCAACATGCCCCACGTCTTGGCATGCGGCTGCGGTTCGCCCGTGCTGCCCGAGGTGAATGGCAGGGCAACCAGCTGATCCGTCGCAAGCAATGGCGAGGCGGCGGTGCCATGTTCGCCTGGTGTCAGCGTGAGCTGCTGGTCGGCGTCGTCGAACGCCGTGTCGGCGACGACGCGTGCGCCGGGGTAGGTTGCGCGCAGACTGGCGATGGCGTCCGCTTCGCGACGGGCCGGCAGCAGGGTGGTTTGTCCCCGCAGGGCCGCGGCGAAGAAACAGGCCATGAAGCGGTAGCGGTCCTGACACAGATTGATGACATGGTGGGTAGCGGGTAGCGTTTCCGCCACCGCCTGGACGTCGGCGCAGAAGGCGCCGACCGAAATGCGCCCATGGGGTGTATGCGCGAAGTCCTCGGTGGCATCACGGCCGATCGCCGGCACGCGGCTCATGATGCCAGGCTGGTGCGGCCGGACTCCTTCATGACGTGTGCGGTGAGGTTGCCGAGCGTGGCGAAGATTTCCTTGGTGGATTCATCCTCCGCGGAAATGTGCACTCCGTAGTTTTCGGCGATGGCCACGGCAATCTCCAGCGCGTCGATGGAATCCAGCCCCAGACCTGATTCGTCGAACAGGATGGCGTCTGGATCGATGTCTTCCGGCGCGACGTCGTCAATGTTGAGCAGGTCGACGATGAGGCGCGCCAGATGCTGCTGGTCGGACGTCTGGATCATGGCAGGTGAACAAATGACGAGGCGCGATTGTCATGGATGGGCCTATCCATTTCAATAATGGTTTCGGGCGCCAATCGGGGCGCCCGGGCAGCAGGCAACGATCCCGACAGATGCGCTCGCCAACGACCGTGCAGGACACTGATGTACTCATCATCGGCGGCGGCCCCGCTGGCACCACGGCCGGCGCGCTGCTGGCTGAACGCGGACATGCCGTCATCCTGCTCGAGAAGGACACCCATCCCCGCTTCCATATCGGAGAGTCCCTGCTGCCGGGTAATCTGCGGATTCTCGAGCGCCTGGGTGTGCTGGAGGCGGTGGCCGGTATCGGTGAATTCAAGCCCGGCGCCGACTTCACGGCGCCCGACGGCAATACGCAGTCGTTCCCGTTCGCGCGCGCATTGGGCGACACTCCAGCGCATGCGTATCAGGTGCGCCGCTCGGAGTTTGATGCGTTGCTGTTCCGCAACTGCATGCACAAGGGGGTGGACGCGCGGGAGCGGCATCGGGTTGTGGCACTGACCCGGGAAGGGGCGATGCACCGCGCCTCGGTGGTCGCCGCGGACGAAGGGCAATATGAGATCCGCGCGCGCTTTGTCGTGGATGCCAGTGGGCGCGACGGCTTCATGGCCAAACGCAACGGCTGGCAGCGCCGCAATCCCCGTCATGCCAGCGCGGCGGTGTTCGGCCATTTCCGCAATGTCGCGCGGCGTAGCGGTGATCGGCAGGGCAACATCAGCGTTTACTGGTTCGAGCACGGCTGGTGCTGGATGATCCCCCTGAAAGGGGACGTCATGAGTGTCGGCGCGGTCTGTCTGCCGTCCTACCTGAAGACGCGCCAGGGGGATCTGGAATCGTTCCTGCGATCCACGCTTGCCAGCGTGCCGGAAGCGGCAGCGCGCATGGCGAACGCGGAGGCGGCCTCGCCGGTCAGCGCCACCGGCAACTACTCCTATCGTTCGCGGCGCCTGCATGGTCCCGGCTACCTGCTGGCCGGCGATGCCTTCGCCTTCATCGATCCGGTGTTCTCAAGTGGCGTGTACCTTGCCATGAACGGCGCCTTGACCTGCATTCCCGCCGTGGAGGCCTGGCTTGCCGGTGACCAGCGGGCGTATGCACGCGCCTGTCGGCACTATCGGCAGGTTGTGAACAGCAAGATCGACGCCTTCTCCTGGTTCATCTACCGATTTACCACGCCAACCATGCGCGACCTGTTCCGCAATCCGCGCAACGACTGGCAGGTGGAGCAGGCGGTGATTTCCATGCTTGCGGGGGATGGTGATGGCACGCGTGATATCGTCAGCCGGCTGCGATTGTTCAAGACCATCTACTACAGCTACCGGATGCGTCTGATTGGCGCGTCAGTACACGCCTGGTGGCGCCGCCGGCGGGCGTGGCGCGTTCCTTTCGTAGACGAAACCCTGCTGCCCTGACGCCAGGTGAGGTTGCGCTCAGGACGCAAACAGGCCCTCGATTTCCAGTAACAGCGCTTCCCGGCAGATGGCCGCCTGAAGGAACATCGCACGGGCTTCGATGCCAGGTCCCAGCACCTCGACGAGTCGTCGGCGAACTTCCGGAAAGTCTTCCCTGCGCCGCAGGTAAACCCGGAAACGTGCGTCGAAGGGCGGGTTTTGCGTCAGTGCATCGGCAAAGCCCATGCGCGCAGCGATCAGTCGGATGTTGTCCAGGGTGGTATCGAACTGTTCAGCCAGGTTGCCGGCACCGATGGTCGCATGGCCACGGATGCTGGACGTGCCAGACAGATAGCCGGTGCGTTGGCCGTTGGCGGCTGTCACCACCGTGGCACGGGCGAAGCTGGGTGATACGGGACCGTACTGCTCCGGATAGTGATAGGCGGGTACCTGTTGGGGGTTCTCGAAGCTGGCGACCTGTTCGCGCCCGGCAAGGAAGGCCACCGCCAGAACCGGCGAGTCGATGCCTACCGCGCTGGCAGCGGGCATCTGCGCCAGCATGTGCTCCTCGCCGTAACGTTCGCGGAAGGCCTGGCACCGCCCGATGTTGAAGGACTGATACTGTTCGCGACCCGCCAGCTCCGCGTTGATGTGTGGAACAAAGTTCCACACGCGATACAGCGTGCGTGTTCCGATGGCGGTGAACAGGTTCGCGTACAGGGAGTGGGCGGCAGACTCGGGGGAACCGGCGCAGGGGACGATTGCACACCCTGCGAGGCGGTCGCCACATGGCGATTGCAGTAGCTGGAAATGACCGTTGGTCCGCGCCACCGCCGATTCGGGAACCGAAAGCAGCGGCGCCTCGTCCATGCCCTGCAGCTGCGGAACGGCAAGACGGCACACGAGGTTCGCTCCCCCGACATGGGGACAGCTTTCGGGCCAGCCGAAGCCGAGCCGGAAACCGGAGCCCTTCACGCGCGTATTCATCGCGTTATTTAGGGTTGTGGAATGGCAGGTGTCAATTGTTCGCAGACCGCCGGCGTCTGACCGCCAGCCATCAAACGCGCCTGGTCGACTGCGTTCGTCTGCTGCTAACCTATGTGGAGCCATCCTGCTCGGATGCCCTGGAGACGCCGGACCCGTGACCAACCACTGAAACAGATCTGCAAGGCCCAAAAGGCTTTCCATTCATGCTGTTTCAGGAGGGCGCATGGCGTCTCTGCTCGTTCGGCACCTGGCTTTTACCTGGCCGGGGGCTGCTCAATCCGTTTTCACCGATCTCAATCTCACCGTGGGCGCGCACTGGCGAACGGCCCTGGTAGGCCGTAACGGTCGGGGCAAGAGCACATTGCTCAAACTGCTGGCAGGCCATCTGCAACCGGATGCCGGTACCATCGAAGGGCAGTTCGTGCCGTGCGTGTTTCCCGCGACCGTTCTCGACGCCCATGTGTCGGCGGGCGCGGTTGCCCTGGATGCAGCGGGACCCTACCGGCAACTGGAGGCTGGCATGGCAGCCTGCCTCGGGCGGGACGATGCGTCGTCGCTGCAACACTATTCCCGCCTGCTGGAGGAATACCTGGCACTGGATGGTTACGGCGTCGACGCCAGAGTCGATGTGGAACTGCAGGCGCTCGGCATCGGTGCGGCGTTGAAAGACCGGCCGTTCAACACACTCAGCGGCGGCGAGCGTACGCGTGTCCTGCTGGCCGGGTGTTTTGCGCGGCAGGACGCGTTCATCCTGATGGACGAGCCCACCAACCACCTGGACGGCGCGGGACGCCGTCAGGTGGCGGACTACCTTGCCGGCAAAGCGGGCTTCATCCTGGTCTCGCACGACAGGGATTTCCTCGATCGCTGCACGGATCACGTGATTGCCCTGAATGCCGATTCCGTTGGCGTCGAACGCACGGCATTTTCTGCCTGGCGCGCGGGCTTTCTCACCCGCCTGGAAGAACAGGCCCGGCGCAACCGGCAACTGCGCAGCGAGGCCGGTCGTCTGGAAGCGGTTGCCCGGTCCCGGCGTGAAGGCGCGGTGAAGCGCGAGGATGACAAAGCGCCGCACACGGACAAAGGGTACATCGGCGCCAGCGCGGCGCGACAGATGAAGCGGGCGCTGGCGGCGGAGCGGCGCGCCTCGGCGGCAGCTCAGGCCCGGAGGGCGACGATGCTCGACGTGGAAAAAACCTATGCGCTGTCGTTTCCCGGGACTGCGGGCGGGAAGCGGCCTCTATTGCGCGTGGATGGCCTGAGCATCCATCGGGGACGACCACTTTTCCCGCCACTTGCGTTCAGTCTGACCACGGGCGACCGGGTTGTCGTGGAAGGGCCCAATGGTGTGGGCAAAAGCAGCCTCCTGGCTTGCCTGTGCGGCGAGCCGCTTGCCCATACGGGCAGCCTGCGGCGTGCACCAGGTCTGCGTATCAGCCGGGTGCATCAGCATCCGTTGTGGCGGCACGGTTCCCTGAAGGAACATCTGTTGCGTGCGGGCCTGGACCAGACGGCGTTCCGGCAGATGATGGCGGCGCTGGGCGTTCGGGGCGATGTGTTGGCGCAGCCCGTGGAGGCGTTGTCCCAGGGGCAGCGACGCAAGCTGGAACTGGCGCGCTCGCTGCTTGAGCCCGCCGACCTGTATGTGTGGGATGAACCGTTGAACTACCTCGACATCGAGGCGCGGGAAGCGATCGAAGCGGCTATTGCTCGCGACCGTCCCACGTTGCTGTTCGTGGAGCACGATGCCATGTTCACCAGGCGGATTGCGACCAGGCGGCTGGTTCTGACGGCGGCACATGGCGATTGATGCGTGACATTGCCACAATGTCACGCACAGGAACGGCTACCCATGAACAGGAGGCAGTTGCATGTCGATCCGCGTATTCCAGTGGGCCAGCGGGACGGTAGGGCGCCACGCCGCTCGCGCAGTGCTCGATTCGCCGGGTTATTCCCTTGTCGGCCTGCACGTACTCACACCGGCAAAGGTGGGGCGGGACGCTGGCGAGATTCTCGGCACACCGCCAACCGGCGTGCGGACTACCGGCGACATCGCCGCGATTTTGCGCTCCGAAGCGGATGTCGTGCTGCATGCGCCACTGGCGTCCCTGGTATACGGGGACAACCCGGGGCAGGACCTCGACGATATCTGCAGGCTGCTCGCTGGTGGCAAGGACGTCATCACGGTGGTCGGCTACATGTACCCCAGGGTGCATGGCTCCACCGTGGTGGACCGACTCGAGGAGGCGTGCCGGCAAGGGGGCAGCACTTTCCATTCCACGGGCCTGAACCCCGGCTGGATGGGCGATCTCATCCCGCTGACCATGAGCGCGTTGTCGGAGTCCATTGAACATATTCATGTGCTGGAGATCTCCGATTTCGAGCACTACCCCTCCCCGGAAATCATGTTCGATTCCATGGGTTTCGGCAGTTCGCCGGAAGCGTTCGAGCGCAATGGTTCGCGGCGTGCCAACTGGCTCAACGGCCTGTTCACCGAGAGCGTGCAGATGGTTGCTGACGGTGCTGGCCTGGGCGTTGACCGTGTTGTCAGCACACTGCGAACGGCGCTGGCGGAAACCGATCTGACTACCGCGTCGGGCGTCGTGAAGGCCGGTACCGTGGCCGCGCAGCACTGGCGCTGGGCCGGCATGGCAGGTGAAGAGGAACGTATTGCGCACGAAACCGTATGGCGAATCCACGGCAGCGCCGCGCCGGACTGGCAACGTGGCAAGCACCGGGTTGTCATTCGCGGTCGGCCGGCGATGAAGATTGCGTTCGACGCGGACTATGTGAGCGACGGCCTGCTGGCAACGGCGATGCATGCCGTCAATGCGATCCCGCATGTACATGCCGCGTCACCGGGCATCAGGACGTTTCTCGATCTGCCCTGGATCATGGCGCGCCGTCGATGACGGTGACTACGAAGCACGCCCGTGGTTGCTGCGACATGCTGCGCGCAAACGATAAAGAGGTCTGAAGATGAACGAAAGCAGCTACGCCGCCAGCAATAGTTATGTGGAAGTGGAGGGCATCAGCTTTCACTACGCGCTCGACGGCGACGCGGACCGGCCCGTGCTGGCGCTGGTGAACATGGCGAGCCACAACCTCACCTGCTGGGAAGTGGTATTGCAGCCGCTTCTGCAGCGTTTTCGCATACTGCGATTCGATATCCGGGGTACGGGCAAGAGTGGCTGGGGAGCGGACGAGGCGTTCACCTTTCCGCGGTACGCGGACGATCTCGCCGGCATCATGGATGCTCTGGGTATCGAGCAGGCTTTTGTTGTCGGGGTGGCGTATGGCGCCCGTACCGCGGCGCAGTTTGCGCTCCGGCATCCGCGGCGACTGACCGGGCTCGGGCTGTTCGACGTGGCACTCACGCCTCCAGTTGAGCAAAGTGGTCAAAGGGAGCTGGGCGCGCAGGCGCGGGCGATGCTGGCGGCAGCGGGAGAGCCAGCGGTCACCCTCGAGAAGTCATGGCGGTTCTACGAGAATCGGGATGCGGCGTTGAAGGCGCACACGGCGCACCAGCACGAGCCGGACATGTCAAACGCGCTCGGCAACCTTGCGGTGCCCGTACTGGTGGCCTGTGGCCGGCAGGACATGAACCTTGGCGAAGCACAGCGCATCGCCGCCGCCATCCCCGGCAGCAGCTTTGAGGTCATGGAGATGACCGGACACGGATCGCCGTTCTTTCGCCCGGAGCTCTTCGTGCGTCTGATTGTCGATTTCGCCGTTGCGCAGGGGATCGCCTGAAGGGCTCCCCCACCCAGGTGTCCGCACACTTCAGTCGAGCGACAGGCCGGCAAGCTCGCCGGTCTGCCGCCAATCCGCCAGCAGTGCGTTGAAGGCGTTGATGCCCGGCGCGAACGGTGAGTTCTGGCGGTTCGTCCCCGCGCCCTTGCCCTCGCGGTTGTAGTACCCGGGCGTACATTCCTCGAGGAATGCCGTGGCGCCGGTGCCTGCCATGGCAACAATCTTGCGCACCCAGGCCTCTTCCGCTGCCGCATCCACCTCCATGCGTGTTTTTCCCCGCGCAAGTACTTCGTTGATCACGTAACTCACGTGCACCGCCTGGTCATCGAACATGGCGGTCATGTTGGGTGACAGGCCATTCTGGTTGATGCCGATGGTGAACCAGTTGGGAAAGCCGTGGCTGGACAGGCCATGGAGCGTACGAAAACCATCCTTCCAGTGCGTGTACAGCGACTGACCGTTGCAACCGATGGTGTCGAAGTCGACCCGTCGGTGCGGTTGGGTGGTGATCTCGAAGCCGGTGGCGTAGATGATGCAGTCCACCTCGTATGCCACGCCGTTGGCGACCACCGCGTTTTCGGTGATGCGTTCCACGCCCTTCGCATCCGCGACATCGATCAGTTGCACGTTCGGGCGGTTGAAGGTGGCGAGATACGCATCGTTGAACGTGGGGCGCTTGCAGAACTGGCGATACCAGGGCTTGAGCTTTTCGGCCGCATCTGCCTCGCTGACCTCGGCGTCCACGCGCGCACGGATTTCGTTCATCTTCTGGAAATCGGCGATCTCCGCGCGCAGTTCCAGTTCCTCCATGTCCAGATTGCCGGCGTCCGCGCGGCGGTTCATCAGGGAGATGCCGATTCGGCGGGCGATATCCGTCCAGCCATCGGCGACGAGATCCTCGGCAACCGGCTGGCCTGCGAGCACGGCGGCGAAGTTCTCCCGTCGTGCCCGCTGCCAGCCGTGTCCCAAGGTGGCGTACCAGTCCGCGTCCGTCTGCCTGTTGCCACGCAGGTCCACGGATGACGGCGTGCGCTGGAACACGTAGAGCTGTTTCGCATGCTCGCCGAGGAACGGCACGCACTGGATGGCGGTAGCGCCGGTGCCGATGATGGCCACGCGTTTATCCGCCAGTTTCGTCAAGGCCCCATTGTGGTCGCCGCCGGTGTAGTCGTAATCCCAGCGCGAGGTGTGGAAGGCGTGGCCCCTGAAATCAGCAATACCCGGAATGCCGGGCAGCTTTGGCCGGTTGGCGGGACCGGTGGCCTGAATGACGAAGCGCGTGCGGATGTTGTCGCCCCGGTGGGTGGATACCTGCCAGCGACGTTCGCTCTCGTGCCAGCGCAGTTCGGTCACACGCGTCTGGAAGAGGGCGTTCCCGTACAGCCCGAAGTACTCGCCGATGCGTCGCGTGTGCGCGAAGATTTCCGGTGCGAAGGAGTACTTCTCCCTGGGCATGTAGCCGGTTTCCTCCAGCAGTGGCAGATAGCAGTACGATTCGATATCGCATTGCGCGCCGGGGTAGCGGTTCCAGTACCAGGTGCCGCCAAAATCGGCACCGGCTTCGATGACGCGGAAATTGGTGATACCGCGTTCCTTCAGTCGGGCCGCGGTCATGAGACCGCTGAAGCCGGCGCCGACCACGACCACGTCGAGCTCCAGGTCCAGCGGCTCCCGTTCGAGGAGAGTGTCGACGTAGGGATCGTGATCGGCGTAGTCAGCAAACTGCTCCGCTGCTTCGACATATTGCGCTTCGCCATCGGGGCGAATGCGTTTGTCGCGTTCCTGGCGGTACCTGGCCCGCAAGGCCGCAGGATCGAAATCGAGGTCGGGAAACAGGTTGTGCAGACGGTTTTGTTCAGTGCTCACGGTCTGGCTCTCTCCGGTGCTTTTTTCCTGGCAGGATGCTGAAAACGTTACTTCGGTACTTCTTCAGCGGTCGTCGGCTTCGCCGCCTTGCGCCAAATGTAGCGTTTTTATCGCCGCATTTGCGGGCAAGCCATTCCTGGCTGGCGTACGAGGCTACTTATTTCAGCAGCCTGCTGACTTATCAAGCGGACCGCCGGCGTATAAGGTAACCGATCAGGCGGTGGAACTATGCCCGGGTGCCGTCCACGTCGAGACGATTGGCGAGACGCTGCATCCAGGTTTCCAGCAGCAACTTGCCGCGGCCGTCACCCATGTTCATCTGATCCACCGTCGCCAGACCCATCAGGACCATATCCAGCGCCAGCGCGTAGTCGGTGCGCAGGGACTCCAGCGAATAGCCGCTTACGCCCCGCCGGCAGAGCGCGGCGTGATAGTGAGCCAGGAGATCGTCCGCGCTCCCGCCATCGTCCAGTGCGCTGGTCAGGAAATAGGCGACGTCGAAAGCGGCTGGGCCGCGGCGCACGAGTTGCCAGTCGATGAAGATTGTGGTGTCACCGCGAAACATCAGGTTGTCCAGGCGCAGGTCGTTGTGCAGGAGCGTGGCCGGCGCGCGGCAAAGTTGCCGGACGGTTGCCACACCGTGCGTCTCCAGCCTGTCCAGACGTGCCGTCAGGCGCCGCGCCGTGTCGCCAAACAGTTTTTCAAACGCGGCACGCGAATCGCGCATCATGCCGTGGCGCATGTTCACGTCGATATCGCTTGGCAGCAGCCAGAAGTGGTTGAAAAGACGGTCGCTCTCCCAGAAGGCGGCATGCAGCGCAGCGATGTCCTCGAGGATCTTCCGGCAGCGCTCACGGTTGGCGCCGGCAACCTGATCGCCAGGGGCCGCATCGGAAACGTCTTCCATGAGCAGGATGTAGCGACGTTTCTTGCCGGCGGCGATGCGGCGGCCCAGGCGTACGGCGATACCGGAGAGGAATCGCGGCAGCCGGTCCATCTGGCGCAGTATGGGTTCCTGGTTCTCACTGCCCCGATCGCGGTCGAAATCGCCGTGATACAACCGCGGCGTCTGTACTGGAAGCGTGGGCAGCAGGGTTTCGAAGAACATGCTTTCGCGTTCGTAGGCGCCCAGCAGTTCGCCCACCGCCCGGTTCGCAAGCTTGGGCAGCTTTGCCACCAGCGTGCGTTCCGAACCATCCGCATCGTCCAGCGTCAGCGTCAGTCGAAGGATGTCGCCCACGAATCCCTCGCCGTCGCCGAGCACCCTGCGGGATACCGCCAACACCCTGTTGTTGCCGAGCAGGTCACTCCCTGCCAGTACGCTGTTCAGCCATTCCGGCGATATCTGTTCGGGCGTTTCGGGAATGAAGTGCTGGCTTGTCATGCGCTAGACCAGTTGGGTGAGTTCGGACAGGCGGTGAATGATGAAGTCCGGTTCGACGGTGGCGGCGCCACTCTGCAGGGGTGGGGCCGAGTCGCCATTGCGGATCAGCACCGTGCGCATCCCCAGGGCGGCCGCACCGTTGACGTCGTGTTCCGGGGAGTCCCCCACGAACAGAACGTGTTCCGGGGCAAGCCCCGCCTTTTCCAGACTCACCTCGAAGAACCGGCGGTGCGGTTTGCAGGACCCGGCCGCTTCGGAACTGGTCCAGTGGTGGAGCCAGTCATGCAGGCGCTCACGCTGCACCAGGGGCTGCAGCATGTCCTCGTCGATGTTGGAGACGATGGACAGGTACAAGCCGCGTTGTCGCAGTGTCCGTAACGTTTCGTGGCAATCGTCCTTCAACGAAAGGCCGTCCACGACATCGCTGTGCTGTGCTTCGCGGTAGACCGCGTAGGCGTCTTCGTCAAAGGGAATGCCCAGCAGTTCGGTAAAGCGCGTGAACGTATCGCGGAACAGCGCCGCGTGGAGGTAGTAATCCAGCGTCGCGTAGCGCCGTGCGACTTCGTCGCTGGCCTGTCGATAGGCCGCGCCGATCGCTTCCCGGGCTGGCGGTGCGCCGCCGGCCATGCGGGTGACCGCGGTCATCAGTGCCCTGCGCGCCCGCTGCTGAGCACCTTCGTAGTGAAACAGCGTTCCGCCCAGGTCGAAAAATATGCCCCGAATATCCATGCCACGATCCCCGCTTGGTCCAATGGGTACCGTCGATCTCTCCGACCGCGATACTTGCTTATTGAGTGATACTTTGTAAAGTATCACTCAATTATGAACGCACTTGCATGAACGCACTTGCCCGTCATCCCGCCGTAACGCGCGCGCCACACCGCAAGCGTGAGCTTCTCATCGCCGCCGCGGGGCGTCTGTTCGCGGCGCATGGTTTTGACGGAACGTCCACGCAACAGATCGCCAGGGAAGCTGGCGTTTCCGAAGGCATCCTGTTCCACCACTTCGGCTCCAAGAAAGGGCTTCTGGAAGCAGTTGCCGAAGATTTCGTGCGTACCAGCAGCGCCGAGGCCATGCCCGAGGCGCTGGCGCAACTCACGGAGGAGGCCATCGTGCGACGCACGTTCGACTTTGCCGATGCGAACCCGGCGCTCTACGAACTGCTGGAACGCCACGCCCATGAGCTCGGCGAGGGCCAGCGTCTGCGCCAGCAGAACATCGTGGTCTCCGCAATCCGCCGCAATCTCGATGTGGGCATGGGAATGGGACGGGTCCGAAAGGGCGATGCGGCCATTCTGGCGGAGTTGCAGTTCGCACTGGTTTCGGCGGCCTATCGCGCATGGCGGCGTGACGGGCAACCGGAGCGTCGCGAAGCCATCATTCTTGAAACCGTGCGATGCATGCGCGCCATGCTGATGCCCGGCGATGTCGATACACGCGCCTGTCAGGGGCGCAATACACGGGAGAGCACCAATGAGTGAAGCGCAGGTTCAGCAACCGTTCTGGCTGACGGGCAACTTTGCCCCCACTTACGAAGAAGTCACCGAAACCGACCTCCAGGTAACGGGGACGATACCGCCGGAGCTGAATGGTCGGTATGTGCGCAATGGCGCCAATCCGGAGACAGGGCAATCGCCGCACTGGTTCCTGGGCAATGGCATGCTGCATGCCGTGGAGCTGAACGGCGGTCGGGCCACGTGGTATCGCAACCGTTACATACGCACGCCGCAGCTGAGTTCTTTTGCGAGTGACAAGCCCGTGGACGACCGGGCGAGATCGCTTGCCAACACGCACGTCATCAGCCATGCCGGCCGCATACTTGCACTGGAAGAGGGACATTGGCCCTGGGAGGTAACGCCGGAACTGGAAACGGTGGGCGCCTACAACTACGGGGGCAAGCTGCAGACCGGCATGACCGCGCATCCGAAGCTCTGCCCCGAAACCGGCGAGCTGCTGTTCTTCGCCTACGGCATGATGCCCCCATTCATGACCTACCACCGGGCCAATGCCGCGGGTGAACTGGTGCAGAGCGAAGTCATCGAGGTCAAGGGCGCCACCATGGTGCATGACTTCAACGTCACGCGGAATCACGTGATATTCATGGACCTGCCCCTGGTGTGGAACTTCGCCGGCATGGCGACGGGTCTGCCGATCCAGTGGAGCGACGAGTACGGTGCCCGCCTTGGTGTCATGCCGCGCAACGGCACGAACGCTGATGTCACCTGGTACGACATCGATCCCTGTTATGTGTACCACCCGCTAAACGCCTACGAAGAGGGTGACGACATCGTCATCGACGTATGTCGCATGGCCCACTCCATGAAGCCCGGCGCGAAAGAAGTGCCGCCCATGCTGTGGCGATGGACCATTCATACCAAGGAAGGGCGCGTGAGCGAAGCCCAGCTGGATGAGCGTGCAGTGGAATTTCCTCGCGTGCCGGACAGTCGGGTTGGTCTGCGTCATCGTTATGGGTACATGGCGGAGTTCGGTCGTTCCGCGTCCGGCGGAGCCCTGCCGGCGGCCGTGGCGTTTCGCAAGTACGACCTGCAAACCGGCGCCAGCACCGCGCATGATCTCGGCAAGGGGCGCTTTGGCGGCGAGCCGGTGTTCGTACCCGCGGCGGGGGCCAGCAACGAGGATGACGGCTATCTCATGAGTTTTGTGTTCGACGAAGCCACCCGGCGCAGCGAACTGGTGATCGCCGACGCCTCGAATATGACGGCACCGCCCGTGGCGCGCGTGCATCTGCCAGTGCGAGTCCCTGCGGGCTTTCATGGCAGCTGGGTGGGTGATGGAAACTGACGCATGGACGGGAGCCGAGTGATGAATCGCAAGGTCGTTCTGGCCAGTCGACCGGATGGGGTGCCTACCGCCGCGAATTTTCGTCTGGTGCAGGCGCCAGTTCCGGAGCTGGCTGACGGAGCGGTACTGATCGCCACCGACTATCTGTCCATTGACGCTTTCATTCGCACCACCCTCGATGACCGGCCGGGCTTTCATGGCCAGGCCGAACTGGAGGCGCCGGTCATGGCGCTCGGCGTAGGGCGGGTCGTCGCCTCACGTTTTCCGGGGCTCGCCGAAGGTGACAGTGTCTTCGGACCCATCGGTGCGCAGACCCATGCCGTGATGCCGGGAGGCATGTATCGGAAATTGCCTGCCGGTGATCTGCCGCCAAAGACCTGGCTGGGATTGCTTGGGATGACTACCGGGTTGACGGCCTATGTGGGCATGCTGACCGTGGGTGAGGTGGTCAGTGGCGATACCGTGGTGGTTTCCGCGGCTGCCGGCGCCGTCGGCAGCGTTGCCTGCCAACTTGCGAAGATTGCTGGCGCGCGCGTCATCGGCATTGCCGGCGGTTCGGCCAAGTGCGACTTCCTCGTGAATACGCTTGGTTGCGACGGCGCTGTCGACTACAAGGCGGACGATGCAGGTGCGCAGCTGGCGGCTCACGCGCCGAATGGCGTCAACGTGTTCTTCGACAACGTCGGTGGTGAGATACTGGATGCGGTACTGCTGCAGCTTGCCCCGGGCGCCCGGGTGGTGCTGTGTGGCGCGATTTCGCAGTACAACCGTATGGGCGAAGTGCGCGGTCCGGTCAATTACCTGAAAATCGCGGAGCGCAATGCCAGCATGCGTGGTTTTACCGTTGACAGATACGCAGGCGACTTTGCACGGATGGAGGCGGACATCGTCCGCTGGAGCGGCGAGGCAAAACTGACGATGCCGGAACACGTCGTGACCGGCATCGAGAATTTTCCAACGGCGCTCGGCATGCTGTTCAATGGCGGACATCGGGGCAAGCTGCTGGTAGCGCCCTGAGCGAACATCCGCGTGGCGACCGAAGGCTTGTTGGCTCGGGTCGCCGCGCGTCGTGCTTGCGGGTCCTGGCACGCCATTGCGTAGTCAGGGGCACCAGTCAGGAGAGGGGTTGCCATGCCGCGATTTGCCGACGGTGTCATCCGGTTTCAGGATGAGGTATTTCCGGCGAAGAAGGCGCTGTTCGAGTGATTGGCACGCGGCCAGCGTCCGGAGGCGCTGTTCATCACCTGTTCCGACGCCCGCATCGAAACCGCGATGATCACGCAGACGGAGCCGGGCGAACTGTTCATCTGCCGTAACGCCGGCAACATTGTTCCCCCGCATACCCGCCAGACCGGTGGCATGACAGCCTCGATCGAGTTTGCGGTATCTGTGTTGCAGGTTCCCCACATCGTCATCTGTGGCCATACGGAATGTGGCGCCATGACCGGGGCCATGCACCCTGAGACGTTGCACGGTCTGGAACACGTGGCGGAATGGCTTGGCTATGCCCGGGCGGCAGTGGACATCGCGCGGGAGATCGGTCGGGAGATGTCCCCCGAAGCCCGCATGTGGCTGCTATTGGAAGAGAACGTGAAAATGCAGTTGCAGCACCTGCGTACGCATCCCGCCGTGGCGATACGCCTGGCCAGGGGGGACATTGAACTGCATGGCTGGGTGTACGACATCGGCAGCGGTGAAGTGCATGCGCTCGGCGCGGACGGGGTCACCTTTCTTCCCGTCCGCGAGCGGTACGGCGCTCAGGTTGCGCGATTGGCGCCCCACGATCTTTGCCCCTGAAGTTGCGGGCCGCAGGTCCCACCGGCTTGGGGCCGGATCAGCCAACGTAGCGAGACCGCAGTTCCAGCCGCACGGACGCGTCAACTCCGATACCGTCGAGGTAGTTGTCAACATTGTCCGCAATGGCGTCGATGGTGGCGAACGCGGCTTCGAGGTAGCTGGCCTGTACGGTGAAGACGGGTAACAGCGCTTCATCCGACATCGTTTCACCGTGTGCGGCCAGGATCTGGCTGGCCCGTTCGCGCAGTAGCTGACGCCCGTCGTAGTAGCGTTCGGTCAGCAGGAAGTCGGCGATGATGTCCTCGCGCCCCACGCCGAGCGCACTCTGCAGGAGGGCGACCAGCACCCCCGTGCGATCCTTGCCGCCACTGCAGTGAAGCACCACTGGCGCGGCATCGTCGTTGGCCAGGCGACGCATGATCTCAGCGAAGATCCGGCGTGGTCGTTCTTCACACACGAGGCGGCGATACACGTCGCGCATCAGCTCCGAGGTCGCCGCTGCGGTGCGGGCCGCCGGATCCGCGGCCAGCGCGATCAGTGAGGTTGGCTGGCCGTCGTCCTCGAACACCGGCATGTGCCACTGCTCGGGAGCGCTGCTGCCAGCCCATCGCGTAGGCTCCTCGTGACGCTCCGAGGAACGGCGCAGGTCCACGATCAGACGCAGGCCCAGCGGCGCCAGCTGTTCGAAATCCGTGGAGGTAAGCCGCGACAGGCGGTCCGCGCGGAACAGCACACCTGGACGGACTCGCCCATGCGGTGTTTCGTAGTCGCCAAAATCCCGGAAGTTGCTCGCCCCGGTGAGGGGGATACGTCGATTGTCAGTCATCGTGACAGTCTAACAGCTTGCCACGTTGCGATTGCCAGCTGCCAAGGGTCTTGCTGTGTGAAGGGCATTGCCCCGCATCGGAAGGACAGACGCGGCCTCAAAGTACCGTTTATCACGCCACTGGTACCGTTTGCGGAATTGAAGGTCGTCACCACGGACTCAGGCGTTACGGTTGGGTCAGGAACGAATACCGGGCACGTCATGATCCTCTCCCGCCGACACCACGGTTTTACGCTCATCGAGCTTCTAGTAGCCGTGGCCATTCTGGCCATTGTTGCCGCAGTTGCCATGCCCATCTATTCCACGTACTCGGACCGTTCCTACCGCAGCGAAGCGCAGGCGGACCTGCTGCTGTGCGCGCAGGGGATGGAGCGTTGGGCGGGTACCAATTTCGACTATCTCGGGGCCGCGGACACCAATGGTGACGGGGTGGGTGATGCCAATGCCGGCAACCCGGCGGCCCAGGTGTGCGATCCCCGCTCGGTGGATGCGGGGCGCTACACGCTCACGGTAGCCGCGACGGCCACGACCTTCACGTTACGGGCGACCCCCATAGCCCAGATGGCTGGTGATGGCTTCATGACCATCGACCAGGCGGGTGCGCGGGCCTGGGACAAGAACAACAACGGCTCGATCGGTGCTGGGGAGGACGATTGGTCGGAGTAGTTTCTTTTTTTACTCCGCCCGCGACGACGTCGCTGGCTGCGCGTTCGCCCGTCCCTGGGCTCACTTGCGACCGTGCCGCTTACGCTTGCGCTCCAGCGTCCCGCTTCGCCGTCCGTGGCGAGAAACGTCGCGTGATCGCGGGTGTTGGTTGCCGCCCAGGGGGAGAAGTGAGGCGTGTCGGGGGTGGATCGACTGGCTTGTCCGCGTTGCGCCGCCAGGTGGGCTTTACGGTGGTTGAGCTGATGGTGTCGCTGGCGATTGCGGCGGTGCTGATTACGATCGGGATGCCGGCGTTCAATTCGTTTGTGGCGCAGCAGCGGTTGACGACGACAACGAACGACCTGATTGGAGCGGTGGCGTATGCGCGCAGCGAAGCGGCGAAGCTGGGCGGTGTGGTGAGCGTGCAGGCGCTGGGTAATGACGATGGGAACGAGTGGGGAGAGGGTTACTGCGTGATTGCAGGCAATCCGGGGAGTTGCGCGGGCACGCCGCTGCGGCGGATCGAGGTTCCGGTTGGCGTGACACTGGATGGTACGGGCGGACTGGATGGTGAGTTTGCGCTGAGTTTCAACGCTCGGGGTCTTCTGGTTGGTGGCGTGACGGGATCGGTGCAGGTGTGCAGCACGGACACGGACGTGACGAACGGTCGGGCGGTGAGCGTGAGCGCGATAGGCCGCACCTCCGCGGGAGACCTGACGTGTTTTTAGTTTTTACTCCGCCAGCGACTGCGCCGCTGGCTGCGCGTTCGCCCGTCCCTGGGCTCACTTGCGACCGGGACGCTTGCGCTGACGCTTCAGTGTCCCGCTGTGCCATCCCTGGCACGACGGGTGGAGTCGTTACTGTCGCTGGTGGCAACGAACCTTCAGTCTCGATCGACGTCAGCGACGGTGACCTTGCCGCTCCCAGTGGTGGTGTGGGGGCGACGTTTCTCGCCAGGGATGGCGAAGCGGCACATTGGAGCGCCAGCGAAATGCGCCGGAGGCAAGCGTGCCCAGGGATGGTCACGCGCGCAGCCGTTGGCGTCAGCCGACGGCGGAACCTGGACCACAGCGACGGCGCGCCCGCAGTTGCCAGTAGTGTTGAAGGTACGACGTTTCTCGCCAGGGATGGCGAAGCGGCGCATTGGAGCGTTAGCGAAATGCGCCGGAGGCAAGCGTGCCCAGGGATGGGCACGCGCGCAGCCGTTGGCGTCAGCCGACGGCGGAGTAATAAAAAACAGCAAGGCTTCTCCATGATCGAACTGCTCGTGGCAGTGCTGGTCATGGGCATCGGCGTGCTGGGTATCTCGGCGCTGCAGATGGTGAGTCTGCAGAACAACCGGGGGGCGCTGTCGCGGGCGGAAGCGGTGCAACTGGCCTACGACATGATGGATCGGATTCGGGCGAACCCGGCGGGGACGCCGCCGGGGTCGACCTATGGCGGAGTGGATCTGGGTGACGGGCCGCCGAATGCGGCGAACTGCAACAACCAGGTGTGCAGCCAGGGGCAGATGGTGGCGTTCGACCAGGCGGTGTGGAAGTGCAGTCTGGGCAACTACCACGACGACGGGGTATGTCAGGGACTGCGTGGCGCCGGGGTGCTGGCGCCGGAGGACGAGCAGCCGGGCCTGACGAACGGCGACGGCAGCATCGTGGTGGATGCCAATGGCGTGATCACGGTGACGGTGCAGTGGTCGGAGAGCGGCAACCAGGTGCGCTCGGTGACGATCAACAGTCAGGGCTGACCGATGACCAGCAATCACATCGCAACGACGAACCGCCTCGATCGCCTTCCCGCAGTCACCAATAACAGTGATGGTGCGATGTTTCTCGCCAGGGATGGCGAAGCGGGATGCTGGAGCGTGAGCGCAAGCGTCCCGGCCGCAAGTGAGCCCAGGGATGGGCGAATGCGCAGCCAGCGACACAGTCGCTGGCGAAGTACTAATAGCCACCGGCGGCGCCTGAACGGACAACAAGGTTTTTCGCTGATCGAGTTGTTGCTGGCCCTCGCCCTTGGCCTGGTGGTTACGGCCGGCATCGTGCAGCTGTTCGTGGGCAACAACCAGACGTACACGGTACTGCAGGGTCAGTCGCGGCTGCAGGAAGGGGCGAGGTATGCGCTCGACTTCATTGCCGAGAGTGCCCGGGCCGCGGGTTATTTCGGGTGCGACCCGGACCTGGACAAGCGCTACACGACGTTGAACGCGACGCTGGAGAACACGTTCCAGATGAACATCCTGCAGCCGGTGGTGGCGTTCGACTACGTTGGCAGCGGCGGCGCGAGCATGACGGACTGGTTGCCGAGCGCGGCGGTGCTGCCGCGGGTGGGTGCGGCGACGACCACTCCGAACCCGGCGAACGGTATTGCGGTGAGCGGCATTGAACCGGAGACGGACATCCTGGTGCTGCGGCGGATCGAGCCGGGTGGGGCACGCATTGCCGACGTGGTGCAGCCGACGGACAACCCGGTGCGGGTCGAGGACAACGGCACGGTGACGTTTGCCGCGGACGATTACGCGGTGATCAGCGATTGCACGCAGGCGTCGGTGTTCCGGGTGACGGGGGTGAACGACGTGGGCGCGGAGATCGATCTGCGTCGGGACGAGAACACCGGCGCGGGTTCGGCGATCTTCCAGAACCGATCGGGGGCGAGCCTGTCGGAGGAGAACCTGGCGTACGGGACGACGGTGAACGCGCAAGGCGCCACGGTGTCGCGCCTGGAGACGGACATCTACTACATCGCGGAAGGCGCGGGCACGAACAACCGCGGGCAGAGGCCGCTGTCGTTGTGGCGCAAGTCGGGTTCGCAGGCGCCGGTGGAACTGGTGGAAGGCATCGAGGACCTGCAGGTGTGGCTTGGGATCGACACGACGCCGACGGACAGCGTGAATGCGCCGACGCGGTACACGAACTTTGCCGGGGTGGTTGGCGATGACGTGGTGCGCACGCTGCGTGTGCAGATCACGGCGAGCACGGTGGACGTTGTGGAGGCGGGGTCGAACGCGCCGGTGACGCGCACGTTCAGTCAGACGATCTCGCTCAGGAATCGGGGATAGCGATGCGCAGGCGGACGAATCCGGTACCGGGAAGCATGGGGCGCCAGCGGGGAATAGCGCTGTTCATCAGTCTGATCCTGCTGCTGGTGCTGACGATAGCGGGGGTATCAGCGGTGCAGACGACAACGCTGGAGGAGCGCATGGCGCGGAACTCGCACGACACGCTGCTGGCGTTCCAGTCGGCGGAGGCGGCGCTGCGCCAGGCGGAAGACTGGATGCGTGACAACGTGACGAGCGTGGCGCCGTTTGATGACACGGGCGCGAACGGGCTGTGGACGGCGGCGGAGTACGGTGACGACGAGCGCTGGGATGACGCGGCGGTGTGGAACGGCACGGGCAGCGTGGCGGTGCCGGTGGACATCCCCGACGTGGCGAGCCAGCCACGCTACATCATCGAATGGGTGGCGACGGTGGAGCGGACGAACAACCCGGTGCAGCTGCAGAGTTCGTACACGAGCGTGCTGGACCGGATCGAGGTGTTTCGCATCACGGCGCGGGGTGTGGGCGGCAGCGCCAACGCCCAGGTGCTGCTGCAGAGCACCTACGGAATGATCTTCTGAACCTCGGCCGGTAGCGGCTGCTGGTACGTAGTCTGTGGAGTACATATGAATCATCAGCCAACCATGAGGCGAGCCACTCAGATTGTGTCCGGCTTCCTGTTTTCGGTGTGCCTTGTGCCAGCCGCATTCGCCGTGGATCCGGTCGCTTCGCCCGTGTCGATGACGCTTAGCGGGCCGGAGTGGGTGGAAGACAGGCCCAACTCCGCGTTTGATCTTGCAACGGTGTTCTCCGACGCCGACCCCGGCGACAGTCTGACCTATTCCAGGCTCTCTTCCAGCGGCGAAACCGTCTTCAATGATCTGGTAAACCCGACGACGGGTGTCGTGGACCTGTTGACCATTGCCAACGCTTCAGGAACCCAGACGCTGGTGTTTCAGGCGGTAGACACCACCGGCGGCACGGCGACCTTTGCGCTCACGATCGTGGTAACGGGCGAGGATGATGTGCCCGAAGCGTTCGATGATGCCGCAACCATGGATGAGGTGGCTGTCGGTGGCTCGGGATCGGTCATCATCGACGTGCTTGCCAACGATACGCTGGGCGATCCGGAAACGCAGATCGTGGTCTATGGGCGCAACTGGCCGAGTGATGCGGATCCCCAGTTCACGAACGTCTCCGAGTCCGAACCTACTACGCAGATCGACCAGACGGGCGCTTCGTTCACGGTACCCAATGGGACCATAGTGCTGTTGGACGATGGAACGCTGGAGTATTTTCCGAAAGAAAACTACTCCGGTACGGACTTTTTTACCTACACGATACGCGACGTGGACGGCCAGGAGTCCAGCGCCACCGTTACCGTCGATGTGATAGGAAAAGATGACCCGCCACGTACCTTCGGCGTGTACGAGTACACCGTTGACCAGGGCAGCTTCCTGGATATCAGTCCTGGTGGCGGCCTCCTGTCGCGAACCGTGGACGATGATGGCGACACGTTGCAGGTGTACGTAGTGACACCGCCGTCCGTGGGTACGTTGAACTTGGACAACGGCACGGGAGCGTTCACATATACCCCCCCGGCGACCTATGGCGACGTCGGTGATCCGCCGGTGACGTTTGTCGTGCAGTATCGCGAGCTCCCGTCTGGCAATGAGATAGCCAGTGCGCAGACAACCGTTACGATCTACTTCGATGCCATCGATCCGCCCGCAGATGCAGGTATCGGCAACGAGATTACCCAGTTGTTCAACCTGGCTGATGTGCCGCTTGAAGATGCGATCAGCGCCGAGGCAAATGTTCTGGTGATCATGGATGACTCGGGATCCATGGACTGGGGCATGGTGGTTCCGGGTACCGATAGCCTGTTTTTGATTTCCAACGCGGGCATCAAGCAGCAGAACGTGGCGTCACGCTCGACGAGGTTTGGTTACCTTCACCGATTCTCCACCGATGGATTCCCTGGATGGAACTACCTGCCCACCGAGGAAGGGCTGGCAGCGGACAATCGTTTCAACGGCAACAATTATGGTGTCTGGAGAGCGTGGAACAGCCAGTACAACAAGATCTACTACAACCCACGGATTTTCTACCAGCCGTGGGTTGGACTGGGGCGGAACGGGGAGGACTTCCCCAATTCCAATCCTGCGTCAGCGAAGCTGGATCCTTTCGAAACAGCGAATCGCACGGCCAATCTCACGGCAGAAAATCTCAGCTATCTGTCGAGTGACGTACCAACAGTGCGAAATGACAATAATGGCAGGGAAAACGTTCAGAACCAGAACGTGCATCTCGCTCATTACTACACTACCACCGCGCCGGACGGTGTGGAGCCCGCGTGGAACCAGATGGGACAACGAATCGACATTCGGTCGAACTACACGCTCAATGATGGAACGGTTCTGTCCAGCTATCCTGGCGGTCCCGACAGGGTGGATTGTGCAGTGGGAGACGATGACCCACTCACCTGTACCTATGCGCAGGAGATTCAGAACTTCGCCAACTGGTTTACGTACTACAGAACGCGCGAATATACGGCAAAGGCAGCATTGGGCCGCGCCATCGCCGGCGCATCAAATCTGCGCATGGGTTATGGCGTCCTCAACCAGACGAACTATCGCGAGAATTTCGCCAGCCTCAATGCGTCTTATCGCCTGGGCCACAAGCGCGATCTCCTCGATCGCGTCTACGGTTTGAATTCGAATGGTTCAACGCCGCTGCGCGCGGCCCTGAACCGTGCAGGTCGAACCTTTGAGTGTCTGAGTGGCAATGTCTTCGGAACGCCGAACAGTTCACCGGGCAGTGCAAACTGTCCCGTTGCCGCCGCGCCGGAAGGCGAATGTCAATCCAACTTCACGCTGCTGTTCTCGGACGGTGAGTGGAATGGCGCATTCCCCGGAAACTGGCATCACGACCGGGACACGCCGACCAACCAGAGCCCTTCACTGTTTGATGGTGGCAAGTTCGCGGACAACTGGGCTTCGACACTGGCCGATATCGCCATGTTCTACTACGAGCGGGACCTGCACCCTTCGCTGAACAACAGGGTGGCGACGACCACCCGCGATCAGGCGAATGCGCCTGTGAGTGCCTTCGGCAACGGGGGAGAAACCATGCACCAGCACATGAAGACCTTTACGGTGGGTTTCGGGTTGCTGGGCGCTGTCGATCCGGCGGATATTCCCACGGACTATACGCAGGCATTTCCCTGGCCGAATCCGACCAACGGTACGCTGGCGAAAGTTGACGATATGCTGCACGCGGCGGTGAACGGTCGGGGCCAATTTGTTTCCGCCTCGAACCCGGTGCTGCTCACGCAGGTGTTCCAGAGCGCCTTCGCGGAATTTTCGGACAGTTCGATTTCGGTCTCGGCCGTTGCCTTCAACTCCACGGCGCTGCGGGAAGAAACCGTGGAGTACCGGGGCTTCTTCAATCCACGTTTCCACACCGGTGACCTGATGGCAATGCGTGTGGATCGCTCCACGGGTATTGTCGACGCCGCAAATCCGATCTGGCGTGCGGCGCCGCAACTGGACACCCTCACCCCTAACGCCCGCAGGATCACGACGTGGGACGATGTGACACAGACCGGGAAGCGCTTTCTCTTCACTAACCTCAACAGCGACCAGAAGCTCGTGCTGAACGGCAGAGAGACCAACTGGCTTCGCGGCGTGCGGTCGCAGGAAGAGCCGTTCGGACCATTGCGCCAACGTCCGGCAACCGAAGGCCTGTTGGGCGATATCGTGCATTCGGCACCCGTATTCGTTGGCGCGCCGCGTGGTTTCCGGCGCGATCAGCCACCGTTTCCCACGGCCAACGGCGAACGCTATTCCACCTTTCTCCAGGACAACGCCAGTCGTCAGCGCGTGGTCTACGTAGGCGCCAATGACGGCATGTTGCACGGATTTGACGCCGGTACGGCGGGGTCGACAGGTACGGGTAGTGAGGTATTTGCCTATATTCCCAACAAACTCATTGATGGCACCGAGTTTGACGCGCACCAGCTGGATCAGCTCACGACGCTGACCTATGCGCACCGGTTCTTCGTGGATGTCACGCCGTCGATTGAAGATGTCTACATGCGCCGCAGCAGCGGCTCGTCGCAGAAAGACTGGACCACCTTGCTGGTCGGTGGACTGGGTGGTGGTGGCAAGGGCTATTTCGCGATCAACGTGACGGACCCATCCATTTACACCACGTCAACCGCGCACAATGCGGTGCTGTGGGAGTTCACGGATGAGGATGACACCTATCCGGTTGATGCCTCTGGCGATCCGCTGGTGGATGATCAGGGTGACCCGATTCTGTTCGAAGGGCGTCCCATCAAGGATCTGGGCTTCACGCTGGCCCAGCCACAGATTGTCATGACCAATCTCGACGATAGTGATGGTCAGAAGCAATGGGCGGCCGTATTTGGCAATGGTTACAACGCGACTTCGGGTTTTGCCAAGGTATTCCTCCTGTTCGTTGACAAGGGGATGGATGGCTGGTCTGCCAACGATTTTGTGAAGCTGGACACCGGTGTCGGGTCGCAGACGACCGGACCGATGGCGGGCATGCCCAACGGTATCAGTACCGTGGCGGTGGTTGATGACGATGGCAACGGCACCGCGGACTACATCTACGGCGGCGATCTGTTCGGCAATCTGTATCGATTCGACATTTCCAGCAGCAACAAATCGCAATGGACCGTGACGAAGCTGTTCCAGGCAACCTTCGATGGCACTGTCGCAACCCAGCAGCCGATCACTACGCAGCCTCTGGTCACGCGGCATCCGGATGCAGGCTTTCTGATCGTCTTTGGTACAGGGAGTTGGCTGACCCATGCCGACGGCACGGATACACACCTGCAATCTCTCTATGGAATCTGGGACAGGCTGGAGACAAGCCCGGCAACCGCCCAGGCGAACAGCAAGGCGACCAGGTTGGTGGAGCAGACCATCACCAATATCGTTGACGAGTCCAACACGGATTTTCCGCGACAACGCCTGGTCAGTGAGAATCCGGTGGAATACGTGCCGGATGCCTCGGGAACGCCTGGTGTGTACGGCTGGTACATCGATCTGGATCCGGTCCGTCCGACCACCACGCAGCAGGGCAACGCCAACTCTGATGCGTCTGGCAATGCGCCCCCGGCGGTACAGTATCCGGGTGAGCGGGCGATCCGTCGCTTCATCCTGCGTGGTGATGCCATTCTGGTGACTACCGTGGTGCCGCGCGATGCCAACAGCTGCACCCAGGCGCCGCCGGGTTCGACCTTCCCGATCGATCCATTCACCGGCGGGAATCCGGCGAAACCAATTTTTGACCTCAACAACGACGGCGTGATCGACAACGAGGATTTTGTCGAGGTCAATGGCATTCAGTATGCGGCCGGCATTGTGTTCAGCCAGGACGACCTGAACGGTACGCTGGTTGATCCGTCGATGTTGGTGGGCACAGGTGACTTCGATTACCTGTTCGTGAGTGGCGGCGATGAACAGGTGACACTGCGGATTGCGCCACCCACGGACCAGAAGACGGGCCGGCTGTCCTGGCGACAGATCGTGGACGAGTAATCGAAGGTTTCTTAGGCTGGTACACCTGAGAGTGGATTGATGAGCAGTGAAGTGAGGCGAGTTGTATGCGCGGACTGATAGGTTTGTTGATCGGAATGTCCTGGTGCGGATTGGCCCTGGCGGACCCAGCGTTGGACGATCTGCCTGTGGAGACGCATAGCGGTGTCTTGCGCTCCATTGACCTGGACCAGCATGTGCTTGTCATCGGCGGCTGGAGCTTTTACGTTCCGCTCGATGCGCCTGTAACGGTTCGCGGCGCTGGCAGCGCGCTGTCGTTGCTTGCCGTTGGCATGAAAGTGGAAGTGACCTACCAGGAGCTGCCGGAAGGTCGCAAGGCGATTGCCATCGATCAGTTGCCCGACAACCAGACGCTGGAGGAGTTCTAGTGGGCCGCTTGACAAGTTAGCAGGCTGCTGAAAAAGCAGCCTGATATGCCAGCCAGGGGTAGCTGGCCCGAAAATGCAGCGGAAAACGCTGCATTTGCTGCGAGTCGGCAAAGCCGGCGACTGCTGAAACAAGTCCGGGATGGACTTTTTCAGCATCCTGTTAAGTACCTTGAGCGCTTCCCACAGGTTTGGTGGCCAGGCGCGCCCCGCAGGGCATGGTGGTGCCATGTCCAAGAGGCGCAACAACGGCATCGGATCTGGGGGAAAACCGCCCGGAGGGGATAGCTGAAGCGTCCCACCCCTCCGTTTGCAGTTCCCCCTTGGCCCTTTCCCCTTTCCCCTTTCCCCTTCCCCCTTCCCCCCTTCCCCCCTTCCCCCCTTCCCCCCTTCCCCGAGCCGGTGATGGTCAGGTTTCGTATATACTTGCCGCCGCTTCCCGCTGCCCGTCCCTGAATCAATAAATGGAGTCCCGCCAGTGCTCGAACGTCAGCCGCGCATTGCCCTGCTGATCGATGCCGACAATTCACCGGCCTCGAAAATTGATGTCATCCTCGCTGAACTTGCGAAGGTTGGCGTGACCAACATCCGGCGCGCCTACGGCAACTGGAAGAAGCAGTCACTGAAGGGCTGGGAAGCGGTGCTGCATGAGTACGCCATTCGCCCGGTTCAGCAGTTCGACTACAGCAAGGGCAAGAACGCCACCGACATGCAGATGGTCATCGAGGCCATGGAACTGCTGTACAACGACGCGCCGGATGCCTACGGCATCATCTCGTCCGACAGCGACTTCACGCCGCTTGTCATGCACCTCAAGGCCAAGGGAGCGCAGGTGTTTGGCTTCGGTGCCAAGCGTACGCCCATGCCTTTTGTCGCGGCCTGTTCCCGTTTTCTCTATCTGGAGAACCTGGGTGAGCCTGGTGTGGACGAAGCGCCTGCGTCCAAAGCGCCGCGGCGGCGGCGCAAGTCCGGCGGCGGCGACTCCCAGGCTGCTGACAGTACCGATGTTGCAGATGTCGCGGAGGCTGCGCCACGCAAGCTGGATGCGGCAACGTTGCGTCAGGACGCGCGGCTTGTCAGCCTGTTGCGCAATGCCGTCGAGTCGGCGATGGGCGACGACGGCTGGTCTTCCCTGGGTGCCGTGGCGCAGCGTATCGGCAATCAGGCTTCTTTCGATTCGCGCAACTATGGCTACCGCAAGCTCATCGATCTCATCGAAGCGACGCAGTTGTTCGACATGGAACGTCGCGGCACGAACTATGCGCTGCGTGACAAGCGAACAGTGAAAGTCGCCCCGAGCTGAGCCGGCGATTTCCCTGTTGCGGACCCGTATCGGCGCAAGAACCTGTATCCAGCCGATGCCGGCTCAACGAATCACAAAACCCTGGTAGCCGTTGTCTGCGCATTGCGAGCACTGAGCCAGGTATTTCTGGGTATTCGGATAGAACAGCAGCTGTCGGGGTTTTCCCGGCACGTTTGCTGCCATGTACCAGGAGTCGGCCTTGTGCAGCAACGAGTCTGAGAACTCGGCATCCATGTGTTCTTTCCACGCCGCTGCCGCGGTGTCGCTTGCGTCGATGCGTGTCGCGCCGCGTGCCCGCAGCATCTCCAGGCAGCGCACAACCCATTCTCCCTGCAATTCGGCGCAGGTGGGTCCGTTGCAGAACGCCGTTGGACTGTGGGGGCCGTACAGCATCAGCAGGTTGGGAAAACCCGGTATCGCCATACCCAGGTAGGTTGTTACCCCAGTCGACCAGGCGGTACGCAGTGTTCGACCGCCAAGACCGCGGAAGTCGATGGCATCGAAGCCGCCGGTACTGGCGTCGAAACCCGTTGCCAGTACCAGTACGTCCAGATCGTATTGCCCTGTTTGCGTGCGTACGCCGGTTGCGTTGAGTTCGACGAGGGGAGTTTCTTTCAGGTCGACCAGTTGAACGTTGGGCTGATTGAAGACGTCGTAGTAGGTCTGCTCCAGTGAAGGTCGCTTTGCGCCGAACGGGTAAGGCGGTTCCTCGGGTGCGAGCTTTGCGGCAATTCCGGGATCCTGTATGCGTGCGAGTACCTTCGAGCGCCAGAAATCGTAGGCCAGTCGATTGGATGCGGGACTGCTGAGAATGTCACGAAAGGTGCCGGCCCAGAAATGAAAACCACCGCGTTGCCAGGCGGCTTCGAAGATTGCGCTGCGCTCCGGCTCCGGTACATCCACCGCCCGGCGGGGATCGGCTTTCACGTCAGAAAAACTCGTGGTCGATTCCCCCCGCCGCCGGTAGGCATCCGCGTAGCCGGATTTCAGGCGCTGCCGGGTTTCAGGGTCCCAGTGCTGCTGTTGCATGGCCAGCGCAAACACTGGCGTACGCTGAAATACCACCAGTTGCTCTGCTGCCGGTGCGGCCTCCTGCACCACCTGCACGCCGCTTGCCCCCGTGCCGATGACGCCGACTCGCTGGCCGGCGAAATCGACCCCCTCAGTCGGCCAGTGCGCGGTGTGATGACTGCGGCCTTTGAATGCCTGGTGGCCGGGCAACGCCGGCGTGTAGGCGCGGCTTGCGAATCCCAGGCAGGGGATGAGGAAGCGCGTGTACACGGTGTGACCGTCCGCCGACTCCACGCGCCACCGGTTCTCACCGGGCTCGAAGGTCGCCGCCACCACGCGGGTATTGAAGCGAACATGGGAAGAGAGGTTCAGTACCGAATCCACATGCGCAAAGTAGCGCTGCAGCTCTTCCCGCCCCGGAAAGCGTTCGCTCCACGTCCAGTTGCGCCACAACGGCTCCAGGGAAAAGGCGTAGTCCGGGACATGAGAGTCGACCCTGGCACCCGGGTAACGGTTGTGATGCCACACGCCGCCGAGCGCACTCCCGGCTTCGAACAGTTGCACCACAAAACCCTGTTGCCGAAGCCGGTAAAGCTGGTAGACGCCATTGAATCCGCCGCCGATAACCAGCGCGTCGAGCAGAACATCGGGTTCCCTGGAGGCCATGGCGCGCTCTCGCCAGTGCTGAATCGACAAGGTACGGCAATGCCGACGTTGCGACAATTCGTGGGGCGTGATCGCGCGGCAGCGGCATGCGCCGTGGGCAGTACCGTTCTTGGCCGTTTTGCGGGCCGGGCCGAGTCGCAGCGGGGTACTTCCTTCCTTATTTTATCTGGGTAAAAATGGCGACATATCTGACCGGAGCTGCACGTTGACGGAACTCACCCCCCAACAGAAAAAGGCGCTTATAGCGGAGTACCGCAAGACCCCTCGTCCGATGGGTCTGTACCGCGTCCTGAACGAGCAGAGCGGGCGCTTTGTCGTTGGCACGCATCGGGATGTACAGGCGCGCCTGAACCGCTTCCTGGCCAACCTGCGTACCGGCACTGAGATGAACAAGGCGCTGCTGGCCGACTGGCAGGCGGCGGCCGGTGAAGGTTTCCGGTTCGAAGTCCTGGACACACTCGAACCTGCCGACGAACCGGGCTACGACCCAACCGACGATCTGCGCACGCTCGAAGCACTGTGGTGGGAAACTTCCGGTGCGGACCGGGCAATGCACTATTGACCGCCGACCACATCGGCCTGTCCGCCGGCAGTTGGCGTGACGGGCGACAGGATAGCCGGCAGGCAGAGCACACCGGGGAAAAGGGAGCGACATGCGCACGTACGTTTTCCTGGCGGTAGCGGGGGCGCTGGCCGCCAGTCTGGGTGACTTTGCGATGTTGTATGTGGGCAATGCCATGCGCCCGGATCTGCAACTACCTCCGCCGCCCGAGATGCTGTTGTGGTTGGGTTGGCTGCTGGGCGTTCTGGGGTTGCCGCTCTATGGATACGGCTACGCCGCAGCGGTTGCCGGGGATGGTTCCCCAGCGGCCCGGCTGGCGCGTATCAGCGGGGCTGTGGCCGGCTTTGTCGGCGCCGCGGTTCATGCCTGTACAGGATGGATCATTGCTGGCGACCGGCAGACAGGGGGGACGGCTGGCACGCCTCTGGAGGGCGTGGCGATGGGTGGTGGTGTGCTACTGACGCTGTGGGCGGTCACGGGCGTGGCCATCCTGGTTGCAGTTGCCGCGCTTGTTGCAAGCCGGCTTCGCACTCGCAGGTCGACGTTCATGTCCACCTGGCTGAACCCGGTGACACTGTTGCTTGTGCTTGTACTGGTGTCGCTGCCAAGCGCCGCGCTACAGGCTTTTCTGCTGCCAGCGGCGCCGAACGTGGCGCACCTGCTCTTTTTTCTCCTGGTTGGCTGGCGGGACGAGCCCGCCAGCCGCTCCTGATCGTCAGTCGCCAGGAAACACTTCTCCTTGCGGGGACATCCCTTTCCCCACACGTACTTGGTTCAGTTCAGCAGATCGATGTCGACCGTATAGGAAATGACAAACTTCGGCTTCGCATTGTCGAACGCACCGCCGGCAGCCGGACCGTCCGCGTCCGTGTCACTGATCATGAACTTGAAGCCATTTTTGGCTATGTACACGTTGTAGTCGAAGTAGCTGCCGTCCACACCGTTGAAGGCTTCCGCGAAGTCGCCATCGTGCCAGCCCACATGCGCACCCAGCTCGATTTCATTGCCGGTTGTGAATGAGTAGTCCCCTGAGATGTACATGGCCTTGCCAAAACCGAAATCCTGGTTGCCGACTTCGTCGGCTTCGGTATTGGTCAGCACCATGGCTTTCAGGGAGAAGCCGGCATAGCCGAGGGATGCGTACACCTCGCCAAAGTCGAAGTTAGCGGCGGAGTCGTAGTTGTAGTAGAGATAGCCGACATCCCAGTCCACCTCGCCCGCCGTACCCGACCAGCCGAAGTAGATATCGTGTTCGTAGGAATAGGGGTCTCCCGCGCCGTAGTTGACGTTCGATGCCCAGGTGCCGATGTAGAAACCACTCTCATGGGAGTAGTCCAGACCACCCTGAATGGCGGCCTCGTTCTCCGTCTGGGTCAGTCCACGCCAGATATAGTTGCTGGTCGCGGTGGCGTTGGCGGTCAGGTCCGCCTGGGCGGAACCGCAGATGGCCAGGCCAGCGGCGACGACGGCAGTGGTGATTGGGTTGAGCGCTTTCATTGTGTAAGTCCCCTTGTTGAACTCGTTTTTTACTGTTGCTCTCCGGGGGCGGTTGCACCCTGGCAGGCAGCCGGCTGTGTCGGCGCTCAGGCTTGTGCTTGAAGCCTTGCGCATACAGCCTTGCGCGTACAGGGCTATGCAGAAAGCGGGCCAGGTTTCGGATCACGCGTGTTTCAGGTCGCTTTGTGCGGTCTGCTGGTGTTTCGGCGGCGAAATCTGCCCCGAGGGGGGGCGACAGCTGCCTCTGGTGCACTTTCATGGTGCCTGTCGGTGTGCACGCCGCCTTTGCCTTGTCGTTGTGCCGGCTCACCAGCCTGTTTCCAGCCATTCCGCGCAGCGAAGCAGCTACGGAAAACGTTACAAGCGCATCACAGGTTCTTACGCGGTGTGCCAGCCGCAGCCATACAGTGTCGTTTTGACGGTACGGCAATGCTTGTGCGGTACATCTGGCGCTCCCTGTCACGATTGTTCTGCCCTCAGCCCGCAGCGCTGGGCCGAGCGGGCGTGCGCCGCGGACTGCTGGTGTTGGGCCTGGTGTTGAGCTGGGCGCATATCCAGCTGGACGAAATCTCAACGGGCGCGGACAGTCCATCAGCTCTCGCCCGCGAGGGCCGGTTGCGGGAAGCGCTGCAGGCCTATCCGGCCGCGCTCGAGTCCAGGGCCTCGCAGTCGCTGGATGCGGACCTGGTGCGGGGTTACCTGCAGGCGAGGCACCTGGGGCAGGGTGAACCCCAACCGCGGCTCGAGTGCGCCACGGGGAATCGCTCCTGTCAGATGGCACGTCTGATCGCGGATCGCTATGGCAGTGGCATCGTTCGCGCACCGGACGCCGCGGGCATGGTGCCGTTCGGGTGGGGAGAGAGTGGGCATGCCGTCGTGCGTCTCGCGGGCACCGAAGGAACCCAGGGCGCCATGGTGGTGGACACGGCGAGCGTGGCAACAATTCTGCCGCGCTCGCTGCAGGGCAGCGTGCAGGCCCGGCTGTTCGACACCCGTGTGGCCAACATGGGGCGGCTGGCCTCTTTGACCCTGGTCAGGGCCGGTCCGTTCGCGCTGGGTCACTGGCAACTACCGGAATGGGTCATGGCGGTCACGGGCCAGGGTTTCGAGCGTGAAGGCGTGCTGGGCCTCGACATGTTGCATTCGCTTGGCGGTATCGACATCGACACCCGGGCGCGCCAGCTACGGTTCCTCGGCGGCAGGTGCCCGGAGGCAGTGAGCGAACGTGTGACGCTCGAGGGCGGGGTACCCGTCGCCCTTGTGCAGATCGACGGCCGGCCACACCGTGCGTTACTGGATACGGGCTCCGTGCGCAGTTACGTCCATGCGCCGGGTGCCGAACACGCCCGGCTGCGGGTGGTCTCCGATTTCGGCGATGTACATCTCGTGGGTCGCACGCGGGTGTCGCACATTCGCGTGGTCGGCGTGGAGCGTGTTTCGAAGATGGTGCATACCCCGGAAGCGCAGCGGTTTCCCGTGGGTACTACCGCACTGCTGGGCGCCGATGTGCTGTTGTCGGGCGGTGGCATGCAGTTCTGTTTCGAACCTGCACGGGTGCGGCTCTATTGACCGCAGGTAGCCGCTTTGCGGGCGGTGGCTCGATCGGGTAGCGTTCGCTGCCTGCCGCGGGTGATGACGGTGATCGATGATGGCGGAATGGGCAGTCCGGGCGCTCGGGAAACGAATTCACGTGAACGGCCTGAGTTGTTCCGGCAAGAGCACGTTGGGTGCGGAACTGTCGGCACTGCTCGACGTGCCCTGCGTGGAGCTCGATGCCCTCAACTGGTTGCCAGGCTGGGTGGGTCTGAACGCGACTGATCCCGAACGATTCTCCGGACGCATCCGCGCCGCGACGTCGGGTGATGGCTGGGTCGTTGCGGGCTCATACGCGCGCTTTGCGCGTGACACCTTCTGGCCGCGGCTGCACACCATGATTTTCCTGGATCTGCCGCGCGGCGTGCTGCTGGTGCGGGTGCTGCGACGCTCGTGGCAACGGTGGCGCAAGCGGGAGCTGCTCTGGGGCACCAACTACGAAACTTTCTGGCCCCAACTGGCGATCTGGAAGAAGGAGGACTCGCTGGTATGGTGGATCTGGACCCAACAGGCGCGCAAACGTGACGAAATGGCAAGCTTCCGTGCGGATCCCGCGACCCGGCATGTACGCTTCGTCCACCTTCGATCCCTGCGCGAGATCGAGGAGTTCCGCCGCTTGCTCGGCCTGCCGCCCGCACCGCTCAGGTGAAAATCAGGTAGATCCCGATCTGTGTGACAGCCAGCGCCACGCCCCACCAGCGGATATCGCGCCAGGTGCGTTTGTCTGGCGCGTCCTTCAGCAATTCATCCCGCGGAACGAGAAATACCAGCATGCCGGCGAGCACGAAAAGTGCCATCGCCGCGGTGTTTGCCCACCACGCCGGCCAGTCAGCCGGTGACACGGCGGTACACCAGGCGGTCGAGAAGCGCTGGTTCCAGACGTGGCGTGAAGAAACTCACAACCAGCAGACAGACAAGCGCGTAGGCGAAGGACCAGAACGCCACAAACAGCATGTTCGTGTCCAGCAGCGTGAGGGTGCCTGAGACCGCTACGCCCGTTACCAGTGTAACCAGCCCGGCTGCGGGCGTGGCGTGGCGGGTGAAGGCGCCCAGCACCAGCAGCGCCAGTGTTGGCCCCTGGAAAAGCGACAGCAAGGTCTGAATGAAGACATAGATGCCGCCGAGGTTGGCGATGGCAGGCGCAAACAGCATGGCGGTCACCAGCAGCACCACAGCAACCCGACGGCCGATGATCAGGTCGCGCGTGCGGTCGGTGTGCGGCAGCAGTACGCCACGGATGTCGCGTGTTATGAGCAGGGAGGTGCTGTTCAAGGCGGAATCGACAGTGGACTGCAAGGCCGCGATGATGGCCACGAACATGATGCCGCTGAGACCCGGTGGCAGGATGTTCTTGACCACCCAGGGCAGCGCCATGTCCGGATAGGCGATGTCCGCGTGCATGACCAGTGCCAGAAGACCGGGGAATACGATCAGCAACGGCACAAATGTTTTGGCGAAGGCGGCAAACATCATCGAGGCGCTGGCATCCCATTGACTGCGTGCGCCCAGACTGCGTTGCAGGATCGTCTGTCCCGCGCACCAGTAGGCTGGTGACAGTACGATGGACAGGCCGAGGAGGACGCCGGGCCAGGGAAATTCAGGGTGGTCGGCGGGCAGGAAGGCGTGGAGATGGTCAGGGTTTTCGGCACTGAGCGCGGTTGCGAATCCGGAAAATCCGTTTGTCTCCGTGATGCCCAGTGCAACTATCGCGACCCCGCCAGCGAACATCACAAGCACCTGAACGGCATCCGTATAGGCAACCGCGGCCAGGCCACCCGTGACACTGTAGGCGCCGACGATGGCGCCGGTTACCAGTATGCCCGCCCAGGTTGGCCAGCCGAGATAGGTTTCGAGGGTCAGCGCCAGTGCCCACAGGCCAACGGCGATGGCAAATACGGCGAAGACCGACGCGATGACCGCCAGCAGCACGCGCACGGCGGCGTTATAGCGCAATCCCATGTACTCGGGGATGGAATACACACCAGCGCGCCAGTACACGGGAATGAACACGAGCGAGGCCAGGATCATCGCCGGTATGGCACCAATCCATTCGAAATTGGCCTGGGCGATACCTACCTTGTAGGCATTTCCCGAGGCGCCCACGTAGCCTTCGGCGGAGACGTTGGTGCCGATGATGGACAGACCGATCACGAACCAGGTCAGGGAACGTCCGGCAAGAAAATAATCCTGCGCGTCGTGCACGCGACGCGACACCCTGAGCCCCACCCACACGATGAGAGCGAGGTAGGCCACGATGACAGTCAGATCCAGCGGATGGACCATGGAACGGGTGCTCCCTCCCGATGACAGCGACTCGCTCGCTATCCTTCTGTGACGCTAACATACCCCAACAGCTCGAGTCATCGACGGGTGCGACGTGCAAACTCGAATGAATCGAGACAACATCGTCTCCGAACCACGAGGATTGCACTATGGCCCTGGACATCATTGGTGCCGGTTATGGCCGCACCGGCACGCTCTCGTTGAAAAACGCGCTGGAGCTGCTTGGCTTCGGACCCTGCTATCACATGCTCGAGGTCCATCAGCATGCCGATCATGTACCGATGTGGCGCGCCGCCGGGCGCGGTGAAGCAGTTGATTGGGGCGCGTTGTTCAAGGATTACCGGTCGACCGTGGACTGGCCGTCCTGCAACTTCTGGCGCGAGCAGCTGCACGCCTTTCCAGACGCCAAAGTGATCCTGTCGGTGCGCGATGCGCAAAGCTGGTATGACAGTGTCATGAACACCATCTGGAAGGTGTCGGAAATGATGCGCGCGGCGGCCACGGAGCCGGCGGCGCGCGCGCAGTCCGACATGGTATTCGAGATCATCTGGGATGGTACGTTTCAGCGGCGCATGGAGGACAGGGCGCATGTCATCGCCACCTATGAACGCCACAACCAGGCGGTGATCGATGCCCTGCCGGCGGACAGGCTGCTGGTCTACCGGACAGGGGATGGCTGGCCACCGCTCTGCGAGTTCCTGGGTGTGCCGGTACCGGAAACACCCTATCCCCAGGTGAACAGTACAGAAGACTTCCAGCGGATGGTGGGTATGCGCAACGACTGACGGCGGCGCTTGCACAGCGCGGCCCCGGTTGGCGGGGAGAGACGGTTTGCGAACGGCGACCTCGACGTGCTGACGGCCGGTCGCTAGTGTTTCCGTCCAGGAAGCGCAACCGCTGCCGCGATGCGTGGATACAGGGAGCAATGGTATGACTGATGCCACCGCAAGGGATGTGTTGACGGTGCCCAGTGTTACGGGCGTGGACGTCGAGTTGCGTATTGCCGGGCCCGGTGCGCGCAGCTATGCATTTGTCATCGACTGGCACGTCCGGTTTCTAGCGGCCGCGGTGTGGTTTCTTGCCGCGCTGCTCGTCGCCCTGGCGCTTGGCATGAACGACCGGCAGCAGGTGATGGTCTATATGGGTGGTCTGCCCGCGGCAATCATCTATTTCTTCTACCATCCGGTGATCGAACTGGTGACGGGGGGGAGCACGCCGGGAAAACGCAGAGCGGGCATTCGCATCGTCAGCGTCGACGGCAGCAATCCCACGGCTGGCGCATTGCTCATCCGCAACGCCCTGCGGCTGATCGACAGCATGCCCGTGCTGTACCTGGTCGGCTTTGCCGCCACTCTCCTGACGCGCCATGCCGTCCGCATCGGCGACCTGGCCGCCGGCACGCTGCTCGTCTACGAAGCCGTGGAAGGTCCGCCGGTGGCTGACCTGCCGGCGGCCGCGGTGGCCCGCCTGGGGCTCGAAAACGTTGAACTCGTGCAGGACGTGCTCGGTCGGTGGGATGAGCTGCCCGCGCACCTTCGAACTTCCCTGGCGCGTCGCCTGCTGACAAAACTCGGTGACGATGATCTGTCGCTTGTGAATGACGAGCAACTCTACGCGCGGCTGTCGCTGCTGTTGAAAACATGAGCTCCAAAGCATCCGAGGAAACGCAGCAGCACTGGCGCAGTACGCGCCTGGCGCGGTGGTCGGACTGGTTTGCGCTGGTGGACCGCCTGGAGAGACATCGCACGGTGGGCAGCGATGATGTCCGTCAGGCCATGCGTATCTACCCGGATCTCGCGCGGGAGCTGGTCACTGTGCGGCGAAACCGGATGACCGGCAGTCTTCCGCAACAACTTGAGGCGGCCTACGCGCGTCTGCATCGCATGCTGTATCAACCCCCGGCGGACGGCTGGCGGGAAGTGCTGGCGCTGGTCCGCCTGGACGTTCCCCGCATTCTGTGGGGCATTCGACGTCAGCTGGTGTTCATCATGTGGCTGTTCCTCGGCAGCATCCTTGCAGGCTGGTGGCTGATACGCACCTACCCCGAGCTGATCTCGCTGCTGGCAAGCGAGGAGATGGTCAACAGTGTTCAGGAAGGCCGTCTGTGGACGGACGATCTTCTCAACGTGATGCCGTCGGCGTTGTTGTCAGTCGGTATCTTTACCAACAACATCGTCGTTGCGCTGACCGCCATCGGATTCGGCATCGCATTCGGAATCGGTTCTCTCTACATCGTCGTGCTGAACGGGTTCATGCTGGGCGGCATTTTTGCGTTTACCGCGCAGTATGATCTGGCGGACCGGCTGCTGCAGTTCGTCACCCCGCATGGAGTCGTCGAGTTGTCGGCGATTCTTCTCTGTGGCGCGGCCGGGTTCCATGTTGGTGAATCATTGGCAAACCCGGGCCAGTTCACTCGTGGCACCGCGTTCCGGGTCGCCATGGGCGATGCGATGCGACTCGGTCTTGTCTGTGTCGTATTCCTTGTCGGCTGCGGGCTGATCGAGGGATTCATTTCACCCGACGAAAACGTCGGTATGTCCGTGCGGGTTGGTATCGGCGTGGGTTATTTCCTGGTATTTGTCCACACACTGTCGGGTTGGCCGTCGATCAGCACGCTGCTTCACGCCCTGCCACGCGCACGCAAACGCTGATATTCCCGGGTGATTCGTGTCTCCAGGCTGGCCGGTGAGGTCGTCAGCGTGATGGCGCCGAGTTGCCGCAGACTTCTTGCGCTGGCGTCGAGGTGAGCGAGATATTCGCCGGCGGCGACTGTCTGGTAGGGCGCCAGCCAGCCGGACGATGCTGTACTGGCCATGGCGGCGATTTCCGGGCTGGTCAGGCCGACAAGTACCGGCTGGTGCTTCGGCAGCCAGGTACGCAGCGCGGTGGCAAGCGAGGAAGCGGCGGAAGCCTGGTGGAGATCGGACAGCAGGATGATCACGGCACGCTGGCGCAATAGTCGACGTACGGTCAGGGCAGCGCCTGGCAGGTCCGACTCCACGGGGCGGCATTCCAGTTCCATGAGCGCGCGTCGGATCCTGGGGAGGGCCGCGTCGCCGCGGGCGGGGGCCACGATGTGCCGCACCGAGTCCGCGAAAGAGACGAACCCCACGTGATCGCCGTTTGCCGCCGCAGTTGCGGACAGTCTGGCCGCCAGATTGATGTAGTGACCCAGCTGTTGCAGCCCATCGGTTTCCAACCGACTCGTGCGGCCGAAATCCAGTGCGATAACGAGTTGCAGACGTTGTTCCTGCGACGTGACCCTGGTGATGAGGCGACCGGTTCGCGCGGTGGCCTTCCAGTCCAGCGCGTGGCGCGGGTCACCAGAGCGGTAGTGGCGCAGATGATGCAGTTCGAGGCCCGCTCCCTCCCGTTTGCCGATGCGACCGGACTGTGTGGCGGAGGTTCTTGTGGTCAGTAACTTGTTATCGTGATCCGGCTCCACGCGGATTCCCGGCGTGCAGAGCGGAAGCTGTCGTCGCCACCAGGCCAGATTCAGCGCACCGCGTAGCCGCAGTCCGATTTCCAGGGGTGCCGTGGTGCCCATGCGTGTTGCCTGCAGCGGTAGCTGGCACACAAGTGGTTTGCCGGGAAAGAGCGTACCGGATTGTTTTTCGCTTGGGCCGCGGACACCCGCGGGATGGATCACCTGCCACTCAACGTGCAGGGGGCGGCTGTGGTTGCTGGTCAGGGTGAAGTGGATTAGTTCCCGCCGACCCAGGTGCAGGCGTGGTGCTGCCGGGGATTGTGCGTCGATGCGCCAGCTTCCGTTCCGAATGCTCTCCAACGCAAGCCCCGCGGACAGCACCAGCGTCAGCAGCAGCCAGAATCCGCCGGCCATCGCCGGCAACCACAGACCCCAGATGCCTGTGAACGCAACCGCGACGATGAACAGATTGCCTAGCGGGCGCAGTGTCATGTCAATGCGGAACAGCCACGGTGTCCAGCAGACGACGGAGTTCGTCGTCGACGACGATGCCGTCCAGGATTGTGTCCGGCGAGAGCGAGAGACGGTGACGTGCGACCCAGGGGAAGACGCGTTTGACGTCATCGGGTATTACAAATTCGCCACCGCGCAACGCTGCTTCGACGCGCGCGCAACGTACGACGGCAAGGGCGGCGCGGGTCGACAGGCCAAGCGAGATGCGACTGGACTGACGGGTAGCGGTGGCGAGATCGAGTACATAGGCGTACAGCGAGTCGGCAACCTGAACATTGGCAACGTCCTGGCGTGCGGCGCTGATGAGCGCGCGGTCCACGGTGTCGAGCGGCACGGGCTCGCGACGCAGTTGCGCATCCGGCAGGTTGTAGGCGGCAAGGATGCGCAGTTCATCCGCGGCGTTCGGATAGGTCAGTGGAACGCTGACAAGGAAACGATCCAGTTGCGACTCCGGGAGTGGATAGGTGCCTTCGAATTCGGATGGATTCTGCGTAGCCACCACCAGGAAATCGTCTGCCAGCGCGAACGCCTCGCGATCCACACTGACCTGGCGTTCCTCCATTGCTTCGAGCAGGGCGGATTGGGTCTTCGGGCCTGTGCGGTTGATTTCATCCACGAGCAGCACATCGTTGAACACGGGGCCGGGCTGGAATTCAAACGCGGCGGCCGCCGCGTTGTAGACATGAACCCCGGTTATGTCGGTGGGCATGAGGTCGGCCGTGCCCTGGATGCGTCCGAAAGAGCCACCGAGCACCTGCGCATAGTGGCGTCCCAACAGTGTCTTGCCGAGCCCGGGTGGTCCTTCCAGCAGGACATGGCCGCGTGCAATGAAGGCAATCGTCAGCGCATGCATGGCATCATCGAGCCCGAACATGACGCGTCGTAACTGACCTTCCATGTGGGCCTTGAGATCCTGTGCCTGGGTGTTCATCCCGTCCGCTTCCTCGCTTCGTGAAGATCGTTGTTCAGCCTGTTGAGGTTGACCGCCCTGCCGCTTGCCAGGCTCGCCTCGGCATCCAGCAGGCGCTTCTGCAGTGATGGCGGCAGTGTGCGCAGGCGCAGCACAAGTTCACGCACGCCCTGGTGCGGTGCGCTTCCGCTTTCGCGGGCCCACTGTTCCAACAGCAATCGTCCGGTCTCGAGCGGGGCGAGCTTGCGCGCCATGAAACCACTCATCGCGCGGACGTGATCGGCCTGACTGAACACCAGTGGCTCGTCGCGTGGCGGGGCCAGACGGCCGTTTGTGCCCAGCATGTAGACGAACCAGGCGATCAGGAGGAATGCCACGGAGTACCACAGGCGCGGATCCTTGAAGAAGGCCTCGGGATCGTACAGTGCCGACAGTCCCTGGTGCATGTCGTCGAAGAACCATACGGCGCCGGGCTGCAGGTGGAAACGCACGAGATTGCGCGCCAGTTGCCGGTTGTCCGCCTGCCCGATGCCGCGATTCGCGAGCAGTGTGGTACTGGTGAGTACGATGATTCGACCGCTGCCTGCCGTGAGCTCCCAGATGGCGGGTGTCAGGGACTGTTCCTCCCGGGCCATGAACACGGTCACCTGGTTGTCCTCCCCTTCGTCCGGCATCCAGAACCGCGTTTGCAGATCGGTGTAGTGATGCAACGCCGAAACGCCTTCCATCAATCCGGCGTTCTCGAACGGAAACAAGGTCAACGGTTCGGCCTGGCCGTCCACGTGTGGCGGTTCTTCGCCCGCCTTCCGGGCGGGAACGGCATACACGCTCGCCCCGGTCAGCCGTTCGATATCCTGGCTTGTCGTGTCGACGCGGTGACCCGGCTGCTGGCTCCAACGCGGTGTTTCGTTCAGGGCGGCTGCCAGGACCAGGGTGTTGCCGCTTGACAGCCACTGGTACAGACGGGAGACCTCCTCCGACGACCAGCCCAGGCGGGAAGGCAGTACCACATAGAGCACATTGCCCGAGCGGGGAATGTCGCTGCGGTCAGCCAGAACGGGAAAACGCTCCTGCCAGCTCACCGCCGCGATACCCGCCTCCCGCAGCCACCCGGACAGGGCCGCCATGCCGTCAGGCCCCGTGTCGTGTGAGGTCGGCCGCGAATAGTCCTCCTTCGCACTGGGGCGCACGAAGAGCGCCAGCAACGCCAGCAGCGTGAGCAGCAGCAGGGCCGCGGTGTGGAGGCGCTCGCTCATGGTGGCGAATCAGGCATACCGAGTACCTGCAACAGGTGCGCGCCCGCAACCGCGAACTGCTCGCTTTCCAGGCTGGTCGGCGCGCCCTTGCCGTAGCGCACCTGTTCCGCCACACGACAGACCATGGCGGCGTCCGCGGACTCGGAGCGCAGTGCAGTGTCGATGACGCGACGCAGCTCCCGGTGGGTAAGGCTCTCCGGCCGTGTTATCGCATGGCGCCGGTGCAGTACCTCGAGGAGCTGAGGGAAGAGCTGCGCAAACGATCCGTCTGCCGCGTTCGCGGGTGGTTGCTCCGCCATCTCGCTGGCATGCGGGGTAGCGCGCGAGGTGCCCCGCGTTACGCGCAGTTCGCGCAACAACAGGGTGATGACGGCAATCAGGCCGGCGCCGAGCACAAGCAGTCCCAGCAGGCGCCATGTTGTTCCCTGCGCTTCAAGACGTTTCACCACGTCTTCGAGCCACTCGCCCATCCCGGTTGTCAGTTGCTCGGGGATGAGACCTCTCAGCCACCCGAGGATGCGCTGGGCCCAGGATTGCGTTGGTTCCGGCGGGCGATCCAGCCCGGCGAGAATTGCGTCCAGGCTGGCGGTATCCAGTGTGACCGGCGCGGAGGGGTGCACGTACGTGCGCAGGATATCCGCAAATTCTGAGAGTCCGGTGTAGTCGAGTTCCTCGAACGCCGGTTGCACCATGACCCCGCGCCAGACATCCGACGCGTAGGTTTGCTGCGCGTCGGCGCACGCCACGCCGGCGGTGGCGTCGTCCGCCGTTGCCGTGGCCTCGGCAAGCCGGTTCCGGCATTCGAGCACCTCCCTCAGCGTATCCTCCCGTGCCGTGGCGTTCGCGATCGGCATGGCGCACAGGTCCGGAATGACCAGTGCGGCATACATCAGCAGGGTCTGGAGTGGGCGGTACACGACGTGCGCTAGACCCGGCGATGCGGGCAAGCGCAAGCGGCAGTACGGCGGATCCCCGAAAGGACTGCGATCCTGTGATCGGGCGCTTTCTTCGGCCGCGGAATTGCCTGCATGTCAATTCCGGGTCAGATCGTGATGGCGTCGATACGGGCGTTCAGATCGTCGCCTTCCTTGCGCAGTTTGAGATCCTGATAGAGCGTTATCGCGAAAGCGACATTCAACGGGATGAAGATGGCGTTGATGGCCGGGCTGACAAGCAGGCTCACGATAAGATTGACTGATTTGATCAGCGTGACGTCACCCGCGAACTGCACCGTCGCCGAGGCCAGGCCGACCAGTGCTCCTGCCACGCCGGTGATGATGACGGCCATGGTGGCGATGATCGCGCAACGCCACCAGTAGCCACGCACCAGATCCAGGCTGTATTTCAGCCCATCCACCGGCCCGCGGTCGTCCAGGGTGATGGCCAGAACGTAGTAGGACAGATAGACGGCGAGAATCATGCCTGGTACCAGCAGGAGTAGCAGACCAGCAAAGACGATCAGGCTGAAAAGAATGGTCGACAGCGTGACCGGAATCAGCTTCCACGAAGCGCGGGACAGGCACCGTGCAATGCCCGGATCGTCGTCCTGCGTGAATGCATGCAGTCTGATCACCAGCGCAAGATAGAAAACGCCGTACAGCAGCAAGCCGATGAGCATGATGGGAAGAAACAGCGCCAGGCTTGCCATGATGGATTCGGCGTCTTCCGCATCGACACCAAGCAGTGTCAGTGCCGCATTAGGCAGTGCGCTGGCGATGCCGGTCAGAATCGCCAGCCCGAGAACGGGCCGGAAGGCGGATGTGTAGAGCTTGAATCCCTGATCGAGTACGCCGCTGATGGTCAGTGGCGACGTCGGACGGACGTACATGGCTGTCGAACTCCCTTCGATCCCCGTATCGGGCAGGATGATAATTGAGATCGCCGGGCATCTGAAGGGCGCAGGGCTGGTCGATCAGGACGGCGCGGCGTAACCCCGCGCCGGACGGGGCTATCGCGCGATGATGCGACGCGGCTGGTCGTCCGAAAACTGCGTCAGTACGTGGTGAATGGCGTCGAGCTCGTAACCGGCGTGCAGTAAATTGTCTCTGGCGAGGTCGTTTACCTCGTCGCGGGTGAACCAGCGCAGATCGAGCAGCTCATTGTCGTCCCAGTCAAATGACTCGAGAGTCGTTTCGGCCGTGTAGACCATGTGCTGCGCACGCTTGTACTGAAATGCTCCGACGGGAATCAACTCGCCGACGTCACAGGAGAGCTCTTCGCGTAGTTCCCGTCGCACGGCGACTTCCGGTGCCTCACCCCATTCGATACCGCCACCTGGCAGGCCCCAGCGACGCGGAGATACCCGCCAGAAGCTCGAGTGCACGGCAAGAAGGAACCGATCCTGGTTTCTCAGAATGCAGCGGGCGGTTTTATAACGATGAAGCACGTCGGGAGTTCGGCCTGGCGATGACGCGTTAGTGTACCCCGCTTCGCCGGGCGGCTGTGGGTGTTCCGCTTATCAGAATGCTGAAAAAGTCCCGCCTGGACGTGTTTCAGCAGTCGGCGGCTTGGCCGACTCGCGCCAAATACAGCGTTTTCCCCAGCATTTCCGGGCCAGCCATCCCTGGCTGGTTTGCCAGGCTGCTTTTTTCAGCAGCCTCTCATGGAACGAAGTTCCATGCGCGACAGCACTGGCAATCGCAACGTGGCCAGCTGCTAAGGCGTCGTATACGTCACGCTTTCCGATGTCACCTGGGCGATCAGGGGCGGCAGTCCGGCGTAGGCCGGGCGCGACACCGTGACTGCCTCGTTGGTGTCGTCGAAGGTAATGCCCACGGCGCCCGTGGCGCCGTCGCCAAAGGCGCTGGCGACATAAGGCGCGCCGCCATCCGGCGCTGCGCCGATACCGCCCGAAAGAAACTCCAGCCACTCGGGCGTGGTTGCCGGCAGGGTGGAAGTGGTTGCGTTGGCATCGCGCAACCGCTCCTGCATCAGTGCGTAGCGGGATGAGCGGACGGCCTCGTCATAGTGATGGAGCAGCTTCGATGCCTTTGCCGTATTCAGGTGCGACTGATACATAGGCACGGCGATCGCGGCGACGAGCGCAATGATTCCGGCAACGACCAGCAACTCCAGCAGCGTGTACCCATGTTGATGATTGGTTGTTGACATCCGTGCAGTCCCGTTCAGGTCCGTCAAGCCTACGCCGGGAGTTGCCTTCGCAGCGTGCGCAATGTCATGAATTTCCCGTCAGCCGTCGCCTTTTTGACGGTTCGGGCGCGTGTTCAGGCCAGACAATCCGGTTGGCGGGGAGGCTTCACCCCCGCCGTCCGGAACAGCGTGCGACGGGTTGGCGGTCGCGGCGCGGGCGTCGGCTGGATGGCGGCGCGGCAAGACCCGCTTCAACGCCGCGGGCAGGGCTCACAGTGTCCATCCCTACCGCGGACAATCCGTCTCGGAGTGCTACGCGGTCTTGCTGGGCGTCTGCAGCGAATAGATGTTGTATTGCGCCGTATCGATCGCCTCCAGCACCGTTCGCCCTCCCAGAACCTCCCGTTTCCAGGCCTGGTGATCGGCATCGGCGGCGTGGAATTCGGGCATCACTTCGCGGGCGAAAAGTTCCAGGCTCGAACAGATGTCTTCATGGCGATTCTTGCCGGCCTGGTTGAGCAGAATTACCTGGTCCACGTGCACTGCCTGGAACTCGCGCAACCGCTCACGGATCGTGGCAGGGGACCCCACCAGGCCGGATGCGGGACTGATCTGGCTGCCGGCGCCCGTGGTCTTCCACGCCTGATAACGCTCCCACAGGTTCACTGTACCGGGCGCGAACGGTCCTTCCTTGTTGTAGAGAATCAGGGCGAACTGGAAGAACGACCAGCCGTCCATTTTTGCCTGCGCCTCTTCGTCGGTTTCGCAGCACATGAAAGGCGCGACCACGGCCAGATTGGGATTGGGCTGGTACTCGCACAACAGTTCGCGGTTGTGCAGGTATTCGTTGTAGTACGCATGACACCAGGCGCGCGCGGCGTCGGGACTGACGAACGAAAAGCCGAGGGCGCCCATACCGCGCCGACCCGCCATGCGTACCGTCTCCATCTGCGAGCAGGCTACCCACAGCGGCGGATGCGGCTTCTGGCGGGGCTTGGGAATGACATTGCGCAGCGGGAAATCGAAGTACTCGCCGTGATACTCATGGCCTTCCTTCCAGAACATCGGCAGCGTGGCGCGAACCGCGTCTTCCCATACGGCACGCTTGTCACGGAATCGGCGATCGAACGGGTGCAGCTCGGTGACACTGGAACCCTCACCAAGGCCCAGCTCGACGCGGCCGTGGCTGATGAGGTCCAGGGTCGATACGCGTTCCGCCACCCGCGCGGGATGATTGGTTGGCAACTGGACGATGCCATGACCCAGGCGGATGTTCTTCGTGCGCTGGCTGGCCGCGGCAAGAAACACCTCGGGGGCGGACGAGTGCGAATACTCTTCGAGGAAGTGGTGCTCGACTTCCCAGGCGTAGTCGTAGCCCAGGTTGTCCGCCAGTTCGATCTGCTCCAGAGCCTGGTTGAACAGCCGGTATTCGCTGTCCTCCTGCCAGGGCTTGGGTAGCTGCAGTTCGTAGAAGATGCCGAATTTCATTGCCGTTCCTCCCCCGGATGCGGTATTGGCAGCGTACTGCGAAAACCGACGCTGCGAAACGACGCGGGTGTTCTCAAGCCGTCGGGCGGGCGCCGGGATAACGCGGCTCGCCTTCCGGCAGCGTATCCCAGCTCGCCCGGCTGTCCACGTGGATGTGATAACGGTTCGCGCACGTCACCGGCGAATCCAGGCTTCCCAGGCGCACACGCAGGGTGTCCGGCAGATCGTCGCGGCAGCTGTACAGCGGGCTTCCGCAGCGGCCGCAGAACACCCGGGCCTTGCCAGGCGTGGCCCGGAACTCACGCAGCAGATCCTGTCCCTGGAGCAGCCTGAAGCGACTGCTGGGCAGCGGACACACGGCGATGCCGCCGCCGCCGCTGGCCTTGCGGCATTGACCGCAGTGACAGATGGACACCTCGTCGATGGTGCCGTCGATGACGTAGCGAACACCTGCGCAGAGGCAGCTTCCGGTGATCATCGCGGACCTCGGCGCGGGCAGGTGGCGCACGAGCTCATTCCAGCATGTCCAGCGCCCACATGGTCACCCGCATGGGTTTCTTCAGGAACAAACCGCCGCCGATCGCAACAAAATGTTTGCGCAGATGGCGTCGATACCACGCGAGAGACCGGACCTGCTGGTCCGGATCGGTGCGCTCCGTGTCCACCACCGGGCGATCCTCGCGCGTGAGGGCGCCGAGATACAGCGCACCGCGCGTCAGCCGCGCCAGATTGTCGATGGCCCTGGCGCAGTTGCGGTTGTTCAGGTACGCAAGCACGTCCGCGCACACAACCAGATCGCGGGGTTTGCCGGCATAGTCCACCACGGACCCGTGTTCCCAGCCATGTCGCTCGCAGAGATAGTCGCTGTACTCCACGCCGGTGACCGAGGCGCCAGGAAATTCGCGACCCAGTGCCCTGAGTACCCTGCCCACGCCACAACCCATGTCGAGGATGGATTCCACGGGCAGCTCCACGAACTTCAGATAGCTGGCAATGAATCGCGCCTGGCGTCGTGCATAGTCGGGATCGGCGGCGCGGGTGGCGGGATCGTAGTAGAAGCGCTTGTAGTAGGCTGCGTCGAATCGGGGCATGGTCGCGGATGATCGGGTAAAGGCGGTGGCCAGTGTAGCGGCCTGACAGCCCGGCGCCACGGGCAGTATGATCCGCCGGCAGAGCGGGGAACGGGAGGCGGGACAAGTGGATGCAGAAACTTTTTACACCGATCACTGGCGACACATCGAAGATGACCGGGTGTCGCGTTACGAACAGATGTTTGTCTGGCGGGAGGCGCAACTCGCGCTTCTGGAGGGCGCGGAACTGGGCGCCGGACAACGTGTACTGGATATCGGTTGCGGGCCGGGATTTTTTGCGCTGGGCATCGCCGGCGTGGTCGGCGATGCGGGATCGGTGGATGGCGTGGATATCAATGCCCGCTTCGTTGCCGATGCCAGCGCGCGCGCGAAGGACCGGCCCAACGTGAACTTCCACCTGCTGGAGGATCACCGGCTGCCGTTTGCCGATGCATCGTTTGACCGGGTGATTCTGAAAAACGTGCTCGAATACGTGCCTGATGTGGGGCAGACCCTGGCCGAGGTGTTCCGGGTGACCCGGCCGGGTGGCAGGGCGCACATCATCGACAGCGACTGGGGGTTCGTTCTCGTGGAGCCCTGGGGCGCCGAGCGCACCCGTGATTTTTTTCTCGCCGCGGCACCAGCGTTTCGCGAGCCCTATATCGGCCGGCGTGCCGCCGGTGCGCTGCGCACGGCCGGTTTCAGTACGGCCAGGGTGAAGATCTCCGCATTCGCCGATCAGCAGGGCAATGGTCTGGGCGTACTTACCAACATGTGCGGCTACGTGAAGACCTTCGGGCACATGCCTGCCGCCGAGGCGGAAGCCATGCTCGAGGAAGCGAGGGCGGCAGTGCCCGAGGGGCGATTTCTGTTCTGTCTTCCACAGTTTCTAGTTACCGCGGAAAAGGGGGCGTAATGGAGGTGCAGCAATGCGTGGCGGCGCTTGTCGAAGCGCTGGGTGCGGAAAACGTACTCACCGGGGACGATGTCACCAGCCGCTCGGCCGGGATCTGGCGTCGTGACACGATCCAGGCCGCGGCCATCGTGCGCGCCCGGAACACGCAGGACGTCAGCCAGGCGCTGGCCATCTGCAACGCACGGGGGCAGCGTGTGGTGGCCCATGGCGGGCTCACGGGGCTGGTCCATGGTGGCGATACCACGCCGGACGATATTGTCATCTCCCTGGAACGCATGAACCGCATCGAAGAAATCGATCCCGTCGACCGGACGGCGGTGGTGCAGTCGGGTGCGGTGCTGCAGACCATTCAGGAGGCCGCGGATGCGCACGGACTGATGTTCCCGCTGGATCTCGGTGGCCGTGGCAGCTGCACCATCGGCGGCAACATTTCCACCAATGCGGGCGGCAATCGGGTTATCCGCTACGGCATGACGCGGGATATGGTGCTCGGTATCGAAGCCGTGCTGGCGGATGGTACGGTTGTCAGTTCGCTCAACCGCATGATCAAGAACAACGCCGGCTACGACCTCAAACATCTGTTCATCGGCTCGGAAGGCAGTCTGGGTATTGTCACCCGCGCGGTCCTGCGCCTGCGTGAGAAACCCGGCAGCCAGGCAACGCTGTTCGTGGCGGTGGATGAATTTCCGAAGCTGGGTCAGTTGCTCAAAGCCATGGATGCCGGACTTGGCGGCACGTTGTCGGCGTTCGAGGTGATGTGGAACAACTTCTATACCCTTGTGACCACGCCGCCGGCGAAGAGTCAGCCGCCGCTGGCGCAGAGCTATCCCTACTACGTACTGATCGAGGCCATGGGCGCGTCCGAAGCGGCCGTGCAGGAAACCCTGGAAAAGGCCTACGAGAGCGGTCTGGTGGCGGACGCCGTGGTTGCGCAGTCGGAAGCGCAGCGACTGCAGCTTTGGGGCATGCGCGACGACGTGGAACAGACTTTCCGCTACGCGCCATCCTTCACTTTCGATGTCAGCATGCGCATCTCGCGCATGGAGGCGTATATAAACGAAGTCAATCAGCGGCTTGCTGCGCGCTTCGGTACCTTCACCAATTTCACGTTCGGCCATATGGGCGACGGCAACCTGCATCTGGTGGTCGGCGTCGGCAAAGGCGGGGCACAAACCCGGGAAGCGGTGGAAGGATGCGTGTACGAACCACTGGCGGACATCGGCGGCTCGGTGTCGGCGGAGCATGGCGTGGGGCTTGAAAAGAAGCCTTATCTCGGCATCAGCAGGGACAAGGATGAAATTGCCCTCATGCGGCGCATCAAACAGGCCCTGGATCCCCGGGGCATTCTCAACGCCGGCAAGGTGTTCGACTGATGGTTGCCGACAATCCGGTGGATCTGACGCTGTCCGACGTATGCCGGCATCTGAAAAGCGGTGCGCTGACATCGGAAGCGGTAACCCGCGCCACGCTCGACCGGATCGACGCCACGGCCAGCCGCTTCCACGCCTATGCCGCCGTGCGGACGGAAGCCGCGCTGGAGCGCGCGCGCCAACTGGATGCGACACGCAGTCGTGGCGAACCCCTCGGTGCGCTGCACGGCGTGCCTGTGGCGGTGAAGGACCTGCTGTTCATGGAGGGTGAGCCCACCGCGTCGGGAACGCGGGTCATGGCCGATTTCCGTCCTGCCTTTTCTGCCACGGTCGTACGCAGACTCGAGGCCGCCGGGGCCGTGATCGTCGGGCGCACGCAACTCACCGAGGGCGCATTCGCCGCGCATCATCCGGCGATCGAGCCACCCCGCAATCCCTGGCGCGACAGCCACTGGCCGGGCGTGTCCTCGTCCGGCTCCGGATCGGCGGTTGCTGCGCGCCTGTGTTACGGCGCGCTTGGTACCGATACCGGCGGGAGCATCCGCTTTCCGTCGGCAAGTTGCGGTGTGGTGGGAATCAAACCCACTTACGGGCGGGTGAGCCGCCACGGTGCCTTCCCGCTGGCCGAGAGTCTCGATCACATCGGTCCGATGACGCGCTGTGTCGAAGACGCGGCGCGGATACTGGGGGTGATTGCGGGCAGTGATCCGGAGGACCCGACGGCAGCGCCGGTTGACGTGCCGGATTACGTGGCTGCGTGTGGTAGCGCGTTGCACGGGCTGCGGGTAGGTGTGGATATGACCTACGTGGAAACCGGTGTCGACGCGCCGGTGATCGCCGGTGTGCAGGAGACGGTTCGGCTGCTGGAGTCCCTGGGCGCAACCGTGCAGTCCGTGCGCATTCCCCCGGAATACCGGGTGCTTGTCGACAAGTGGGTGATTACCTGCGGCAGGGAGACCGCCCGGGCACATGCGGCCTGGTATCCTGCCCGGCGCGCGGAATATGGGCCGGTGCTGGCCGGTCTCATCGACCTTGGTCTGCAGGTATCCCAGGCGGACTACGATCGCCTGGAGGCGGTGCGAACCAGTTTCCGACACGGCGTGGACGAACTGTTCCAGTCCGTGCACCTGTTGCTCATGCCCTGCATGCCGTGCCAGGCGCCGCTGGCGGCACAGATGGCTGCGCCACCGCGCGATGACGGCACACAGTTGCCGCTGACCACTTTCACTTCACCCTATGACTATTCCGGCCATCCCACGCTGTCGCTGCCGCTGGACCTGTACGAGGGTCTGCCGCGTTGCGTTCAGTTCGTGGCGCCTTTCTGGGGCGAGCCGACGCTTGTGAGGGCGGGTGCCGCGCTGGAGGCGGAAACGGGTCGTCTGCCGTATGCAGCGCTTCCCTGAGTACGGGCGCGATTCTGGTTCCCCCTTCAGCGCTGGCAATCGCAACGTGGCCAGCTGATAGGTCACTTGAGCGCTTCCCGCAGGGGATGGCTGAAGCGTCCCACGCCTGCGTTGCGGCTCTTGAACCTACGCCCGGTAAGCCCTGCGAGCCACGCCTTGGCCTGGAACGCTTCAGGCATCCTCAAATCACCGAACTTATCAAGCGGCCCGCTAGGCCTATTCGACGGTGATGCGGCAGCGCCCCCTTTCCTGCTGAATCGGGTACATCGCAGCGCGCCGCGCGGCGGAAGCATGGATGCTGTCGCCGGAGGCGCGTGACGCAATGTAAAAAAATCGGCAGTTTCGTGACGCGTTCTACACTTCCAGATGGTCACTCTCGCCACTTTCGGGAGCGTCATTATTCTGACGAAAGGTGACCAATCGGCACCACGGATGGCACAGGAATGCCATGCATGGAAAGCAAACCGTCAGGGACTGTTGAATTCATGGACTATCTGACTCGGCGGCGCGGCGCGAATTTGATGCCCGCGGGTGACCAGGGCCATCGCCCGTGCAAGCGGAATTCTGCGCGACCAGGTGGCCGAGCCCGCTGGAGAGCCGGGCGCCGTGTGACGGGGTTGCTCCTCTGGATGTTCGCCAGCTCCGCCATGGCAGCGTCCTCCCTGTCGGTTACCGTAACCCCGACCAGCCCGGCAAGCGACCTCGAAGCGGGCAATGCGGTCTTCTACGACATTACGGTGACGAACAACGGAGATTCCCCGGCGTTCGACGTACTCGTCGGCGATGCGCCACCGGCGGATTTCGGCAACTGTCTTCTCAACTCCGTCACCAATGGCTCCGGTGCGGGCGATCCGTTTGCGGGTGGTTACACGTTTGCAACCTTCTCGGGTGCGACCGCCAATGCGCTGGATCCTGGTGACAATGTTGTGCTCAACGTGCGCTGCAACCTGCAAAACGGTGTGGAGGACAGCGCTGCCTATACCAATGGCGCGCACGCGGTGTGGGCGGATACGCTCGGCGGTCCCACCTTTCCGGCTGAAGTGGGCGTGGCGGATGTCACGACGCGTGCCTTGTCGATTGCCAAGTCGATTGTGGTCACCTCCGAGGCGCATACCTCGGAGCTGACAAGTCCACGCCCGCTGGTGACCGGCGAAATCGTCCGCTACCGGCTGGTGGTGGATGTGCTGCAGGGCAACCCCAGAAACCTGCTGCTGACTGATGTACTGCCGACGGGACTGGCGTACGTGTCGGGCAGCCAGACGTTGCTGGGACTGGTTACCGACAGCGGTGGCGATCTCGCCGCTTCCAATGTGGTGTGTCTGGGCGGCACCGCCGCCCGCGTCGGCAACGACACCACCGATCTGTCGACCCTGGGCCTCGACTGCGTAATTGCGCCAGCCAGTGGCGGTTCGGGTTCAGGCGACGATCCGGTGTTTGATCTTGGCGATATCCTCAACTCCGAACACGATCTGAATTCGGAACTCATCGTCCTGGAGTTGAATGCACGCGTCGTGGGTGACGTGGTACAAGGCACCGCGCTCGCCAATGCCGGGACAGTGACCACTGACAACGCGTCGATCCCTTCGGCGTCGGTCCCGGCGCGGCAGGCAGGGCCGGTTCTGCAGGTAACCCGTTCGGTTGTTCCCGCCGACGTTGCGGCGGGTACGCGCGTGGAATACGTGGTGACGGTTCGCCATGCGCCAGCCAGCGACGCTGATGCCTTTGACATCAGTGTCAATGACGTATTACCCGCAACGCTGACCTACGATGCGCTGGCGGGTATTACCGGACCCCAGGCGCCTGCCGTGCCGGGTACGGACGTGTGCACGGCTGCGGGAGCGGTCATCAACGATGGCGATCCGAATGGTGTCGGCCTGAACATCACGTTCGCAGCATTGCCGCAGGGAGAAGTCTGTGAAATCCGTTATTTCGCCACGACGGACGCGGGTCTGGCGGGTGGACAGACGATTCCGACCACAACGGACGTCGATTACACGTCGCTGCCGGTAAACGGTACCGATCCCAATGCGACAGGCTCGCCACCGGGGGTGGAGGCCGCGGATACGACGCAGGCACAGGCGACGGTAACCATTCAGGATCCGGTGCCCGTGAAGAGCATCGCTGCCACGGCGCTCACCGAAACGCCTGACAATACCTCGGACACACCCGCCGATCCGCGCCCGACGGCCATTGGTGAGTGGGTGCGCTACAGGCTATTGACGCGTATTCCGGAAGGAACGCTTACTGGTGTTACCGTGACGGACCAGCTTCCGGCTGGCATGGTCTATGTCAGCGGATCGGCGCGTGTGGCGCTCGTCGCTGACGCTGGCGGAGTTGTTCCGGCGCCAGCCATTGTGTGTGCCGGCGGCACGATCAACAAAGCCGGAAACGATGGATCAATAGCCTCCGTTGTACCGGATTGCGCGCTCGAACCTGCGGGCGGTCCGTTCGGTTCCGGTGACGACCCTGCGTGGAGTCTCGGCGATCTCGTCAATACCGATGGTGACAACAACGCGGAATACGTACTGATCGAATACGACGCCCTGCCCGTGAATGAAGCAGGCAATCAGGATGGCGTGGTGATGTCCGGGGCGTACGCGTTTGACTTCGGTGCCTCGAACCTGGTGTCCAACACGGTTGCGAACGTGGTGCGGGAACCGCATGTGACCACTGGTGTCGTCACCGTACCTTCGCCCATGGATAATCGCACGAATGCCTCGCCTGCGGTGCAGTTCGTGGTTGCGCTCGGCAACGATGGCACGAGCCCCGCGTGGCAGGTCGGAGCCCCTGGTGGCGGCGGCGTCGTACTGACGTTACCGGCAGGTTTGCGTGAGATCAGCAACGTTGCGGTCACCGCGACAGGAAATGCGCTCGTCAGTGGTTCGAACGCAGCCGTTGCGCCGGGCGATGTTGTCGTTTCCACGACGACGAACAACAACGATACGCTGACGCTGACCCCACTACTGCGCATCGATCCCGGCGCGGTTCTGGAGATTCGCTTTGACGCGGTGCTGATGGGCAACGTCCCCCCTGGTGCGGTACTCAATGGCGCATCGGTTGTGACCTACGCCAGTCTGGCCACGGGCAATGCGGGCAATGGCACACGTACCGCAGCCGACCAGGCATCGGGAAGTGGCAATACACCGATGACCAGCGCGGCGGTGCTGAACGATTACCGCAGCGAAACCGCATACGCGCTCAGCGTCGTGGGGGAAACGCCCGACGTGACGATCGTGCATGCCGTGAGCGCCCCACCGTCGAACGACGGCAACGGCAACTACACGCTGACGTATCGACTCACGGTTACCAACAGCGGCGATGTCGACCTGGACAACGTGGTGGTTGTGGATGATCTCGATGCTACCTTCGGCACGGGTGATTACAGTGTTTCAGCAGTGCGGGTAACCAGTCCCGGTAACACACTGGTAGCCGATCCCGGCTATACCGGTGCGGCTGGTAACCAGACGTTGCTACTCGGCACCAGCACCCTGGCACCGGGCGTTGCCGGTGTGATCGAAATCGACGTCATCGCCTCGCCGGCCGCGGGGGCGGGGGTTTATGGGAATGCTGCTACGGTGAATGCCGCCAGCGCGCGCACCGGTTCACCCGTGACCGATACCGACAGCGGCAACGTCTCATTGTCGGTAAACGACGGTGGAATTGGACTGGCGAAAGCGGCGGGCGCGACGGTGCCCAATTTTGATGGCACCTTCAGCAACACCATCACGCTGACGGTAACCAATCCGGGGACCACGCCGATCAGCAACGTTCGCGTCACGGATGCCGTGGCGGGTGTCATCGCACCGGCGGTGCTCACGGGTATCAGCGGTCTGTCGGCCACGGGTGGTCTCACCCAGGTCAATCCGGCATTTGATGGCACTTCCTCGACCAACGTCACGCCGGGCACGGAAACGTTGACGGCGGGCGCCACGGCAACCATCACGTTCACCATGACCTGGCGGCCCAATGGGGCCACCGGACCGTTCCAGAACATTGCCGTGGTCACCGGCGAAACGCCATCCAATCCGAATCCCGGTGTACCCGACGTAACGGACACCTCTACCGACGGACTGGATGCCGATCCCGATGGCAATGGCGATCCGGGTGACAATTCCACCCCCACGCCGTTCACGTTCAGCGGCGGTGTGGACGGTACGGTGGCGATCACCGACCAGAGTATTCCGGGTGATACGCTCGACCTGACGGTCGTGGATGCGGACGAAAATACCGATGCCGCGACGCCGCAGACGGTGACGGTGACGGTAGTCAATGACGCCACGGGTGAAGCCGAATCGCGCACCCTCACGGAAACCGGCGTCAACACGGGCGTGTTCACGGGCACGCTGCCAACCTTGTTCGGGGCGGCGGCCGGGCCCGACGACGACGGCGCGCTCACGACACAGAAAGACGACACCGTCACCGTCACGTATACGGATCGCCTGACGGCCACCGGGGGCGTGGCCGGACGCACGGATACCGGTGTGGTTGTCGGCGTCGCCGGGATTGCGGGTACGTCGTGGCTGGACACGGATGAGGACAATGCCTTCGATCCGGAAGAAACACCGCTGGACGGCTGGATCGTCCGCGTCGTGCGCAACGGCACGCCTGTGCGGGACGTGACAGTTGCTGCGGATGGTGCCTACGCTGCCACCAACCTCACGCCCGGTTCCGGCTACGACGTGGTGCTGGTGCACCCGCAGAGCGGCGCTGCCTACAACCAGTTGACCGGCATCACCCTGTTACCGGAAGTCATGGTGGTCGATCAGAACCTTCCCATCGACCCGTCGGGCATCCTGTATGACAGCAATACGCGTCTGCCCATTGCCGGTGTGACGGTGAATTTTGTCGCCGCCGGCACGGGCGATCCCGTACCAGCGGCTTGTCTGCTGGCAGGCCAGCAGGGACAGATCACCGGCACCGATGGATGGTACCGGTTCGATGTGCAGATCGATGCCCGACCCGAGTGCGTTTCCGGCACAACGTTCCTGATCGTGCCTGTTGCGCCGGCAGGCTACAACGCAGGCTACTCCACGCAGTTGCCACCACAGCCGGGGCCCCTCGATCCTTCCGGCCTTCCCGATCCGGTTGCGGTCGGCGCGGGGCCAACGCCGCCGGCGGTTGGAGATCCCGTGACCTATTTCGTCAGTTTCACGCTGGCTGCGGGCGACCCCAATGTCATCTGGAACCACATCCCGCTGGATGCGGTGGCAACAGCAGCTTCCGGCGTTCGGCTCGACAAGCGATCGCACCAGAGCTCGACCACCGTGGGCGGTCTTGTGGCTTACACGCTGACGATCACCAACAATACGCCACTGACACTTCCCGGAGTGTCCATCGTCGATACACCGCCGGCGGGATTTGCCTATGTGGATGGCTCCGCCACGACGACTGACGGCGGCGCGCTGGCCGTTGCGGGCACTCGCCCCGTTACATTCTCGGGATTTGACCTCGCGCCGGGACAGTCACGCGAAATTCGCTATCTGACTCGGGTCAACGCCGGGGTGGTGCACGGTGAGTACATCAATACGGCCATACCGTTCGTTGGCCCGGCTCCGGTCGGCGCGCCGGCGCAGGCCCGCGTTACGGTAACCGCGGACCCGGATTTCGAGGAGACCACGATCATCGGCAAGGTCTTCAACGATGTGGATGGCGACGGCTGGCAGGATGTTGCCACGGCGTCCGATGTCGTGTTGCGTGTCTGGACCGAAGGCGGCGGGTTCTCGGGTGTGGTTGCCACCCATGGAGACGGTTCGCCGGTAGCTCTGCCGGGTTCGCTGACATCGGGTATTCCGCTGGGTGACTTGCCGGGGCGCTACGGCGTCAACGACCTGACCGGACGCAACCAGGTGGTGGTGAGCGGACGTCTGCCTGAGGGAGCGCGCGTAACGCGGGCGGAACTTGTCAGTCGCGACGGTGGCCATGTTGTCGTGGATGGCGAGGGTACCCGGTCACAGCCGGAGCGCCGCGTGAAAGCAGGCACGAACGGTCAGAAGCTGCGGCTGCGGCTCGAATCACGCAGGACGACGGACGGACGCGACATGCGCATCACCGCCATCAACGATGGTGTGGATGAAACCGGGGTGCCTGGCGTGAGACTGGCCACCGTGGAAGGCCTGCTCGTGGAAACCGATGCCTTTGGACGGTTCCACCTTGCCGGCATCGACAGCGGCTTCATGGAGCGTGGCCGCAACTTCATCCTCAAGGTCGACCCGTCGACCTTGCCATCCGGCAGCGAATTCACCACGGAAAACCCTCGTGTGCGCCGGTTATCGCAGGGTCTGATGAACCAGTTTGATTTCGGTGTGCGCATTCCCGGGATCGAACATGGCGCCAGACGGGTGAATGTGAAAATCGCTGAAATGTTCTTCAAGCCCGATTCGGCTGAGGTGCTGCCCGGCTACCGCGACATGCTGCGTGTGCTGGCAGAAGAACTGAAGAAGGGGACCATCGTCAATCTTTGGGTGGAAGCGTATACCAACGGCCGCACGATGAGTGAAGAGGCTGCAACGCTGGCACGCCGCCGGGCACGGGCGCTGATCGACGCGCTCTGCGAGATGGCGGGCGCTGATGTTGCGGCGCAGATCAGGGTGCGGACGCGCGTACCGGAAGACGCCCGCGGCATGAATGGCGACACCGCGGCGATCGAGGACCTGGTCCTGCGCGGACTCGACTGGTTGCTTGCCGCCATCGTGCCGCCGGTACAGGCGGCGACCGGCACTTGTCTGCAGGACATCTGCCGGGACAAGGACGGCGTGCCGGTGATTGTCATCGAGAACGAAGATGGCAGCCTGTATGAGCCTTCGGCGGAGCTGCCTGATCGGGGGCGGGTTGACCTGATGGGCGAGCGACTGATTCGTCTGGAAGACGGTGGCAGTATCTGGTGGACGGAGGATCCGGCCGCCCTCGCACCGCAACTGTCGCTGGTTGGACCGGCCTATGTCCCCGTGCGCGACGGTGTGGCCGACGATGATCTGGACTTTGTCGTCTACAGCAACTACAGCGCCTTCATCGCGAACTATCGGCTGGACATCCATGCCGCGCTGGACGCGGATCTGGCCAGGCCCATTGCTTCGCTGGACATCGACAATCAGGCGCATCCGCGTCAGGTGCATCGGGTGCACTGGTCCGTGAAGGGGGCGACTTTGCCGGAAGGCGACCGGGTGCGTTATGTGCTGCGCGCGTTCGACGCCGAGGGGCGTGAGGATGTGACGCGTGTACAGCAGGCATTGTTCGTGGAAGCCGGCCAGCATGCTGATGCGGACATGAATGGCGGCCTGCCGTTGGAAGTTAGCCTGGTGAATGACAACGTCGTCATCTTTCTGCCGGGCGAAGACCAGGAGAAAGTGCTGGCGCACACGGCACATTTCGCGGACTTCGGTACTGAGCTGTCGGCGGCTGACAAGGCAGCGCTCGACGATATTGCGGATGCACTGCAATCGGTGCCACGCGTGAGCATCCTTGCGCACGGCCATACCTCGACCAAACGCATCGCTCCGCGCAGCCGGCACATCACCGCGGACAACGACGAACTTTCCTGCAAACGTGCGGACGCGGTGGCGGACTATCTGGCGACTCGCCTTGGTGACCGTGTGGTGTCGGTGGAGAAGATGGGATCAGGTCCGCGGCAGCCGGTGGCGGAGAACGTGACGGAAGCCGGCCAGGCGCAGAACCGCCGGGCGCTGGCGGCGGCGCGTGGCTTTGTACCGGTGACGCCGGAACAGGTAACTACCGTACCCAGGGACACGGCGGGGGGCAGCCAGGGTGGCGGTATCGCTGCCGGTGGCCTGGCGCTGGCACTGGCGCGCAACGATCTCGCCTCGCACACCATCCCCGTGTATGGCTCCCGACTGCGGGTGCAGGGGAGCGAGCTCGGTGCCGGGTACCGTATCGACGTGCTGGGCAATATGACCGTGGTGGACGACAGCGGCCGCTTTGCCTCAGAGACGCTTCTGCCCGTTGGACATCATGTCATTCCGCTGATCGTGGAGTCGCCGGACGGTGATGCCATGCATCACGATCTCGCTATGGATATCACCGGAAACTACCGTTTCCTGGTGGCGCTGGCGGACCTGACGTTGTCTGACAACAGCATCACCGGCGCGGTGCAACCGCTGTCGACGGACGACCACTACGACGATGGCATGTTGCTGGAAGGGCGGCTCGCGTTCTATCTGAAGGGAAAGGTGCAGGGCAAGTACCTGGTGACCGCGCAGCTCGATACCCGCGAGGAAGCACTGAAAGACATCTTCGATGACATTCATCGCAAGGATGCGCGCAGTCTGTTCCGCCGGCTGGACCCGGATCGCTACTACCCGGTATACGGCGATGACTCCACCACCATTGCTGACGTGAATACCTATGGTCGCATGTACGCGCGTGTGGAGTGGGATCACAACGAGGTGGTGTGGGGCAACTACGAAACCGGCCTTACCGGCAATGAGCTGTTGCAGTACAGCCGTGGTCTCTACGGCGCACGCGGGCACTACGAGTCGCCGGGAACGACCGGGTACGGCGATCGGCGCACCTCGGCTACCGGTTTCGTCTCGGAGAACCAGACGGCGCTCGGCCATTCTGAATTCCTGGGTACCGGCGGCAGTCTGTACTACCTGCGGCACACGGACCTGCTGCCTGGCTCGGACAAGGCGCGTGTCGAGATCCGCGATCCGCGTTCCAATCGGGTAATTGACAACCGTACGCTGCAGCAGGGCATGGACTACGAGATCGACGAACTGCAGGGCCGTGTGGTGCTGTCCAGGCCGCTCATGCAGATGGCCCAGGCAAGCGCGCCGTCGCTGGTATCGGAAGGTTCGCTTGCCGGCAACGAAGTAGTGCTGGTGGTGGACTACGAATATGTCCCTGACAGCTTCGACGCCAATCAGCTCGTCGTGGGTGGCAGCGCACGCCAGTGGCTTGGTGATCACGTCGCCGTGGGCGGTACGCTGGTGAAGGAAGGCCGTTCAGGCGACGACTATGCGCTTGGCGGAGTGGATGTCACGCTGAAAGGCGGTGAGAACACCTGGGCCAAGGTCGAATACGGCCGTTCGGAGGCCACCCAGACCAATCGCTACCTCTCCACTGACGGCGGCATGACGTTCAGCAGCATCAACACGGGTACGGCGTCGCGTGACGGCGATGCCATGAGCGTCGACATACACGTCAATGCGGGTGACTTTGGTGGGCCGGTGAACTGGATCACCAATGCCTGGGCGAAGGACGTCGACGATCATTACTCGGTGGCGCGCAGGGACGATGGCGCCAACGTCAAGGAAGCCGGCGTCGAGACGCAGATGCCTCTCGGTGACAAGTGGAAGGTTGGCGCCCGCGCTACCCACTATGAAGTGGCGGGCCGCGCCAACGAAGACCGCGTGGCCGCAACAGTGGAGCGCAAGGTCGGAGATCGCGGACGCCTGACGGCTGAGACCCAGCATGCGGAGTCTGAAACGCCGACGCTCGGAAATGCAAAAGCCACGCTCGGCGCTGTGCAGTACGAACATCGCATCACCGAAGGCCTTGTCGTCTACGGCGGTGGTCAGCTCACGCTGGACGCGTCCTCCAACTACGACAATAACGACCAGGCGGTCGTGGGTGCACGCGTTTCTGTCACGGAAGCGACACAGGCGGAAGTGGAACTACGCGACGGGCATCGTGGTTCGGGTGCGCTGGCCGGTGTGGAGCACCGCCTGAATACCGCACACACGCTGTATGGCACGGTAACGCACAGTACCGACACGACGGAAGATCCGTTTCTGGTGGCAACCGGGCCGTCCCTGATGGAGTCCATTGGCACCAATTTCACCGCCGGTCATCGCTGGACGCCAAATGACCGGATGCAGCTGTTCACCGAAGGGCAGTTCAATCGCGGCCCGATGGGCAGCGGTCTCGGTCATGCCTTCGGGCTCGACTATGCGCTGCCGCATGGCTGGAACGCGGGCTTTACGTTGCAGGACAATGAACTGCAGACGGCGGCCGGCATGGTGGACCGTTCCGCCTACAGCCTGGGCGTCGGCTACAGCGGCGAGCGCCTGCGGTATGCCAGTCGTCTGGAGTACCGTGACGACAACGGGCCGGGACTGTCCGCCATACAGTGGCTGACGACAAACCGCGCTGACTACCGTTTCAGCGACAACTATCGCGCGGCGGCACGATTCAACTTCGGCCGCACGGAAAATGACATCACGGGTGCGAATGATGGCAGGCTGGTCGAGGCATCCGTCGGTATCGCCTACCGGCCGGTCGGCAACAATCGCCTGAACTGGCTAACCAAGTACACGTACGTCTATGACCTGCAGAGCGTCGGTCAGGAGAACGCGGACACCGACCGGCGGTTGCAGGTGCTTTCCTGGGAAGGCATCTACAAGCTCACGCCGCAGTTCGACCTGGGCGTAAAACTGGCGGAGCGGGAAGGCGAAGTACGCATCGATCGCGATGCCGGTGGCTGGTTCGGCAGTCGTGCCACGTTCGCCGCGGGTAGCGTGCGCTGGCATGTCCTGCGCAACTGGGACGCACTCGTGGAATACCGCTGGCTGAACGTCGACGAAAGCGACAGCAACCGGGCCGGCTGGCTGGTGAGTGTCGATCGCCAGATCGGTGACTATTTCAGTGTCGGCATCGGTTACAGCTTCGTCGATTTCTCGGATGACCTGACCCAGGTGGACTACGACTTCAAGGGCTGGTTCCTGAACGCGGTCGGCAAGTACTGATGCCCGGACCTGCACCGGATGTTGCCCCATTTGGACAACGTCCGGTGCGTCCTGCGGACTACAGCCAGCGTCGTACCGAGGCCTGATAGTCGGCGTAGGCTGGGCCGAAGGTGGCAGCCAGCAGTCGTTCCTCACGCAGCACAAACCGCTGCCGCAGGACCAGGAAGAAAGTGACCAGTACTCCCAGGCCAGGCAGTGAGGGCAGAGCGCAGAGCAGCCCGGTGCCTGTCAGCAGCATGCCCAGGTACATCGGGTTGCGTGACAGGCGGAAAACCCCGGTAGTCACCAGCGTCGATGAGCGGGTCAACGGTACGATACTGGTTCCTGCGTCGCGGAACAGATTTGCCCCAAGGACTGCCAGCAGTACGCCCGGAACGATCAGCAACAGGCCCGTCCATCGAACAATGGGAAGGACAACCGTCAGCGGCAACAGCGCATGGCTGAGGGTGACCAGGCAGATTGCCGCCAGAAAATAGTGGGGTGGCATGATGCGGGGTGGTTGAGTTTGCGTACTCATCGATGGCTATCCCTGTGGTGGTATTTCTTGTTGAACAGGCGGTTCAACCGCTCGCGCTGGGTTGGTGAAAGACACGCCTGGAGTGGCGTTGCGGCATCGCGCAGGGCGTTCAGCGCCTCGGCGGTGCGGGCGAGCATGGCGGTCGCGCGATCGAACTGTTGATCCAGCACATCTCCCGTCGCGGGTTCTACGCCCGACGCCTCGCGAATCGCATGCACGTCCTTGTGCCAGGCATCGAAAACGTGGGCCATGGGTGACAGCAACGCCACCTGCTGTGTGTCGAGTTGCAGGTGGATGGCGAGCCAGTTGACGGCGTCGTCACCGTTTGTGAAGCGTGTGCGTCGCCTCGCAAATGATCTGATGAGCCGGTGTCCGCCGCGTCTCCCGGACATCCCCCGTTCCGCCGTCAGGCGTTCGGCGGTCAGGAAAATCAGGGCGGCCACGATGACGGCGGTCAACAGGACGGTAACGATGATGGAGGCGCTCTGCATGTGGGTCTGCGAAGTTGTCGGTCACGGACAGGCTGCCTCAGCGTGAGGGTGGAGAGGTCTCCCGCCTGTGACATTGTGTAACGCAATGTTGCCAGGACGCGTGCGGCAACGATTTGTAACCCGATACTGCCGGATGCCGGGTGGCCGCTCCTATACTGGTCGCATGACCACGGTGCTGGTAATCGACGACGATGCGGACATCCGCGGCCTGGTAGGTGACTACCTGGCAGATCACGACTATCGGGTGTTGCCGGCCCGCGACACCCAGGTCGCCCGTCGTCTGCTCGCTGTGGAAGACGTGGATGTGATTCTGCTCGACCTCATGCTGCCGGGTGAAGATGGGCTGGCGTTCTGTCGCTGGCTGCGGGAGACACGACCTACGCCGGTCATCATGCTCACGGCGCTGGCCTCGGAGGGTGACCGCGTTGCAGGTCTGGAGCTTGGTGCCGACGATTACCTGACCAAACCGTTCAGTACGCGTGAGCTGCTGGCGCGCATCCGCGCGGTCCTGCGCCGTACGTCGGAGCGGTTGTCAGTGCATCGCCACGCGCCGGGCGAGTGCTGGGCGTTTGCGGGTTGGCAATTGCGCGTGGACACGCGCGAACTGTTGGATCCGGGTGGGATTGTCGTATCGCTGACCGCTGGCGCTTTTGACCTGCTGCTGGCGTTGGTGCGCAATGCCGGCCGCATTCTCACCCGCGATGAACTGCTGGAGCTGACGCGCGGACGCCGCCCGGAGCCGTACGACCGCAGCGTCGATGTGCAGCTTTCGCGGCTCAGGCGGCAACTGGGCGAGGCGGAGATCATCAAGACGGTGCGCGGCGGAGGGTATCTGTTCGCGGTCCCGGTGCGGCGTGTGGAAGCAGCCCGTGGCGCGTGACCATGCGTATTTCAGTCATCTGGCGCTGGGCATCGTGGGTGGTGTCCTTCTGCTGTACGGTGCGCTTGTCGCGTGGTACGCGCACGAAAGCATGGTGGCCCGCGCGCAGACGTATGCGGCAAGCAGCATGGAGCGTGCGCTGGCGCTGCGAGGTCTGGCCGAGCGGGACGCCGCCGGTGCGCTGGCGCTCAGCGCCGAGGACTGGCGCGTTCGGCTGGATTCCGGGCCGCCTTCAACGGCCGAGCTGGCCTGGTGGCACGAACAGGAAGTTCGTGAGACGGTCGGGCAACTGCTGGAGCGCAGGCAGCCGTCCGGCTGGCAGCGGTTTGTCTACGGGTTTCAGTATCTGGACGGTCAGTCGCGATTCCTCGTCTCCCTGCCCATGCCGGATTCACGATGGCTGTCGGTAGATGCCAGCACCGACGTCACGTCACTTTCGCTCGGCGGTTTCTGGCCCACGCTTTTTCTCGTTGGAACGCTTGTCTTGATGCTGACGGCTGCGAAGCATCTCACGCGCTACGTTGCCCGGTTCTCCGTGGCGGCTGAGTCCATCGGGCGCACCGGGCAGCTCGTCGCGTTGCCGGAGAATCAGGGGCCGCGTGAAGTACGCCGGGCATCCCGGGCATTCAACGCGATGCAGCGGCGTGTGCAGGCACTGATCGACGAACGCACGCAGATGCTTGGCGCGATGTCGCACGACCTGCGTACCATTGCGACTCGCCTGCAGTTGCGCGTGGAGAAGCTGCCGGATGCCGAGGCGCGGGAACGAGCGGAGCGGGATCTGACCGCCATGACCAGCATTCTTCAGGAAGCGCTGGCGTTCGCGCGTGAAGACAGCTCCACCGAACCCATGCAACGGCTCGACCTCGCCTCGCTGCTGCAGGCCGTGGTGGATGATGCGATGGATACCGGGGGCAAGGCGTTGCTGGTGGTGGAAGGACAATGGCGGGTAACCGGACAGAGCGTTGCTTTGCGCCGGGCTTTCAGCAACCTGGTTGAAAACGCGGTGCTGTATGGCGGCAGCGCCATCGTGACGCTGCGATCGAACGGTAGCGTTACCGTGCTCGACCCGGGTGCGGGAATAGCGGAAGCGGACCGGGCGCGCGCGCTGCAGGCGTTTGTGCGGCTGGAATCCTCACGCAATCGCGAGACCGGTGGTACCGGTCTGGGGCTGACCATTGCGCGCACCATCTTCGACCGTCATGGCGCGACGATGGAGTTTGCGCATACGGACCGGGGATTCGAGGTGGCGGTGGACTTCAAGCCGCCACGCGTCGCCGGTTGAACAGTAGTGTCACCGCGCCGCCAAGCCCGACGACAAACGCCAGGTAGAGCAGTATGTCCGTCGCCGTGTTGCCGGTCTGCGCCAGCAGCAATGCCTGGAGCAATCCCCACAGCGACAAGAACACCGCCCCGCGTTGTATCGGTTGCTGGCGGAACAGACGGGTAAACAGCAGGCGCACCAGCAGGCTTGCGGCCAGCACGGCGGGTGCCACGACCAGCAGAAAATAGTGGCTGGTGAGATCAACTGACGGCGGCATCAGCTTCAGCACCGCCAGCCCGCCCAGCTCGGTGGCGATCACGGCGACGATGGCGGCGACAAGCAGCAGGAGGGCGGTCACGGCAAAAACCGGAAATGTCCCTGATCGATCACGATATCGCCGTGCTGATTCGCGGTGCGGAACAACGCACTGTCACCCGTCACCCACATGGAAATCGTCAGCGTATCGCCGGGGATGACCGGTTTGCTGAAGCGGCTGCGCATGGCGTGAAAGCGTGCCGGGTCGCTGCCGCACAGCGTATGCAGTAGCGCGCGGCCGGTGAATCCCCAGGTGCACAGGCCGTGCAGGATCGGTTTCGCGAAGCCCCCCATCGCCGCGAAGGCGGGATCCGAGTGCAGCGGATTGCGATCGCCGGACAACCGATAGGTCAGCGCCTGGTCCACACGGGTGGCGTAGGTGACCGTGTGATCGGCCGGCCGATCGGGAAATTCCAGCTTGTCCGATGGGCCGCGCTCACCGCCGAACCCGCCTTCGCCGCGACAGAAGAGGCTGGAACTGGTCTTGAGCAGCGGCTGGCCGGTACGCACGTCGACGGCCGTGGATTCGAATTCGAGGACCGCTGCGTTGCCTTTGTCCCAGATCGCCTTGACGCGGCCTCGGCTCTCGATTTCGCCATCCGGCGGAATTGGCCCGAACAACTCGATGCCCTGCTCGCCGTGCACCATCAAAGCCGGATTGAAGCTGCCGATGCGGTTCATCGGCACGCCGCCACCGCCGATGATGACGGCAAACGTCGGTAGTACACGCTGTGGCAGATCGCGGGTATTTTCTGTGGTGAAAGCCAATTCATCGCACCCTGCACCAACGCCCACGGCATACAGCAGGGCATCTTTAGAGGTCCAGGATCGGCGGACCGGGCCGCCTTCGGCGCCAACGGCGGTGGGATCGATCGGCATGACGGGGGTCTCCGATTTGCGGTAGCGGGGCGGCTACTGTGTTGCGCGGTGGGGCATGAGTCAAGGCGCCTGCGCGCTCGTGCACCCATCGCGGGGGACGTGCACAATGCCCGCTCGCGTCTGGAAGGAAGCTCGATGCGCCCGGTCGTTTTCCTGGCATGCCTCATCATCAGTCTGTCGGCGTCGGCTGACCCCCGGGGCCTGCAGGTCGCGCGGGCCGAATATGCCGCCAGCCACGGGTTCGGTGATCTTCGTGCAGTGGTAGCCATGGAACTGGTTTCCACCACGGGCCGCGTGACCGAGCGCAGTCTGCGACTGACGCAACTCGAAACCGGTGACGGTCGCCTCAAGACGCTGGTGGTTTTCGAGCTGCCCAAGGCCATTGCTGATACGGCGCTGCTGACCTGGTCAAACCCCCTGGCCGAAGACGATCAGTGGTTGTATCTGCCCGGACCCAAGCGGGTGAAGAAGATTGCCAGCAAGGATCGGTCCGGCCCGTTCGTCGGCAGCACATTTGCCTATGAAGATCTGGCGGATTACGTGGTAGAGGAATTCGAGTGGCAGTGGCTGCGTGAGGAAGCCTGTCAGGCCCTGGTATGTGATGTGGTGGAACGCCGGCCGAAAGATCCGTATTCAGGCTATGCACGCGAAATCGTGTGGATCGACCGGCAGGCGCATCGATTGCGTCAGGCCGAGTATTATGATCGTTCCGGTGCATTGCTGAAGACGCTGCTGGCCTCGGATTTTCGTGCCTATGCGGTTGGTGACCGTCATTTTCTGCAGCCGCACGTGTTGACGATGACCAATGTGCAGACGGGACGCGCCACCACGTTGCGCTGGTCGACGCACGAGTATGGTATCGGCCTGAGCGAGCTGCGGGATTTCTCCACCAATGCGCTCAAACGCGTGCGTTGATCAGTCTGTCCGGGCGCATCCGGGCGAGCCACGCTGTCAGCGTAAGGAGCCTGCATCTTGCGCCTGACTCAGCGCTTGCGAATCGCGCGGATGCGTCGCTGCAGATCCCCATCCATGAACTGACGCACCAGCGCGGGCAACAGCAGCATGTCCGCGAACAGCGCAATCAGCATGGTGCTGATCATGAGCGTTGCAAAATCGTGGAAGGGCCGCATTTCGGCTGCGTAGAGGACGAGGAAGCCCACGCAGACGGCGAAGGTGGTTGTCATGATCGGAATGCTGAGCTCGCGCACGCTACGCATTACCGCTGTAGCGGCATCGTAGCCGCTCTGCTGCAGTTGTCGCAGGCGTACGAGCAGGTGCGCGGAATCGTCGAGCACCACGCCGAATGCCATGGCGGCCACCACGGAACTGCCCATGTCCACGGATACGCCCAGAATTCCCAGCATGGCCAGGCCGGCCAGTACGGGCAGTGCATTCACGACAATGCCGATAACCGCGTATGGCAGCGAACGGAAGATCACCAGCAGTAGCGCGAATACCAGTGTGGCGCCCAGCGCCAACCCCCTGAGATTGTCTGCGCCGATGCGGTGGCCGGTTTCGAAAAAGCTTGCGACCCTGCCGACGTAATAACCCTTGATCTGGTGGCTGGCCAGGTAGTCGTCGACGATGGCTTTCATCTCGAAGTACCCGCCGCTGCCAAGGTAGGGAATCTGCAGGTTGATCAGCAGGCGTGTGCGGTCCTCGTCCATGTACAGTTCGAGATCTTCCGGATCGAACCACAAGAGGAGTTGGGCCAGTGTGTCGGCATCCTCCGGGAACACCGGCGCCTGGGTGTCGCCGTCGGTGATGGCGGTGTTGAGCTGCGCGATCTGGTCATAGAGCCAACTGGCCTGGAAGCCCCTGGGGTACTTCTCGTACAGCAGGTCCACCAGAGGCTTCAACGCCTGCCACGGCGCCGGGTCCTCCACGTCATCCACTTCCACCATGAGTGGCAGGTTCATGCGGCCGAACCACTGACCGGCCGCCTCGTAGTCCGCCCGGTAGGAATTGCTCATGGGCAGATAGTCCGTGGGGCCGTAGTCCACCTTGAGCTGGCTGAGCCCCCACACGACGAAGACCATCGCCACCGCCAGCATGCCGATGCCGGCTGAGGGATGGACGAGTGGCCAGCGCGGCATCGAAAAACTGACGGCAAAACGCAGATTCTTCACGCCATGCAGCAGCGGAAACACCAGCAGGAACACCCCCAATGTGCTGGCAGCAATGCCTACCACACCCATGATGGCAAGCGACTGGATATCCGGCGCGGGTGTCAGCCCCGTGCAGGCGAAACCGATGGCCGTGGTCAGGCCGGCGAACAGACACGGCAGGCGACCTTCCTCGGGAAACAGCTGGCGTTCAGCCTGGCGTGCAACATAGCCGTGCGCGTGTATGACGAACGTCCCGCTCAGTGGCACCAGCAGGAATACCACCAGCGAGGTTGCCGGCGTGAGCGGCATCGCCATCCAGCCCATGAATCCGTAGGCGACCGAGATGACAAACAGGCTCAAAAGCAGTGCCGTGCTGGTGGTCGCCAGCGAGCGGGTGACGATGAAGACCAGTAGCAGCATGGTGATCAGAATGCCTGCCACCAGGGTGGAGTCGCGGCCTACCACGCGCGAGAGCTCCGCGCTGATGATGGACTCACCCGTCATGATCAGGCGGCCACCGAGCGCTGTGGCTTCCTGGCGGAAGGGTTGGACGATGTCTTCCAGCGCGGTACTGAAATCCACGGAAGACTGATGACCGCTGGCGACCAGGAACAAAGCCGCGGCTTTGCCGTCGCCGGATACCAGCACCTCGCGGTAGGGCGGATAGTTGCTGGCAGCCTCACACCGTGCCTGGGGGGTGGCAAAGTCGGTATCCCTGAACCGGCTGAGCTCCACCGTATCTCCCTGTCCGATCACATAGCGGGTGGAAGGCGAGGCGAGGGAGACGGTGCGGTCGATGGACGGAGCGGCCCGGAAAGCCGCTTCGACACGCTTGATCAGGTTCCAGCCGGCGTCGGTGCAAAGCAGGTTGTCGAACACCACCAGCGCACCTTCGTCGCTGGGAAAGCGTGCCAGGTAATCCGCGTAGCGGTCGGCGGCCGGTCCGGAATGGGGCAGCATGGCCTCCGCCGCGTCGTCGGAGACGTGCAGGCGGGTTGCTCCCACGCCGGCGAGGATAAAAAGCAGGACAAAAGATCCCAGCGCCAGGCGGCGCTGACTGCGTTCAGAAGACATGACGTTCCCTATCACCCCGCCGCGATTAAACATGATTGGCGGTCAAAGGGACAGGGAACGGTCCGTTTCGCTTGCGATGCGCAAATTCGGTGCGCAGTTGCGCGATTCAGCAATCACGCCGGCTGTTTGTTGATGACCGTCGCAGGTCGGTGCGTCCTGAAGCGGCAGAATTGCAGCCTGCCAGTACCCGCGGCTATCAAGGAACGACACCGTTGGCTTTGCCGGAAACGACCCTCAACTACCTGCTGTTGCTGCCTCCCGCGGTCGCCACGATTCTGGCGCTGAGCGTCGCGCGCGTGGCGGCTGTCCGACGGCCTGCCCGTGGCTGGCGTCAGCTGGTGGCCTGTGCCGTGGGGGCGGCCTGGTGGTGTTTCCTGCAGATCCCCTGGGTGCTGGCGGATTCACCGGACGCGGCGCGCTGGATCGCCCGGCTGCAGTACCTGGCCATCCTTACCGTACCGGTGCTTTGGACGCAGTTCACGCTGGCGCAGATCGGCCGTGTGGAATGGTTGCGCTGGCCGCGGGTGGCGGCGTTCTTCCTGGTACCTGGCCTGGTCCTCGCCTGCGCATTCGAAATCGGCCCGGGCAGTGCGTTGATCTGGCAGTCCATTGCCATACTCCCCGGGCAGCCCGTGCCGAGAATCACGTATGGTCCGCTCTACCTGCTGGTCATCGCGCATGCCTACCTGCTGACCTTGATCGCCTGCTCGCTGCTGATGTTCCGATACATGGAATCGCCACACTACCGGCGCCAGCTCGTGGTCATTCTGGTGCTGCCGCTGGTGCTGCTGATGACCAATCTGTTGTACGTGCTGGGCAAGTGGCCGCTGCCCACCGACCCCACGCCCCTGGCGTTCGCTGCTGCCTTTGCGCTCATGTTGTGGGCCATGCTGCGGCACCGGTTGCACGACCTGGTACCACTGGCGCGCGGCATGGCCTTCGACAGCCTCGACGAAGGCGTACTGCTGCTGAATTCGCAGGGTGCTGTGGTGGATGCCAACGCTGCCGCGGGAAACCTGCTGAACAGGGAAACGCAGTCGTTGATCGGCTGCGCCTGTGAAACGGTGCTCGGTGGTGTATCAGCCGACTGGCTGCTGGAGCAGATCGGCGAGACCCATCTGCCGGTCGAAGGCGAAACGCCGCGATTGCTGCTGCCGCGGGCGGTGCGTATTCGCGAAACCAGCTCAGGTCTTCATGGCACGGTGGTGACCTTGCGGGATGTCACGGCCGAGCGTGCCTACCGGCGCGCGCTGGAAGAGGCGCTGCAGCAGATCGAACTGGCGAACGAACGCCTCACCCGGCTCGCCAGCACCGATGAACTGACGGGTCTGGCCAATCGTCGCGCCCTTCTTGAACGGCTGGATCAGGAGGTCACCCGCGCGCATCGGCATGGTCGCCGCCTGGCTTTTGTGCTGCTGGATCTGGACCACTTCAAGACAGTGAACGACCGTCATGGCCATCTGGCCGGTGACCGGGCGCTGGTTGCGGTGGCGGCGGTTCTGACGCGCGAGATCAGGAACAACGACCTCGCCGCGCGCTACGGCGGTGAAGAACTTGCGCTGCTGCTGCCGGAAACCACCCGGGAGTCGGCGCTTGCGCTCGCCTGGCGGATAGCTGAAGCCATTCGCCACATTCGTCTCGTTGGTCACAAGGGCACTGAATTCAGTGTGTCGGCCAGTTTTGGAGTTGCGGAGCTGCGTGCCGACGAGGATGGCGTGGAAGCGTTTGTTGCCAGGGCGGACGGTGCTCTGTATGCGGCCAAGCGGGACGGCCGCGACTGCGTCCGAATTGCCTGACGCCACCTTTCGCGGGTCGTTGTACACATCGCCCAGTGCGGCTATCGTCGAATCCTCGGGGAAGGGGAGAGAACTGTGAACCGGACACTGCGCGGGCGTGTCGCCGTGGTGGGCGTGGGCGAAACGCCGTACTACAAACGCGGCGGCAGCCCCGATCCCGAATTCAAGCTGGCGCTCGACGCGGTGCGCATCGCCTGTGCGGATGCCGGAATCGATCCCCGCGCTATCGACGGGTTTGCGTCCTACAGCAACGATCGCAGCGATGCGTCGCGCCTGTCCGCCGCGCTCGGCTGCCGGGAACTGAAATTCGCAACCATGCAGTGGGGCGGCGGTGGTGGTGGTGGCTCCGCGGCGCTCGCCAATGCCAGCGCGGCCATCGCCACGGGGCTCGCGGACTGTGTGGTGGTATTCAGGGCGCTGGCCCAGGGCCAGTTCGGCCGTTTCGGCCAGGGCCCGAGGCGCAACGAGATCAGCGGCGAAGGCGCCTTCACCGTGCCCTACGGACTGATGAGTCCGGCGCAGATGTTCGCCATGAAGGTCACGCGCTTCATGCACGACCACAGCGTGCGGCAGGAGGCGCTGCGTGCCATCGCACTGGCGTCCTATCACCACGCCCAGAATAACCCGCGCGCAGTCATGTACGGACGGCCGCTGGACGAAGCCGCGTACGATGCGTCGCGCTGGATCGTGGAGCCGTTCCACCTGTTCGACTGCTGCCAGGAGAACGATGGCGCCGCGGCCATGGTGCTGGTGAGCGCCGAACGCGCGAAGGATTTTCCGCACAAGCCCTGCTACGTGCTTGGCGCCGTTGCTGGCTCGCATCATCGCGCCGGCGCGCCGGTGCACAACACGCCGGACTACGCCTCGTCGAGCTTTCCCACGCTGGCGCCGCGACTGTACGCGATGGCGGGGGTCAAACCGAAGGACGTGGACGTGTTGCAGAGCTACGAGAACTTCACCGGTGGCGTCCTGATGGCCATGGTTGAACACGGTTTCTGCTCGCCGGAGGACTGCAACCGGTTCTTCGTGAAGGAACGCTTCTTCGCGCAGGGCGGCGAGCTGCCGCTCAATACCAGCGGCGGCAACCTGGCGGAGTGTTACATGCACGGTCTCGGCCTCAACATCGAGGGCGTGCGTCAGGTCTGGGGCGAGTCCACCAACCCGGTCAGAGACGTGGACGTATCCATGGTTATCTCCGGTCCCATGGTCACGCCCGTGAGTTCCTGCATCTTCGGCTCGGAGGCGACACTGTGAGCGCGTACCTTCCTGCTGGCCTGCCGCAACCCGTGCCATCGCCCGACGGGCTGGACAGACCCTACTGGGATGGACTTCTGCGGAACACGCTGGTGCTGCAGCGTTGCGCGGATTGTCACAGCTGGCAATGGGGACCGGAGTTCGTCTGCCATGCCTGTCTGTCGGACAACATGACGTGGCAGGACACGCGCGCTGAAGGCACGATATACAGCTTCGAGCGGGTGTGGCATCCGGTGCATCCCGCGCTGCGTGAACACGGCCCCTATGTTGTGGTGCTGGTGGAACTGCCCGAGGCAGGCAAGGTCCGGGTGGTAGGCAATCTGCTCGGTGATCCCCATCAGGACGTGCGTATTGGGGCAGCAGTGCGAGGGGTTTTCGAGCATCACGCGGATGCCGGCCGGCCGTTTGCGCTGTTGCAGTGGACGCTGGCATGACCAGAAACTGCCCGACATTGAGCCCCATTTTCTTCAGGAGACATCGATGACCAGCATTCACGGTACGTTCGACCCACGCTTTCAGCCGGTGCGCGACGAGTTCATTCGCAACTTCCGTGAGCGTGACGACGTTGGCGCCAGTGTGGCAATCAGCGTGGACGGGGAGATGGTGGTCGATCTGTGGGGCGGCTATCGCAATGCGGAGAAAACCCTGCCATGGGAGGAGAACACCATCGTCAACGTCTATTCGTCGACCAAGACGATGGCGGCAATGAGTCTGCTGGTGATGGCGGATCGCGGTGACGTGGATCTCCACGCACCGGTGTCGAGGTACTGGCCGGAGTTCGCGCAGAACGGCAAGGAAAACGTTGAGGTTCGGCACTTTCTGAGCCATAGCGCGGGCCTGTCCGGCCTGGACCAGAAAGTCTCCGCGGAAGACGTGTACGACTGGGACGGAATGTGTGACCGGCTTGCACGGCAGAAACCCTGGTGGGAGCCGGGTTCACAGAGCGGCTATCACGCGCTTACGCAGGGCTTTCTGATTGGCGAGGTGGTGCGACGTGTCAGTGGCCGCAGCATCGGCCAGTACTTCCGCACCGAGATTGCCGAACCCACCGGGGCGGATTTTTTCATCGGTACACCGGAGTCGGAGTTTCAGCGTATTGGCGATCTCATTCCGCCCCCGGCCGGCCCCGCCAGTGGTGCGTCCCAGGACTCGATTGCCGCACGCACGTTCGCAAGCCCCGCGGTGGACGCGCGCGATTCGCGCACCGCGGGCTGGCGCAAGGCGGAAATTCCCGCCGCCAACGGGCACGGCAACGCGCGTTCCATCGTGCGGGCACAAACCGCCATGGCGAACGGTGGCGTGGCGTTTGGCAAACGCATCCTGAGCGCAGCGGGCGCGGCACGTATTTTTGACGTGCAGACCAGCGGTATGGACCTGGTGCTTGGAGCGCCGATTACCTTTGGCATGGGTTATGGCCTGTCGACGGCGGAATTCCCCATGGGGCCGAACGAACACATCGGCTACTGGGGCGGCTGGGGCGGTTCGACGGTGGTGGTGGATCAGGATGCGCGCATGTGCGTGTCGTACGTGATGAACCGTATGGAAGGCAACCTCATGGGCGACCCTCGCGGCTTCGTGCTGCTGCAGGCCGCGTATCAGTCACTCGGCTGACGGCAGGCGGGCGCGGCTGTCGTCTGTGCGCTGACGTGTCAGTCCAGCGTACCCACGATGGATTTTCGCTGGCTCAGTTCGATCCAGTTACCATCCGGATCGCGTACGAACGATATATGCGCGACGTCGCCCAACTTCCGGGGCGGAGAACCTTCCCGCCCGCCAAAGGCCAGTACCCGCGCATGCGCGGCGAGGACGTCGAAAATCTGCAGGGTCATGTACCGGTAGCCTTTGCCAAGTTGTAACGGATCCGGCGTGGCGACACCTTCCGTGATCATGAGGCGCGTTTCACCGCCCGCAAACTCCCCTGGTGCAATTTCCGGCAACCCCAGACCTTCGGCGTAGAAGCGGCGATGCGCGTCCAGGTCGGCAACGGTGAGATGAATGCGCAGGGGCGGCACATCCGGGCCAGCGGGTACCAGCCTGAGCGTATTGCCGTCCGGGTCTGTCAGGTCCCGTACAACGGCAGTTGCCGCGGTTGCGATGGTCAGATGGCGAATACCGCTCGGTGGCGTTTCGGGGAGGGGTTCCCGCGCCTGATTCAGCTTGAACACGCTGGCGCCGATAGCATGGCGATGTTGCCGCAGGCCGTTGCCGAGGGGTAACAGTTCGCTGAACGCAATGTGCGCGGTGTTCTGCCAGAAATCCAGCATGTCGTCCGCCTGGTTGGTGAACAACCCCACGTCGATGGCGGGCTTGGCGAGTTGCATGGGCATCGTCCGGTGGTGTTACGTATGCCAGCATGCCTGAATGGGCGGTCCTGTGGGAGATCCGGTGTCCGGTGATGGCCAGCGTCATGCGTTGTGCCCCCGCACGGAAGAACGGCGCGACGATTTCGCATGGGGACTGAGTCGCTTTCTGTCGGACGCCCGCATGCTGTCCCGCTTCGAGCATCCGCACATCCTTCGCGTGCATGCGGTTTTTGAGGCCAACGGCACGGGCTACTGGGTGATGGCCTACGAGCAGGGTCGTAGTTTTCAGGCGCTCCTGGACTGCGGGGAGCGGTTCGACGATCGGGGCAAACGACGCTGGCTCCTGCTGGCGGGCGTGGGTTTGCTGACGGTTAACATCGGCGCCACCGGGATTGCTCTGTGGCCGTAGGGGGAAGACCTGCCAGCGGCCGTGCCGGACGTGAGGTCGTCTGTCAGCAACGCGCCCAGCCAGTGCAGACGCCTGAAATCACGGAGACGTCGTCACCTGAGGGTCAGGTGTCGGCTGCCGTGGTGGATGACGGTGAAGAGCCGGTGGACACCAACGTCGCCGAAGAAGCACGGGAGGCCCTGGCGCGTGTGGAGGCGGCCAGACAGGCATTGAAGCTGGAAGAAGCGGCCGCCGCGCAACGTGCCGCGAAGACGCGGGACGAGCAGGCCGCCCGCGAACGGCCCGCCCGTGGACAGACGAGGCCAGTCAACGCAGCATGAAGGTGACTGCGTGCGCCCGTGCGTACGCCGGCCGGTTCGCAGGTTGCTGAAAAAGTCCCTCCTGGACTTGTTTCAGCAGTCGTCGGCTTCGCCGACTCGCGCCAAATGCAGCGTTTTCCGCTGCATTTTCGGGCCAGCCGTCCCTGGCTGGCATACCAGGCTGCCTTTCAGCAGCCTCTCATGGAACGAAGTTCCATGCGCGACAGCCCTGGCAATCGCAACGTAGCAAGCTGCTAGGGCTATTCAGCGCTCCACAGTCCGTACTTCTGCACTTCCGCGCGTCCGACCACCATGTGATGCACTTCGTCAGGACCATCGGCGAAGCGCAGATGACGCATGTCGGTATAGAGACCTGCGAGCGGTGTCCACTCCGATACCCCGGTGGCGCCGTGGATCTGGATGGCGGCGTCGATGATCTGGCACACCTTCTCCGGCACCATGGCCTTTACCGCGCTCACATACACGCGTGCTTCCTTGTTACCCAGTACGTCCATTGCCTTGGCGGCCTGCAGCACCGCCAGCCGCATGGCGTTGATCTCGATGCGGGCGCGCGAGACCACTTCCAGGTTCTTGCCCAGACGAATGAGCGGTTTGCCGAATGCCACGCGGGTGGCACCACGACGCACCATCAGTTCCAGCGCCTTTTCTGCCTTGCCGATGGAACGCATGCAGTGGTGGATGCGACCCGGCCCAAGACGCACCTGCGAAATCTCGAAACCGCGCCCCACGCCCAGCAGGATGTTCTCCTTGGGCACGCGCACGTTGTTGAACTTCAGGTGCATGTGACCGCGCGGCGCGTGATCGTGACCGAACACGTGCATGGGGCCCACGATTTCCACCCCGGGGGTGTCCATGGGTACCAGGATCTGCGACTGCTGGCGGCTCGGTGGCGCGCTCGGATCCGTCTTCACCATCGTGATCATGATCTTGCAGCGTGGATCGCCGGCGCCGGAGATGTAGTACTTCTCGCCGTTGATCACCCATTCGTCGCCGTCCAGCACCGCGCTGGTGCTGATGTTCTTGGCGTCCGAGGAGGGCAATGCCGGTTCCGTCATCGCGTACGCGGAGCGGATCTCACCGTCCAGCAGCGGCTGCAGCCAGCGCGCTTTCTGCTCCGGCGTGCCAACGCGTTCCAGCACTTCCATGTTGCCGGTATCCGGCGCGCTGCAGTTCAGCGACTCCGAGGCCAGAGGGCTTTTACCGAGTTCCGCGGCGATATAGGCGTAGTCGAGGTTGGACAGGCCCTCGCCGGTGTCAGCGTCCGGCAGGAAAAAATTCCACAGCCCGGCGGCCTTTGCCTTGGCCTTGGCGCCGTCAAGCAGTTCGAGCTGCCGCGGGTGCCAGGACCAGCGATCGGTTTTTTCATCATCCAGACGGAAGAATTCCTCGGTGATGGGCTCGACGTTTTCGGCGATGTGTTTCTTCACCGCATCCATCAGGGGCTGCGCCTCCGTGGACATGGCCAGGTTGAACAGGTCGGCCTGCAGGTCGTCGGACATGGGTCTCTCTCCTTCTCGGTGTGTCGCGTCGTAGTGTGCCGCGAGCAGGGACAAGATGCGATGGCTGGATCGCTGCCCGGACTACGCGAGGACCAATGGGGTCGACCGCGCGGTTTGGCATCCACTGCGTATCGCCATACCATCCCCGCATGCTTGCAGATGAACAGATTGCGTTCTTTCGCACGCAGGGTTACCTGATCGTTCGCGGTCTGCTGGACGTGCAGGCCTGTGAAGGCGTACGCGCGCGCATGTGGGAAGACCTGCCCGCCAGGGTGCGCGACCGGCTGCAGGCGAATCCCGTCGGCCCGTTCGCGCCCGCGGAGGAGTCCACGGACAGCGTCCGTTTCCGGCAGGGCTATCGCTGGCTGAATCGGGCGCTTGGCGTCTCCCCGGCAGTCATCGATCTCATCTATGGTGAAGCCGTGCAATCGATCGCAGCGCAGTTGCTGGGCGGCACGCTTCGCGCGGTCACCCAGGATGGCGTGCCTATGGGCAGCAGGGGGCCGGCGTGGCCGGACGGGCCTGTTGATCCGGCGCTCGGGACCGAGGCGGCGCGCGGTGTGTATTGCACGTTGCCTTACGGCGATGTGCCGAAGCAGCCACCATCGTGCCATACCGATGGTCATCCCATGCAGCTGGGTGTGGTCGGTCTGCTGGCGGACATCGGTCCGGATGGCGGCGCGTTCACGGTGTGGCCCGGTTCCCATGCGCGTCTGTTTCCGCTGTGCGCGCTGCGCTACGACCAGCCGCGCATCCCGTATTACGACCACCTGCCGTCGCTCAGGGGAATCGTGCATTCACCCGCCTACCTGGCTGAGGTGGCGCGGCTCAATCGTGACGGACCCGCGGTTGCCTGCCATGGCCGTGCCGGTGACGTGGTGTTCTGGCACCACCGCCTGGCGCACATGGCGGGGCACAACTACGGCGACAGCATTCGCGAGGCGGTGCTGGCGGACTTCTGGCGAACGGATTTCGATGCGCTTCGGTGCCAGCCGGTGTCCGTTGACATGTGGGCCGACTGGTCCGAAGCGGTGAGATCGTCCGATGGTGTGTATTCGGCCGCGTTTGCCGCCAGCCAGGGTCTGCCCGGCGGAGTGTAGGTGTTGCGCTCCCGTCGCCACCTTGGCATGGGCGTGGGCGAGGGCGTCAGCCGGCGAGTTCGGTGATCTCGTAGTGGCGTGTCACGTTGCGCGTAATGTCTCCCCAGCGCGACGCACGCACGCGCCGCTGGTGCATCTCGAAGGCTTCCCTGTCCACAAATTCCTCGGCGACATCGAACCGCCTGGAATCAGTCGGGGATTGCCTGACGGAGAATGCCCGACAGCCCGGCTCTTCCCTGGTCAGTTGAATGTGGATTGGCAGTTCCGCCAGTACTGCGTCGAGATCCTCGGGTGGCACGACGATATGACCGGACAAACGCAGTGCGCCCACGATTTTCTCCTACCGTCCCCCGTCCAGCAGTCTCAGCGCCTTCGGCGACACGACCCGTTCCAGTTCGAAACTGGAGTAGTGCACCTCCGCCCAGGGCAGCGACGTACTGAACTCGGCAATGCCGAAAGTCGGCAGGTTGTCCAGCACCTGCCGCCCCGCGAGCAGGTTCACCAGGTCCGTGATGCCGGGATTGTGGAACACGACGGCCACGCTGGTCGCGTCCGCCGGTGTGCCGCGAATGACTTCCAGCGCCGCGGTGGGGCTGGCGAGGTAAAGCTGCGGTTCCTGCACCACGACCTTGTCATCGAGTTCCCACGCGCGGGCGACGTACGCGGCGGTCTCACGCGCACGCAGTGCCGTACTGGTCCACAGCCAGGTTGCCGCATGCGGTTGTCCGTGCAGCCATTCAGCCATGAAGGGGCCGTCGCGGCGGCCCCGTTCGTTCAGCGGGCGGTCGATGTCCTTCGCGCCCTGCGCCCAGTCGGACTTGGCATGGCGGATGAGCCACAGACGCTGCCCGCTCATGACGTTACTTCCAGAGCGCGAAGAATTCTTCGAACGCCTTGAGTTGATTGCCGGCCGCTGACGACGGCACGATGATCGGCGTGCGGATGCCGGCGTCGAACCACGCTTCGATGCCCTCGCGCACTTCGCTCGCCGTGCCGAACAGCGTGGTATCCGCCAGCCATCTGTCGCTCAGGCATTCCGGGATACGGTCCAGGTCCTTGTCGGCGATGGCCTTCTCAACGGCAGTCATCTCCTCCACGTAGCCCGCTTCCTTCCAGTAGTTGCGGTAATTCGGCAGCAGCGCGTAGGAGGTGAGCGTGCGGCGATTCACCGCGGCGGCAGCCGCGCGGTCGTCGCTGATGCAGGTGGGAATCATGTTGCCGATGAAGAAATCCGGGTTGTTGCGTGCCGCCGGCGACAGCACACCGAGCGAATGCGCCATGTGCGAGCGCGCACCGTTGGCGAACACCATGCCGTTACCGATTTCCTCGGCCAGATTGATCATCTTGTCCCGCAGCGTTGCGAGCACGATGGGTGGCAGTTCACCTACGCGCGGTGCCTTGCGCATGTCGTCCACGAATTTCCGCATGTCGCTCAGCGGCTTGCCGGCGGTGATGCCGAGGCGATTCAGCGCCGGTGCGTGGCTGACGCCGACGCCGAACCGGAAGCGGCCGCCGCTCACTTCGTGGATGAACGATGCCGTGGCGGCGAAGTCCGCCGGCTGGCGGAAGTAGATCGGCATGATGCTCGTGCCGAAAATGACTTCCTTCGTCTGTAGTGCAATGGCCGTGCACAGCGACAGGCTGTCCCCGAGACTCGGCCCGAAAATGCCGGGAAAGCCGCGGCGTTCGATTTCCACGGCCAGGTCGATGATGGCGCGACGGCGGCCGGGGACGGCCGCCAGGCTGACGGCGGGTAACTGGGTCATCGGGGTGCCTCCTATGGCAGATACGGTGTTTTCTCGTCAATGGTGAAGGTTACCAGTCCTTGCGGACCGGCCGCACCGCGGATTTCCGGGCGCTCGGGCGTCAAAACCAGCGATGCCGGGCGTTGTGGCTGGGGCCCTGGCGTCGCCGCCAGTCCACGCGTTCCGGACGCCGGAACGGAAACACCAGCACCATGCCCGCGACAAATCCACCCACGTGCGCCCAGAACGCCACGCCGCCGACATGCGATGGCGCCATGGCGCCGCTGAGCAGTTGCAGCAGAAACCAGTAGCCGAGCATGAAAATGGCGGGCACGGCCACCGTGGTGACAAAAAAGCCGAGGAAGACCAGCAGGATCACGTGTGCCCTGGGATAGAGCACGGCGTAGGCGCCCATCACGCCGCCGATCGCGCCGCTGGCGCCCACCATGGGAATGGCGCTGCCGGGCGAGGAGACCATCTGCGCCAGCGCGGCACCAATGCCGCACAGCACGTAGAAGATGACGAAGCGTGCGCGGCCCATCGCATCTTCCACGTTGTCGCCGAACACCCACAGAAACCACATGTTGCCGATGATGTGCATCCAGCCGCCGTGCATGAACATGCTGGTGAGCACGCCCAGCCAGCCGTCGCTGTAGCCGGGCGGGCAGAGCCGCTGGCCGGTGACCGCCACGTCCAGCACGTCGGCGGGTACCAGGCCGAACGTGCAGACGCTGCGGGTCAGCGCGGGTTCGGTACCAAGCCCCTGCAGCAACACCCAGGCCGCAACGTTGAGACCGATCAGCACGAGGGTGGCAACCGGCTTGTACTGGGTGGGGTTTTCGTCGCGGATGGGAAACACGTGCCGATAGCCTCTACAACAGCGCTTTCAGCGTGGTGACCAGTGCATCGTTTTCCGCTGGCGTGCCGATGGTGATGCGCAATTTGTCCGCCAGTTCCGGGGTGTCGAAATAACGCACCAGGATGTGGCTTGCCTTGAGACCTTCGTACAGTGCGCGCGCGGCTTCGGGACCGCCCGTGACAGTGACGAGGAGGAAATTGCTCTCGCTCGGCGGGCTGGGCAGTGCCAGGTTTTCCAGAACGGCGGCAATGCGTGCGCGCTCACCGCGAACTCCTTGCCCAGGTTTCTGTGCGTAGGCTCGGTCCCCTGGATGGCGCAAAGTAAAGACCGCGGCCTGGCTGAGGCCATTGATGTTGTAGCCAATGCGGGTCTTCCACATCATCGGCTCGATCAGCGAAGGCGCACCCACGAGATAGCCCAGTCAGCAGACCGGCCAGACCGTAACCTTGCTGAACGTGCGCAGCAGCAGCACGTTGTCGTGTTCCCGCACCAGCGCGGTGGCGTCGTGCGTGCTGGATCCACGAAGTCCACGTACGCCTCGTCCACCAGCAGCACGCCATCCATGGTCAGCAGGGATGGCGCCTAAGCCGTGGCCGCCGGGCTTGTCAGGCTGCCGGATGGCGCGTGTGGATTCACCAGGCAGGCCAGGCGTGTTCCGGCGGCCTTGAACTGCGCGCCGATAAAACCGCAGGCATGGTCCAGTCTGGCAACAGTGGCACGGGAGTGCAGCTTGCATCCTGGATTCGCGCCAGCACGCTGTACAGCGAGTAGCTGGGCGTGGCCATGGAGAACGTGGGCGCCCGGATCGACGAACGGTGTGAGCAGGCGCAGGCTTCGTCACCGCTGTTGGTGACGAGGATGAAGTGTTCCTGCAACAGGCTGCGCAGCCGCCAGCGCTTCGCGCAGTCGGCGGCGGTCGGTTCGGGATACCGACGCAGTGCGTCCACGCCGAGTGCCGCGCATGGCGCGCCTGCACGGCGGGGCTGGCCGGATACGGATTTTCATTGGTATTGAGTTTGATGGTGCGGCGGGTCCTGGGGCTGTTCAACGAACAGGTGTAACCCCGCATGGCGGCGATGTTGCTGCGGACGTACGTCGCGATGTACCGGCGTTGGCGTGATTGCTGCCGGCAGCATCGGCGGGGCCGAGCAGACGGCGCCAGCCAGGCGGTGCCGGGGTTGGCTTCCAGGGCAATCTTGGCGGTAATGGTGAGGTATTGCCCAACAACATACCCACGGGCCCTGCGCATCCAGCCCTGGTGGAAACACCAGGGACAGGAACACCACCAGCGGACAGGCCGAGACCCCGGGGCCCATGAAGCGCGGTTCGATGACGCCGGCCCATCACCACATGTTGATGGCAACGAATATGCCCGTCACCAGCAGGGCGCCGACAACCCATCCGGCACCAGTGCCAGGATGACGGCCGGTGGCGCGATGATGGAGCTGATGTTGGGCACGTAGTTCAGCAGGAAGGCGAGGATTCCCCACAGCACGGGAAATCCACGCCGATCAGTACCAGGTGCCGCCAGCCACACCAGCAGCCCGGTGAGTGCGCTTACCGTGGTCTTGATGCCAATGTAGCGGTTCACGTTGTCGGCGAAACGCGCAAAAGTGCGGCAGGCTTGTCGGGATTGGTCATCACCTCCCGCAGCTTGCGCGGAAAGCTGGAGGCTTCGGCGAGGATGAAGATAAATCACCAGCAGGATAAGCATGCCACAAGGAGTGCGTTGCTCAGGGCCTTCAGGGTGTTGGGGTTGCCTGCCATGTCGAGCGCGCCATGCCGACGTTCAGGTAGCGTCGCGCAGGAAGTCTTTCGAATCTCGAGGTTCCAGCTGCGTGCAGCCAGATGAGCGTGGTGTCTAGCAGCGCGTTCAGGCGTTCCTGCAGAAAGGCAGCTTGTTTGTAAAGGCATTGGCGGACTGGGTAAACCAGCGCGCTGACACCTGAATTGTAGCAGGCTGGACGACAGCCAGTATCACCAGCGTGATGGCAATACTCTGGGGCATATGCGCCGCTGTTCCAGCCAGAACACGGCGGCGCGGCGATGGTGGCGATGAAGGCGGCCAGCAGGAACGGATGACGAGCTCCCCTGCGCCCGGCGGCGAAGTAGACGACAAGCGCCGCGGCAATGAGGATGCTACGGCCCGAGGTGCTGGACATGGCTGGCCCGTGCTGTCAGGTTTGCGGCTGATTCTATCAGTCAAGGGTATTGGTCGGGTAACCCGGTTCGGGTGTGAAGGAGGTTCGTATGCGGTGGATTTTGGTGGCGGCAGGCTTGTTGATGGCGAACATGGCGGTCATGCCGGCAGCGTGGATCGCCGAAAGCATGCACATGCGCTTGCTGCATTGAAAGCACATGCCGCGTTCCAGCTGGAGGCATCAGCCGCGTGGGCCTCAGCGTGAGTTCGATACCGCGTGGGTCATGACTCCGGCCGAACCTGCACGCGCGCGAGCAGACCGCTGATCGCGCCACTCCTGACGCGCGATGCTGTGCGCTGGTGGAAGCGACGGACACCAGGGTGCGCCAGACCCGGCCATCCTGCGTCAGTCGGCGGATTGATTGCCTCGCGGGAGATCGGATCATCGTCCTGGCGCGCCCTGGCGCTGCGCTGCATGAAGGCTCTGTTTCCGTTCAATCGGCTGCCGATCCGCGCACGACGCTTTCCTGCCGCGGCTGCGCTGATCAGGTTGCGCCGGTATGCGGGGCTTCCGGAAGCCGTGGGTTTGCGCCGTTGGTCGATCAGGCGCAGGCCCTGGCGCGCGAGCGACGATGACGCCGGTCTCATTGCCCCCGGCGCGCGGTGGAAGCGGGAGAACGATTCGACGAACGCGCTGGCGCTTCATTGCGGGTGCATGCGCCAGCTGAGCGGGCGGGGGCTGAAGGATTGAGAAGCGCCTGTTCGCCGCGCTTCGAAAACAACTGAACGGCCACGCGGCGTGGTAAAGGCGTGCGCAGATCCGCTGCGTGCACGCGATAATCGGGCTGCCAGAAGAGTTGTATGCGGACAACCTGAAACAGTTTGGCGCAAGCTGGGAAACGCCGGAGCGCTGATCGAGCAGGCACAGGCGGCGGCACCAGGCGAACGCTCCGAGATGAAGGCCAGTGCGGCGCGGCAGATCGTGCACGCAATGGCGAAGGAAGCGGACCTCGTATCCACATCCGCCAGTTGAAGCAGCAGACGATTGCACCGGATGCTGCTTATGTTCACACTGACGGCTGAAGGGAACTCGAAGCCATCATCCGGCGGAGAAAGATCGTGACGCTGCCGGAGCGTGCCGCGTCCATCCGCCCGGCGACCAGCGGAACCGCGGCCACGCCGGCATCGTCTGGCGAGCCCCCACAGCTTATCGGCACACCGCCAGTACGGCGACCAGCGCAGTCCAACCCCGGTCAGGCGAGGGCGCGCAGATGGGACGATTTTAATCGGGCGACGGCATCGTTCGACGCCCACCGTCGGCGAGGCGTCCGGCTCACGAGCTGCACCTATTCTGATGGTGGAAAACGGGTGTCATCATTCTGCCTGCTGTCTGCCTGCCAACAGCGCCAACAACGTGAGGGCTGGGGCCACGCTTAAAGCGGTGATGTACGAACACCCGCCGCTGGAAGCGCCAGCTTTCAGCCTGTATTCCCGTAGTTCGGCGCGCGCGGCCCACAAGTTCTGGATCCGATGGTGAATACGGGACGCATGACGCGTGATGACGCCGCGCGTTTCTGGAAGAGCACTCGCGATGTCGCCGGCCAGCGGCGGGCGTCGGAGGCGGATCGCTATGCGTATCGTATGCCTGGTCAGGCCACGGCCTACTACTACGCTATCAGAAGCTGGATGGCGCTGCGCACCGAAGGACGATCTGGCTGGCGATGCCTTCGATCAGCGAGCCTTCCACGATGCGGTCATCGCCCAGGGGCTGCTGTCAGTCCGGCAGATGCCGTGGAGGCGGTGATGGCGGCGCTTTCCGTGCATTGAATTGTCATCAAATATCAACGGAACGTATCAACGTAAGTGTCAACGAGCCGATGCCATCGCGCCGGAGATGCTGCGTTCGCACCGATACTCCCGTGGTTCCCCGGGGAGCCCGCGGGCGCTGCCACGCGGGCTGACGGTCGACGGATACGACTGACACGACGCTGACATCATTCCTCGTCAAAGTGATTTCCGCGCCGGACTGGTGCAGGTACCCGGGGCACGCTACAGAACGGTGCGTGCCTGCAACGATCGGGTCCTGCCACAACCTGGCCTGCGCCTTGCATGATGCAAGTCGGGATATGAGGCAAGTCGGGATATGAGGCAAGTCGGGATATCCCCTCCCAGGCAGAAGATCCACAGGTACGGCACAGGAGGCCCACATGACCGGAAATGACTCGGGAACCGGTGCGGACGTCAGCGCGACGAAAATCGTCAGTGTTCGGAAGAAGAAGGTTCCCACCCTGTACGAGCAGGATGAATCCCGCTACGCCGGTCCTCACCCATGGCAGATTCAACCATGGGCAAAGGCGCTGCGCAGAGGCTTGCGGTGGCACGCGTACACACGCTGGAGTAACGAGGCGTTCACCTCAGTTACCGTGGCAGGTGCGGAACACCTCGAAACGCTCGATGAACCATGTCTGTTCATCGGCAATCACCAGAGCCATCTCGACACGTTGCTGGTGATGGCGGCGCTGCCGGAACACGTGCGGCGCAATCTCTATCTCGGCGCAGCCCAGGATCGCTGGTACGTACGTGGCAGGAAAAAGCTGGTGCTGCAGCCCTGGTATCAGTCGCTGGCGCTTGGCAACTTCCCGATTCTGCGCGGCGGCGGCAAGCGCGCACTCGCCTATGCGGCGTGGCTGTTGCAGCAAGGGCAGCATGTGTTCCTGTTTCCGGAGGGCACACGCGCCACGTCCTCGGCGCTCGGGGAATTCAAGCACGGTGTAAGCATCCTGGCGCTGGAAAACGGTGTTCCTGTCGTGCCGATGTATCTGGATGGTCTGAAACAGCTACGGCCGAAAGGTCAGCGCGACGTGGTGAAAGGCGCCGCGCATGCCACGATTCTGCCGCCCGTGCGATTCGCGGCGGGAACAGCCGTGGCGGAGGCGACACAAAGGCTCTACGACCTCATGTCTGCCGTGCACCACGATCGGGCAGGACTGGACGCGGCCGTGCGGCGTGCGGCTTGAAGGAGCGTCGTGAACTCGGTGGCGGTGGCTTGCCACCCGTGCGGTGACGCCCTGGTGCGGTGGGTATCAGTCGGGGCTGAACGTGCGTTTGTGCGTGAGGCTTGGTAACTCCGACCGCACCCGCTGCACTTCCGCGGGGTCGATCTCCGCGGTGATGAAACCATCCCCTTCTGGGAGTTCCGCCAGGACCTGTCCCCACGGGTCGATGATCAGGCTGTGTCCGTATGAGCGGCGCTTGCCCCAGTTGTGGCCGTGCTGCGCCGGCGCGATGACATAGCTCTGGGCTTCGATGGCGCGGGCGCGCAGCAGTACGTGCCAATGGGCTTTGCCGGTAGTGGCGGTGAACGCGGACGGCACGCTCATGGCGATGGCGCCCATGTCGGCCAGTTGCTGGAACAGCGCCGGAAAACGCACGTCGTAGCAGATGGTGAGCCCGTGCGTGCCGTAAGGCAGTTCGGTGGTCACTGCCTTGTCACCCGGCAGCGTGCGCGCCGATTCCTCCAGACGGGTGCCGTCGGCCAGCGCGACGTCGAACAGGTGGATCTTGCGGTACATCCGCACGATGGTGCCGTCGGGATCCAGATGCACGCAGGTGTTGTATGCCTTGCCAGGCGTGTTCGTACGTTCGTGAAAGCCGCCCAGGATGACATGCGTGCGCGTGGCGCTGGCGAGCTGCTGGCAGCGTTCGAGGATGGGGCCACCTTCGGGCAGCGGTTCCAGGATGCGTTGCTTGCCGTCGTCCGGACCGAGATAGGCGAAGGCTTCCGGGATGAACAACACCTCAGCGCCCGCACCTGCCGCGTCCCTGCCGAGCGTGTCGAGCACGGCGAGATTGGCTTCCACGTCGGGTCCGGCGCAGTTCTGCAGCGCGGCGATGAGGGTTTTGCGCGGGTGATTCATCTATACCTCCAACCTGTCTGGCGTTGATCGATCGATCAATCGACGATTCAGTCGCGCAGGTTGCGCGTGACCTTGCCGATGTAAAGGCGGATGTCCGGGCTTACCAGCGGTATGCCAGGTACCTGGAAGGGTCCGGCGAGTGTTTTTCCGATCCGTTGCACGGCGCCGCCAGTGAGACGCTGGACAAAATGGTTGAGGTCGGCGGCATTGGCAGCATGCTTCTCATCGGAGGTTTTTGACGTGCGGAACTCGTGGATGAGTAGAACGGCGCGCGTCACACCCCGTCGTTCGGCTTCGCAGAGGGCGCCGGCGGTTGCGGTCAGCAACTGGTAACGCAAGTCAGCGAGCGCCGAGGTATCCGCTGCCGATTCCCCGAACAGCGCGGTAGCCAGCTGTTCCACGCGCTCGATGCCGTTTGAACGGGGGTTCACTTCTTTGCGTTTCCTGGCATCGGCCAGCGTTACGCTCACAATTGCGCCGAAGGGCTCGTCTGCTTTTGCCTCCACGGAGACCACGTAGGCGCCATTGGAGTCTTCGGGAATGGCCAGAACATCAGAATTGCGTGGCTCACCCGCGAAGCTGTCGAAGCGCAGCTTTGCTTCCGGCTCCGCCTGCCATGATCGCACAATGCCGAAATCAGGATGTCCCTGGAGGACCGCGGCCACTTCTTCCGGCAGTGTCCTGCCGCCGTCGTGCAGCCAGGCGCGTGCCGCTTCCTTGGCGCTGCGACCATCAACCCACTGTCCCGTCGATTTGGGACCGCCCAGCGTCTCCCAGAGTTCGAGTGACGTGATCTCAGTGGTGCCCTTGAAGATCGGCATGTGACTTCTCCGTACGGTGAGTGATCGACTGTCGTTGAGAAGAGCTTCCTATCAGGCCCTGATATTGACTAGTGGCCGGGAATGCATGCCGTTGCGTTGCGCGGCGGATCGACTGGTCGATCCGGGCGCAAACTGGCGATCAGAAATCCGGCTGCATGCAGGCGATCGGCTTACCGAGATATTTCTCCAGCTCCGGCAGGTTGAATGCATCGTCCTCGCTTACGAAGCTGATGCTGATGCCTTCCGCCCCCGCGCGACCGGTGCGGCCGATGCGGTGCACGTAGTCTTCCGAGTCCTCGGGCAGGTCGTAGTTCACCACGTGCGAGATGCCATCCACGTGTATGCCGCGACCGGCCACGTCGGTGGCGACGATGTAACGCACGCTGCCATCCTTGAAGCGGTTGAGCGTGGACAGGCGCTTGCGCTGCGGTACGTCACCGGCCAGCGGCTCGCATTCGATGCCATTCTTGGTGAGATACCGGTACAGCTCATGGGTCTGATCGCGGCGATTGGCGAAGATCAGCATGCGCTCGGGATTGGTTTTCTTGATGAATTCCACCAGCTTCTTGGCCTTGCGATCCGCGCTCACCAGCCAGAATTTCTGCTCCACGCGATCGGTGGTCACCTGCTCCGGCGTAATGGCCACGTGCTCCGGTTCCAGAGTCCAGCTCTGGGCCAGGCGCATGACGTCGTCATTGAACGTGGCGCTGAAGAACAGGGTCTGGCGTTTCCGCTTGGGTGGCGTCTGGTAGACGATGCGGCGCACGTCGGGAACGAAACCCATGTCCAGCATGCGGTCTGCCTCGTCGATGACAAGTATCTCCACGTGGCGCAGGTTGACGTCGCGGCGGTTGATGAAATCGATCAGACGGCCCGGCGTGGCGACCAGCAGATCCACCGGTTTGGCGTGCAGCTTGTCCTTCTGACGCTGCAGGTCCATGCCGCCCACCACGGCGAGCGTACGTTCCTCCATGTACCTGCCAAGCGCCTTTGCATCGCCTTCGATCTGCAGCGCCAGTTCGCGGGTGGGCGCGAGCACCAGGGCCCGCGGGCAGCCGGGGTCCACGGTATGTTCCAGCGGGTTTTCAAAACAGTGAGTGAGAATTGTGATGAGAAAGGCTGCGGTTTTACCGGTGCCGGTCTGCGCCTGGCCGGTGACGTCGTAGTCCGCCAGGCTCAGCGGCAACACCGCGCTCTGAATCGGCGTACAGAACTGGTAACCCAGTTCGTGAATGCCGCGCAGCAGGGGTAAGGGGAGTGCGAAGTCCTGGAACCGGTCTTTGCCTTCTTCGGGGGTGACGTCGAAATCGTCGAGCTTCCATTCCGTCATTGGTCGATCATGCTCTCGATAGTTGCGATTTTGACGCACAGCGTAAGCACGTCCATGGCTGCCTCAAGGGCATCGGGTTCGGCGAAGGTGGGAGCGATGCGTATGTTGCGATCCTCCGGGTCCAGACCGTAGGGGAACGTCGCCCCCGCTGCGGTCATGGCCAGACCTGCCTCCTTTGCCAGTGCCACAACACGCTTGGCAAGACCTGGCATCACGTCCAGGGAGACGAAGTAGCCGCCTCTCGGATTGGTCCAGCTGGCAATGCCAAGGCCGCCAAGCGCGGACTCCAGCTTGTCAGCAACCATGGTGAACTTGGGTTTGAGAATCTGCGCGTGGCCCTGCATGTGCTCGGTCACTCTGCCGAGCAGGAAGCGGGCGTGGCGCAGTTGATTGAGCTTGTCCGGCCCGACCGTCATGACGGAAATGCGTTCCTCCAGACGGGCGAGCACGCTCTCCGCACTGCCAACGAAGGCGATACCGGCGCCGGCGAACGTGATCTTGGAGGTCGAACCAAACTGCACGATGTGATCCTGCGTGCCGGCAATCTGTGCGGCTTCGAACAGGCTGGCGAGCTTCAATGGCGGAAATTCCAGATCGTGAACCGCGTAGGCGTTGTCCCAGAAAACGATAAAGTCCTCTGCCGCCGCGATGTGGGGCAATTCGGCGATCTGGCGCACGGTCTCGTCACTGTAGATGCAGCCGGTGGGGTTGGCGTACTTGGGTACGCACCAGATGCCTTTGATGCTGCTGTCGGTACGCACGAGTTCCTGTACCGCCTGCATGTCGGGTCCGGTATCGGTGAGCGCCACGTTCAGCATCTCCACGCCCAGGGCGGCGGTAAGCGCAAAATGACGATCGTAGCCCGGTACCGGTGTCAGCACGCGTACGCGCCCCGACTTCTGCCAGGGCGTCATACCCTGCGAGAGGCCGTTGCGCAGTGCGGTTTCCATGGCCAGGTACATGAGCGACAGGCTGGAATTGCCGGACACCAGGATATTGGTGGCCGGCACATCCATGATCTCGCTGCCCAGTTCCCGCGCTTCGACAAGTCCGCGCAAACCGCCGTAATTCCGGACATCAATACCTTCACGGCTGCGATAGTCGCCGTTGATGGTGTCGTCGATGCCGTTGGACAGGTCGAGCTGGGCCGCGCCCGGTTTGCCACGCGTAAGATCCAGCGACAGGCGGTTCGAGGTCAGGCGCGCGAAGTCGGCGCGCAGGCGCTCGCGCAGTGCGCTGAGTTGTTCGGTTGAAAGTGTCGACCAGGCAGTCATTTCGTCAAACCCAATTGTTCGTCCACACCCAGCATGAGGTTGAGATTCTGTACGGCGGCGCCGGCGGCGCCTTTGCCGAGGTTGTCATAGCGCGCGGTGAGCAGCACCTGGTCGGCGCTGGCAAAGACCATGATGTCCATGCGATTGGTGCCGTTGCAGGCCACCGGGTCCAGGTAACCGGCGTCCAGCGCATCGACAGCGCCCGTTTCCAGGACGTTGATGAAGGGCTCACCAGCATAGCGCTCCGCCAGCAGGTCGCGCACCGCATCGGCCGAAGCGCCCAGGCTGGAGGCGAACAGCGGTACGTGTACCAGCATGCCCTTGTAATAATTGCAGACGATTGGCGCGAACAGCGGTCGCACGCGGGTCCCGGAAAAATGCTGCATTTCGGGCACGTGCTTGTGCGCGAATGTCAGCCCGTAGGGCCGTGCGCCGTAGATTTCCAGCTGCCCGGGCGAGGCGGCGCGGTATTTTTCGATCATCTGCCGACCGCCACCGGAGTAGCCAGACAAGGCATGGCACGTAAGCCCGTGATCGGCAGGCAGCAACCCGGCCTCGATCAGGGGCTTCACCATCAGAATGAAACCCTGCGGATAACAGCCGGGATTGGCAACGTAGCGGGCGTTACGCAGGCGTTCGCGGTGGGCGGCATCGAGCTCCGGCAGACCGTACACCCATTCGTCGCTGGTGCGGTGCGCGGTGCTTGCGTCGATGATGCGGGTATCGCCCGCAGCCAGCTGCACGGCTTCCCTGGCCGCCTCGTCGGGCAGGCAGAGGATAGCGACATTGGCCGCCTTCAGTGCATCGCGACGACGCGCGGGGTCCTTGCGCTCGACGTCCGAAAGGGTAATCAGCCGGACGTCCGATCGAGCGCGCAGGCGATCGGTGATCTCCAGGCCAGTGGTACCTGCCTGGCCGTCGATGAATACGTGCAGCATGCCGGGTGTCGAAAGGAAAGAAGGCGCGCCAGTATAAAGGAACGCCACAGGGAAACGTACTTGTCACCCGCCCTGATCGGCTGCGGTCGGCCTGCCGCAGTGACAGCGGATGAGAGCGTGTTTGCGCCTTGCGGCTGCGTGTCGCCCAGGCAGGCTGCGGCAAACGCCGCCTGTCAGGCGCCGACCTTCCTGGTGATCCAGTTCGCGAACGGACCATAACCCTGGATGGGGCCCACGGCGGGGCCTTCGCCCAGGGTGAAGCCGGCGTCGCGGAAACGGGCCAGAAGCGGTGCATCCTTCAACTGATCCACCACCAGTTTGCTGCCGGCAGCGATGAACAGTTTGATAAGCGCGTTGCGGATCGCCGGCGCCAGTGACTTGGCGAACATCGCCCGGGCGAATTTGATTTCGTCGACTTTGAGCGCGGTAAGTTGGGCCAGCGGAAATCCGCCCGTCCCCAGGTTGGCGATGCGGATACGACAGCCATGTTCACGCAGGCTTCCGAGCAGTGCGATGCAACCGGACAACGCAAGTGCCTGCTCGTTGATTTCCAGGGTCAGCCTGCTGGGTTCGAGACCGTACAACTCGAGGGCATCGCGGATCTGGTAGAGCACCTCGTCATCGTCCAGCAGCGCATCCGGAACAGGCAGTACCAGACTCACGGTGGCGGGCCACTTGGCGACCTGCAGCATGACACCTTTCAGCATGTGCCAGTAGATGGGACGCAGCATGGAGGTAGCCACCATGTCCGCCATCAGCCGGGTGAACGGTACCACGCCGAGTTTGGCGGAGTTCCAGGCCAGCGTGGCGCGCGCGGCGACGATAGTGCCAAAACTGAGATTGGCCACGGGTTCGAAGTAGGGCAGGAATTCGTTTCGCTGCAATGCTGTTTCCAGCTCCACCCGCAGGGTCCAGGAATTGGTTTCCCGACTGACGGAGTCCGGGTCGTAGACGACGTAGCGTTCCGCGGCGGAGCAGCGTTGAAGCGCACTTTCCGCCGCCGCGAACAGGCGCGAGGCATCAGCGCCGCTGACCGGCAGAATTGCCAGGCCCACGTTACATTGCACCATCACGGCGTTGTTCACGATCGTAATGGGGGGGGACAGGGTGCGCTTCAGTTTTTCCGCGGCCAGCTTGAGGTGTTCGTGCCCCGAGAGCGCGGGCAGCACGATGCAGAAACGGTGGCCGGGCAGCCGCACGACAAGTGACGCATCCTGGGCGAATTCCTGCAGCCGGGTGAGGAAGTCCTCCAGCAGAAGCTCGAACGAACCTTCGCCCACCTGCAGGCTCAGCTCCGCCGCACGCAGTACTTCCACCACCGCGCAGGCGATGTAGCTGCTGTCGATGTCCGTTTCCAGTGCGTCGTCAATGGCGCTGGTGATACGGCTGGTGGCAGCGGTGACGGGCGAAGTCAGGTCTGGTGTATTGAGGTCGTTCACAGGTAGAGCGCTTCCCGATCGATGCCGAATGAGCCGGCGGGCAGTTCCGCGGTAATCCAGACGGGTGTAGTGCCATCGGCGCGCATGTACTTGTGCAGGTCGATGGTGACGAAATCCGTGCGCCTGTTCTTGTTGGCGTCCAGCACGACGACAATCTTCGGCTTCAGGCGCCGGGTTGGATTCTGGGCGACGACGATGCCCACCTCACCGGTGGAGAGTTGCACCAGCGAGCCGGTGGGGAACAGACCGATGGACTGCACGAACTGTTCCACGAGCACGCCGGAAAATTTGATGTCCTTCTGGTCGATGAGTTCCTGCACCGTTTCGAATGAAGAGCGCGTGGGTGCATAGGGGCGCTGCGTCGTCATGGCGTCGTAGGAGTCGACCAGTCCGGCAACCTGGGCCACCAGCGGGATCTCCTTGCCGACTTTTCCACCGGGATACCCGGAGCCGTCCCAGCGTTCGTGATGATCGCGAATGACGGCTTCAACCAGCGGGTCGATCCTGCCTTCACGCTGCACCAGGCCAAGCCCGAACTGGATGTGTTTGCGCATGGCTTCCGACTGCGTCGGCGTGAGAGCCATGGTGCTGTTGAGCATTTCGTCGGGCAGCTTGACCTTACCCACGTCCATGAGCGCACATCCAAGGGTCAGGTTTTCCAGGTCATCGGTCGGCATGCCGAGCTGGTGACCGATCATGGCACCCAGTACCGCCACGGCGATGGAGTGGTTATAGAGGTAGTCGGCCTTCTTTTTCATGCGCACCAGGGCAACCATCGCTTCCTTGCGGTGCACCACATGGTCGATCAGGGGATTGATGGCGGCAGCTACGGCGTCCACGCTGATGTGCCCGGTTTCCCGGAGACGCGCGAACGCCAGCTTCACCCCATTGGTGGCAATGTCGTAGTCCGCTTCCGCTTTGAGAAAGTCCCGCCTGAGGGCTACGGTGACATCGGTGGTCTGGTTATCGGTATTACCGCCCAGAACCTGCAGAGGCGCGTGCCCGCCGCGGGTTACCCGACGCGGATCCACGAAGACGTGCGTGCATACGTCGGCGACTTCGTTGATATCCTGCTGCGTGTGGACGAAAAATCCCTGCACCATGAATGGCGATTCCAGCCATGGCCGGTCCAGGTAGGCGACATACATCCCCGGCTTCAATTGATAGACCGGTACTTCCAGGTACTTGTCGGCATCTGGCGGAACGTACATGCAGGCATTATCCGTGGCCGGAGGCGCTTACCCTTTTACAATTCTCGGGAAATGTGACGGGTTTCGCTCGAAGAACGGGAAAGCGGCAGGATTGCGGTCCGCGGGATACCGGAGGGGCGGCGTGTCCCGCGCGGGGCGCAATCAGCGCCGTGAACAGGCATCAGGCAACGCGGGCCTTGCGATCCTCGACCAGCAGCGATTCCAGTTTCTCCTGGATGGCTTTGCCCATGTTGGTGCGGTCCAGTTCACTCAGATGCGTCAGTCCAGGCAGGTACACACGATGCAAGTGCAACACGGGCCAGCTCTGATTGAACTCGCGCAGGTCACCCTTGGTCAGCACTGGCAGAAAGGGATCGCGTGGCGGCCGTCCGGTCTGGATGGCGCGCAATCCCGAGGCGAAGGGAATCTGGCGGCTGCCCAGATCGCGTCCTGCCGAGACGTTTGCCAGGTACAGTCCCGAACGGCTGATGAGTTCGCCCGGAATGATGTAGAGACCGGTTGGCTTCACGCAGGTGCTGGAAACACGCGTGAACGTATCGTAATACGCGTCCTTGTCCGGCAGGATGACCAGCTTGGCGTCCTGCTCTTCCGGGAACAGAATTTCATAAGTTGAGTAGAGCAGTTCCACCGTGGGTGAATAGACACAGAGGGTGGACTGGAAGCGCATTACGAAGTCCATGGCCCGCGTGCGCTGGTTGAACTGATTGAGATCCCAGGCCAGATCCGGATTCTGATAGCGGGACTTTGACATGTACTGCTCCCTGTTGCTGGGAGTCATCTTAAGAGCAACCTGCTGGCGACGCGGATGCGGTTGGCGGATTTGTGCGCTCCGGCACGATGGAATGGTCGGCTGGTTGCGCTTTGTGGTGCGAGGCGGTGCGCGCTGTCAGTGCAGCGCCGCGCGCGGCGGCAGGGCCAGCATGATGGCGTTCTCGTGGGCCGCGAGTTCGTGCAGGCGGGGTGCCACCTCCGCGCCCCCGCACACTCTCGCAGCCAGCTGACTGAACTGCTCCCAGTGACGTTGCTCGCTGGTCGCCAATGCCGAATAGAATCCCTGCAGCGAGGCCCACGGCGTGCCGGGCAGGGCGGCGGCAATGCGCGCGAAGCGCTCCGCGCCGCGGCGCTCGATCAGGGCGGCTACCAGCAGGCGATCGAGAAGATACCTTCCCGGTCCCTGGCGAATCAGCGCCTGCATCGCCTTGACATACGGGTCCCGTACATCCGCGCCCGCTACCAGGCCGTGCTCGAGCATGACACGAATGACTTCCCGGTAATGACTCAGTTCTTCCACGGCCAGATCGGCCATGGTGCGTACCAGCACCGGTTGGTCCGGATAGTGCGCGGCGACGTTCAGTGCCATTCCGGACGCCTTCTTTTCGCATGACGCGTGGTCACTCAGGAAGGCCGGAAAATCGGCCAGTACGGCCTGCAGCCAGCGATCGGGCGAGGTGGTGAGTGGCGGCGCGTCCATTGCCATGTTATCCGCGTTCTGGCGGCTGTTCATCCATGGTGGTTGTTTCCGGTCGGCGCACCTGTCTGCTGTCGGGGGCAGAAGTGTTCGATCCGTCGACGGTCATTGCATCAGGCCCCGTAGACGCGATTCAGCCAGTGCGCGATATCGTCGATCTCCTGCGGACAGACCTGGTGACCCATCCCGTACTCATGCCATTCAACGGTGTAATTCAGGCGTCGCAGAGCTTCCCGTCCGGTTATCGCGCGGGCGATGGGGATCATCGGATCCGCAATGCCGTGCGCCATGAAGATGGGCGTGTCGATGTTCGCCAGGCTGACTTCATCCACCACATGCTCGTGATCGTGGATATAGGTCGACAGGCCCATGATGCCGGCGAGGCGCTGTTCATGGCGTACACCCAGCCAGGTGGCAATGACGCCGCCCTGGGAGAAACCGGCAAGAACGATACGGCTCGCGGGTACGCCGTTGGCCGTTTCCCGCTCGATCAGTTTCGTGATGGCCGCGGCGGACTCGCGGATATCCGCCTCGCCCACCGTCGGATTGGAGAGGTCGATGTCATACCAGGCGCGCATTTCCATGCCCCCATTTATCGTCACCGGTCGCACCGGGGCATTGGGGAAGACAAACCGGAGGGCGCAGTCAAGACGCAGCATCGGGACCACGGGTTCAAAATCGGTTGCATCGGCGCCCAGGCCGTGCATCCAGATGACGGTTCCCACGGGCTGTTCGCCCGTTTGCAGTTCAAGCGTCTCCAGGGTGTTCATGCCATTCGTTTCCATGCTGGGGGCGGCGCCAGTCGCGCCGGCGCGCGTGACGATACCGACAACCGCTTGCCGCATGCAATGCCGGGTGACGGCGCGGCGCCGGTTGCCGCCGTTCCCCGGGTGACATCGCTTTACAAACGCCGGTTTCCAGCCTGACCGTCTCGCCACCATAATGCCTGGCATGGATGACGGACTTGATCGAGAAAAATCCCGGGATATTCGCAAGCTCTCCCCGGCGCTGCGCTTCCTGCGCCCCTATCTTGGCCGGGTGATCACCGCCAGCGTGGCCCTGGTGGTCACGGCTTCGGTGACCCTGTCGCTCGGCCAGGGACTGCGCATGGTGGTGGACCGTGGCATTTTCAGCGGTAGCGAAACCGTGCTGGCGGAGAGTGTGGTCCTGCTGGGGCTGCTGGTGGTACTGCTTACAGCCGGTACCTTCGTTCGCTACTACTTCGTGTCCTGGATCGGAGAACGGGTGAGCGCGGACCTCCGGCAGGCGGTTTTTGCCCACCTGGTGCGATTGCATCCGGGATTCTTCGAAGTCAACCGGCCGACTGAAATCCAGTCGCGCATCACCACCGACACGACCTTGCTGCAAACCGTCATCGGCTCCTCCGTCTCCATTGCCTTGCGCAACGCACTGATGTTTGTCGGCGGGCTGGTGCTGCTGTTTGTCACCAACGTCAAACTGTCCCTCATCGTCATCGCCTGCGTGCCCGTTGTCGTGGCGCCCATCGTTCTGTTCGGACGACGGGTACGCAATCTCTCCCGCAGCAGCCAGGACCGCCTTGCGGACGTTGGCAGTCAGGCGGGGGAGTCCCTGCGCAATATCAAGGTGGTGCAATCGTTCAATCACGAACCGCTGGATATCACGCAGTTCGATGCGCGGGTGAATGTGGCGTTCGATGTGGCCGTGCATCGCATTCGCCAGCGTGCGGTACTCATCACGCTGGTCATGCTGCTGGTGATGGCCGCCATTGGCGTCATGGTCTGGGTGGGCGGCATGGACGTGCGTTCCGGCGCCATTACCACCGGTGAGCTGACGGCGTTCATCTTCTACGCGTTTATCGTTGCGGGATCGGTGGGCGCCATCAGCGAGGTTTATACCGACCTGCAGCGCGCCGCGGGCGCCACGGAACGTCTGGTGGAACTGCTGGATGCGAAGAGCGTACTTGTCGAGCCTGCGGCACCCGTACCGCCGGCGGCGCATGATTTTTCGCTCACCCTGGACAGTGTCGGCTTCGTCTACCCCACCCGCCCCGACGCCATCGTGCTCAGGAATGTGAGCCTGGCCATTGCGCCGGGGGAGATGGTGGCGCTGGTGGGTCCGTCGGGCGCCGGCAAAAGTACGTTGTTCGACCTGTTGCAGCGGTTTCACGATCCCGTCAGCGGCTCGATTGCCCTGGGTGGCGTGGATCTGCGCGCCATGTCGCTGGCGGATGTACGCGCGGCCATGGGCTACGTGCCCCAGGAGCCGGTGCTGTTTCACGGCACCATCGGTGACAACGTGCGTTACGGGCGACCTGACGCGCAGGACGTGGCCGTCTGGGAGGCGTTGCGCCAGGCAAGCGCGGATGTATTTGTGCGCGAGTTGCCGGACGGGCTCGACACGGTGCTGGGCGAAGGCGGCGCCGGGCTGTCGGGTGGACAGAAGCAGCGACTGGCCGTGGCTCGGGCATTGTTGACCAAGCCCCGCATCCTGCTGCTCGACGAAGCCACCAGTGCGCTGGACGCGGACAGCGAGCGCGCGATCCGTGAATCGGTTGAGCGGCTCAAAGGCAGTTGCACAATTCTTGTCATCGCCCATCGGCTCTCGACGGTTCGTCAGGCCGATCGCATCGTGGTACTGGAATCGGGCGCCGTGGTCGCCAGCGGCACCCACAACGAACTGCTGCGGGCCAGCCCCCTGTATGCGCGGTTTTCCGGGATCCAGTTCGGCGGTCAGCCCACCGCGGACGGCGGCCAGACGATTGACGATCCCCTGGTCGCGGACGCGCGCTGACGCCACCAATATCGGCCGACGCATGGGTCGCCGGCGATTTTTTCTCCCCTCGCCAACCGGGTACACTGCGCCGCGTCACAACAATTGCATCGAGAGGGGCTGTCATGGGGGGACCACTTTCCGGTTACCGGATCATTGAGCTGGCGGGCATCGGACCGGGGCCGTTCTGCGGCATGATGCTGTCCGACATGGGTGCTGAAGTAATCCGCGTCGATCGCCTGGCAGCGGGCACGCCGAGGCGCAGCAATGACATCCTGGCGCGCAACCGGAAGTCGATCGCCGTGGATCTGAAGCAGGCCCAGGGCGTGGAAACGGTACTTCGCCTGGTGGATGGCGCCGATGCGCTGTTCGAGGGCTTCCGTCCGGGGGTTACGGAGCGCCTGGGCCTGGGTCCAGATGTCTGCCTGGCACGCAATCCGAAACTGGTGTACGGCCGCATGACAGGCTGGGGCCAGGATGGTCCCATGGCGCAGGCTGCCGGCCACGATATCAACTACATCGGCCTCACCGGTGCGCTGCATGCCATCGGTCGCGCGGGTGAGAAGCCTGTTCCTCCGCTCAATCTGGTGGGTGACTTCGGTGGCGGCGGCATGCTGCTGGCGTTCGGCATGGTGTGCGCCATGCTGGAAGCGCAGAAGTCCGGCAAGGGCCAGGTGGTGGACGCGGCCATGGTGGACGGCGCGTCCACATTGATGGCCATGTTCTACACGATGGCGGCATCCGGTGTGTTCAAGACCGATCGCGGCACCAATCTGCTGGACGGCGGCGCGCATTTCTACGACACCTACGAAACCGGAGATGGCAAGTACATCTGCATCGGTTCCATCGAGCCGCAGTTCTATGCGCTGCTGGTGGAAAAGGCCGGGCTCGACAAGGCGCAGTTCAGCGAGCAGATGAACGCCGCGCGCTGGCCGGAGTACAAAGCCGAACTCACCCGGGTGTTCAAAACCAGAACGCGCGACGAGTGGTGCGCCATCATGGAAGGCACGGACGTGTGCTTTTCGCCGGTGCTGTCGGTGACGGAAGCGCCGAATCATCCTCACAATGTTGCGCGTGGCACTTTTGTTACGGTGGATGGCGTCATCCAGCCGGCGCCGTCACCGCGTTTCAGCCGCACGCCTGGCGCCATCTCGCATGCCGCGCCAGCCGCAGGGGAAAACTCGCGCGCGGTGTTGCAGGGTGGTGGCTTCTCCGAGACGGAAATTGCCGCGCTCGTGCAGGCGGGTGTCATTCCCGGCTAGGTGTTGCCAAGCCAGCAAAGGCCGCATGGCCGACCGGATGAGGAGCACCTCGTGAGCTACGCGGAACTTTATCGACAGGCCCAGACCGATCCTCAGGCGTTCTGGGCCGAGCGCGCCCGGGAAATCGACTGGTTCCGGTTTCCCGAGACGATTCTCGATCAGGATGCCAACGGTGCGTGGCGCTGGTATCGCGGCGGGGTGCTCAATACCTGCTACCTCGCCCTGGACCGCCACGTGGCGGCCGGGCGCGGTGACGATGTGGCGTTGATCTACGACTCGCCCGCAACCGGCCAGGTGCAGCGATTCACGTTCGCGAACCTGCTCGAGCAGGTGGCACGCACGGCCGGAGCGCTCAAAGGGCTGGGCGTAGAGAAGGGTGATCGCGTGATCATCTACATGCCGATGGTTCCCGAGGCGGTCATTGCCATGCTGGCCTGTGCCCGCATCGGCGCGGTGCACTCCGTGGTATTCGGCGGCTTTGCACCGCCGGAGCTGGCCACGCGCATCGACGACGCCGAACCCAAGGTGCTGTTGACCGCCTCCTGTGGCATCGAGTTCGACCGTGTCATCGCCTACAAGCCGCTGGTGGACGCCGGCGTGCGTCAGGCGAAACACAAGGTATCTCACGTGGTTGTGCTGCAGCGCGCGCAGTGTGATGCCGAGCTGCGCCCCGGAGAGCACGACTGGTCGCAGTGGCTCGAAGCCGCGTCCCCGACGGACTATGTGCCTGTTGAGGCCACCGATCCCCTGTACATCCTGTACACCTCAGGTACCACGGGCAAACCAAAAGGCGTGGTGCGCGACAATGGTGGCCACGCAGTGGCGCTCAACTGGAGCATGCAGGCGATCTACGGCGTGGATGCCGGCGATGTATTCTGGGCGGCCTCGGATGTCGGCTGGGTGGTGGGACATTCCTACATCGCCTATGGCCCCCTGATTCGTGGTTGCACCAGCATCCTGTACGAAGGCAAGCCCGTGCGCACGCCGGATGCCGGTGCGTTCTGGCGGGTGATCGCCGAACATCGCGTGAAGAGCTTCTTTGTTGCGCCCACGGCGTACCGGGCGGTGAAGAAAGAGGACCCGGACTGCCTGCTGCAGGCGAAGTACGACATCAGCTGTCTGAAGTACCAGTTCGTGGCCGGCGAGCGACTTGATCCGCCCACGTACGACTGGCTGGTGGCGCACCTGCCGGGAGTTCCGGTCATCGACCATTGGTGGCAGACGGAGACGGGTTGGCCGATCTGTACGAACCTGGCCGGTGTTGAGCTGCTCGAGCCGCGTACCGGCTCCACGAACGTGCCCATACCCGGATACGACCTGCGCATCCTCGATGAGGAAGGCCGGGAACTGCCACCGGGTACCGAAGGCGCGGTTGTCATCAAAGGCCCGTTACCGCCAGGCAGTTTCCCGACCCTGTGGCGCGATCACGCGCGCTTCGAGGAGGCGTACTGGTCGCGTTACCCCGGTTTCTACCTGACCGGCGACGGCGGTTATCGCGATGCGGACGGGTACGTTTTCATCATGGGTCGCATCGACGATGTCATCAACGTGGCAGGGCACCGCCTGTCCACCGGCGAGATGGAGGAAGTCGTGGCCGCGCATCCCGCGGTGGCGGAGTGCGCGGTGTTTGGCGCCGAAGACGCGGACAAGGGGCAGGTGCCGCTGGCGCTGGTGGTTCTCAAGGATGGCGCCAACATCGAAGCCGGTGCGCTGCAGGCCGAACTGGTGCAGATGGTGCGCGAACAGATTGGCGCCATCGCCAACTTCAAGCGTGCCCTGGTGGTGAAGCGGCTGCCGAAGACCCGCTCCGGCAAGATCCTGCGGCAGATCCTGCGCAAGATGGTGGATGGCAAAAGCTACAGCATGCCGTCCACGATCGACGATCCGGCGATACTCGACGAGATTGCGGGCGTACTCGGCGTGGCGTCGGGATTGCGCGTCGGATGAAAACTGGCAGGATGTCGGCCGCGTTCCCGGCGAGCGTGATATTCGGCGCTCTCGAAGCGCCGTGCCTTGCGCCCGATCGGGCGACGGTATGACGGGTAGTTCAGGAGAGACGGCATGATCATCGTGCAGGGCTACATTCCCATTCGGGCGGAGCGTCGGGAGGAAGCGCTGGGCATGGCGCGGCGCATGACCACGGCGACGCGTGACGAACCCGGCTGCATTTCCTACGACTTCTTCGTGGGGCTCAGCGATCCCAACACGCTGATGCTGTTCCAGGAGTGGGAGAACATGGAGTCGTTGCTCGCACACTTCCAGACGGACCACATGGACGAGTTCATGCGTGGGCTGCCGAATGTCGTTTCCGGTGAGGTGGTGACGCGCCGTTACGCGGTGCAGAGCGTGGATGAGGAAAAGCAGCCAGGTTCCGGCGATACGCCGACGATTCACTGAGTTCGTAGAGCTGCATTCCGGCGGGAGGCAGGCGAGGGGCTGGCGCCAGCCATGGCTGTTGGAGCGTGGTGCCATGCATGCGGTGGCCTGACGATGGTGGCTACAACGGTCGCCATTCGACCCGTTGCGATCATTCTCCGAATCACTATCGCATGGAGGATCGAGGGACGCCTAAGCATACGGCGAAAATTTCCGCTTTCGAGTGGTCGTTCAGGCCCACCCGTTAACCGCCAGTTTACTACTCGTATAGTCTTGTTCCTGGAATCGTCGCATTCGGGAGGTCTTGCAGTGAGTCTTGAAAGAGCAGCACTGGTCGCGGAAATCTGTGGTGGAGTCGCGGTAGTCGTATCCGTGATCTACCTTGCTGTCCAACTCTCTGACAACAATCGCCTGCTTCGGAGTCAGGCGCACTACAACGCTTTGGATGTCAACCAGCGAGTATTCGAGTCATTGCTGGAAAACGACAAACTGGCAACTTTTCTACAGGAGTGCCGCACTACCCCACGGGAAGTCGAAGATGCTGTGTGGACTCGTTGTTCCACGTACTATTTCATGCAGATCAATGGGTGGGAGTATGTGTATTACCAGAATATCGACAAAGCGGTCCCGCCTGAGCTATGGATCGGAGCAGACGGGTATTACTCGAACGAAGCGAAGGCCAACCCTGCCTGGATCAGATTCTGGGAAGAGGCCGCCATAGGCTTCGGTGAGCCATTTCGGTCCTTCGTTGGAGAGCGAATACGGCAAAATCCTGCTTTCCAAAGGAGTATGTGAACGGGGCGAATATCTGTAGTTTGCCGAAAGCAGCCGCGGTTATATCTCCTGCCGACTCACTGAGCACACTATGGGATACCTTCGCGAATTGTCTGGGTGCAGCCGACTACAGGGTTCGACCGTGATCGTTCCTGGGGACACCCGCTGACGCTTGGTCGATTGCAGGCAGGTCAGACTACGGATCTCCCTCGAGCCTTCGCCGGCTTCAATAATTCAGGTAGCCTTTCCCGTCGATAGAGGGGGGAAACCATGGATCATCAGGCCTTCGCCCAGCTGCTTGGCAACTACGGTGAGTTTCTTGGCTCCATCGCCGTGGTCATCACGTTGGCGTACCTGGCGCTCCAGGTACGCCATGCCAGACAGGCGACTGTCGATCAGAACAAGTTATCCCGGGCCCAGGCAATGCGCGAACAGATGATCGCGTGCATCCAGGACGGGCAGTTGCGCATGAATCTGATAGACGCCTTCGGGGTCGCGGATTACTACACGGCACTCGCCGCCGACCGGGGGTGCACCGTGGAACAGGCGTCCCAGGTGGACTGGAGCAATGCCTACTGGTTCTGGGTGTATTGGTCGCAGTGGGCAACGACCCATGATGAGAAGTCATTGGACGAGGTCCAACACGTGCTTCGGAATTTCTGCAGCTATCCAACCATGCGTCGATCATGGGAGCACAGCCCCTGGACGAAACCGGTCCTGGAGCCGGAATTCGTTCGCTTTGTCGAAGCCGTGCTGCCTGATTTCGCGGAAGATGCCCGGCGTGAAGCGTGATGAACCGTCGGCCTCAAGCCTCCAGGCTCGCATCCCTCGCCCTGGCAAGCCGTAACAACCAGGTCGCAACCGCGATCAGCAGGCACGAGAACACCAGCTCCCAGATCCCCGTCCAGCGCAGCGCCTGCGTGGCAGTCGACATCACGCCCATGACGCCGTGGATGAAATACAGCATGGCCACCATGATGGTGTAGAAGCAGGCGCGCGTGTGCAGCCGCAACAGACCCGGGAGGATCATCGCAAGCGGCGCCACCTGCAGCGCAAACCAGATGGTGTTGGTGATCGGGTTGCTGACGGGATCGATGAAAAACTGCCTGAGCCCGGTCAGCGCGAACAGGCAGCCGGTCAGCAACAGGGCAACGAACAGCCAGCCTCGCATGGTCAGTTGCCGAGCTTCAGGGCCAGCGTCGCCAGCCGCTCGCCGAGCGCTTCCGCCGCCTCGCGCTCATGTGCTGACAGTTCCGCATCATCGCGCCCGAGGTGCGTGGCGCCGTAGGGCGAGCCGCCGGTGGTCGTTTCGGTGAGCGCGGTCACGCTGTACGGAATGCCGGTGATGACCATGCCGTGATGCAGCAGCGGCACCATCATTGTCAGCAGCGTGCTTTCCTGACCGCCGTGCAGACTGGCGCTGGAGCAGAACACGCCGGCTGGTTTGCCGGCCAGACGCTGAGTCATCCACAGATCCGAGGTGCCATCGAGGAAATACTTCAGGGAAGCGGCCATATTCCCGAAGCGGGTGGGGCTGCCGATGGCAAGCGCCGCACAATTGGCCAGATCGTCCTTGGTGCAGTACACCGCGCCTTCATCCGGTACTGGCGGTGCCGTACTCTCGGTGACGGTGGATACCGGCGGCACGGTACGAAGCCTGCATTCCAGGCCCGCCTGGCGCGCGCCACGGGCGATGAAACGTGCGAGGTTGGCCGTGCCACCACTGCGTGAGTAGTACAGAACGAGCAGATAGGGTGCAGTCACAGCAGCGACAGCACGTTTTCCGGGGGACGGCCGACGACTGCGCGACTGCCCTTCACGACGATGGGCCGCTCGATAAGGATCGGGTTGGCCACCATGGTCTGGATGAGCGTCACTTCGTCCTGGGCGGCTGCATCCAGTTCCTTGGCCACTGCTTCACCGCCGCGCAGCAGGTCGTGCGCGGACTTGCCCAGCTTGCCGAGGATGTCTCTCAGCTCGTCGGCGGACGGTGGTGTTTCCAGGTACAGGATGACTTCCGGGTCGACGCCATTGGCCTGCAACAGGTCCAGCGTGGCGCGGGATTTCGAGCAGCGGGGATTGTGGTAGATGGTGGTCACGCGGGTCGGCCTATAATCGCGGATGAACAGTTTACCAGTGCGTCGTAGAAAGCGCGTCGTGCGCGCCAGGAGATCGTAACCGTGAGTGATCGACTCGCCCCACTCACGCCGGGCCGGGTTTGGGGCTGGACCCGCTGGTACGGGGAACAGCTCGTGCAGCAGTTCATCGAACACGACTGTCTCGCCCGCGCGGGCACCCTCACCTATACCACGCTGTTTGCCATCGTGCCGATGATGACCGTGACCTATGTGGTGTTGTCGCTGTTCCCGGAATTTTCGGGCGTTGGCCAGCAGATCCAGACCTACCTGTTCCAGAACTTCGTGCCTGGCAGCAGTGCGCTGCTCTACGACAAGCTGGCGGAGTTTTCGGACAATTCCCGCAATCTCACCTGGATATCCTTTGGCTTCCTGTTCGTAACGGCGTTCATGACACTGGTTACGGTGGAGAAGACTTTCAACCGGATATGGCAGGTTCCCAGTGCCCGTCGGGGAATGCATCGCCTGCTCACGTACTGGGCCGTGCTGACCATGACGCCGGCGTTGATCGTCGCCGGTGTGCTCATCAGCGTTTATTTCCGCGCGCTGCCTTTCGTCTCGCAGTTCGAGGACTTCGGCCTGGGTGCATTGACACTGGGGCATCTGCCAAAGCTGTTGAGCGTGGCCGCGTTTACCGTGTTGTATTACGCCGTACCGAACTATGACGTGCCCTTTCGCCACGCGTTGCTGGGTGGTGTTCTCACCATGCTGGTATTCCAGGTGTTGCTGTGGGCGTTCGGTGAGGTCGCGCCGTCCTTGTCGTTCAATGTCATCTACGGCGCGTTCGCCGCGATTCCGGCATTTCTGAGCTGGATCTACCTGGTCTGGGTACTGGTGCTTTGCGGCGTGGTTTTCGTTCGCACGTTGTCCCTTCGACGCGATCGCGAGCCCACACCGGAACCGCTGGTTGTGAAGGCTGCCCGCATTCTCCGGCTCCTGCAGCAGCGTCACGTGCAGGGAGAGGGCATCGGCCCCGTGGATCTGGAGGCAGCGGTACGGCTGACGCGGGGGGAATACGACCAGTTGTTCGATGCGTTCCGTGCTCTGCGCCTGGTGCATACCGGCGAGGATGACCGTCTCTTCCTCGGGCGCGATCTGAAGAGTCTGTCGTTGTGGGACCTGTATCATGTCTTCCCGCAGGGTATTGACGAGGCAACGTTGCGCGATATCGAGGATCTGCCCGGCGTTGTTGAACCGCTTCGCGCCATCGTGCAGTTCGGATCCAATGCAATGACGGTTGATCTGGCCTCCGCCCTGTCGGCGGGGGTGACCAGCAAGTGAGGTATTACGTGCGACCGACGATACTTTTTACAGTGCTTCTGCTTGCCGGCTGCGGCGGCGAAAGGTTGCCACTGGCGGATGGCGCCACCACGCGACTGGATGACTGGCGGGATCGTTGGGTGGTCATCAACTACTGGGCCGAGTGGTGCGCACCGTGTCGCGACGAGATTCCGGAATTCAATCGGCTGTATTACAACGCCGGCGCAGGGGGGCCACTGGTTGTCGGCGTGAACTATGACGAACTGCGAGGGAATGACCTGACGGATGTCATTGCGCGCATGGATGTGCGCTTTCCCGTATTGAGCCACGATCCGCGCGAACGGTTCGGCTACGAACGGCCTCCCGTTCTGCCCACAACCGTTGTGCTGCGACCGGGCCTCAACGTCGCTAGCGTGCTGCGGGGGCCACAGACCGTGGACACGATCCGTGCGGCGATCGCTGCCGCCGGAGAGGATGCGGGCTGAAGGGTATCGCCAGGCGCCAAGCGGTGTTGTCTGCGCGGCGGGGTGTACCGCGCAGACCATCGACCGTTGCTGTCACTCTCGCAGCAGGTGCGGTGCGGCCTCCAATGAGGGCGTGTCGGCAAACCCATCGCGACGTCGCTTGTACTCCACGACGCCGTCCTTGAGGGCGCGATCACCGATCACGAACCGATGCGGGATGCCAATGAGATCGGCGTCGGCAAACTTCACCCCCGGTCGTTCGTCGCGATCATCCAGCAGCACCTCCAGCCCCTGCGTCGTCAACGTGTCGTGCAGGCGGTCGGCGGCACTGCGCACGGCTTCGGACTTGTTGTAATTCAGCGCAACGATGTGCACATCAAAGGGGGCGACCGGCGCCGGCCAGCGAATACCCATGTCGTCGTGGTTCTGTTCGATGATTGCGGCGACCAGTCGGGTTACGCCCATGCCGTAGCAACCCATCATGGCGATGACGGATCTGCCGTCCGCATCGAGGACGCTGGCGTTCATCGGCTGGCTGTACACGGTGTCGAGCTGGAAGATGTGTCCCACCTCGATACCTTTGAGAAACCGCAGCTCACCCTGGCCTCCGGGTGCTGCATCACCTTCACGCACCGAGCGCAGATCGCGCACGTTGTCATCCGCGAGGGTGACATCACGGCCCCAGTTCACACCGGTAAGGTGGTAGCCGTCCTGGTTGGCTCCACAGACGAAATCGGCGAGCGCCGCGGCTTCGCGATCCACAAATGTTGTCACGGGCAGGTTGACGGGTCCGATGGAGCCCACCGAACAGCCGATGGTGGCGCGGATTTTGTCTTCGTCCGCCAGGCGCAGGGGTTGCGCGATGCCCGGCATCTTGCCGGCTTTCACTTCGTTGAGTTCGTCATCCCCGCGCAATACCAGCGCAATGAGGCCTTCCTCGCCCTGCACTATAAGCGTCTTGACCGTTTGCGCCGCGTCCACGCCAAGGAACTGACTGACCGCTTCGATGGTGTGCATGCCAGGGGTGGCGACTTTTGCCAGCGCCTGCGTTGCATTGCCGCGGGACGGTGGCGGCGCGGCAACCGCCTTCTCCAGATTGGCCGCGTAGGGACCATCCGTTGCGTACACGATGGTGTCTTCGCCAGCGCCGGCAAGCACGTGAAACTCGTGTGAATTGTCACCCCCGATGTTGCCGGTATCGGCATCCACCGCGCGGAAGTCGAGATCCATGCGGGTGAGGATGCGGCTGTAGCACGCATGCATCTCACGGTAGGTGGCGTCGAAGCTCGCCTGGTCCAGGTGAAACGAATACCCGTCCTTCATGGTGAATTCGCGTGCGCGCATCACGCCGAAGCGCGGTCGAACCTCGTCGCGGAATTTCGTCTGGATCTGGTAGAAGTTCACCGGCAGCTGGCGGTAGCTGCGTACCTCGCGGCGGAACAGGTCGGTAATCACTTCCTCGTGCGTCGGCCCCATGCAGAAGTCACGCAGATGCCGGTCCTGCATTCGCAGCATTTCCGGCCCCATCTTTTGCCAGCGGCCTGTTTCCTGCCACAGCTCGGCAGGTTGCACCACTGGCATGAGTACTTCCTGCGCACCGCTGCGGTCCAGTTCCTCGCGGATGATGCGTTCGATACGCCGCAGTACCCGCAAACCCAGTGGCAGCCATGTATACAACCCTGACGCGAGCTGACGGATCAGGCCCGCCCGCAACATCAGTCGATGACTGATGACATCCGCATCCGCGGGATCTTCACGCAACGTTGGAATCAACAACTGGGACTGGCGCATCGTGGCTCACTCGTTCTGACAGCTGCAACTTTATCAGGTTGCCTGAACGCGGGCTAAACAACCCTTCACACAACCGAACCCACCGCAAACGATCAACCAGGCAGTATCGATGGTGTCTGCTATTGAGCGGCACATGGAAGTGCCGCCGCGGTGATGACCGAAGGTCATCGCCGTCGTGAGGAAGCCAGTGCCCGACACCAGCATGAGTCAGCTGTTGCGGGCGCCGATAGCGGCAATCAGGAACGGCGTGCTCCTTCCACGTGCTCGTCGTACCTACGGGTACGACTGCGCGCGTTCCAGTCCGCGCCACCGTCCCTGCTCACCGCTCTCGACTCCCTCACGACGCGGACTCATGCCGGTGTCGAGCAAGCGACCGGTCCGCCGTGAGGGCAGGAGCCCGAAGGCGAAGTAAAAAAAAAGGGCCGCAAGCGGCCCTTTTTAAAGTCGACGGCGGCGGTTCAGCCAACCATCCCTTTCAGCTTCTTCAGCGCGGTAACGCGGACCCGCACGGATGCCGGTTTTGCGGCGATAACAACTTCTTCGCCGGTGGCCGGGTTACGACCCATGCGCTTCTTGGTTGCCGGACGCTTGACCGAACGGATCTTCAGCAGACCAGGCAGAACAAACTCGCCTGCGCCACGCTTGCGGATGTGCCGCTCGATGAGGGATTCCAGCTGCTCGAAGACACCTTCCACCTGCTTCTTGGTAAGGCCGGTGCTGCCGGCGATCTCATTCAGCATGGCGGTCTTCGTCATCTTGGTAGAGATGGCGGGTGCCGGCTTTGCGGCTGGGGCTGCTTTTGCTTTCTTCACGGGTTTGGTCGCCGTCTTCTTGCGTGCTACAGCCTTAGCTACTTTTTTTTTTGCCGCCTTTTTCTTGGCGGGAGCCTTCTTTGCTACGGCCTTTTTCTTGGCCGCGGCCTTCTTGGCTGGTGCCTTCTTCTTGGCAGCGGCCTTCTTCTTGGCCGGTGCCTTCTTCGCTACAGCCTTCTTCTTGGCTGCGGCTTTCTTGGCTGGCGCCTTCTTCTTCTTGGCCGGTGCCTTCTTGGTCGCTACCTTCTTCTTGGCGGCGGCCTTTTTGGCGGGAGCCTTCTTCTTGGCAGCGGCCTTCTTCTTAGCCGGAGCCTTCTTCTTTGCAGCCGCCTTCTTGGCCGGAGCCTTCTTCTTGGCCGCTACCTTCTTCTTCGCAGGAGCCTTCTTCTTAGCAGGCGCCTTCTTCTTAGCAGGAGCTTTCTTCGCAGTTGCCATTCACGATTCCCTTTTTGATTGGACGATAAGAGAAGTTTTGGATGGAGAAGACGAACCAGGGGAGGAAGATTGAATCCGAGCAAGTACTGTAAAAACTAATTCGATCATCTGACCTCACTGGTAGCGCCATCTAAGTGCGTCAGCAGGTAGACCAGCCATCAGAGGCTACCGCGATCCTTTGCTACACACCCGGTTACTGGTCACGACTTCATTCATGACAACTGCAGTATCCGGTGGCGCGCTTTATAGCCCATTCATTCTACAAAGCCAAGAAAAAGTGTAGTCACAAAATACGAATTTGTTGTGCTTTGTCCCAATCTGCGGCGTGATTGGCAACTTCATTCTGGTGCAACGAAGAAAGAGGTCGTATGTCGTGTGTTCCATTGGTGATGATTTATTCGTCGCCTACTCTTGAAAAGTCAGAGCCAGTGCATAAATTGCACGCGTTTTTCCACGGATAACATCATGCCCATCTACGAATACCGCTGTGAGAATTGTGCTCACGAACTCGAGTCGATGCAGAAGATCAGCGAGGAGCCGTTGAAGACATGTCCGAAGTGCGGACAGAACTCGCTTCGTAAAAAGGTTTCGCGTGCCGCCTTTCGACTGAAGGGTGGTGGATGGTACGAGACGGATTTCAAATCGTCCGCGGACAAGAAGCGGAATATCGGTGGCGAAGGTGACAGTGGCGGTTCATCGGGTACATCGACGGAAACCGCATCGACACCTTCGTCGACAACGAGCACGACATCCTCGTCCGGGGACAAGGCAGGAAGTTCGGACGCTGGTGGCAGCAAGCCATCCGGCGGCTCCGATACCTGAACACGGAATCAGGCGATTTGTCCCGGCGCTCCCCGGGTCATCGCCTCGCGTGATCCGCCCGATTGGGCAAACAATTCGCGGCGCAGCCCCTGACCGGTTGCCGCAAGCCGCGGACCGATATGCCTTCCTTTTAAAATGGAAACGCTGAAAATGCAGTGCTTCCTTTATATAGTGCCGGCCTGGCCATGGTCCGTTTCCAACGCCGGGTCAGGCCTGATCCAGGATGTATTGACCCCATGCGGAGAAGCTGCGTGAGTAGTCGCTTTCGTGGGGGCGGGTAATGGCTATGCCGTTCCCCGATGTACGATAGCAACTTCAATCGAAGGTAGAAGACGATGCGCAGCCATTACTGCGGCGTGCTGAACAGCAGCCATGTGGGTACCGAAGTCACGTTAACGGGTTGGGTGCACCGTCGCCGTGACCATGGCGGGGTCATTTTTCTGGACGTGCGTGACCGAACCGGCATCGTGCAGGTGGTGTATGACCCGGACACGGTCGAGAGTTTCGCGACGGCGGAGCGGGTGCGCAGCGAATTTGTGCTCCTGATGAAGGGGCGTGTGCGACCGCGTCCGGCGGGAACCGTCAATCCCGACATGGCCACGGGCGAGGTTGAAGTGCTTGGCAGTACGCTGACCATTCTGAACGGCTCCGCCACCCCGCCATTTCAGCTCGACGAACATTCCAGCGCGGGTGAGGATGTGCGGCTGCGATATCGCTATCTCGATCTGCGTCGTCCGGAGATGCAGGAGAAGCTGCACCTGCGCGCCCGCACGGCCAGCCTCGTCCGGCGCTACCTTGAGGACAACGGATACTGGGACGTGGAAACGCCCACGCTATCCAAGACCACGCCCGAAGGCGCGCGCGACTATCTGGTGCCCAGCCGCACACATCCCGGTCATTTCTTTGCGCTGCCGCAGTCGCCACAAATCTACAAGCAGCTGCTCATGATGTCGGGTATCGATCGTTATTATCAGATCGCACGCTGCTATCGCGACGAAGATCTGCGCCATGACCGACAACCGGAATTCACCCAGATCGACATCGAGGCGAGTTTTGTCGAAGCGTCGGACATCATGGGGCTGGCCGAAGGCCTGCTGAAGCGGTTGTTCAGCGAGTTGCTCGGCGTCGAACTGCCAGCCTTTCCCGTGCTCTCCTGGGAAGATGCGATGCGGGACTACGGCAGCGATCGCCCTGACCTGCGCAATCCACTGAAGCTCGTGGATGTGGCGGACCTCATGCGCGACGTCGATTTCAAGGTTTTCCAGGGGCCGGCCAACGATGCGGCCGGGCGGGTGGTGGCACTGCGTGCGCCCCGGGGTGCTGAACTTTCGCGCAAGGTCATCGACGACTTCACGCAGTTTGTCGGCCGCTACGGTGCCAAGGGCCTCGCCTACATCAAGGTCAATCGCATGGCCGATGGCATGGCTGGCTTGCAGTCACCCATCATCAAGTTTCTGCCGGAGGCGGTCGTGATGAGCGTCTTGTCGCGCACAGGCGCGCAGGATGGTGACGTGGTGTTCTTCGGTGCTGACAAGCGTGGCGTCGTCAACGATGCCATGGGGGCGCTGCGCAATGAACTGGCAAGCACCCTCGGTCTGCTCGGTGAGACCTGGGCGCCATGCTGGGTAGTCGATTTTCCCATGTTCGCGCAGGGCAAGGACGGCACGATTGCGGCGGAACACCATCCGTTCACGCGTCCCAATGCAACCCCCGAAGATGTTCTGGCAAAACCGCTGGCGGTGAAGGCGAATGCCTACGACGTGGTACTCAATGGTTATGAGCTTGGTGGCGGCAGCCTGCGTATCCACGATGCCAGCATGCAGGCCGCCGTCTTCGAGGTGCTGAAGATGGGCCAGGAAGCACGTGCCAAGTTCGGCTTCCTGCTGGATGCGCTTTCGTTTGGTTGCCCACCCCATGGTGGCATCGCCTTTGGTCTCGACCGCATCGTCATGCTGATGACGGGCGCCGCATCCATACGTGACGTGATTGCCTTTCCGAAAACACAAACCGCGGCCGATCCGATGATGGCCGCCCCCAGTGAAGTGGATGAACACCAGCTGCGCGAACTCCATCTGCGGGTTCGCCGGGAGAACTGATCATGGCCGGACACAGCAAGTGGGCCAACATCAAACATCGCAAGGCGAAGCAGGATGCCAAGCGTGGCAAGTTGTGGACCAAGCTCATTCGTGAGGTGACGGTCTCCGCCAGGCTTGGTGGCGGTGAAGTCGCCGATAACCCGCGTCTGCGTACGGCGGTGGACAAGGCGCTGGCGGGTAACATGCCGCGGGACACCATTGATCGGGCCATTCAGCGGGGTGCGGGTGGTGGTGACGGCGCCAACGTCGAAGAGCTGACGTACGAAGGGTACGGCCCGGGCGGTGTCGCGATTCTGGTCGAGGCAATGACGGACAACCGCAACCGCACGGTGTCCGAAGTACGTTATGCCTTCAATCGGTGTGGGGGGAACCTCGGCACCGACGGCTCTGTGGCGTATCTGTTCAGAAAGTGTGGCGTTGTCGCCTTTGAGCCGGGGACATCGGAAGATGTGGTCATGGAAGTGGCGCTGGAAGCCGGTGCAGACGATCTGCAGGTGGAGGACGACGGGGCCATTACGGTAACCACGTCCGTGGAGCTGTTGCTGCCCGTGGCGGATGCGCTGCGCGCCGCCGGGTTACAACCCGCCAGTGCGGACATCGACATGCTGCCCTCCATGACAGCCGCCTGCGATGAGGAAACCGCTGAGAAAGTACTCAGGCTCATCGACATGCTGGAAGAACTGGACGACGTGCAGAATGTCTATTCAAACGGCGAATTCCCGGATTCGCTGCTTGAAGGCTGATTCAGGGTGCTGGTGAAAGACAATACGCCACGTATCGCTTCCGGCCGCTGACGCGTCGTGCGGGTTCTTGGTATCGATCCAGGCTCCCGTATCACGGGCTATGGGGTGGTCGACGTGATCGACGGTCGCATACGTTACGTGGCGAGCGGCTGCATACGCACGATGACGGGGTCGATTGCCGAGCGTCTGCAGGAGCTTTACCAGGGGGTGCAATCGACGCTCGCTGCCTACTCGCCCCAGCAGGTTGCAGTGGAACAGATATTCATTGCGCGCAATCCGGCTTCCGCACTCAAACTCGGTCAGGCCAGGGGCGTGGCACTTGCCGCCTGTATGTCGGAGGGCGTGCAGTTTCACGACTATGCGCCGCGCCAGGTGAAGCTCGCCGTGGTTGGTACCGGCAAGGCCAGCAAGCAGCAGGTGCAGTACATGGTGCAGGCGCTCCTGAAGTTGCCTGGCGCACCCCAGGCGGATGCGGCGGACGCGCTTGCCGTTGCCATCTGCCACGTCAATACTCGCCGCCTATGATTGGACGACTGCAGGGAAAACTCGTCGAATTGTTCGACCGCAGCGCGCTGGTTGATACCGGTGGTGTGGGTTATGAACTGGAACTCACCCGCGCGGCCGCGGAGATGCTCGGCGTGCCGGGTACGGACGTTCTGCTCTTCACGCACCAGGTGGTGCGGGAAGACGCTCATCTGCTGTTCGGGTTCGCCAGTCGCCCGGAGCGTGACGTATTCCGCGTGCTCATTCGGGTTAACGGTGTGGGACCGCGCCTTGGCATGGCGCTGCTGTCTGCGTTGAGCGTCGGTGAACTGGCGGCGAGCGTGGCGTCAGGCGAGGTTAGTCGGTTGACGAAGGTGCCGGGAATAGGCAAGCGTACTGCCGAAAGACTCCTTGTCGAATTGAAAGAGAAACTTGACGATATCGTTCCGGCCGGGTCCGGTGAGGCTGTATCTATATATAAGAAGAACGGGGCTTCCAGCGATCGAGCGCTGGCGGCGCTCATGGCGCTCGGCTATCGACAACCCGAGGCGGAGCGCGCGCTCGCGGGTGTGCCCGAGGATGTCACGGATACGGAAGCCATGGTACGCATCGCGTTGCGCGGATTTGTGCGGGATTGATTCAGGCGGGAACCCTGGTGCCAGGTATGGCAGAGTAGGCGGCCTCGCCGGTTGCCGTGTGTACGGCAGCCGGAATGGCCGTCCGTACCGGGCTGACCTGGCGGCGGGCCCGGCGATTGCGCACCACGATGACGTGACAGTGAGAGTTTCTTCTTGAGTATCGAACCCGATCGGCTGGTCGGATCCCAGCCGCGCAAGGATGACCAGCGCTTCGACCGTGCCCTGCGCCCGCGCTCGCTTGACGAGTACATTGGCCAGACTTCGGTGAAGGAGCAGATGGGCATCTTTCTGGCCGCGGCCCGTCAGCGCGGCGAACCGCTCGACCATACCCTGATATTTGGACCGCCAGGCCTCGGCAAGACAACGCTGGCCAATATCATTGCCAGCGAAATGCAGGCGGAGATCCGCACAACCTCCGGCCCGGTGCTCGAACGGCCCGGTGACCTTGCTGCCATGCTCACGCATCTGAACGATGGTGACGTGCTGTTCGTCGACGAAATTCATCGTCTCAGTCCGGTGGTGGAGGAGATCCTCTATCCCGCGATGGAGGATTTCCAGCTCGACATCGTGATGGGCGAGGGGCCCGCTGCCCATTCACTCAAGCTGGAGCTGAATCGTTTTACGCTGGTCGGCGCGACGACGCGGGCGGGTTTGCTGACGTCACCGCTGCGTGATCGATTCGGCATCGTGCAGCGCCTTGATTTCTACTCCGTGGATGAACTGGCGCAGATCGTGTTGCGGTCCGGCGCCAAATTGAATGTTGCCATCGACGCCGAGGGTGCCCGCGAGATTGCGGCGCGATCACGAGGCACACCGCGCATTGCCAACCGGTTGCTGCGCCGAGTGCGCGACTTCGCCGACGTGCGAGGCGACGGCGCGGTCACGCAGCGCATTGCAGATGCGGCGCTCAATCTGCTGGAGGTGGATCACGCTGGCTTCGATGCACAGGACCGGCGTATGCTACTTGCGGTTATCGAAAAGTTCGGTGGTGGTCCTGTTGGCATCGATTCGCTTGCCGCGGCGCTGAGCGAAGAGCGTGACACCATCGAAGACGTACTCGAGCCGTATCTCATTCAGCAGGGTTTTCTCAAACGTACACCGCGCGGACGCGTGGCCATGCCACGGGCGTACTTGCACTTTGGTCTGACGCCGGGTGACGAAACGGTACAATCCGCGCTGGATATCTGACGACAGGTTAGCCTGGACAATGCATGATTCCCCTAACAGCTGACTACGTTGCGATTGCCAGCGCTGTCGCGCATGGAACTTCGTGCCATGAGAGGATGCTGGAAAAGTCCATCCTGGACTTGTTTCAGCAGTCGTCGGCTTCGCCGACTCGCGCCAGATGCAGCGTTTTCCGCTGCATTTGCGGGCCAGCCATCCCTGGCTGGCATACCAGGCTGCTTTTTCAGCAGCCTGCTAATTCAGCCGCAGACAGCAGCGAAAACACAGGGCGTTCTGCCTCCATGTGCTCATCGTGCCGTCCGGCGCGTCGGTGCGCGCTGCGATCCGCGCCACCCGGCGATCCCATCGCTTGCGATGTCATTGACACGTCTCTTCTTGCATAGTCCAGGCTAGGAGCCCCAATTGCCGGAACAAATTTCCATCTTCGAACTGGTATCCAACGCCAGCCTGCTGGTACAGCTGGTCATGGCGCTGCTGCTGGCGGCGTCCATCACGAGCTGGATGATGATCTTTCAGCGCTGGTTTTTCCTGCGCAAGACCGAGGCGGATCTTGCAACGTTCGACGAGCATTTCTGGTCCGGCATCGATCTGCGCAAGTTGTACGGCCAACTCGAAGGCGCGGACGATCTCACCGGGATCGAAAAGATCTTCGTGTCCGGCTTCAAGGAGTATCTTCGCCTGTCGGAACAGGGTGGTGGCGACACCGAAATCATCATGCAGGGTGTGCAGCGCGCGATGCGGGTGGCGGTGAGCCGGGAAGAGGAGCAACTGGATCGCAACCTGCCATTCCTGGCGACCGTTGGCTCCACCAGTCCGTACGTTGGTTTGTTTGGCACTGTATGGGGCATCATGAATTCCTTCCGCAGCCTCGCCAACATGACGCAGGCCACGCTGGCGTCCGTAGCGCCGGGAATATCCGAAGCGCTGGTGGCCACGGCCATGGGCCTGTTCGCCGCGATTCCTGCCGTCATCGGTTACAACCGGTTCTCGGCGCGGGTCGACGTGCTGATGGGGCGCTACCAGACGTTCGCCGATGAACTCCTGACGTTGCTGCAGCGTGCGTCGCACGCCCGGCAAACCCGTCAGTAGCGGTCGCGGAGCAGAAAAATGGCTCGCAGACGCAAACCGATGAGTGAAATCAACGTCGTACCCTACATCGACGTCATGCTGGTGCTGCTGGTGATCTTCATGGCCACGGCGCCGCTGCTCACGCAGGGTGTGCAGGTGGATCTGCCGAATGCACCGTCGGAGCCGGTAACGGATACGGAAGACGACCCGCTGGTGGTGTCCATGCGTGCGGATGGTGCAATCTTCGTGAATCTGGGCATGCAGAATGCTGATGACACGGGCACGCGCGTCACCGTGTATTCGCTGGAGGATCAGGCGGGGAAAATTCTGCGAGCACGCCCTGAAGTGCCGGTATTCGTAAAGGCGGATGAAAAGCTGGCTTATGGTGAAGTGGTTCGTGTCATGACGGTGCTGCAGAAAGCTGGCGCGGAAAGTGTTGGTCTCATCACCGATCCGCCGGAGCTGCCGGGTGCCTGAAGCGATGGGCTGGCGTATGCGGTGGCTGCCGCTTCTGCTGGCGTTGCTGGTGCATGCGCTGGCGGTGTCGGCGCTGTACAGCGGCTGGCATCCCGAGCGGGAGCTTGTGAATGTGGTGACGCCAAGAATCGTCAATTCGCGGCTGGTCGTAATGGAGCCGAAGGCGAAGCCAAAGGCAGCGCCTGCACCCGCGAAACCACAGGAAAAACCACCGGTCGTGCAGCGCAAGGTTGAGCCTGTTGCGCCCCCGAAACCGAAGCCCCAACCGCAGCCCGCTGTGGTGAAGAAGGAAGCCATACCCGATCCGGATGCCATACGCCGCAAGGCGGAGGAGGAGGCGCGTCGCAAAGCCGAGGCGCTGCGTCAGCAACGGCTGCAGGAGCTGGCCAGCCAGTCGTTCGAGGAGGCCCTTCAGGAAGAAGAGGATGCGCAGGATGCGGCGGATGCGGAAGCAGTCGCCGATGAGGCGGCAATGTCCTATTCGCAGGGTATCAACGAACTTGTGGTGGCCAACTGGTCACGGCCGCCAAGCGCGCGCAATGGCATGAAGGCTCTGTTGCTGGTCGAGTTGGTGCCGACCGGCGATCTTGTAAACGTCAGCGTGGTGGAATCCAGTGGCAACCCCGCGTTTGATCGCAGCGCCGAACAGGCGGTGCGCAAGGCGCGCAAGTTTGAGGTGCCAAAGGAATCTTCCCTGTTCGAAGCCAGGTTCCGTCGTTTCTATCTGCTGTTTCAACCAGAGGATCTGTTTCGTTGAAGACTGCAATTTACCGGGTGCGAAGCCCGATGCTTCTGTTTTTTGTGCTTATCTGCTGGGTGTCACTGGCCTCCGCCGCCAGCCTGGACACCATCGTCATCACCCAGGGGCGCGACAACCCTACACGCATCGGGATCGTACCCATGCGCATGGACGGTTCGCTGGCCGGTCTGGTCGATGCTGCCGAAATTGTCGCCGGCGATCTGGCGCGTAGCGGGGAGTTCGCACCGATTGCCAGGGACAACATGCTGTCCATGCCTGTTCGTCCGGAAGAGGTGATCTACCGCGACTGGCGTGTGCTGGGCGCAGAGTTCGTCTCCATCGGGCAGGCGACGCGCGAAGCGGATGGGCGGGTGACCGTCACGTTCTACCTGTTCGACGTGCCCGGTCAGCGCCAGTTGCTCATGGAGCGGGTGACGGGACGCATGGACCAGTGGCGCGATATCGCCCACCGTGTGGCGGATCTCATCTACGAAAAGATCACTGGTGTTCGCGGCGCATTCTCAACGCGGATCGCTTATGTGCTGGCTCAGTACGCCGGTACCTCGCGGGCACGCTACAGCATCGAAGTGGCGGATGCGGACGGCGAACGATCGCGCACGATCTACTCGTCGAGCCAACCGCTGATGTCCGTTTCCTGGGCGCCGGATGCCAGGCGAATTGCCTATGTTTCTTTCGAAACGGGGCGCCCCAGTATTGTCATCCAGGACGTCTACTCCCTGGCGCGGGAGCGTATCGCCTCTTTCCGCGGGATCAACAGCGCGCCCGTGTTCTCGCCGGACGGCCGGCAACTGGCCATGGTGCTGTCGCGGGACGGCAACCCGGAAATCTATCTCTATAATCTGACGGACCGTACGCTGCGTCGGCTCACCCGCAACCCAGCCATCGACACAGAACCCACCTGGGCCCCGGATGGCCGCCGCATCATTTTCACCTCCGATCGGGGCGGTAAGCCGCAGATCTATGCACTGGAGCTGGCCACCAATTTTGAGGAACGGCTGACGTTCGAAGGTGACTACAACGCCCGTGCACGTATGCTTGATGACGGAAATCTCGTTTTCGTGCATCGAAGTGCTGGCATTTTTAATATTGCATGGCAGGATATGCGCCGTGATCGGGTAGTCGTCCTCACCAGAACCAATCTTGATGAATCGCCATCGGTTGCTCCCAACGGAGCAATGCTGATGTATGCCACTCAAGCGCGCGGAAAGGGCATATTGGCTGTCGTGTCGATCGATGGAAGCGTGAAGTATGAATTACCTTCCTCGTCCGGTGACGTGCGTGAACCGGCGTGGTCTCCATTCATGGATCCCCTGTCCGGCAGATAGGCTCCCTCACAAGAAGTTCCCAACCATTCAAACTAAAAAGGTGTCTGAACAGGAGATGATGATGTTCAAGGAACGTCTCACCAGCTTGATCGCGATTGCTCTGGTCGGTGTCGTACTGACGGGCTGTACGTCCAAGAAGGCGCAACCCACCGATACGGGCGCGGAAAGCGCCCCCCCAGCAACCACCCAAACGAGCACCGAACCGACGGGTCCGGCTGACTTCGACGCTTCCGGCAATCCGCTGGATCCGCGAACCGGCGGTCTGCTCAACCGTGTTTTCTACTTCGACTACGACAAGTCCGATCTCCATACCTCCGATCTGGCGGTACTGGAGATTCATGCTCAGTTGCTGAACCGCAACCGGGATCGTACCGTTGTCATCGAAGGTCATTGCGACGAGCGTGGCACCCGCGAATACAACCTCGCCCTGGGCGAGCGTCGCGCGAATGCCATTCGCAATTTCCTGACATCCGCCGGCGTCGCGTCGTCACAGATCGAGACGGTGAGCTACGGTGAAGAGCGACCGGAAAATCCGGGCCACGACGAAAGTGCGTGGAGCCGCAACCGTCGCGGTATCGTCAACTATCGTTGATGATGGCAGGCGGCAGTCCATGACTGTCGCCTTCCCTTTGTCTTGTGTGGAAAGCCGGCGCAATGCATTCTGCCGGCTTTCACCACCGCCAATGCACAGGAGGCAATGTGCGGAGCCGTAACCGCAAAGTCTTCCAGCGCCTTCGAGTCCCTCTGGTCGGGGTGATTGTCCTCTGTGCCCTGACGCCCGCGTTCGCTGCGGTTCCCATCGAGGAGCGCAGTTCCAGTACGGCGATTGCACCCAAGCCCCGCCTCGAGCCGGCACCGCCAGACCGGGAATATCGACCGGAAACACCCCAGCCGCAGCCGCAGGACACCGCACCGTCGACACCGTCGGGACTCGCCCAGCTGTTCGCCGAGTTGCAGACCCTGCGCGGTGAAGTACAGGTGCTGCGTAGCCAGGTGGAAGAACAGCAGCACCAGATCCGCAAGCTGGAAGCCGCGCAGCTGGAGCAATACCGCAACCTGGACGAGCGTGTTCTGGCGCTCGGGCGACCAGGGCCGGCAACGACAGCGCCCAAACCTGCGCCCGCAAGCGCCTCTGCTGGGACGCAGACGGCCTCGACACCTTCCGCAACCGTTGTGAATCCGCCGCCCGCAAGCAAACCGGCTGCTTCGAAACCTGTTGCCGACAGCGAAAACGCCCTCTATGCGGAGGCGTTTTCCGCAGCTACGTCGCGGGAATTCGAGAAGTCCATTACCTTGTTCCGCCGCGTGGTGGATGAGTATCCCAACGGGCAGAAGACACCGCCGTCGCTGTACTGGCTTGGGGAGTTGTATCTGGCCGAATCAAAGATGGATCTGGCCAGCCAGTCGTTCATGCGGGTAATCGACGAGTACCCCGCGCATGCGAAAGCGCCGGATGCCATGTACAAGATGGGCGTTCTCCATCAGCGGCTGGGCGACAATGCCAGGGCGCTGGAATTCCTCGATCGCGTGCAGCGGGAGCATCCGGACAGCGCAGCGGCAGGCCTGGCCAAGACTTACGCCAGCGAACTGCGCTGACGCGCGTCAGCAATGACCCTCACCAGTCGATCGGAAGCGCCCAGTCTGCGCATCACCGAGATATTCCATTCGCTTCAGGGTGAGTCCAGTCTCACAGGCTACCCCACGGTGTTCGTGCGGCTTACCGGTTGTCCGCTGCGATGTGTCTACTGCGATACGGACTATGCCTTTCACGGCGGTACGCGTCAGTCGGTGGCGCAGATACTCGACACGGTGTGCGGGTATGGTGCCCGGTATGTCTGCGTAACCGGTGGTGAACCGTTGGCACAACCGGCTGTGCATGAACTGCTGGTGGCGCTTTGCGATGCCGGGTATGTCGTCTCGCTGGAGACCAGCGGAGCCTTGCCCATTGCCGCCGTGGATGCGCGTGTGCGCCGAATTGTCGATATCAAGACACCGGCCTCCGGCGAAGTGCATCGAAACGAGTGGGCCAACCTCGCGTTGCTGACCGCGCATGACGAGGTGAAATTTGTCATCTGCGATCGGGGCGATTATGACTGGGCGGTGTTCAAGCTGCGGGAAACCGGGCTGGATGAGCGCGACGCACAGGTACTGTTCTCGCCGTCGCAGGGACAGCTGGAGCCAGCGGTTCTGGCCGCCTGGATACTGGAGGACCAGCTCCCGGTACGCATGCAGTTACAGTTGCACAAGTCATCTGGGGTAACCAGGCGGGCCGATGGGCGAAAATGACGTTTGACATCCGGCGGATAAACTCCGCCACCATGCTGGCCATGGCAAAGGCGCAGGGTTTTTGATTGTCACCATTGTCCTTCGACTACGGTCGCTGCGTCGCGGAGACCCGGGCAGCGATAGCCGTCTGCCGTGCGCGACATTGCGCCGCACGGTGCCGTCGACCTCGCGCAATTTGGCAGCTCGCGCTCACAGACAGTCTCGCGGTGCCCGAAGCGCCAGCAGGGCGTTACATGCCTACGTGCCCGCGCGTACGGTTTTCCTGTGCTTTTGGCCTGCGGAAGTGCAGTCGCGCGATATTTTTTATTGGCGTCGTGCAGTGGGCTACTCGGGCTGTATCCCGACTGCGGTAACCTTCATCGAGGCCTTTGAACGGCTGGCCAATCTGACTTACCCGCGAGGGTGTGGAGGGAGCGGAATGACCATTCATGCCCCACTGCAGCACCTGTCCAGGCCGGACATCATTCTTGAGGGGCTGCGCTGGGCGCCTCGACTGCGCGCGACCGTATCCTGCTACCGGAAACGTGGCCAGCGTTACCTGTGGCTTGTGCGACGTTGTGTCATCGCGAGCTTCGCTGCTGCCGTTATGAGATCTACGCGATACACCCTGCAGAAGGTTTGATCCGCGCGCCCAGGCATTGTTTCTGCAGGCAGGCAGGAGGTTGTTTGCCCGCCGACCCGCGACTACAATGCGCCTCTTTTTTTGAGGTCCATTAACCAGCTGGTAGAGCACCGGGCTTTAACCCACCGTTCCTGGGTTTGATCCCCAGACGTGCACATTCCAGAGGAATCGAGACCGTCCAGTCTCTGATCCAGTTCACCGCGCGCCGTAATAATCACCACGGGCAGGGAGGCCCCCGTTTTCCGCAATCGGCGCAATACGGTTATGCCGTCAGCATCGGCGAGTCCCAGGTCCAGAACCAGGGCGTCGAAGTCATCGGTGGCGGTCGCGGGATCAAAGTCGCGGGCCAGTCGTATCCAGGTGACCTGATCCCCGGCGGCAGTCAGCCATGCCGTCAGCGCGCGCCCAAGCAGCAGATCATCTTCAAGTAGGCAGATTCGCATGGATTCAATCCTGCCGGAACCAGCTGAAGGATAGCTAAAGGAATTGCCCGCAGCGCGGATTGTCGGGAGTCAGATGACCGCTCATGACGGCTCAGCCAGGGTGAGCCGTTGCCAGTCGAGGCGTCAATCTGTTCTGCATCCCCGCGGACAACGCGCTGCCAGCCGGACAATCAAAGCCTTTGGCAATTCTTTAGACAGCCTTCATTTTGCGCGAAGTTTGCCGGCGCAGCATGGCGACCTCTTCAGAATCAGTCGGAGTATTCGTCATGGCTCGATATCGTAAACACCCGTTCCTCGCAGGCTGTATTGGCCTGTTTCTGCTGCATGGCGGCCAGGTTCGGGCTGATACCGCGAAAGGTGTTTTTGTTGATTTGTCGCTGGGTGCCGCAGCCGCGCATTTCCAGGACATCGGACAGGCAGCCGTTTCCAGCAGCGATCAGTCCGGATTTGCCGTCAAGCTCGGCGCCGGTTACTGGCTGTCGCCAAAGTGGGGCATTTTCGTGCGAGGGTTGCGATCAGCCTCCATAGAACGCAAGTACGAAGCAGGCCCGTACGAGGCCAGGGTCGAATCCATTGGCGTGGGCACACAGTATCGGTTCTTCACCGCGAAACGCCTGTCCGGCGTGGTGAAACTGGCGCTGGAGCGTGTACGGACCGACGTGCGGGAATCGCCCGGCGGCATGGCGTTCGAACGCCTTGATGGCGGTTCCACGAATCTGCTGGTCGGTGGCCTGGAACTGGACTACGCGCTCAACGACTCGGTGGAGTTGTTCATGGAAATCGAGGGAAACCGCGACCTGGGAAAACGGTTGGAAGCCAGCTATTCCGGTATCGGACTACGTGTCAGCCTCTGAGTACAGGCGGCGTTGCGTGGGCTCGTGGCACGCAGACCGGTGTGTCGAGAAGTGACAGCAGCCAACGCGGCTGCTGAAGGGGCGTGGGCCACTCCTGCGCCTCTCCGTTGCAGCAGCTCTACGGCGGGCTTTCGCAACGTGCGTTCTGGACCGACAGCCTGGCGATCAACGGAGTTCCTGCAAAACCGCCCGAATCCGCCCTGCATTGACGCCAAGATCGCTCACGCCGACCCGCGACACGCTCCGTATATCCACGATGGACCCACCACCGTCCGCCTGGCGCACCCGCACGACCACGTCGTCCTTGAAGCCAAACCAGAACGTGGTGTCGGTTGCTTCGATGACCCCTGCGTCGCCATCCACGTTGACCAGTTCCAGTCCCATGCGGTCCAGCACGCCGCGCGCCCGGGAGAATATCTCGCCCGGTGACTCGTCGGTCACAAGAGACTGCACGTCTGGATACGCCTCAGCCTGCAGCGCTGGCAGCGTCTTCGCGTCGTAGGTGAGTGGATTGCTGTCCGGCCCACGTAGTGCAACGACGCGATTGAACTGCGGTGGATCTGCGGTATCCGTGGTGATGTCGTGAATCGCCGGCACGCCGCGCCCTTTCACTGCCTGTGATCCAACCACGCCCACCACCACCGCGGAGAGGATCAGCGCCACGGCGATTGTTGCCCGCTCACCGGTGAGTCGCTTCGCAAAGGTCACGATCAGTGCGATGAAACCCGTCAGCAGCGCCAGTGCGCCCAGGGCCGCGCCGATGGCGACCAGTCCGAGTCCCAGCTGGAAACCCCACACGCCAAGGCGCGTGCCGATGGCGCCGAGCGGCAGGCAGACGAGGCCGATGACGGCGCCGATAAGGATGGCGGTAGCCCACCAGCGTTGTTCTTTCATGTTGCCTCCCGGCCAGTGTTGGGAGCGGTCACCATACCCGGTGATGACCGCGGTATCGCGCTCAACGTCAGGTAATCGTCGAACCGCCGTCGATGATCAGGTTCTGCCCGGTGGTAAAACTGCCTGCGCGGGATGCCAGGAACACCGCCGCGCCCGCGATCTCGTGGGGTTCGCCGATGCGCCTGAGTGGATCGCCGGCAGTTCGCCGCTCCAGAATTTCCGGGTTTTCCCACAGCGCCCGTGCAAAGTCCGTGCGCACGAGCCCCGGCGAAATGGCGTTTGCACGAATGTTGAACGGTCCCAGCTCCACGGCCAGGTTGCGTGCAAGCTGCACGTCCGCTGCCTTCGAGATGCAGTAGGCGCCCAGATCGCTGCTGCCACGCACACCGCCGACGGAGGACACGATGATGATGGCCCCGTCGCGCCGCGCCTTCATGTCCGGCACCACCATCTGCGTGAGCCAGTGGTTGGACTTGATGTTCACGTCCAGGATCTTGTCGAACGCGCTGTCCGGCAGTTCACTCATGGGACCATAGAAGGGATTCACGGCTGCGTTGCAGACGAGGATGTCAATGGCACCCAACTGGCGCTTCGTTGCCTCGACGAGACGGGCAAGTTCCTCCTTGCGACTGATGTTGGCCGGGATCGATACCGCGCCACCCGGTCCGTCAGGCATCTCCGCGTTGATGGCACGGGTCACCTCCTCGCAAATATCCGCCTTGCGGCTGGAGATCACCACGCGGGCGCCGTGGCGCGCCATTTCCTCGGCGATGGCGCGGCCGATGCCCTTGCTCGAGCCCGTGATCAATGCCACCTTGCCGGTCAGGTCGAAAAGGGTGGATGTCATGCGTGCAGGCCTCCGTTGATGGAATCTTCGGCGAACTGCCGCACACCCTTGTAGTCCGCCTTGCCGTTGCTGGCGCGCATGGCCTGTGTGGTGACGAGGATGCGTTTTGGTGTCTTGTAGCCCGCCAGATGCTGGCGCACGTGCGCGCGAATGTCAGCCTCGTCGAAGTTGGCGCCCTGTTCCAGGTGTATCACACCGGTAACGGCCTGCCCCCACTTGTCATCAGCCACGCCAACCACCAGCGCATCGGCAACTGCGGGATGCGTTTTCAGCACTTCTTCGATCTCCTCCGGATACACCTTCTCGCCGGCCGTGTTGATGCATACGCTGCCGCGCCCGAGCAGGATGAGCGTGCCGTCCGCTTCCACCTGGCAGTAATCGCCAGGAATGGAGTAGCGCACGCCGCGGATGGTGGGGAACGTCTTTGCGGTCTTCTCGGGGTCCTTGTAGTAGCCCATCGGCAGAGGACCCGAACGGGCGACGAAGCCGACGCGGCCACTGCCCGGCGGGACTTCCTCGAAGTTCTCGTCGAACACCTTGCAGTTCTCGCCGAGCTTGAATTTGGCCACTTCCGTGGTGCCGTCGGCCGTCGTGTCGGAGCGGCCGAAGCCGACCGCCTCCGAGGCGCCGAAGGAGTCGGTGAGCACCATGTTGCGGTTGTGCCTGAGCAGGCCACGCTTCACCTCGGGGCTCCACATCACGCCGCTGGAGATGATGGACGCGAGAGAGCTGATATCCCACCGCTCCGGGTTTTCCTCCAGGCATCGCAGCATCGGCTTGGCGAAGGCGTCGCCGACAATGGCCAGGCCGTTGACCTTGTGCCTGTCCACGGTGTCCCAGAGTTCTTCGGCGGTGAAGGATTGGCCGGTGAGCGTGACGATGGTGCCGCCGGCGCCCAGGGTGCCCATGGCCGTGAACAGGCCGGTGCCGTGCATGAGGGGGCAGCACGGAATGGTGCGGCCGCCACCGCCCGACGCCTTTACGTTGTCAAGGTGCGCCGCCAGCGTGGCCGGGCGCACGCCGCCCATGGCGGCATTGGCGCCCGCGGCGCCGGCAAGCCACTGGTCTTCATGGCGCCACATCACGCCTTTCGGCATCCCGGTGGTGCCGCCCGTGTAAAGAAACAACAGGTCGTCGGCGCTGCGCGTGATACCGAGCGGCGAGCCGTCGCCGGCGTTCAGCAGATGGGCAAAGTCCTCGGCAAAGTCGGGTCGCGTGCCGGAACCTGACTGCAGCCAGACCTTCACGTTCGGCAGTCGGCTGCGAATGGCGACGATGCGATCCGCGAAGTCTTCGTCGAACGCCACCACGGTACTGTCGGAGTTGTCGATGATGTAGACCAGTTCGTCCTCGACGTACCGGTAGTTCACGTTCACGTGCGTGAAACGCCCCTTGAAACAGGCCCCCAGGAGTTGGCTGTAGGCGGGGGAGTTACGCAGATAGAACGCAACCTTGTCGCCAACGCCGACGCCACGGGTGGCAAGTGCACGGGCCAGACGGTTGGTCTGCGCGGTGAAGTCCTGCCAGGAGATGACGGTGTCGGCGTGAATGAGGGCCGGCTTCTCCGGTGGCAGCACGTCCGCGAGGCCATCGAGGATATCGCCATAGTTCCAGCCCATGCTCACGCCTCCATACCGACGGCGCGGCCGTCGACGATCTGATCCAGGAATTCGGACAGGCCGTAACCCGTCCTGCCGTCGCAGGTGAATTCGGTCATGCCTTCGGTGATGCGCGTCACCAGCGATTCCCCATCGGGGGTCTGCCGCCGGTTGCGCAGTGGAATGAGGGAGATGACCCGTCCGTCCACGGTGTATTCGCGTTCGTCGGTGCGTGCGGTGATGCGCATCGTGGTCTGATTCTGATTGTCGTCGTAGTCCGCTGTGACGGTGGCTTCCCTGATCATCACGTATTCGCCATCGCGCAGCACCATGCCGCCTGCATGCATTTCGCCTGGCCTGCGACATACGATCGAGACCATCATGGCAAAGGATTCGTCGAACACCATGGGCAGCCAGCGGTACCAGTAGATGCTTTGCCAGAAGCGCGGTCCCCAGGAGTGGTCGCGCAGGCCAAGGCCGTCGATCGTGAAGGTTTCGTCGCCGACGCGGATTTCGCCGGTGCCGCGCATGTGTTGTTCGTAGTGGCCGCGTGCAAAGCCTTCGTCTGCTTTCTGCTCGATGGGGCTGCCGTCATCGTTCACGGGCTCACCGCCGAACATCGGCGAAATGCCGGTGAACGTCAGGCGTACGCTGGACGGAACGGAGGGGTTGTTGCGAAATGCGGTGGACGGGTCCGCCATGTCCTGGGGGTTGGTGAGCAGGCATACCTTGCCCTCGAAGGTGACCTTCAGCGTGCGAAATGGCTCCACGACCTCAAAGCGCATGCCACCGCCATCGAACGCGTCGTTGTCGCGGCGCTCCGGGCGCCGGAACATGAAGCCGATACGGCCGTCTGGCAGATAGAGGCAGCAGGTCATTTCCCCGCGGCCTTCGTTCGGTCGGTTGGCCAGCCGGAACCAGCCGCCAACGTTGTTCTGCCGGTCGAAGACATTGAAATACATGCTCTCGTTGAAGTTGGCCGCTGCTTCCAGCGGATGCATGTACTCGTCGGATGGTTCCAGTCGGACCCTGGCCATGAAATTTCCCCCTCGTTGTCGTCGCGATTCCGTCGGCGCCCTCCAGCGCCGTGCCGCGGGGGCTGCCCGCGTGTGGGTACCGGAAAGGGTGGCCGACAGGGACCGACAGCGTAGCGTAACGACGGGCTAAAACAATTGCCCCGCCGGAAGTAAGGCGGGGCGGGCGAGGTGCGGGCGGCGGCTACTGACCGCGGCGGGTCAGGATATCGAGTACCTGCCGCCAGACGGTTGCAGCCGGAATCAGATCAGGAGGTCGGGTGCCGGATTCAGCGAGAGCGGCTTGGTCTCCCGGCGTCTGCGCGGCTCCGCCCTCGTCATGGGGGCTGCCTTCGGCTTTTTTACGTCGCGACTTTCAGCCTCGCGGGATTTCTGGAAGGACTGCAGTTCATTCACTTCCTGCGTGAACAGCATGAGTTCCTTTTCTGCGGCTTCGCGGGAAGGGAACGGGCCCCTCTCGCCTTCGCGGGTGGAGAAGTACCAGGCGCCGTTCAGCATCAGCAGTCGCTTGGAGGCGCGGAAAAAGCGCTTGTTGCTGTCGCGGGGATCATCCAGTCGCATGGCTTTCCTTCCTGGTCAAATTTCGTAGGCCATTGAACCAGAACGCATCCGGTTTTTTGGTGGGCCGTTGTGCAGCCATGTAAGCGAATTGGTCACATTTCGGGCAGGTTTGCTGACCAGTCCACAAACTCCGGACCTGCGATCACGCGATGGCGGTGACAGGCGCCGGACGGCAGGGAGGGCAGACGACCATGGCGGTCTGCTCCCCGCTGCTCCTCGTCCCGTGGAGGGCAGGCTGCCTGCAGTTCGCCTTGCTTCTCCGGTATAGTGCGGCCCGCCAAGCAACAGGGTGGATACGCACGTGCCAGCAAACAGCATGGACGAACTGGTGGCGCTCTCGAAGCGTCGCGGCTTCATCTTCCAGTCCAGTGACATCTATGGTGGCCTGCAGGGGATCTACGACTACGGTCCGCTCGGCGTCGAGTTGAAGAACAACCTCAAGGCCGCCTGGTGGCGGGCCATGGTGTATGAGCGCGATGACGTGGAAGGGCTGGATGCGGCGATCATCACCAACCCGAAAACCCTGCGTTATTCAGGGCATGAGGCCACGTTCTCCGACCCGCTGGTGGACTGCCGCACATGCAAGGCGCGCTGGCGTGCGGATCACCTGAAAGGCGATCAGTGCCCGGCGTGCGGCTCGAAGGACCTGACCGAGCCGCGCCCCTTCAACCTCATGTTCAGGACGGCCATCGGCCCGGTGGACGACGGCTCGAGTTTTGCCTATCTGCGGCCGGAGACGGCGCAGGCGATCTTCACCAACTTCAAGAACGTTCTGGATTCCACCTCGCGCCGACCGCCGTTCGGCATTGCGCAGATCGGCAAGGCCTTCCGCAACGAGATCACGCCGCGCAATTTCATCTTTCGCGTGCGCGAATTCGAGCAGATGGAACTGGAGTTCTTCGTGCCCGCAGGGGAAGACGAAGCGTGGCACAAACTGTGGGTGGAAGAGCGGCTGAACTGGTGGGAAGCCCAGGGCGTGCCACGTGATCGCCTGGAGCTGTACTACGTGCCGGAAGCGGATCTCTCGCACTATTCCAAGGCCACGGTGGACGTGATGTACCGCTTTCCGCACGGGCTCGAAGAGCTGGAAGGTATCGCCAACCGCACGGATTTTGACCTCGGTTCACACTCCAAGAATCAGTCGGAGCTGCATCTGGCGGCAAAGGTCATGGAGAACGTGGATTCCAACACGCGGCTTGCCGTGCAGGACCTGGAAACCAAAGCCTGGCAGGTGCCCTACGTCATCGAGCCATCGGCGGGCGTGGACCGTGGCGTGCTGGCGGTGATGAACGAAGCCTACCGCGTGGAGAAACTTGAGAACGGCAACGAACGCGTGGTGATGGGCTTCAAGCCGCACCTGGCGCCGATCAAGGTTGCCGTGATGCCGCTCAAGCGCAATCACGAGGGCATCGTCAACAAGGCGCTGGCCGTGAAACAGAGCCTGCAGCGTCTGGGGCTGGGCCGCATCCTGTTCGAGAACTCCGGCAACATCGGCAAGGGCTACCGCCGCCATGACGAGGTGGGCACGCCGCTGTGCGTGACCGTGGATTTCCAGACCGTGGACGAGGACGACACGGTCACCGTGCGCGACCGCGATACCATGGCCCAGGAACGTATTGCGGTAGCGGAACTGCCCGCCTACGTGAAGGAACGGCTGCAGGCGTGAGCGCGCCGCGGCGCTGTCTCAGCGCCGCAGCCGTGCCTGGTTGTCGAGAAACCAACGCCAGGTGTCGCGCAGGCCGTCGTCCAGACTGATCCGGTGATGCCATCCCAGGCGGTTGATCACCGACGTATCCAGCAGTTTGCGCGGCGTACCGTCAGGGCGGGTGCGGTCGAATTCCACGCGGCCGCGATAGCCCGTAACCCGTACGATGGCCGATACCAGATCGGCAATGGACAGGTCCTCGCCGGTGCCCACGTTGAGGTGGCTCTGGCGCGGCGTGACCGCAGACTCCAGTTGCCGCCGCGGCAGTTCGAGCATGAAGCGCACGGCGGCGGCGAGGTCGTCCACGTGCAGGAATTCCCGGCGCGCGGCGCCACTGCCCCAAACCGTCACGACGTCGCGATCGTTCTCGATGGCATGATGAAAACGCTGCAGCAGCGCCGGTATCACATGGCTGTCCTGCGGGTGGAAGTTGTCGCCCGGACCGTACAGGTTGGTTGGCATGAGCGACCGGAAATCACAACCATGCTGACGCGCATAGCTCTCGCACAGCTTGATGCCGGCGATCTTGGCGATGGCATAGGCCTCGTTGGTGGGTTCAAGCGCACCGGTGAGGAGCGCGGACTCCGGGATGGGCTGCGGCGCCATTCGGGGATAGATACAACTGCTGCCGAGAAAGACCAGCCGCTGCACGTCGTGCCGGCGTGCGGCGTCGATCAGGTTGGCCTCGATCATCAGATTGTCGTACAGGAAATCGGCGGGGTAGGTATCGTTGGCGTGAATACCACCCACGCGCGCCGCCGCGATAATGACGAGTTCCGGACGCTGGCGCGTAAAAAAATCGGCGACGGCGCTTGGGTTCCGGCAGTCCAGTTCCGCGCGCGGTGTACCCAGTACCTGCTGGTAGCCGGCGCGCTGGAGCTCACGCACTACCGCCGAGCCCACCATGCCGGTGGCGCCCGCAACGAATATGCGTTGCTCCCGCAGCGCCGCAGCGTCGGCATTCCCGTTCATTCGTGACGCTGGTAGACGGTAAAACCGGCGTTGCCAACCAGTGCGTCCCGCCGGGCCAGCTCGAAGTCTGCGTCAACCATTTCCTTCATGATGTCTCCAAAGGTGTGTCGTGGCGCCCAGCCGAGTTCCCGGCGCGCGCGCGAGGCATCGCCGAGCAGGGTGTCGACTTCCGTGGGCCGGAAGTAGCGTGCGTCAACACGCACGATGACGGTCCCCGGAACGATGTCGTGCAAGGTGGATTGCGTGACGACGCCAACCTCGTCCACGCCCTTGCCGCGCCACGCAATGGTGAGGCCAAGCAGCGAGCAGGCGAGTTCAACCGCCTCGCGCACGGAATGCTGCTCGCCCATGGCGATCACATAGTCGCGTGGGGTGTCCTGTTGCAACATGGCCCACTGCATGGCCACGTAGTCCCGAGCATGCCCCCAGTCGCGCAAGGCGTCCAGGTTCCCCAGGTAAAGACAATCCTGCAGCCCCAGCACGATGCGGCTGATGCCGCGCGTGATCTTGCGCGTGACAAAGGTCTCCCCGCGCAGCGGCGATTCGTGATTGAACAGGATGCCGCTGCAGGCGAAGAAGTTATACGCCTCCCTGTAGTTCACCACCATCCAGTGCGCATACAGCTTGGCGGCGGCATAGGGCGAACGGGGATGGAACGGTGTCTGTTCGTTCTGCGGTGATTCGGTGACCTTGCCGTACATCTCGGAGGTGGAGGCCTGGTAGAAGCGGGTTTTGTCCCCCAGGCCCAGTATCCGTATGGCTTCGAGCAGCCGGAGCGTGCCGAGAGCATCCACCTGGGCGGTGTATTCGGGGGCTTCGAAGGATACAGCCACGTGACTCTGCGCGCCCAGGTTGTAGATCTCGTGCGGCTGGCATTCCTGCACGATGCGGATGAGGTTGCTGCTGTCGGTCAGGTCGCCGTGGTGCAGGATGAGGTGACGGTTGTCCACGTGTGGATCTTCATAGAGATGATCGATGCGATCCGTGTTGAACAGCGAACTGCGGCGTTTCACGCCGTGTACCTCGTAACCCTTTTCCAGCAGGAATTCGGTGAGGTAGGCGCCGTCCTGGCCGGTGATGCCGGTGATGAGGGCGGTTTTGCGTGTGGTCATCGAACGTTTCCCTTCAACCTTGCGCGGGGAACGTGCCCGACGGGGTTACTGTCCGGGGAGATGATAAACGCCTGGGCTCGCGACACTGCATCGGGTTGTATGGATTTGTCAGCCAGCCCCGGCTCAGCCCAGGGTCTCGAACTTGTGCCGCTCGCTGTGCGCGCGCAGAAACGCCCAGATGCGTGCGTTGAGCGCCGCATCGTCCGCTTCCGCCTGTGCATGCAGGATGGCCAGCAGTTGCATGCCCTCATCATGCAGTGCATTCACGTCTCGCAGGTGGAGCGAGGCGGGTGTGGCGCCCATGAATCGCGCGCGCGCCGCATCCGCCGGGGCGGTTCCGAACAGTGCCTTCAGTTCGTGGATATCCTGCATGCGCGTATCGACGGCGCGCTCGAATTCCTGGCCCATGGTCAGCAGCAGTTGCGCAATGAGCCCGCAGTCCGCCGCCGCGAAAGTGGTGGTCGTTTGCGGCGCGATGCCCAGCATCAGGCGCATGGCCAGGTCGGTGAGTGTACGTCCGGGTGCAGGAATCACAGCAGCGCCTCCGCGTAGGTGTGGGTGGAGCCGGGTTGCAGGCGGTCCAGCAGGATGCGGTTCTGGCGGTCGATGAGCGGCCAGCCGGCAAAGGCGAGGATGGGCTCCTTGGTGGTGCCGTTCACGTAGTCCTCGGCGGAGGAGATCCAGATGGCCAGTGCCTTCAACGATGCGAACACCTGCCACCACCGGAAGGCTTCCCGGTCCACGGTGAGGCCACTGGCCCGCTCCCAGATGCCGAGCGCATCCACGCGCGGCAGCAGATTGCCGGCCAGGTGTTTCTCCGGCCAGCACCACAGGGGGTCGAAGGACCAGGCAAGGTCTTCCAGCGGGTCCCCCAGATGCGCCATTTCCCAGTCGAGCACACCATGCACGTTGCCTTCCGTGTCGTACAGGAAGTTTCCTGATCGATAGTCGCCATGCACCAGCGCCAGTCTGGCGGACGGCGGCGGCAGATGCCGTTCCAGCCAGCGGATCGCCGCCTCCGCGATGGGTTGGGGGTGAAGGGCGTCCTTGCGGATGACGCCGGCCCAGTAGTCGAGTTCGTGTCTGGCCGGGTGCGCGTGCCGGGCCATGAAAGCCAGCGGCAGGGTGTCGACATCGAGCGCTGCCAGGTGCCCGAGTATCGTCCACTTGTTGTGACCAATTTTCTCCCGGTGCGCGTTGAACGGTGCCATCGTCAACGTGGCAGGAGAGGTTTCGCAGCCGGCGATTTCCCGGGTCAGCGAAAACGGGCGTTCAAGTTCGCCGGGATCGTCGTCTTCCAGCACCAGGGGCTCGGGTACCGGCACCCGTGTGCCGAACACTGCCCGGTAGGTGTTGAACTCGTGCGCGCGCTCCGTGTCGATGAGACTGGAGGGCGGGTCGCGCCGCAGGATGACGCCTTCCGCGACACCCTCCACCGTGATGTGCACGCGATAGGTTTCGCGCGAGGCTCCGCCCGGAATCTGACTGATGGCGCCAAGCTGCACGTCCTTGTCCCAATGACGCGCCAGATAGCGTGCCAGCGCCTTGCCCACCGGCTGCAGATGCGTGGCTGTCATGCGTCGGTTCTCCCTGATCCTGAGGCGTTGATGAGAGCATGAATGCCTGCCGGGTGGAAATAGGGCAGGATGTCGCCGCTGATGCGGGTGGAAACGCTCGTGACTCGAGGCAGATGGAGGAGGAGATGCCTGCGCATCGATTGACATTCATTGCGCTGAACGTATCGGACCTGGACCGCTCACTGGTGTTCTACCGGGACGTGCTGGGCGTGCCACTCGCGGCCGCGGATCACGATGCCGACCTGCGGGACGTCTGGTTCGGCGGCGACCACGCTGCGTTTTCATGGACGGATGGTGCGTTTCTGCATTTTGCGCTTTACCCGGCACGGCTGCCGGAACGACCAGTGACGCGCGCCGTGCAGCTCGGTTTTCACGTCGACGACTTTGAGGCAGTGCACGAGCGTGTCATCGGTGCCGCATCCCCGGTGCTCATGGCGCCTCGCGAGGAGCCCTGGGGTACCACCGCCCGGTATGCGGATCCGGATGGCAACATCGTGAGCATTTCCCGGCGAACGGCATGACGATGCCCAGGCAATCCTCACGACTGGAGGTGATCTCATGACACTGCGCGTACGCCCGCTTACGCCGCGATTCGGCGCTGAAATCTTCGGTGTGGACCTGCGCTCTCCCGTGGAAGCGCAGATGCAGGCCATTCGGGAGGCATTCGCCCGCTACAAGGTACTGGCGTTCCGCGACCAGGCGCTGGCCCCTGAGGATCACAAGGCTTTCGCGCGCCGTTTCGGTGAGCTGCACGTGCATCCTTCGCACCGGCTGCGAAGGTCCGCGGCCGATCCCGAGATTTTCCGCATCCACACCACGCCGGACAGCGCCTATACCAATGGCGAGTGCTGGCATACGGATGTCTCCTGCGAGCCGATACCGCCCATGGGCTCGATGCTGCTGGTGCGAGAATTGCCCGGGGAGAGCGGTGGCGACACCCTGTTCGCCGACATGACGCAGGCGTTTGCCGCCCTGTCAGCGCCCATGCAGGCATTCCTGCGTACGCTCACGGCGGTGCACGACGGCCGCAAGGACCTGGCGAACTACAACGTCGTTCTCAGGGACGATCAGCCCTATCCGAAGGCGGAGCATCCGGTGGTGGTGCGCCACCCGGTTACGGGGGACGCGGTCCTGTTCGTGAACCGGGCCTTCACCGTGGCGATACCGCAGCTATCGCCCGTGGAGAGCGATGCATTGCTGGAGATGTTGTGGCAGCACGCGGAGCACAACCCGCGTTTCCATTGTCGCGTGCGCTGGGAGCCGGGCACGCTGGTGTTCTGGGACAATCACGCCACCTGGCACCATGCAGTGTGGGATTACCACCCGCACAGTCGCCGGGCGGAGCGGGTATCAATAGAGGGCAGGGCTCCCCTCCAAAGCCATGCAGGCGTCTGACCCCGCTCCGAACCCGGTTGCAGGTTGACCGCAATCCGCACCGGAGAGATGCTGCGCGGCGTGTGGTCGATGGGGGGCGGAGTGAACTGGGAGGCTGTCAGTGCTGTTGGTGAGCTGGTTGGCGCGATTGGCGTGATTGTTACGCTGGGTTTCCTCGCCTATCAGATCAGACAGAACTCGTCGTTGATCCGCACCAACACCCGTCAACTTGAGCAGAACCAGGATATTGCCATCGCCGAAGCGCTGGGTCACTCCAATGCGCAGCAGGCGGCCATGCTGGCCATCGGACAGGACGTGGCGTTGAGTGATCTGTTCTTCAGGGGGCTGCGGGGATACGAAGATCTTGCACCGGCTGAACGGATGCGGTTTGCGCTGGTCATGGGTCCACTGATTGCGGGTGTGTCCACGCAGTTCGAACGGCAACTCAAGCTGGGCCTGTTGGACGACGGCAGGCTCGCTGAGCACATCGTCTTCGTTACTGATTTCATCTCCACGCCCGGAGGCCGGGCCTGGTGGAAACGCTATCGCAATCGCTATCACGCTGCCTTCAGGGACGCGGTTGATGACGCGCTGAATGCGGTGGGAAACAGCGCCTGAACGCCAGCTGACGCCGGGCAGCGCTGCCCGGATTGAAGAGGAGAGAGCCGGGGTGTATGAGACCTTGGAGGCTATCGGCCAGGTTGCCATTGGCGTGGCCGGATTCAGTGGTGTGATCGTGTTCCTGCAGGAGCGGGATAACGTAGCCGACTTCCGGCTTCGATCGCTGATCTCGCTGGCTGCTGAGGTGATCTTCTTCTCGTTCCTGCCACCCTTGCTGAGCCTCGTGGTTGCGCAGGAGTGGAAAGTCGCAGCACTCATCTACGCAGTGGTTCATGCCGGTCAGATTGTGTGGAGCTTCGTCAACTATCGTGGTCTCGATGCGGACAGGTCAGCTGGTTACATCCCGCTGGACAATGTGCTCATGGGTATCGGTGCACTGTTCTCCGTAGCGTTGGTGGCGTGCGCGCTGCTTGCACCCGTCAACATCACTCAGTTCGGCTATACCGCACTGTTGTTGTGGGCGCTGGGTATCGCTGGCGTGCAGTTCATTCGCATCGTGCTGCGCAGGCGATGGAATGACGGCACCTGATCTGTCGTTGGAACTCTGGAGGATTGAAGATGATTGCTGTTGAAGTGCACCGCGAGATCGCTCTGCCAGCGGATGTGGTGTGGGAGGAAATCCGTCATTTTGACCGCGTGTTGCATTGGATTCCGGGTGGGGAAACGAGCCGCATCAACGTCCGTGGGGAGGGTGTGGGCGCCGTGCGGGATATTCATCTGTCCACGCAGGGATACGTGCAGCACCGGTTGGTCGAATACGACAACAGCAAGCGGTCGTTCTCCTATGAGCTGACCGCGGGCAAGCCCATCGGCATGCAGGACTATGTCGTGGTTGCATCCGTCGTACCTCTCGATGCCGGCCGTTGCACGCTCTCCTGGTCGGGGCGTATGAGCGCGGACAGCACGCTGAATGAAGAGGCAGTGGGTGATGCGCTGAAAGTGGCGTTGTCCAACATGACGACGGGCATCATTGCCCGTCTCAGCGGCGAACAACCGAATTTCGAAAGACAGCCCAATGAAGATTGGCAACTCCGGCAGCAGGGGCGTCCTGTCTGAGGCGGAAATGAGCTGGCCGCGGTGAAACGTGCGCGTGAGTCCGCCCCGACTTTGGTGCTAATCTCACCCGCTTCAGGGGCAACAGACAGGCCAGATGCCAGACCACCCGACGCGGGACGACATTCAGCTCCTGCACCCGGATTTCCATGCCAACCCGTTCGAGCGTTTTGCCTGGATGCGGGCGAACGCACCGGTCTATTTTGACGCCGGGGCCCGCACCTGGGACGGCGGCCAGGGGCTGTGGGGCATCACCCGATACGAGGACATCCGGCACGTCGCCTCGGACCAGGCGCTGTTCTGTTCCGGCAACAGTTCCCGTCCGGACTCGCCGCCCGTGCCTTCCCTGATCAATCAGGACGAGCCCGTACACATGGCACGCCGGGCGGTGGTGCGACGCCGGTTCACACCGCAGGCGCTCAGGCGCCACGAAGCGTTTACCCGGGCCTGCGCCACCGAGATCATCGATGAGGTGATCGAGAAGGGCGAGGCCGATTTTGTGAAGGACATTGCCACGCCGTTGCCGATGATGCTCATCGGTCACATGTTGGGGGTGCCGAAGGAAGACTACGTGAAACTGCTGCACTGGTCGGATCTGTTCGCCACCGGCCTTCAGGACATGGGCGAGGAACACCTGGCGAAAGTCGTGGAGGCGGTGAACGCCTGGAACGAGTACATCACCTTCTGGTTCAGCAAGCGGCGTGCCGAGGCGGGTGACGATCTGATCAGTGCCATCGTGCACGCCCGCATCCTGGGCGCGCCGATGACGCATGCCGAGCTCATGCATGAGGCCATGCTCATTCTGGTTGGGGGTGACGAGACTACGCGACATACGATCTCGGGGGGGATGGAAGCGCTGCTGCGCCGACCTGCGCAGATGGCGGCTCTCATTGACGATGCATCGCGTCTGCCGGTTGCCATCGAGGAAATGCTGCGCTGGAGCACGCCGGTCAAAAACATGAACCGCACCGCCACCGCGGACACGGAAGTGGGTGGTCAGGTCATCCGTCGTGGTGACAAACTGCTTCTGCTGTATGAGTCCGGCAACCGGGATGAAACGGTTTTCGACGCACCCGATGAGTTCCGGATCGATCGCGACCCCAACCATCATCTTGCGTTTGGCGGGTATGGCCGGCATTTCTGCATGGGTTCAAATCTCGCGCGACTCGAAATTCGCGTGATGTTCGAGGAACTGCTGCGCCGCATGCCGACGATCCAACTCGCCGGCGCTGCGCCGTGCCCTTATCGTCACGGCAACTTCGTGCTTGGCTTCGAAGCCATGCCTGTTACCTTCACCCCCGCTGCCCGGGAGGCCGCATGAAACCATTGGCAGGACAGCACGCATTCGTGACCGGCGGCGGCAGCGGCATCGGCCTGGCGTGCGCGCGTGCGTTTGTGCAGGACGGTGCCAGGGTGACGGTCATGGGCCGCAATCGCGGCAAACTGGAGGCGGCGGTTGCCTCCCTTGGCGAACACGGTGACGCACGACTGTTTGCGGGCGATGTCGGCGACGAAGAGTCCGTACGCGAGGCCATCGAGACGGCGAATGCCTGGGCGCCGCTGACCATCGCGGTGGCGAATGCCGGAACGGGTGGCCTCGGCACCGTGGTCAGGACCACCGCCGAGCAGTGGCGTGCCGTCATGCAGACCAACCTGGACGGTACGTTTTATACCTTTCGCCACGCGGCGAAGGCGATTGCCGCCAATGGCGGTGGCGCCCTGTGCGCCATCTCCTCCATTGCCGGCCTGCGTACGCATCGCTTCATGTCGACCTACTGTGTGAGCAAGGCGGGCATCGACATGCTGGTGCGCAATCTTGCGGATGAAATGGGCTGCGTGGGCGTGCGTGTGAACAGTGTGTGCCCGGGCCTCGTGGATACGGAAATTGCGGCGGGATTGTTTGCCACCGACGATGTGCATGAGGATTACCTGTCGTGCATGCCGCTGGCGCGAACCGGCGTGGTGGACGACATCGGCCGGGCCGTGCGTTTTCTCTGTGGGCCGGAAAGCAGCTGGATCACGGGCGTGAACCTGCCCGTGGATGGCGGCCATCACCTGCGTCGTGGCCCGAACCTGGACACCTTCGCCCGTGCAGTGCACGGCACGTCGTTATTTGAGGACTGAAGCATGAGACTGAGCAAACTGAGTCGTTCCATCGAAGGTAAAGTCGCGATTGTTACCGGCGCCGCCAGTGGCATGGGCGAAGCCACCGCCAAACTGTTCGCCGACGAAGGAGCAAAAGTTGCCGCCATCGACCTCAATGCCGAACCGCTGGCGCGCGTCGTGGGCGAAATCGAAGCCGCGGGCCACGCGGTGAAAGGCTGGACGCTGGATCTGTCGGACCGCGCTGCGATCAAGCCCGTGATCGACGACGTCGCCGCGCACTTCGGTGGCATCGACATCCTGGTGAACAATGCCGGTATTTCCATCTTCACGCCCATCGATGGCGACCAGTATGAAGCGGCGTGGGACAAGACGCTGGCGGTGCTGCTCACCGCGCATACCGCGACGATTCGCGCCGCGCTGCCGTACCTGCGCAGGGCGGCACACGGACGCATCGTCAACATTGCCTCCACGGAAGGGTTGGGCGCGACCAAATTCGGCAGCCCGTATACAGCCGCCAAGACCGGGGTCATTGGTCTGACCCGTTCGCTGGCGGTGGAACTTGGCGCGGAAGGCATTACCGTGAACTGCATCTGCCCCGGTCCCATCCGTACCGGCATGACCGCGGGGATACCCGAGGACAACAAGCAGGAATACGCCCGTCGCCGGGTGGCCCTCAAGCGCTACGCGGATCCGGAGGAGGTGGCGCACGGCACCCTCAACTTCGTGTTGCCGGCGTCCGGCTTCATGACGGGAGCGACATTGCCGGTGGATGGGGGCCTCACCATCAAGAACGCCTGATCTGCGCATCGTGACAAATCTTTCAACACGAACCCCATGGCGTACGGTTATCGCTTTCGGGGCGCCGGCGGTCGGCGCCGGCTACATGTTCCTGCTGCTGTCGCTGTACGTGATGAAATTTGCGACGGACGTGCTGCTCATCGCGCCGGCGGTGATGGGGCTCATCTTCAGCGCGTCCCGCATCTGGGATGCCGTCTCGGATCCACTGGCGGGTTATCTCAGCGACCGCACGACGTTTCGTCTTGGCCGGCGACGGACGTGGATCCTCGCCAGCATGCTGCCCATCGGCGCGGCCTTCATCATGGTGTTTTCGCCACCCCTGCACCTTAGTGGCGGCGCGCTGACGGCATGGATGGCACTGGGTGTCATCGGTTTCTACTCGGCGATGACGGTATTCTTCGTGCCGCACCTGTCCCTGGGCGCCGAGCTGACCGACGACTACCACGAGCGCACGCGGCTGTTCGGCATGCGTCACGCGTTCTATACGCTGGGTTCCATCCTTGCCCTGGTAAGCATGTATCTGCTCATCAACGCGGAACTGGAAGGGGAGGCACAGGTACGGTTGGTAGCCGGAACGCAGGCCTGGATTGCCGCGGGAGTGATGGCCTGTCTGCTGATATTTGCCGTCGCGCGACTGCGTGAACGGGCCGAGTTCCAGGGCCGGGCGGCGCCCAGTCCTCTGCGCGCGCTGCGTGACATTGCCGCCAACGAACACGCGCGCAGGCTGTACACCGTTTGGTTCATCGAAAGCTTCGGCGGCGCCGCCATCGGTGCACTGACGTTGTATATCACCCAGTACGTGGTGGGGGCGGTGCAATGGGCGCCGCTGATCATTCTTTGCTACATGGTGCCGTCATCCCTGGCGCCACCGGCATGGCTGGCGCTGTCCCGGCGTATTGGCAAGATCCGCACGTGGATGATTGGCATGTGCGGCACGGCGGTGTCATTCGGGTCCATGCTCGGGCTGCTGCAGGTGGACTCTGTGGAAGGCCGTCTTGCCTGGATCATGTGCGCCGCGGTGACAGCGGGTTTCAGCGCCGGCTGCGGGGGCTCCATCGGTCCCAGCGTGCAGGGCGATGTCATCGACTACGACGAACTGAAGACCGGTGAGCGCAAGGAAGGCGCCTACTACGCGGCGTGGATGTTCATCAACAAGAGCGCGCTTGGCGTGGTACTGCTCGTCACCGGTTTTGCCCTGCAGTTTGCCGGCTTCGTGCCGAACGCGGAGCAGACGGCAGCGGTCAAGCTGACCATGCTGGGGCTCTATTCCGGGTTGCCGCTGCTGTTTTTTGTCACTGGCGCGTCGCTTCTGAGCCGTTTCAGACTGGACGAAAAGGCACACGCCCAAATACGGGCAGCACTCGGCCGCGCGTGATCCGCGCGGCGGGGACGCCAGGGCATCACCGCCCCTTGAAGTTTCCCGGACGCCGCTCCGCCACCGCCCGCACGCCTTCCCTGTGATCCTCGGTCTGCTGCAGGCGGTACTGTTCGAGGAACTCGTGATCCGTCTGGGCCTTTGCGCGCGCGGCAATGTCGCCGCGCATCGTGGCGCGTACGCTCATCACCGCCAGTGGCGCGTTTTCGGCGATCTCGCCCGCCAGCGCCATGGCCTCGCTGCGCAGGTTCGCGGCATCGGTCAGGCGATCCGCCAGGCCCCATGCATAGGCGGTTTCGCCGTCGATACGGCGGCCTGTCATGAACATGAGGTTGGCTTTCTGCTGGCCGATGAGCTTCGGTAGCGTGTAGGTCAGGGCGAAGCCCGGATGAAAACCCAGCTTCACGAAATTTGCCGTGAAGCGGGCCTCCGGGGTCACCACGCGAAAGTCCGGCATCACCGCGAGGCCAAAGCCGCCCCCGACCGCGGCGCCCTGCACAGCGGCGACGACGGGCTTTTTGCAGGCAAACAATCGCACGGCGGCGGAGTAGAGCGGGTTGCCCGTCTCGGCAGTGCGTTCGGCGCGTTTGGCCTGTTCGTCGCGATTGCCGAAGTTGGCGCCCGCGCAGAAGTTTTTACCCTGGGCGGCCAGCACCAGGGCGCGTACGTCGCCGTCCTCGTCCATGGCTTCGAACGCGTCACCGAGCGCATTGATCAGGTCCACATCAAAGAAATTGTTGGGCGGTCGCTGGATCTCCAGCAGTGCCACGTGCCCATGTCGCTCGATCTCCACGTCCCCGAATCGCATGCCTTTCTCCCCGCCGGATGTCACTGCCGTGGATGTTTGCGCACAATGCGGCTACTTTGCAATGCAACGTTGGTCGGGAGGCGGACAATGCTCAAATGGCGTGTCGGTGAAGTAACGGTCACACAGGTGGTGGAGCTCACCACGGCATCCCTGGGTCCCCACCTGTTGCCGCAGGCGACGCCGGCTGAACTGGCTGCCATGCCCTGGCTGGCGCCGTTTCTCGAGGACGGCAGGCTGGTGCTCAGTATTCATTCGCTCATCGTCGAAGCCCCGGGCCGCCGCATCCTGGTGGACACCTGCATCGGCAACGACAAGGAGCGCACTTATCCACGCTGGAATCAGATGCGCACGGATTTTCTCGATCGTCTGACGTCCGCCGGATTCCCGCCGCCATCCATTGATACGGTGCTGTGCACGCACATGCATGTCGACCATGTGGGCTGGAATACACGACGCGTCGGCGACCGCTGGGAACCCACCTTCGGCAACGCGCGCTATCTGTATGCCGAAGAGGAGTACGCGCACTGGCGTGTGGAAGAGCAGCCGTACGGGCCCGTGTTCGCGGATTCCGTGCAGCCGATCTTCGATGCGGGACTGGCCGATCTCGTGCAGGGCGACCATCGTGTCTGCGATGAGGTGTGGCTTGAGCCGACGCCCGGCCACACACCGGGGCACGTGAGCGTACACATCGCCTCCGGTGGAGAAGAGGCGGTGATTACAGGTGACATGATCCACCATCCCTGCCAGATCGGACGCCCACACTGGTCCAGCACCGCCGACTGGGACGGGCACATGAGCGCGGACACGCGGGCCGCGTTCGTCAATCGCTATGCGAACCGTCCCGTCCTGGTCATCGGCACGCACTTCGCGGGCCCGACGGCAGGGCGCATCGTACGTGACGGGGACGCGTGGCGGCTGGACTACTGACCGCACGGCGTATGCGGCCTTTCCTCGGCGGCATCACGTTCTGAGCCGCCGTTCACAGCAGTGGCCATGAACAGGTCGACGGTGGCGCGACGGTGGCGCGAGTCTGGCGTCAGTTGCTGGCGGATCGCTGTTCAGCCCGTCGCTTTGCCTTTGCCACCATGTCCGCCGTCCAGGCCGCGCGTACGCGTTCCGCGCGACGACGTGTCGTGTCATCCACGCGATGGATGCGGCGAGCGAATCCCAGTTCGTCCAGCAATTCGCCTGTGAGCGTTTCCACCAGAGCAAGTTCGCTCGAACTGAGGTCGTCCGCGGCGCGTAGCCCCCGGGTCGCCGGCAGCCAGGCGCTTTTGGCCGACAGGCCTGTCGCCTGCACGGTGCGTCCCTCGTGAAAGGCGGCCATGCGTTCGCTGTAGGGCAGGTCCAGAAACCCGGCAATCCTGCGCAGCATGGTTTGCGGGTCCGTAACGAGTTGATCGTAGCGCACTTCCAGATACCGACTGCCGAGCTGTGTTGCCAGTCGCCTGCCGGTACGCACCTGGTGCTCCCACCACAGCGCGGCGATGCCGATGGGACTTTCCTGCCAGGAGCGGAGTTTGCCCGGGCCCTTGTGCGCCGATGCCCAGTCCCGGACGGACTGCGCGACTTCGCGGCCATCGCGAATGATGTGCACGAAGCGTGCGAGGGGAAACAGGTTTCCCAACAGGTCCAGCCGTTTCACGTAGTCCGGGGTCTTTTCACCGGCGAAGCGTTTGCCCTGGCGCTGCGCGAACGCGGCGTAGAGCGCAGCGACGAACCTCCGGTACGTGGTTTCCGTCGCCGCACGGGCCAGGTCCTGCGCATCGACACCGAGCCGGGAGAACCGGCGATAGGTGCGTACGAATTCGACGTGCCCGGCGTTCAGCGTACACGCCGGGTCGAGGCCAACGCGATCGATCGCGCGCGGAATGAAGTGCGTATCGTTGGCGACCGCCAGCAGGGGGTGGGCGTCCAGCATGCGCTGCAGCAGCGTGGTGCCTGATCGCGGACAGCCGACGACGAAGAGGTAGGGGCACGCGTCAGTCATGGCAATTCCTCGCGGGTGGTCAGGTTGATACCGGGTATGGGGGCGTCGGGAGCGGCAAGACAGTGAGCGGCGTTCGCGATCAGCTGACTGGCGGCCGCGCGCCAGTCGGGGGTCTGGTGCTGCACGTGATACTGCGCAACCTTCAGCGCCGCCGCGGCAAGATTTCCGCCCCAGCGCGGTAGGTCTCCAGATGCGGTGGATTGCCACATGGCCAGCAGTCGTCCGGCGGCATCGCGCGCATTGCGCAGGCCTTCAGCCGTGCGCCAGGGCATCGCAACAAGCCGCACGACGAGCGTGGCGGGGTCGTAGAGAGGATCCGCCAGCGCAAAACTGTCGAGATCGACCAGGCCGAGCGAGCCGTCTGCGTCGAGGAAGACATGATCGGCCTTCAGGTCGCAGTGTGAGGGTACCGCGATGGTGGTTTGCCGGGCGGCGATGCCACGGGTAACGCGGTCGAGTACCGCGCGCATTTCCGGTAGCGCCCAGGCCAGCAGTGTCGCCGTGCGGTGCACGCGCGACAGGAGCGTGTCGCCGTATCTGGTTGTCGTGACCGGCAGCGTGACCGTGCGATGGATGCGTTGAAGTCCGGCTACCACGGCATCGATTTCGCGCGTCGTGAGCTGCCGTGTCGCCAGCAGTTCGTCCAGCGCCATACCGCGTACGCGATCGAGCAGCAGCGCATCGCTTCCGGTGTCCACGCGGCGCGGGGTTGGTGCGTCGATGTTGCACAGTTGCCTCAGCGCGTCCGCCAGGCGTCGCTGATGCGCCGCGTAGGGCGACACGGTTCCCGGCCGGTACAGTTTGACGAAGGCGTCCTCCCTGCCGTCGGCGATTACGCGCAGCGTGGCGCCAAAACCGGGTCGGTAGCGGGCCGGTTTGAGGGCGTAGCCCCCTGCATGCCGTGGATCGAGGCTCTCCAGCAGGCTGTCGGGCAGTGTTTTCACCATGGATTGCAGTTGCGGAAGGTGCTGGTCGAGGGGAAATCGCTGCACCAGTGCATCGAATTCATCGAGGTAGCGCACGTGGCCGCTGGTTTCGTTCAGGCGTCGGAACCGTCGTCTGGCGGATTTCCCGGCGTGGACGAATGCGGTCAGCCAGGTCGGTGCGTCCGTACCCTCGTGAGCAGCGTAAGTGATGACCGCCCGCTGCCCCTGGCGATAGCGGATGCGTTCGATGCGCAGTGCCCCGAGGCCGGGCTGCGCTCCCCAGTCCAGCAGCGCGTTGGGTAACGGCGCGCTCCACAGCTGCGCAAGTGACGGCATTGTCGGGTCCGCGGGCAGACAATCAGCGGCCATGGGCGATCTCCAGCATCGAATGGGTGTGATTGCCGGGTCCCGGCCACAGGCAGTACAGGCAGGCGAGGCGCAGCGCCGCGGCTCGCCGCCAGGCGGACAGTCGTGCCGTGTCCACCGGCAGGTGCCGTGCATAGCCTGCCTCGCATGCCGCGACGGCCGGGGCGGATACGCCGCCTTCCTGGCAGGCGCGCAGATCCAGGTGCGCGGCATAGTTGCCGAGGTCGAGCATGGGATCAGCCAGCGCCAGCGTGTCGAAATCCAGCAGCGTGGCGTCACGCGTCGTGAGCAGAATCTGCTTTTCGTAGAAATCCCGGTGTGACAAGCGGAAACACGCGGCGTCAGTGGTGGTCAACTCCGTGCGCAGAGCCGTCAACGCAGCATCCAATCGCCCGGCACAGGCGTTGCCAACGCCTTGAATCGTGTCTATCCAGCGCTCCAGCAGGGCGATCTCCTCGGCGCTCGTGTGGCGACTGTCCGTGACGGGTGCGCAGCCGTGCAGGGCCGCCAGCAATTCACCGGCTCGACCGGAGTCGTCGGCCGTCGCCGGCGCCTCTCCGTCGACATCCTGCATGACGAGCAGTTGCCATTCCTCTGAGTAGCCAACGGGATCCGCCAGGCGCAGGCCGGCGTCACGCAGAGCCTGCATATGGCGGAATGTTGTCGCCGCGCGTTCGCTGTAGTCCCGGTAGCACTTGACGATGAAGCGTGCGGCGCCGAGGCGTATGCGGGCCACGGCGCGTTTGCCGAGCCGATGGCTGAGCAGCTCGACATCCGGCAATCGCCGCAGGGGTTTGCCCAGGCAGTCGGACAGCACAACGCGAAGCCGCTCCGGCGTGGCGAGGAGACTCAGGCCGGGAATGCGTTCGTCAAGCCCGGCAGGTCGCACCACAACCCCGTGTGATGGCAGATCGACGAGCCGGTGGGACTGTGTCGGATCGAGCTGCGCACGACGGGACTTCGCCAGTGACCGGCGTGCGGCGTCAGCGTGTGTGCGCGGATCGTCGACGACCTGGAGCCAGAAGCCGGTCGACCGGCCGGCGATATCCGCGGTCACGGCAAGGGTATAGCCGCCGTGGCGAGCGGGATGCAGGCGTTGCAGCAGGACGTTGGCGACGGGTGCCATGTTGCGCTGACCCCAGTGTGCCATGACAGCGTCGATACGACCGGGCAGCAGGAGTTCGCGCAGGTACTCGATTGTCTGCATTGCCTACAGTCCTCCCGCGCGGGCAGACAGCACGGCAACGTTGTCCAGTTCGCCGGGCTGAACGTCCTCCAGGCGACTGTGCGCGAGGCGCAGCACGCGTGGCGCGATTGCTGCCAGCTCCGGATCGTGCGTGATGAGCAGACAGGTGCGGCCTGCCACGATGTCGGGGAGGTTGGCCATGAGTGCGTTGCGCGTTGCCCGGTCGAGCCCCGAGGTGGGCTCGTCGAACAGGATGATCGGGGTGCGTTGCACCAGCGCGCGGGCGATGCAGATCCGTTGCCGCTGGCCACCGGAAAGCCCGTCTCCGCGTTCCCCGACGATGGTGTCGTAGCCGTTACGCAGGCCATGCACGAAGGCCGTCACGCCCGCGGCGCGCGCGGCCGCTTCAATGTCCGCGTCCGTGGCATTTGGCCTGCCGTAGGCGATGTTCTCGCGAATGCTGGTGTTGAAGAGCAGGGCATTCTGGGGAACGACGGCTATCTGGCGGCGTAGCGAGGCCAGCTGGTAGCGCCGTATGTCCAGTCCGTCGATCTCCACACTGCCGGCGGCCGGCTCGTAGAATCTGAACAGGAGGCTGGCGATCGTGGATTTGCCGGCGCCGCTGCTTCCCATCAGCGCAACCATCTCCCCGGCGGCGATGCGCACCGACGCGTCGCGCAACACGGTTTCGTCCCGCCCGTAGCCGAAGACAACCTCGCGCAGCGCAATCTCGCCCCGGAAGGGTGGCGCTTCAATGGCATCGGGCAGATCCCGGATGGCCGGCTCCGTTTCCAGTACGGCGATGATGCGTTCACCGGATGCCGTGGCTTTTGCCAGGCGACCCGTCACGGCGGCCAGTTTGCGCACGGGCTTGTACAACCCCGCGAGGTAGGCCGAGAACACCAGCAGGTCGCCCGGCGTGATGTTTCCCGACTGCACGTGACCGACGCCAAACCAGATGACGGCGGTGGTGCCCGCGGCCAGCAGAACCTGTACCAGGCGATCCATGTTGGCTTCCAGTCGCGTGGTCACAAGCGCGGCCCGCGCGCTGGAGTTGTTCTGCGCCGCGAACCGCTCTTCTTCGTACGACTCCCTGACAAACGATTGCACCAGGCTGATAGCGGTCAGCTTTTCATGCAGCCGTTGCGTGATCTCGCTTTCCCGGCGCCGCTGCTTTCTGGTGGCCGACTTGATCTGGTCGGACCGTCGTACCACGGTGATGGCGAGCAGCGGCACGATGGCCAGGGCAATCAGCGTCAGCTGCCAGTTCATGAGCGCCATGATGACAAGCATGGCAACGACAGCGATGGAACGATCGACGATGAAAATGCCGGCGTTGACGAGCAGTTCGCGCATGATGCGGATATCGCCGGTCAGGCGTGCCAGCAGATCGCCGGTGGCGGTACTTTCGTGGAAGGACAAAGGCAGTCGCTGCAGATGGGCGTATACCCGGTAACGGATACGCGCCACGACCTTCTGGCCCACGCCCGCCGCGAGCGTGCTCTGCCCGTAGCTGAACAGTCCCAGCAGCACCGCGGTGATCAGGATGGTGGACGCAATCAGCGGCATGAGCTGGTTCGTTACATCGATACCCAGACGCTCGAGCCATGCCAGGGTGCCTGGCTGCGGCATCAGCACGGCGTCGAAGACGAGTTTCACCGGCCACGGTGTCAACAGTTGCATGGCGGTTACGCCCAGTGTGCAGAGCGCGGCGCCGAGCACGTGCGAACGGTACGGCGCAAGTTCCGGGGCAAGGTGACGAAACACCCGCAGGAGTTCGCTGCTTCGCGGCGCGCGGCTCATGCGATGCGCCTCCCGACTGCGTGAAGACCATCGATTGCCGCCGCGGCGGTGTGTTGCCAGGTGTTGCGCAATGCGGTTTCCCTGGCGCCCCGTGACAGGCTGAGTCGAAGCGGCGGGTCTTCGCCGAGATCGCGCAATGTCCTGGCGAGCGCCTGCCGGTCGCCGGGCGGAACGAGAAGGCCGTTTTCACGGTGGCGCAGTACGGCGCTTATCTGGCCAACGTCGCTGGCGACCACCGCGCGCCCCATGGCGAGGTATTCGAACAGCTTGAGTGGCGAGAAGTAGAAGTCGTCCAGTGGCGGATACGGGGCGACCAGAATATCCGCTGCCGCCAGGACGGCGGGCAGTTCGTGGTTGGGGCACCAGCCGAGCGTCGTCACATGGTCCTCCAGACCGGCGCCGGCAACGAAGCCGTTCACCCACGTCTCGAGTGGCCCGGTACCTGCAATGAGAAGGTGGAACCCGGCGTCATGCGCCAGAAGCTCCCGGAAGGCGTGCATGAGATTGTCAATCCCGTGCCAGGGCTTGAGGCTGCCGGAGAAGCCGATCACGGTACGATTCGCTGCGTGTGGCAATTCGATTCGGGGCACCTCGGGAGAGAACTGCTCGGGATCCACGGCATTTGGCAGAACGACTACCCGAGCGGCCGCGGCGCCACAGCCCCGTGCGTAGTCAGCCACCGGCTCCGATACCGCGATCACGCGGTCCGCACCAGCGAGCACGTCGTGTTCCACCGCTGCGGCCTCCGCCTCGTGGATGAGGTCGCGGTATTCCCGCTGCTCAAGCCGCAATGGCGAATTGAGCTCCACTACCAGTGGCACGCCCAGCGTGCGCGCGGCTGTGAGCCCGGCCCGGCTGAACAGACAGAATCGCTCGTAGACCAGGTCCACCCGCGTGGCGCTGCCCAGGCGTTGAATGTGCCCGGCGATGCACTCGGCATCGCGCATGGCGCGACGCTCGCGTGCCTGGACACGCCGGTCGCGCGATTCGCCGTCATTCGCGACGTGATCTTCGCTGCGAACCTGCTGTACGGGAACCGGCAGACAAGGGGCCTCATCACCTCGACTGGCCGCGACGACAGTCACCTGGTGGCCGAGTTTGTGGAGTGCGTTCACGATCTGCTGCACGTGAACGGAAGCGCCCTTGGAGCCATAGACAGGGATGCCCCGGTCCGCAACGACATAGACGATGTGCATCAGTGGTCTCCCGCGGCATCGTGATGAGTGGGGGTGCAGGCCGTGAACCAGTCGTGCAGTTGCGCCACGTTGCGCCGCACATCGAAGGTGGCCTCTGCCTTGCTTCTGGCGGCCGTGCCGAAACGGTCCGCCAGTTCAGGATCCGCCAGCAATTGCTGCATGCGGCTGGCGAGTGACACGGTGTCGCCCGGTGCCACGAGGAAGCCGTTGACGCCGTCGTCCACGATTTCCGGAATACCGGCAACCGTGGTCGACAGCACGGGTACGCCACAGGCCATGGCTTCGAGGAGAACGGTAGGCAGGCCATCGCGGTCGCCGCTCGCCGTTACCTGACAGGGCAGCACCATTGCGGTTGCTCCGGCAATGAACGGCGTGAGTCGTTCCTGGGGCAGTGCGCCTTCCAGAAAAATACGATCGCCAAGGCCACAGTCGACGATGTGCCGATGGAGTGTTTCACGTTCCGGACCGTCGCCGACGATGTGGCAGGTGAATGGCAGCGGCTGCCTGGCCAGCAGTGCGCAGGCGTCCACGAGCTGACGAAAGCCCTTCTTTTCCACCAGTCGGCCGACGGCGATGAAACGCGTGGTCGCACGCTTCGCGATCGCTGGCCTGAAGCGGTTGAGATCGATGCCATTGTAAAGGCGACGCACTCTGTCGGTACTGACCGACGCCAGCGCGCGCAGGTGGCGGGCGTTGTAGTCGGAGACCGTCACGGCGAAAGCCGCACCGCGAATTTTGCGCACGCGCGCCGCGTTGTCGATGGCTGGACTGACGTACGCGTGATAGATGTCCCGCGCATGCGCGGTAAAGGAATAGGGAATGCCGGTCAGTCGGGAAGCAAGCGCCGCAACCGTGGTGGCGTTCGACGCAAAGTGTGCGTGCAGGTGCGTTACGCCACGTGCGCGCGCCAGCAACGCCACCGCGCTGGCCTGGGCGTGCAGATGGGCGATGGTGCGGCCGTCCTTGCCTGGCACCAGCGGATCGTCGGGCAGATCGGCAAGCGCCGCTTCCAGCGTGTGTCGTTCGTTGCGACGGCCGTCAGCCGTGGCGCGCAGGAGCGTGTCGGCGACGGGGTTGCGTACCGTCAGGTAGGTAACCGGCACGTCCAGTTGCTCGAGGTTGGCATGGCGTGCCTCCTCGGGTGGCCGCAGCAGGGAATAGACCTCCAGGTCCAGTCCCTGCCTGCGCAGCTCGAGCAGCTCGTTGACGATGAAGGTCTCCGAAAAGCGCGGGAAGCGCTTCAGCACGTAGGCAACTTTCGGTTGCCGTTCAGCCGTGGTTGACATGGGGGGCTCCTGAAGTGAGGTGTTGGTCAGCCAGGATGTCGTGCAGCAGCATGAGTATCCCGTTTACGCTCGCGGTGTCGGCGCCGGCCGCTTCCAGTTTCAGTGCACGGCGAAGCAACGTGACCGCAGCGTGCAGGTGCAGCAGTTCGGCGCGCGGGATCGTGCCGCCAAGCGCGGTGTAGCGAGCGGCGCAGCGGCGAAGCAGATGGCGCAGGGTTTGCGCTGGATTGCCGGCCGCCAGTGAGGGGTTGGTGGCCACATAGGCGCAGAGGTTGGCGAGGTCGACTTCCGGCGCGCCGCGGGCGAGATCTTCCAGATCGAGCAGCCAGGGGCATTCGTTCGGCAGCGTCAGAATGAGCTGGGAAGGGTGGTAGTCCCCGTGAATCAGTGTGGCGTGGCGGTGCTGTCGTTGGGCAGTGGCGGCCGTCAGCCTGCCGAGCAGTTCGCGCGCTTCCCGCAGATCAGGCAGGAGTTCGGGGCGCACGCGCCGCGCATGCAGTCGCGCGTCGATACGTGCAAACGGCTGATGTTCGTCGAGCTGCAGGTTATGCGCGGGCAGGCGATGCAGCGCCACCATCGGTTTCATAAGCAGGTCGAGCTGGGCGTCCGCCAACTGGTTCCAGCCGGCGGTAGCCTGGATCAGCGCGGCAAAGTGCTTCAGCCCCGTGATCCCCGGAATCAGGGGCATCACGAGCGTGGCGCCGTCGCCGTTCACTGCGATGGGGGGCGTGCGCAGGCCGTCGGCGAACAGGGTGCTCGCCCGATGCGACAGGACGTCCGGTGTTGTGCGACGGTTTGTCAGTCCGCGGATGACGATGCCGTTCTCCTGATCGAAGTGCATCATCGGGCGAGCTCCAGGATCGCCCGGGCGGCGGCGTCGGCGCCCGATTCGTCGAGGTGCAGGCGCGGGCGCCTGCAGCGGCTTGCCAGCACCCTGCAGATCCATGGCACCAGCTCACTGTCAGCGGAATCGTTGAGGCTGCGACCCAGGCGGGCGCCGAAGTGGCGGGCTCGGGCAGCCTGGTCGTCGTAGGTGCAGCGAATGCCCGCCAGCAGCGTCGGCACATCGCTGCGCGCCAGTTCCAGGGAGGAGTTGTAGCCCGCAGTACTGACAACCAGCGTGTACTGACCGAACAGCCTGTGCAGTTCGGGACCGGGAGCGAAGCGTGTATCCGCCACCCGCAGCATGCCCTGGTCTGTCACGCGCGGTCCGAGTGCCTGTTCGATCCGGAATGGTAGCGACAGGCGCTGCCGGACCTGCGTGAACAGCCCGTTGAGCCGCGTGGCAACGGGCGCCCAGCTCGTCGTGGCGCCACCGCCGCCGGAAGCGATCAGTACGCGGGGTATGCCGCCAACTTCCTGTGCTGGCGTGTCAGCAGGCGCGTCACGATAGATCCAGCCGGTATTGCGTACCTCGCAGGCGAGAGCCATGAGATCGGCCGGTCGCCAGTGTTTGCCTGGATTGGGAACGATGATCCTGTCCCAGCGCCGACCCGGCAGTGCAAAACGTGGCAACAGGTGCGTGAGCGTCTCCCGCAGCAGCAACAGTAGCGGCGCCCGGATGCGTTCGATGTCCGGCACGCGCGCGGTATCGACTACCACCGCCGCGGGGTGCATCGCTTCCAGGACGCGTGCGGCCGCGTTTTTCTCCACGGTGATGCACCTGCTGTAGAGCGCCATCTCCGCAGCGGTCAAGCCGTCCACGCGAGCGTTTGTCGCCAGCACCAGTGGGCGCGCAGGCTGCCGTGCACTTGCCGCGGCAGCGATGTTGGTGAGCCGGCGCAGATGGCCGAGACCGGTTCGGCTGGTCGCATAGAAGACGATCGGATTGGTCGACGGGCGCATCAGAAGTTGAAGTCCAGGCTCAGCGTGACGTTGAACGCGGTGTTGCCGGCGAAGCGGCCGAAGGCGTCACCGGAGCGGAAGCCGCCAACCACCAGTTCGACTTCGAACTGCCGCCACTCCTCGATGCCGATGACAAGATCGACTGCCGTGCCGATATCCGTGGAGCGACCTGTCACGGGGCGGCGCATGCGGCTGCCGCGCAGCAATGTGCTGGGCTCGACCTGTGCGTACCGGTGGGCGATGAGTTCAACCGACGAGTTGTCCAGAATCGGCAGGCCAAGCCCAAGCGTATATATGCGCAGATTGGCCAGTTCCGGTCGCAGCACTTCGCCGTAGTACTTGAAACGATCCACGCCGCGGAATTTGCCGTTATTGTCGTGGATGCCCGTCTGGACGAACGTGCCGCCTCCCTCTGCATCGTCGCCGGCGCCGTCGGCATGTGCGAACCCCAGTGTCAGCCGTGGCTGCATGGGCCAGTCTTCGAAGTCGATGGTGAGGCCGGTATCCAGCGCCCAGCCGCCTACCCGCGTGGTGCGCACCTGGTCGACTTCGCTCAGGTTGAGCGAGACTCCGTCATAGTCGTAGCGGACCTCGCGCCCACGCATCCAGGCAGTATCCAGCCAGTAGTAGAGGCGACCTACCAGGTCACTCTTCAGCCGGCCACGGGCGCGCAGGCCCAGCCAGGTGCCGGAAAGATCGATGGGATCTTCATTGGCGTCCGAGAGCATTTCCCCGAGAACGTGGCGTGACGAGCGGTCGTCCTGTCGGGCGGCAAACACGGCCAGGCTGTTTTTCTTTGTCCAGACCCACTCGCCCATGCCAAGCCAGCGGTGCACGTCCTCGTACGCCGGATTGATGCCGCTGCAGGGGGTACAGACGGGCAGCAGTTCCCGCGCGTATGCCGCCTCCATGTGCAGGTTTTCCGTGTCCCAGTGCAGGCGCAGGGCGTCGAGCGTGTCGTCCCACCACCATTCCCGCTTGTCGCGGAACTGCTGCCGGCCCAACTGCAGGCTGAGTGGTGATTCGAACAGGCTGGCGAGATACAACCAGGATTGTCCCCGGCTGACAGATTTGTCATGGCGGCCGGTGTTGCCCCGGTCTTCGTACTGCTGTTCGTAATCCGCGCGTAACTCGGCAAAAGCGACGGCCGTGTCGCTGAGGGTATACAGCAGCTCCAGTTCGGCCTTGGACTTGATGATCCAGCGATCACGGTCGTCATTGTCATCCAGCGAATAGTTGTCCCGCAGCTCGTTCTCCACGCCGACTTCGCCGCCGATGATCAGCGAGCGGCCGAAAAGCCGTATCTCGAACTGGTCGTCGGGGCGATGCTGATCGGATTGGGCGGACAGATCTTTCGCCCGTGACCGGGAATCCGCGTTGAACACGTCATCGTCCGTCTGCGCGCGCGACGGGGTGGCCAGCGCGATGACCGTCAGCGTCACAAGGGTCTGGATCAGGCGTCCGGGGGCAACCGTCATGGCAGCATCTCCATCAGGGCCCGCTCGACGTTGGCAAGGCCATCGAAGTCAAGGTGCGGTCCGCTGTCGCTGGTGCGCAGCGCCTGGCATACGGCGGCGGACAGCCTTTGTGGCGTCAGCTCGCGGGGATGAATGCAGGTGAGCGATCCGAGCTGGGCCAGCCGTTGCGCGCGGATCTCCTGTTCGCGCGAAGGTCGCGTGCGGGGTACCACAACCATGCGTTTGCCGAGTGACAAACCCTCGTACACGGTGTTGTAACCCGCCATGCTTACGAGCACGCTGGCACGGCGCATGTGTTCGTCCATGGCGGTGGTGAAGCGCTGGCAGATGACGCGACTGCTGTTCGCCAGCCGGGCTTCGAATCGGGTGGCCTGCGCCGCTGGCATGTCCGGGCCCAGGATGATGTGGGATACGGACGCGGCGGGCAGGGATGCCAGTGCGTCGATATAGGTGTCCACAAGCAGCGCGCCGTCTTCGCCGCCACCCGGTGTTACCAGGACGCTGTCGGGGGCGGCGGTTCCCGTTGCAGTTGCGGATGTCGACTTGTTCACGTAGCCGCAGTACCTCAGGCGGCGATGTGTCGAAGCCGGGAAGGCGTACTCCTTCGCCATGTCGAACACCCGCGCATCGCCGACGACCAGCACCGCCTCGTAGCAGGCGTCGATGGCATCGTGGTAGCCCGTGCGGCTCCAGGCGCTGCGGGTGGCTTCCGGGTCGTCCAGAATGTCGCGCAGAAGCAGCACCAGTTTCGGGCGACGAACCTGCTGGCGGAGGCGGCGCAGCACCGGCTCCAGTTCCCCGTTGACGCCAAACGGTTTCTTGTCCACGAGGATGAGCTCGGGAGCAAAATTGCGAATGGCGGCATCGATGAGGGATGCACGCAGTGAGGTCAGTTCGTGCAACGCCATACTGAGGGAGCGGGGGCTGTACCTGCCTGCCGCGTCGCGGGCCAGACATGGCAGCTTGATGTAGTCGATGCGGTCCGGGAGCTGGAAGGCTGGCAGCGCGCTGGAGCCGGATATCAGCAGAATGTTCAGATCGCCGTGCGTCCTGACCAGGTGCTCGGCAATGGCTGTCATGCGACGCATGTTGCCGAGGCCGAAGGTGTCGTGGGAGTAGATGACAAGGCGTTGCATGATGTTCACAAAATGGCAGAATTTTCCCAATAGTAAGCCTGCGCAACAGGAGGTCAATGTATAAATGGCATAAATTTCCCAATTTTACAATTCAGGGTCTAGGATATTTGAGGATTTATGGGCTAAAGTGCGACTCATATGGTCCTGTTATCCCAATTCATGAGTCTTTCCAGTCGGGGTGTGGTCGCCGGTTTCGGATCGGTTGGTAATTTCATCCCACGGAGGGTTATGTCGTTTTCTGAATCAGATCTGCAGGCATACAACGCGGCAGTGGCCAGGATCCTGCGTCGGCTGGCGAGGCTGTCGTTGCGCCACGGCCAGGCCTATGACGCGTTTGCCGAGCTGACCAAGCGTGTGTTCGTCGAAGTCGCGGAAGAGGAGTTTCCGATCGAGGGACGCAAAGTGTCGGATTCCCGCATCGCCACACTTACGGGCATGCACCGCAAGGAAGTAGCGCGGCTTCGCAAGTTGTCACGGGACAGTGACGAGGAGACCGGGCAGCGGCGCAATCGGGCCGCCCGTGTGCTGAATGCGTGGCTGCGCGATGCGGCCTATCACGATTCCAAAGGCGATCCGCTGGATCTGCCTCTGGAGGGAACGCCCTCGTTCGTTGAACTGGTGCGCGGGCACAGTGGCGATATTCCGCCGCGGGCCATCGCGGACGAGCTGCTGCGACTCGGGGCCATTCAAGTGGTGAACAATCGGTATCGGCTGGCGTCCCGCTCCGTCGAGCCGTCACGTGAGCTGAAGGAGTTGTTCGAGGTGCTGGGCACGGATACCGCGGAACTCATGGATGCTCTTGACCAGAACATGACGCGTCCGGAGGGGACTCCCCCTCTCTACCAGCAGAAGGTCGTCTACAACAACGTCCCCGTGGAGTACGTGGATGTGTTCCGCAAGCTCAGCAAGCGGATGGGGCAGCGGCTGGTCGAGGAGATCGACCGTTGGCTCGCGGATCACGATCGCGACCACAACCCCGACGTGCTTGGCAGCGGGCGGGCATCCGTCGGCCTGATGCTGGTGCAACTGCAGCGCATCATCGAACAGGAAGGTGAAGATGGCGGTGGTGGCGATGCGCAATAGAACCACAGTGGACGGCCGGTGCCAGCGTGGAGCAGGGTCATGCGGATAGGAGCACTCGAAACCCCTGATGCCTCGCGCTCAGTGGGCCAGTTTCCCGGCGCGCGTCGCCCCCCGCGCGAAGCGTCCTGGCGAGGTGCGTGCCCGCTGGCGGAAAGCATTTGCGTCGATACGCTTGTCGTGATCGCCGGCGTCAGGTGCCCGGTCCGTGTCGCGGCACCTCGCATGTTTCATTCACTCCTTCGAGCGGTCGACAGTCGTGCCGACCTTTGGCATCCAGCATCAAAACGGGAGGCGGTCTGATGCGCATCACATTTTTCGGTACCGGGTATGTCGGCATCGTGTCGGGCACCTGTTTCGCGGAAATGGGTAACGACGTGCTCTGCGTCGACATCAATGCGGAGAAAGTGCGGCGCCTGAACGCCGGAGAAATCGACATCTTCGAGCCCGGTCTCGAGGAACTGGTCGGGCGTAACCGCCAGAGCGGACGGCTGCGCTTCACGGACGATGTCGCCGCGGGCGTCGCGCATGCCGATGTGCTGTTCATCGCCGTTGGCACGCCGTCGCTCCCCAATGGTTCGGCGGATCTGTCCGCCGTGCTGAACGTGGCGCGCAGTATCGGTGCCTGCATGACCACGCCGAAACTTGTGGTAGGCAAATCGACGGTACCCGTTGGCACCGCGGATCAGGTACGCAGTGTCATCCATCGTTCGCTGGTGGAGCGCGGGGTGACACTGGATTTTGATGTGGTCTCCAATCCGGAGTTCCTCAAGGAAGGCGCTGCGGTAAGCGATTTCATGAAGCCGGATCGCATCGTGATCGGCGCGAACCGGCCAGGCAGCGCCGATACGATGAACCGACTCTATGCCCCGTTCAATCGCAACCACGACAAGATCGTGCACATGGATGTGCGATCCGCGGAACTTACCAAGTATGCCGCCAACGTGATGCTGGCGACGCGTATCAGCCTGATGAACGAACTCGCCAATCTTGCGGAGATCCTCGACGCGGATATCGAATCGGTGCGACGCGGGATCGGCACCGATCCGCGCATCGGCTACCACTTCATCTATCCCGGCATGGGTTATGGCGGATCCTGCTTTCCCAAGGATGTGCAGGCCCTCATCGACACCTCCCGGCGCAACAATTTCACGGCACACATCGTGGATAGCGTGGCGCGGGTAAACGAGCACCAGAAGGGGGTGTTGGTGGAGAAGATCCTGTCCCACTTCGGTAGTGACCTCGGGGGCAGGCGCTTCGCGCTGTGGGGGCTCGCCTTCAAACCCAACACGGATGACATGCGGGAAGCTCCAAGCCAGGTGGTCATCGAACGTCTGACGGCCGCGGGTGCGAGCGTGATTGCCTACGATCCGCAGGCCGGTGGCAATGCCCGGCGCCTCTACGCGGACAATCCGTTGGTGCAATTTGTCGCGCACCGCGACGCAGCGGTTCCGGGGGCGGATGCGCTTGTTGTCGTCACGGAGTGGAACGAGTTCCGCAGCCCGGATTTCGAGCGCCTGCGGGCGGAACTGAAACAGCCGGTGATCTTCGACGGCAGAAACCTCTACGATCCTGGATACCTGCATGGTCTCGGGTTCCGGCACTATCCCATCGGTCGCGGCTTTGGTGATCGGTTGCCTGCCAGGGCGGCGCGGGATGCGTGGCTGCGTGATGAGCGGATCACCGCCATATCGGGAACCGGACTCTGACCGGGCGCTGAGCAGGCGAAGCCGACCCGAATCAGGATAAACTCCGCCGTTTTGGCAATCGACGGCGGAAGTACCGTTGGCTTCCCGGGACCTGTTTCGCGCGCTGGAAATTCCGGACTACCGCCTGCTGTTCTTCGGCAGCCTGGCGGCATCGTTCGCCATGAACATGCAGATCATGGCCCGCGGCTGGCTGGTTTATCAGCTCACCGGGTCGGAAATGGACCTGTCCTACGTGACGCTGTCGTTCATGATCCCCACCGTGCTCTTTTCGCTGTGGGGCGGCGTGCTGGCCGACAGCTACCCGAAACGTCCGCTCATTGTCATCGGCCAGACGCTGAACGCGCTGGCGACGCTGGCCATGGCAATCATCATCTACACGGAACGCGTGACGTTCTCGGATTTCATCTGGTTCGGCTTCTTCAACGGTACGGTACTGGCGCTGTCCATGCCCGCCCGGCAGGCGTTCGTGCCTGAGCTGGTCCCCGACCGACTGATTCTCACCGCCACCTCGCTCAATACCTCGGGCTGGAACTTCGCGCGCATCGTCGGTCCGGCGCTGGCCGGAATGCTGATCGCTTTCGTGGCCGACGGTGACGAGCGCTCCTATTTCGGCGTTGCCGTGGTCTACTTTGTGATGTTCTCGCTATATCTCGTTTCGGCTGTATCCATGGGATTGTTGAGCAGGCGCGGTGAGGTACATCCCCGCAACGGCAATGCGCTGGGAGAGGTCCTCGGGGCGTTCCGCTACATCCGCGCAAATCCACCGGTGCTGGGCCTGCTGGTGCTGTCCGTCATCCCGTTCCTGTTCGGCATGCCGCTGAATACGCTGCTGCCGGCGTTCAATCACGACATTCTCGGTGGCGGCGCGGACGACCTGGGTTACCTGATCTCGGCGATGGGCACCGGCGCGATCATTGGCTCGTTGTATACGGCGGGACTTGAAGGGTTGAAACGCAAGGGATTCTGGGTGGTTGTCACCTGTATCGGCTGGGGGCTGGCAACGTCGGCATTCGGTTTGGCCGGCTCGGTGGTGATCGGTCTGATCGCCATCCTCGTGGTGGGACTGCTCAGCAGTGTCAATTCCTCGCTCAACCGCGGCGTGCTGCAGGTGCAGGTCGAACCGGCGATGCGGGGCAAGATTCTGTCCATCGACATGATGTCGCATGGATTGATGCCGCTAGGGCTTATGCCCATCAGTTATATTGCGGAGACCTGGGGTGTCTCCGTCGCCCTGGTGGCGAGCGGTGCCTTTTTTGTCCTTCTGGTGCTGTTGTCGATGGTGCTGGTGCCGGCGGTGAAGCACATTCTGCGCTCGGTCTAGCCACATTTGATTGGTGATGGGTCCTGGCGAGGGTGCCGGAAGCAGTGAAAACGTCGTGTCGCGCATTTGCGCATACCACGAATATCTCCATTATCGGAGACTTGCCGGGTGCGGAAAGCACCCGCATCCTTGACGCCACAGCAAGGCAGGGGCGGCAACGTACCGACCCCGGGGAGGCTCCAGCATGCACTGGGATACGATTCTCCACGGCGCCAAGGTCTTTGACGGCAAAGGTGGTCCCGGAGAGTTCATCGACATCGCTATTCGCGGCGGTCGCATCGCCGCCATGGGTATGTCGCTGCCGGAAGAGGCGGCGGAACAGGTGCATGATGTGTCGGGCACCTACGTGGTGCCGGGCCTGCTGGATATCCACACCCATGAAGACCTGGAAGTTGAGCTGGAACCCGGCCTGCCGGAACTGGTGCGACACGGCACCACGACGGCGCTCATAGGCAATTGCTCGCTGGGGCTCGCGTTCGGGGCGCAGCGTCGGGGGGGCCAGGATCCCATCGTCGACTGTTTCGCGCGGGTAGAGAACATCCCAAAGACGGTACTGGCCAAGGCCGCTGACAAGGCGGAATGGTCCACGCCGCGCGAATATCTGGAGCATCTGGACAGCCTGCCATTGTCGGTAAACCTGGCGGCGTTTCTGCCTCATTCGATGTTGCGCATCGAAGTCATGGGCCTGCAGGCCAGCATCGAGCGCGATCCGAGCCGCGAGGAACTCTCGCGCATGGAGCAGATCCTGGATGACGCCATGGACGCGGGTTATCTTGGGCTGTCGACTGACGGCCTGCCGCTGCACTACCTGGCCAATCAGCCACATGTCCACAAACGTATTCCCACGCAGTACGCACCCTTCGAGGAATACCGCCGTCTGACGGACATCGTGCGGCGGCATGATCGTGTCTGGCAGATGACGCCCGCATCAGACGATGGCGGGCTGACGTTGCGTCTCATGGCACTTACCAGCGGCCGGCTGTATGGCAGACCGCTGAAAACGACGGCGCTGGCGGCCATCGAATCGGTGAACAACCGCGGTCAGTTGGCGCAGGCGCTGATGGTGACCAATGTTCTCAACTCCGCAATCTTCAACGGCAAGCTGCGCATGCAGGCGCTGGCCGCGCCGTTCCGCATCTACTCGGAGGGCGCCATCAGCCCGCTGGCGGAGGCCAACCCGTTGATGCGCCGGCTGATCGAGACGGAACTGGAGGATGTCGAGGAACGCCGGCGCATCCTCGATGAACCGGGCTTCGTGGAAGCGTTTTCCGCCATGTGGGAGAAGGGAAAACACGGCTACGGCCCGGATGCCATCCGGCGCCGGCTGAAGCTGGAGCGGCAGTTCATCACCCGTGACCTGAACGACATGCAGGTGTTCCGCTGTCCGGTGATAGCCTGGGAAGGACTTACGCTGGCCCAGGTGCGCGAACGCTACCTCGACTGGCAGCAGGAGAAGGACAGACCCGGCAGTAACGATGGCGAAGAGTACCGCGCGTTCGCGGCGCTGGGCGAAGGGGAACTGGACGAAGGCGCATTTTTCGTTGGCCTGCTGCGGCATTTCGATCGTGATCTGCACTGGACGTACGTCGCTGGTAATCCCGATCCGCAAACCATCAAGCGTCTGCTGCTGCACCCGCTGATGCTGCCCGGTTTCAATGACAGCGGCGCGCACGTCACCAATATGGCGTTCTTCGATGGCAACCTGCGTGCGCTGGCCATTGGCATCAATGACGACGAAGCCACCTTCGCACGCATGGTATGCCGGCTCACCCGGGAGCCCGCGACGTTCTTCGGCATCGACGCCGGTCGGCTGGAGATCGGTGCGCGCGCCGACATCACCTTGCTGAACCCCGATGCACTGCGCAAGTACAACGGTGAGGCCAGCGTGCGTTACGAATGGCGTGAAGCGTTCGACTGTCATCAGCTTGTCAACCGATCAGACGGCGTCGTCGGCGGCGTTTACGTTTCCGGTCAGCCGGTATGGAACTGCAGCGGCTTTACCCGCGCGCATGGCCGCACCCAGTTGGCGGGTGCGTTGAGGGCAGGAATGTCCAGCACGTGATGCGCATCGGACTCATCTCGGATACGCATCTGCCGGAAGCGCGCAAGGCGCTGTGGCCGCAGGTGTTCGATGCCTTTCGCGGCGTGGACCTGATCTTTCATGCCGGCGACGTGCATGAATTCTGGGTGCTGGACGAGCTCGAGCTTATCGCGCCGGTCTATGCGGCGCGAGGCAATGGCGAGGACGGTAGTGGTGGGCGGCCGGTGCAGCCCGAGGATCCGCGCGTGAAATACGCCTGGCTGCTGGAGCTGGAAGGTCTGTGGGTAGGGCTCACGCATTACGTGCCCGTACCGGAACGACCGCCCAACTTCACGCTGGCAAAGTGGATCGAACGCTTTTTCCCCGAACGCTGGCCCGACGTGATCGTTTCCGGCGACACGCACGTGGAACGCATTGCCACACTGCACGGCACGCTGTGCGTCAATCCCGGTTCGCCGACGTATCCGCACAACTACGACACGCAGTACGGCACGATCGGGTTTCTTGAACTGGACAAAGGCAAGGCCGAGGCCAGCGTGTGGCAGCTTACCGATGACGGCATCGAGCCGTTTGCATGGAATGAAGTGCCGCCGTGGAAGCGACCGAAGTCCCGGTGACCCGCGGGGTGTTACAGGTCCCTGAGTAGCGGCAGGCCGCGATCCTTTTCGGAACAGAGCGGATCGGGCAGGGGCCAGGCAATGCCCACCTCGGGATCCGCGTGATGAATGCCGCGTGCCAGATCGGGGTGGTAGAACTCGGACATCTGATAGAACACTTCGCAATTGTCGGTCAGGCACTGATAGCCATGGGCGAAGCCACCCGGCACATACAGCATTGCGCGATTGCTCTGCGTGAGCTCGAAACCCTGCCACTGACCGAAGGTCGGGGACCCGGGGCGCACGTCGACCAGCACGTCATAAACCGCGCCGGCGGCACAGCGGATCAGCTTGATTTCCGGATGCGGCTCGGCCTGGAAGTGCATGCCGCGCAACATGCCTTTCGACCGCGTCAGCGACAGATTGCATTGAGGCCAGCGCGTATTCAGTCCGTGCTCGGCGAATTCATTGTCACAGTACGTGCGCGCCAGAAAGCCGCGCTCGTCTTCCCGCAACTCCAGGTCAATATGCCAGAGCCCGTGAAGGCGGGTAGGAGAGAAGATCACGCGGCCTGGGCCCAGGTGACACCCTGTTCGCGTGCCAGAGTGCAGTACTCGTCGATCTGCGTCAGGGTGAAGCGATACATGTCGTCATTGCCCAGCGCATGTCGTTCACGGTACCAGCGAATCGTCTGGCGGATGGTCTCCTCGAACCGCCAGGTCGGTTTCCATTGCAGCAGCATGGCGGCCTTCTCGGTGGTCAGGGTGAGCAACTTGGCTTCGTGTACGCTTTCCGGGTCGGACCCGTCCTCCCATTCGCCAGGCCAGTGCTGCAACACTTCTTCGATGAGCCTGCGAACGGTCTGGCGCGTATCGGGTTCGGGGCCGAAATTGAATGGCGTGGCCAGCGGCGAGCCTTTGGCTTCATCGGCCAGACGGGCGCCAAGCCAGAGATAACCGCTGAGGCATTCGAGTACATGCTGCCAGGGCCGGACAGCTTCAGGGTGTCGCACATGGATGGGCTCACCCGCGGCAAGCGCACGCACGGAATCGGGAACGATGCGATCGCTGGCGTAATCGCCACCACCGATGACGTTTCCTGCACGCACGGTCACGAGGTGCCCCAGCCGGGGGTCGGTGAGGAAGAACGAGCGATTCCAGGAGGACACCAGGAGTTCCATGGCACCCTTGCTCATGGAGTACACGTCGTGACCGCCCATCGGATCCGTTTCACGATAGGAGAACTCCCACTCCTGATTCTCATAGCATTTGTCGCTGGTGATGCAGACCGTCGTACATGGAAGACCGGCCTGGCGGATACCTTCCAGAACGTTTGCCGTACCCATGACATTGGTGCTGAGGGTGTCGATCGGTTCTTCGTAGGACAGACGGACGATCGGTTGGGCGGCGAGATGGAAGACGATATCGGGTTTTACCTGCCGGATGATCTCGGCAACGTTTCCGGCATCGCGGGTGTCGCAGAACGAACTGCTGGCCAGCGCCTGCTCAGGAATGACTTCGTGAAGGCATGGTGAGGCGGGTGGCGGCAGCGCCAGCCCATGTACCTGGGCGCCAAGCCGCTCGAGCCAGAGCGACAACCAGGAACCCTTGAAGCCTGTGTGCCCGGTGAGAAGCACCGTTCGGTTCCGGTAATAGTCGAGAAACACGCGTGATAACCCCCGGGGGCTGGCCCGAAACTGCTAGAGGAGGCGCGAGTGTACCGATTGTTCGTGTTGAGACAACCTGCATCGGCAAGATTTTCCGCGTCAGGTTCGATTGATGCTCATTTCAGCCTCCGGAGAGGGCCTGCATGATGACAACTTCGTCACAATCGCGCACATCCGTGGCAAGGTCGTGTGCTCGTTTGCCGTGTGCGTAGATGGTCATGTGTGGGCGTACGTTGCCCTGTTCGTCAATGAGCCGGTGTCGTATGCCTGGAAAACCCGCATCCAGGTCGAGCAGCAGTTCGGAAAGCGTATTGCCATTGGCGGTGACCCATCGCCTGCCGTCCGTATAGCTGTGCAGTGGCGATGGAATCAGCACGCGCATCGTGTCAGGCCAGTTCCAGGGCATAGATTTCGGGCAGGTGTGCGGCGATCTGTCGCCACGAGGCGCCTTCGTCGGTGGTTGCCCAGACCTCACCGCTGGTGGTTCCCAGGTAAAGACCGATGGGGTCCGCGGTATCCACGGCCATGCCCTGTCGCTTGATAGTGAACCAGCCCCGATCGGGAAATCCGTTGGCCTGGCGTTGCCACGTGCGACCGTCATCGCGGGTGATCCAGGCGGCAGGCCTGCCGCCTGGGCTGGTGCGCGGCCAGACATCCGTGCCATCCATGGGGAATACCCAGGCCGTGGCGGTGTCCCGTGGATGTACGCCGATGACGAAGCCAATGTCACCAACGTCCGTTGGCATGTTGCGACCGATACGGGTCCAGCGTGTTGCCGGCCGCTGCAGTCGATAGATGCCGCAGTGATTCTGCTGGTAGAGAATGTCGGGATTGAGCGGGTGCAACTGCACGCAGTGCGGATCGTGCTCCGGACCAACGCTCTTCCAGGGCATGGACTGGGGCTGCGGATCATCCGGGTCGGCATCCGGATCGGAGAACACCGTGGCCATGCCGTCATTCAGCGGCGACCAGTTCCCGCCGTGATCGAGACTCTCGTAGACGCCACCGCCGGACAGACCGAGGTACATGTGCCTGGCATCACGGGGATCCACGAGAATCGAGTGCAACACGGGACCATCGGGTGTGCCGCCCTGCGGATCTTCGGTGCGCAGACTGTAGTCCGGATGATCGTTGAACCCTCGCACACCGGACCAGGTCTGACCCGCGTCGTCGGAGCGCCACAACGCCTGAGGCGACGTGCCCGCCCACCACACGCCAGGCTCGCTGGCATGGCCCGGCGTGAGCCAGAATGTGTGACTCACCACCCGCGGCGCGGTGCCGGGGGCCGCCTTGTCAAACGCCGGGGGGCGCGCCGCTTCGGTGAAGGTGCGGCCGGCATCCGTCGAGCGGAAGATGGTCGGACCGAGGTGTCCGGTCTTCGCCGCCACCAGCAGGGTCTGACCGTCGCGGGGATCGAGCACGGCATGCTGGATGATGTGGCCCAGAAATTGTGGCTCGCCGAGTCGCCAGCGAATCCGGTCGTCGACGTTGTCCAGGGTGAACAGCCCTTTGCGGGTGGCCGCAAGCAGCCTGGCGGGATGCGTCGACATGGTTCAGCGTTCAACCTGGCCGAGGCTGGCGTGAATCACAGCGCCATTCAGCACGGGGCTGCGGGCTGCGAACACAAGGGTATCGGCAATTTCGTCCGGCGTGATGAGACGGCCGAACGCCGACATGTTGCGCACGATATCCATTGCGTCGGCGGGTACGTGTTGACGCAACATTTCGGTGTCGGTGAAACCGGGGCAGACGGCGGCGGTATGGATGCCGCGCCCTGCCAGATCCTGTGTCAGCGCCCGCATCATGCCGATGGTGGCGTGTTTGGACGTGACGTAGCAGAAACTTCCGGGTACCGCCTTTTCCGCCAGCGTGGAGGCAACAAAAAGAATGCTGGAGCCCGGTTTCATATAGGGAATCACGAAATAGTTCAGCGAGTTCGGCGCCACCACGTTCACTTCCAGCACGGCTCTCAGTGTGTTGCTGGGTGTCTCCACGGCGGAATCGTTGGTCAGGCGCGATGCGTTGTGAATGAGCGCAATTTCGCTTGAGCGCTCCAGCATCGGTTGCATGACCGGTGCAATCACCTCCATGAATCCTGGCTGCGAGAGGTCGCAGTTCACGTGCGTTACCTTATCGAGGGGGCAACGCCGGCGTGACAGGTTGACCACTTCGTAGCCGAGGTCGAGGAAAGCGGCTGCGGTGCGCAGACCGATGCCGGAAGAAGCGCCGGTGATGACGAGGGTTTTCATTAGGCTCTCCAGTGTGCGCCCGCCCACTGGCCCGGTCCGGAGGAAACGCGGATGTCCAGGGTGGTGAGCGGCAGTTCGGTGATGCGTGGGTCGGCCCGCAGCTGTGTGAGGAACCAGCCGGCAAGCTCCTCCACGGTGACGTTGCGTACCGGTAACAGCAATACGTCGCGTGGGAGGTAGGTCATGTGCTCGTCCGCGAACCGTACCTCGATCACCTGTTCCGAGCGCTTGATAGCCAGGTGCGGTGAGTGCTCCGGCAGCAGCAGCTTCTCGTCCAGGGAATCACACAGTACAGCAAGCGCCTGCTTGATGATGTTGTAGTCGAAGGCAAGTCCGTCGTCGCCGACCTCGCAGGTCATGCTTGCCGCGACAAAAAAATTGTGGCCGTGCAGATTTTCCCGCTCGGTAGCGCTGAACAGCGTGAAGTGTGCGGCGCCGAAGTGCAGGTAGTCCTTGGCGATGTCGATGCTGGTGTGGATGCTTGTCATGGCCCGGGCCTGCTGTACTGGCGCCGATGATCCTCCATTCCCGCGCAACTGGCAAAGGTCGGGGCTCCCGGTCTGCCCGCTAGCCCGGCGCGACCGCTATTCATACTGGATGCGATTGAGGATGAGACCGTAGAAGTAGGTGGTCTCTTCCCGATCGAAATACCAGCCGAGATGCGCGCTGCATTCACCGCAGGTGGCGATGCGCCAGCGAAAACCGGGAAACCAGGTATCCGCCGCCATCCGGTCGCCGGAGATGGTGCAACCCAGCGCGTTGCCGAAGCACCCCAGATGGAACGTGACCCCGTGGGGGTTGGTACACACGTGATCGAAGGAGCCGTTGACTTCGATGCGGTCGGCCACGCGGGCGATCACGGTCGAGCAGATGGCGCAGTACACAAAATCTTTGCCCGACACCGGTTCGCGCGTGGTGTCGTGCACCCGCTCCGGTGTGAGGACGCCGCCTGCGGGGCCGTCTGTACCGCTCATCGACGGATGTCTCCTTGCCTGACGGCATCAGTGTCAGTCTTTCCTGCCAGCCGGGCAACCGCCGTCCTGGAATGACTTTCATGGTTACAATTGCCGGTATGAACGCCATGACACAAACCGATATTGACGGACTTCGCCGGGCGGGTCGCGCCGTGCGCCGCGCGTTTCTTGCCATGCGCCGGGCAGCGCGCGCGGGAATGACCACGCAGGAACTGGACACGGTAGGCGCCCGGGCGCTGGCCAGGGAGGGCGCCCGTTCGGCGCCGCAACTGTTCTACCAGTTCCCCGGCGCCACCTGTATCAGCGTCAATGAGCAGGCCGCGCACGGCATTCCGGGGTCCCGGCGACTGTTGCCGGGCGACATCATCAACATCGATGTTTCGGCGGAACTGGACGGATACGTCGCCGACATGGGGGAGTCGTTCGTACTGCCGGGCGGCTCGCCGGAACGGGCGCACATCTGCCAGAGCGTGCGCCAGGCGGTGCGGGCGGCGCTGACGCAGGTGCGTGCGGGGCGCTCGCTCAATGTCATTGGTTCCGCTGTCCAGAAGGTGGCGGAGCGTACCGGTTACCGGATCGTGGAAAATCTCGGTAGTCACGGAGTCGGCCGCTCCCTGCACGAGGAGCCGTCCTACATCCCGCGGCACAACCCGAATGAACGGCGTACGCTGAAAAAAGGCATGGTGCTCACCATCGAACCGTTTTTCAGTGATCGTGCCGACTGGGTGGAGGAAGAGGCGGACGGCTGGACGCTGTCGGTGCCCCATGGGGTGCTCGTGGCCCAGTACGAACATACGCTCATCGTCACGGATGGCGCCCCGATTGTGGTGACGGGATAGCCCGGTGAGTCACGCTCCGGGCTATCCCGCGTCAGTCAGGCGCTGATCAGCGCCTTCAGGTCCGCGGTTGGATCGCCAAGGCGGGTTGCATCCACGGCCTTGCCGATCATCTGCTTGCACAGCATGAATTCCTTCGGGCTGTTCACGGCGTCCGCCGCTACCACCACGCCATCCTTCAGGTAGAACATGGCAAACTGGTTGGCCGCCATGTCGCCACGCAGCACCTGCTGATTGCCATCCGCGGAAAAGCCCACCATCTGCAGCTTCAACTCGTACTGGTCGGACCAGAACCAAGGAATGGCGGCGTACACCTTGTCGCCACCCATGATGTTGCCGCTCGTGACGCGCGCCTGCTCCATGGCGTTGGGCACCGATTCCAGCCTCAGACGGCGGCCCAGCAGCGGATTGGGATGATTCGTGCAGTCGCCGATGGCGTAGATATCCGGATCGCTCGTGCGGCAGTGATCGTCCACGACGATACCGTTGTCGCACTCGAGCCCGGCGTCGCGCGCCAGTTCGACGTTCGGAATGATGCCGATACCGACCAGTACCGCATCCGCGGCAAAACTGCCGTCGGGTACGTTCACGGCGGTGACGCGGCCCTTTTCGCCGGTAAAACCAAGTACGCCCATGCCCGTGTGAATGTGTACGCCGCGGGAGGTGTGCAGCTGATGGTAGTAGGCGCTCATCTCCGGCGTGGTCACGCGCTGCAGGATGCGCGCCTCCATTTCGATGACGTGTACTTCCATGCCGGCGGTGACGGCAACCGAAGCAACTTCGAGTCCTATGTAGCCGCCGCCGACGATGACCAGCTTTTTGCCGGCGACGATATCGCCGCGCAGGCCGTCCACATCGGTCACCGTGCGCAGGTAGTGGATGCCGGCGAGGTCGCTGCCGGGTGCAGTCAGACGTCGCACGCGGCTACCGGTGGCGATGATGAGCTTGTCCCAGGCGATGGTGTCGCCCGCGGTGGTATGCACGGTTCGGGCGTTTCGGTCGATTGCATCCACCGTGACACCGGTGCGCAGATCAATGTGCTTGTCGTCGTAGAACTTCTGTGGGCGCAGGTAGACACGGTCCAGGCCCTGCTCGCCGGAGAGGTATTGCTTGGACAGCGGCGGGCGCTGGTAGGGAATGTACGGCTCGTCGCCCAGGATGACGATCGGTCCGTCGTGCCCGTCCTGGCGCAGGCTGGCCGCAGCCTGGCCCGCCGCATGGCCGGCTCCGATGATGACGACGGTGGACATATCGAATCGCTCCTGTCAGAAAAGCGGCTAGTTTACGGGCACAATCCTCCCGGGGGAAAACACCATCATGGCCAAGTTCATCACGCTCACGGAAATGGTGCGCCAGGCGCGTCACAACCTTGACCGCAACGTCTGGGATTATCTGGTGGGCAGCGCGGAAACCGAAAGCTCGCAGAAGCGCAACCGGTACGGGCTCGATGCGTGGGTGTTTCGTCCGCGTATCCTGAACGACGTCAGTACGGTAGTGGCGCGGACGCCGGTTCTGGGCATGGCGGCGCGTCTGCCGGTGATCATGCCGCCGCTGGGGTCGTGTCAGCTTTTCGAGCCCGGCGGTGCCACCACGGTCGCCCGCGCCTGCCAGGACTTTGGCGTGATGCAGATCGTCAGCTCCGCCTGTCTGCCGGATTTCGAGGCCGTGGCGCGGGACGTCCCCGGCCCGAAGATCTACCAGTTATACCTGCTGGGAGATCAGGCGTGGATGGACGACATCATCCACCGTGCCATCGCGGCCGGTTACACGGGCTTCTGCCTGACCGCGGATACCCAGGTGTATTCCCGTCGGGAGCGGGATCTGCTCAAGCGCTGGGGGCCGCCGTCCGGCCGCCAGACCACGCATACCACCGGCTTCGGTACCCAGGCGGCGATGTCGTGGGACACCGTGGCACACGTGAAGGAGACGTTCGACATTCCGCTCATTCTCAAAGGTGTGAGCGTGGCCGAGGATGCCCGGCGTTGCGTGGAGGCAGGGGTGGACGTGGTGTACGTGTCCAACCACGGCGGGCGACAGCTTGATCACACCCGTGCCTGCATCGATGCCCTGGTGGAGGTCGTGGCGGCGGTGGAGGGGCGCGTGCCGGTGTGGGTGGACGGTGGTTTTCAGCGCGGCGCGGATGTCGTGAAGGCGTTGTGCCTGGGCGCCAGCGCGGTAGGCATGGGGCGTTTCGAGGGGCTGGCGCTGGCTGCAGGCGGCGCGCCGGCCCTGGTGCGGGCGCTGGAGATCCTGGAACACGAGATCACGACGGCCATGGCGCTCGCGGGAATCGCCCGGCTGGAAGACCTTGGCCCCTCACTGGTGGAGCGCGCTGGCGCCATGGGCCAGGCGGACGTGCTCGGCGGGTTTCCGCTGCTCGATCAGGGGTACTGAAGCCGGGATCAGTTCTTTGGCGAATCCTTGGGCATCGGCAGGGGGAACGGGGTCACCTTTTCGCCCTTGCTGTCCTTGATCTTGGCCACGCCCTCTTTTTCCACTTCATCGATGCGCACCACGGCATGCATGGGAATGAAGCTGCGTTTCACGCCATCGAACTCGGTGCGCAGGCGGTCTTCGCTCGGGTCGATCACCATCTGCGACTTCTTGCCGAACAGGTAGTCCTCCACCTCGATGAAGCCGTACAGGTCACTCTGGTAGATCGCCTGGGCGTAGACTTCGTAGATCTGCCCCTGACTGTGGAACAGCACCCGGTAGATGCTTTCGGTAATTTCGCGCTTAGCCATGCCTGCCGTTTCAAGGGAGAGAACGCCCTTATATCGGTGCAGGTGACGGGAATTCAAGGTAAATCGTCTCGTATATACTGCCGGCCCCCATTTCCGACCGGTTGGCGCGGTGTCCAGAAAAGTCTTCATCGAAACCCACGGCTGCCAGATGAACGAGTACGACTCGGCACGCATGCGCGATCTGCTGAGGGCGAGCCTGTCGTTCGAGGCGACACAGGTGCCGGAAGAGGCGGATCTGCTGCTGCTGAACACCTGTTCCATTCGTGAAAAAGCGCAGGAGAAGGTATTTCATCAGCTTGGTCGCTGGCGTCAGCTCAAACAGGACAGGCCGGAAGTGATGATTGGCGTGGCGGGCTGCGTGGCCAGTCAGGAGGGCGATGCCATTGCCCGGCGGGCGCCGTTCGTCGATCTCGTGTTCGGCCCACAGACATTGCACCGTCTGCCCGCGATGCTGGGGGAGGCGGCCGCGCGACGGCAGGGCGGCGAACGCGGCGCGGTAGTGGACATCAGTTTTCCCGAAATCGAGAAATTCGATGTGTTGCCCATGCCGCACGCGGACGGGGTGAGTGCGTACGTGTCGATCATGGAGGGCTGCAGCAAGTACTGCAGTTTCTGCGTGGTGCCCTATACCCGGGGTGAAGAAGTCAGTCGTCCGGTGGAGGCGGTGCTCGCGGAGGTGCGCAATCTGGTCGCTCAGGGGGTGCGTGAGATCCATCTGCTGGGCCAGAACGTGAATTCCTACCGCGGGGCCATCGACGACGATACGGCGGACCTGGCCGAACTGCTGCACTATGTGGCAGCGGTCGATGGCGTGGGGCGCATTCGCTTCACCACGTCGCATCCCATCGATTTCAGCGATGCGCTGATCGACGCCTTCGCGTCGATCCCGCAGCTGGTGAATCACGTACACCTGCCGGTGCAGCACGGTTCCGACCGCATCCTGGCGGCGATGAAGCGCGGCCATACGGTACTCGAGTACAAGTCCCGTATCCGTGCCCTTCGGCGGGTACGGCCGGCCATCAGTCTGTCGTCGGACTTCATTATCGGTTTTCCCGGCGAGACCGATGCCGACTTCGATGCCCTGACGTCCCTGATCGAAACGGTGGGCTTCGACAACTCGTTCAGCTTCATCTACAGCGCGCGGCCGGGTACACCGGCAGCCGATCTGCCGGACGATACGCCGCTGGCGGTGAAGAAACACCGTCTCGCCATCGTGCAGGACCTGATCCGACGCCAGGCCGCGGCCATTTCCACGGCCATGGTGGGCACGGTGCAGACCATCCTGGTGAGCGGCCGTTCGCCGCGCGATCCGGGCCAGCTGCAGGGTCGCACGGAGAACAACCGGGTGGTGAACGTCCACTGTGACGACGATGCCCTCATTGGAACTTTCCTCCCGGTACGCATCGAAGCGGCCTTGCCGAACTCGCTGCGTGGCACGCTGTTGGCCGATGCGCCGCCTCGGGGCGTCGGCTCACGATAGCAGGCTGCTGAAAAAGCAGCCTGGTATGCCAGCCAGGGACGGCTGGCCCGAAAATGCAGCGGAAAACGCTGCATTTGGCGCGAATCGGCGAAGCCGACGACTGCTGAAACAAGTCCAGGATGGACTTTTTCAGCATCCTCTCATGGAACTTCAGTTCCATGCGCGGCAGCGCTGGCAATCGCAACGTGGCAAGCTGTCAGGCTGTCGAATTGACAGCCTGACATCGGTCGATATCCTTCCACCCAGCACATCAGCACGAGGACGCATTGAGCGATCCAGACCCCGGAAGTCGGCACGCATCCGCGGAGGAATCACCTCCCCGCGTGGTGCCGTTGAACACAACCCTCTCCCTCGAACCCAACGATTCCCATCGGTTGGCCGCCTTATGCGGGCCGTACGACCAGAATCTCAAGCATCTCGAAAAGCGCCTGAACGTCCATATCCGCAATCGGGGCAACCGCTTCCAGATCAGCGGCGGTGAGCGACGCGTGCGCGCGGCGAGCGCGCTGTTGCAGCAGCTCTACCTGGAAACGGCGGAAAACGCGGTCATCGAACCCGATATGGTGCACCTGTTCCTGCAGGAAGCCGGGGTGGATGCGCTGCTGGCGGACATTGCGCGGGACGAAGCGGGGTCGGAGAGCGGTGACAGGGATCCCACCGTGGTGCGAACCGGCCGCAAGCTCGTCAAGGCGCGCGGCGGCAACCAGGCGGCCTATGTCGAGGCGGTGCGCAGTCACGACATCAATTTCGGGATCGGACCGGCCGGTACGGGCAAGACCTACCTTGCCGTGGCCTGCGCGGTGGAAGCCCTGGAAAGTCATCGGGTTTCACGCATCATCCTCGTACGCCCCGCGGTCGAGGCAGGCGAAAAACTGGGTTTCCTGCCCGGTGATCTCGCGCAGAAGATCGATCCCTACCTGCGTCCGCTCTACGACGCGCTCTATGAAATGATGGGTACGGAACGCGTCAACAAATCGATCGAGCGCAATGTCATCGAAGTGGCGCCCCTGGCCTACATGCGGGGCCGTACTCTCAATAATGCGTTCATCATCCTGGACGAAAGCCAGAACACCACGATCGAGCAGATGAAGATGTTTCTGACCCGCATCGGCTTCGGCTCCACGGCAGTCATCACGGGCGACATCACGCAGATCGACCTGCCGCGCGGCCAGGAGTCGGGGCTGGTGAATGTGCGGCAGGTGCTGCGCGATGTGGAGGGCATTCATTTCACCCATTTCACGTCCCGCGACGTGGTGCGCCATCCGCTGGTGCAGAAGGTGGTCGATGCATACGCTGCCTGGCAGGTACGCGGCGACAGGCGCGATGGTGCACGTGACAGTCACAAAGACGGACAGCATGGGACTTGAGGTGCAGATGGCCTGTGCACTGCCCGACATGCCGACGCAAGCAGAAATCGCCGACTGGGTTCGCGCCGTCTGCGACCGCTTCGACACCACCGGCGCAGATCTGTGCATCCGGGTCGTGGAGGCGGCGGAGAGTCGCGAACTCAACCACCGCTACCGCGGCAAGGACGCGCCGACCAACGTACTCAGTTTTGCCGGTGACCTGACGCTGCCGGAATCGCCGGTGTTGGGCGACCTGTTGTTGTGCGCGCCGGTCATTCAGCAGGAAGCCGCGGCGCAGGACAAGAGCGTACACGATCATTTTGCGCATCTGGTGGTACATGGTCTGCTGCACCTGCACGGCTATGACCACCAGGACGAAGAAGAGGCCCATGCCATGGAAACCCTGGAGACGGAGATGCTTGCCGCGTTTGGCATCTCCAACCCCTATCGATGAGCGAACAGCGTCCTGCCAGTGACGATGCGCGGCGGGATTCCCCGCGTCGCAGCGTTTTCGACTGGTTCGTCAGCCTGTTCAGCGATGAACCTGAAACCCGCGCCGAACTGCTGGAGATGCTGCGCGATGCGGCGGATCGCCAACTGGTGGACCCGGGAGCGCTCAGTATCATCTATGGCGCCATCGGGGTGTCGGAAATGCAGGCGAGGGACATCATGATTCCCCGCTCGCAACTGGCATTCGTGCGCGAAGACGACGAACTGGACGAAATGCTGAAGATCATTGTCGAGTCGCAGCACTCCCGCTTTCCGGTGGTGGGTGACGATCTGGACGACGTGAAAGGCATTCTGCACGCCAAGGATCTGCTGCGGGTGCTGCAGAGCGGCGATCGCGATGGTTTCCAGATCAAGGACTACATGCGGCAGGCCACGGTGATTCCGGAAAGCAAACGTCTGAACGTACTGCTGGAAGAGTTTCGTGCCAATCGCAATCACATGGCCATGGTGGTGGACGAATATGGCCAGGTGGCGGGTGTGGTCACCATCGAGGATGTGCTGGAGCAGATCGTCGGCGAAATCGAGGACGAGCACGATGTCGACGATGTTGGCGCCATCAAACCGATGGCGGACGGGGCTTTCGTGGTCAAGGCGGAAACCACCATCGAGGACTTCAACGAGAGTTTCGGCAGCAGCCTGCCAGACGACGAGTTCGACACCATAGGCGGATTTGTACTGCGGGCTTTTGGTCGACTGCCCCGTCGCGGCGACCGGATATCGGTGGACGGTTTCGATTTTCGCGTCCTCAATGCCGACTCCCGCCGCCTGCGCCTGCTGCGGGTGCGACGCGCATCATGATTTTCTTCGTCGCCGCACTGTGCGGCGGCGCGCTGGTGCTGTCGCTGGCGCCTTTCGATCTTTGGCCCCTTGCGTTCGTTTCCGCAGGTGGTCTGTATTGGCTTCTCGAGCGCCATCCCGGCCAGTTGCGGCGCATCGCCGCCGGCTTCGGGCTTGCGAAATATGGTTTCGGCGTATCGTGGATATACGTGAGTATCCATGTCTACGGAGCCGCTCCGCCCTGGCTCGCCGCATTTCTGGTCGCGCTGCTCGTTGTGTTCATGTCCCTGTTCGTGTGGGGACAACTGCGGATCTATCTGTGGTTGCGTGGCGAGCGGCTGTGGCTCAACTGGTTGCTGTTTGCCGGTACGTGGGTGCTGGGTGAGTGGTTCTGGACCTGGTTTCTCACGGGGTTCCCGTGGCTTTTTGCCGGGTACGGTCAGCTTGGCTCGCCCCTCGCGGGGTACGCGCCGGTGGGTGGCGTGCTGCTTGTATCGTGGCTGGTGGCTCTCGTGGGCTGCGCGCTTGCTGACGCGCGACGGCAATCCGTACTTTCGCTCGCGCTCGTGCCGGCGCTTTTCGCGGGCGGTTTCCTGCTCGATCGGATTGAATGGACGCAGCCCGGCAAGCCACTTCGCGTCGCGCTGGTGCAGGGCAACACCGAACAGTCGGTGAAGTGGAACGCGGATCAGCGGGACGCCATCGTGCGTACGCATCTGGACCTGACGACGCCTGTATGGGGCCGTGCTGATGTGATCGTATGGCCGGAAGGCGCCATCACCTACTGGGCGCACGAGGCAGGGTGGGTGCTGGAACGCCTTGGCAGGCAGGGCGAGCGATCGGGTAGTGCACTGCTGACGGGGATCTCGATCGCTGAGCGGGAAGGGGATGATGTGCGCGCCTACAACGGTGCCGTGGTGGTTGGCGACGGGCACGGCGTGTACCGCAAGCACATCCTGGTGCCGTTCGGAGAATATGTGCCCCTGGAAGGGCTGCTGCGTGGATTGATCGCATTTTTCGACCTGCCCATGTCGGGATTCTCGAGCGGCGCGTCGCGGCAACCGCTGCTCGATCTGAAGGGCGTGCCGGCAGCGTTGCTGATCTGCTACGAAATCGCCTATCCGGAAGCGACCCGCCGGCAGGGAGCGGATGCTGATTTGCTTGTCACCATTTCCAACGACACCTGGTTCGGCGCCAGCATCGGCCCCCGTCAACACATGCAGATGGCGGCGATGCGTGCAAAGGAGCTTGGCCGCTGGCTGCTGCGGGCCACGAATAACGGTGTGACGGCAACGGTGCGCCCGGACGGCAGTGTCGCGGAATCGCTCCCACAGTTCGAGGCAGCGGTACTCGAGACGGAGGTCGAAACGCGGTCCGGCCGGACGCCTTATGCATTGGTCGGACAGTGGCCCGTGCTTGTGCTTGTGCTTGTTTCGCTGATGCTATGCCGGACCGAACGTCGGCGCTCGCTTGACGTCGGATCTGCGCTGTAACACCCGGAACCGGACAGTGCGGGTATTCACAGGCCGGCACCATCGCCCGTGGGCTCTGCCCTTCGGAGGGTGTTTTCTCCATGCCAGCTTTCCGCAGGTGCAACTGTGGCGTCAGCCGTCGGTACGACGCTCGGATTTTCTCTGTGGCAACGCTGACAATACTGTCCGTGCTGAGTACGAGCACGCACACCGTTCCCACGAGCCCGGACACCGGATCGCGCCAATCCTCGGCAAGTCATTCCCGCGCGACTGCGGGAACACCTACGCTGCACATGGCCCGGGAGCTGCGAAACGATCTGCGTGAACTGCAACGTAACGTGGCCCGCATGCCGTGGTATGCGGGCCGTGCCGGCACGGATTCCCTGGCTGGCGCGACGCTTGGCCTGATTGTGTGGGCACGCGCCCCACGTCCGCAGTCGACCGGATACGCGTAAACCTGCTGTGGGAATGCATCGGGGACAGGCGAATCTGACAATCCCGTCAGCCGGTGTGAACGTGCCTGGGAGGCACTCTGTTGTCTGTGCACCTGAATTCTCCCGCCTTGGCGGCTCTGTGCCGGCAAGGCGTATACTCCCGCCCTCCATCGACGCCAACGATATCGACGACACCATGCGACGCGTACCCGCACTTGTTCTGTTGCTGATCCTCGCCGGCTGCGGCTTTCATCTGCGCGGCGTGGGTGTGGAAGCCCCGTTTCAGTCTTTTCACCTGGAAGCGCCGCAGCACAGCCAGTTTGCCTGGGAACTGCGCCAGACATTTCGGATTGCCGGCGCCAGCGAAGTGACGTCGATGGCCGACGCCGATGTGACGCTGGAAATCCTGGACGAACGCGATCTGCAGCGGGCGGTTTCCACCACCGGTAATGCCAGGGTTGCCGAATACGAAATCGAGCAGGGTCTGCTTTACCGGCTTCGCGACGGCACGGGAGAGATCATCAGCGAGCCGGACTGGCTGAGTCGCACCCGGGTATTCCGTGTGGATCGCGACAATCTGGTCAGCAACAGCGAAGAACAGTCGCTCATACAGCGCGAGCTGCGCACGGATCTGTGCCAGTCCGTGCTGCGCATGGCCTCGGCCGCCGTGAAGAACAGGACCACGCCGGCCGGAGCCGATGCAGGTTGAAGCCAACTCGGTTGCCGGCGCGCTGAAGGGGGGGCTGCCTCCGGTTGTGCTGGTCACCGGTGACGAGACGCTGCTGGTCGAGGAGACATGTGACACCATCCTGGCGCGGGCGCGGGCTGACGGCTTCACGGAGCGCGAGGTGCTGTTTGCGGACGCCGGGTTTGCATGGGGATCGCTGCTCGAAGATGCCCAATCCCTGTCGTTGTTTGCCACGCGCAAGATCATCGATCTTCGCCTGACGCTGTCCCGGCTCGATGGCAACGCCGCCGCCGAGGTCATCCGCCGGTTCGGGGACTCGCCGAATCCGGATGCACGGGTGCTGATTCGCACCGGCGACCTGCGAAGCGATCAGCGCAAGGCGGCCTGGTATCGCGCTGTCGAGGCATGCGGTCTTGTGGTCACCGTCCGGCCCGTGGACCTGGAAAGCTTCGATGCCTGGTTGCTCGATCGGCTCAAGCGGGCAGGGCTTGTCATCGAGACGGATGCGCTCGCCCTTTTTGCGTCGATGATGGAGGGCAACCTGCTTGCCGCCGTGCAGGAAATCGAACGCCTGAAACTGGCGGACCTGCCGTCGCCCCTCACCAGCGAAGCGCTGGCCACGCAGCTTGAGGATTCCAGCCATCATTCCGCCTTTGCGTTCGTGGACGCCCTGATGGCGGGCGATGCGCCCCGGGTGGCTCGCGCCCTGGAAAATCTGCGCCAGGAGGGCGAAAGTCCGCTGGGTCCGCTGGCGGTGCTGGTAAGTACGTTGCGGCGCGCGGAGAAAGGTGACTGGATGCCGTCGAAGCAGCAGCGGTTGTTGCCGGCGTTCCGGCGTCGCGTTGGTCCGCTGGCGGTCATTCTCGGGGAATGTGCGTTGCTGGATCAGCAGGGCAAAGGACAGCTGCCTGGCGACATGTGGCAGAGCCTCCTGAGCCTGTCGCTGCGGCTGTGCGGAAAACCCCTGCCGTTACCGGCCCAGATCATCGCCTGGCGGCGTCTGCCCTGAATTCAGGCGGTGTGTCCGGTGGTTTCGCGTCAATTCACCTTCGTTTCCGCTTCACCGCCGAGTTGCAGCAGGGTAAGGCTGCCCGGATCGTTGCTGAGTACGGTGATGGAGGCGTTGTCCGGTCGGAACACCACCATGCGGTCGTCGGCGCAGGCGGCCCCGACCGCGGCGTTGATGGCAATGAAATGCGAAAAAAATATGCAGTCGCGTGGTTGTTCCAGCAGACAGGCGACCACGTCGTTGCGCCATTGCTGCCAGTAGTCGTCCAGGCTGCTCCAGCGGCCGGGCATCACGGCCTGCAGCCAGCGGGCGCGTTCGGCGAGATCCGAGGTAGGAAAGGGGATTTCAGCGACGCGTGATTCGACGGTCAGTTGCTGATTCCAGCGCCTGGCCAGGGGTTCGCCGGTTTCCCGCGCACGCAGCAGGGGAGACGTGAACAGCGGCATTACCGGTAGCGCCGCCAGTTCTTCGGCGGTGGCCGCCGCCTGCCGATGACCGAGTTCGTCGAGCCCCGGATCGGTGTTTTCCGCGATTCCCGCCGCTGCCCGACCGTGTCGCACGAGATACAACCTGGCCATGATCCTCGCTGTTCTTTACCGCCCCGGCACGTACAATAGCCCGCTTTGTGTTCCTCGAGATAGTGAAAAGGTAAGCGCCGTGAGTATTGATCAATCGGGTTTGTCGCCGGACTTGGTTCCGGACACCACCGTCAGCGTCCGCGAGGCATTCGGCATCGATCTGGACCTGCAGGTGCCGGCTTTCAGCCAGCGCACACCGTATGTGCCGAACATCGATTCGGACTACCTGTTCGATCACGACACGACGCTGGCCATTCTGGCCGGCTTTGCCCACAACCGGCGCGTGATGGTCCAGGGCTATCACGGTACCGGCAAGTCCACCCATATCGAGCAGGTGGCGGCGCGTCTGAACTGGCCCTGCGTGCGGGTGAACCTGGACAGCCACATCAGCCGCATCGACCTGGTGGGCAAGGATGCCATCGTGCTGAAAGAGGGCAAGCAGGTGACGGAGTTCCGTGAAGGTATTCTGCCCTGGGCCTTGCAGCATCCGGTGGCGCTGGTATTCGACGAATACGATGCGGGCCGCCCGGACGTGATGTTTGTCATTCAGCGCGTGCTCGAAGTGGAAGGCAGGCTCACGCTGCTGGACCAGAATCGGGTGATCGTGCCGCATGCCTATTTCCGGCTGTTCAGCACCACCAACACCATCGGCCTGGGCGACACCACGGGCCTGTATCACGGCACGCAGCAGATCAACCAGGGCCAGATGGACCGCTGGAGCATCGTCACCACGCTCAATTACCTGCCGCACGACAAGGAAGTGGCCATTGTGCTGGGCAAGGCGAAGAGTTACGCCACCACCGACAAGGGGCGTCGGGTGATCTCCAACATGGTGAGCGTCGCCGAGCTCAGTCGTCGCGGTTTCATCAACGGCGATGTGTCGGTTGTCATGTCGCCGCGTACCGTGCTCACGTGGGCGCAGAACGCGGAGATTTTCGGTGACATCGGTTTTGCTTTCCGGGTGACCTTCCTCAACAAATGCGATGAACTGGAGCGGCCGATCGTGGCGGAGTACTACCAGCGTTGCATGGGGGAAGACCTGGGTGACGCCACCGCCGGCATCACCCTCAAGACCGCATAGCGCGATATACGCGGGAAGACCGGTGCATGGCTGACGAAAATCCGCTGGAGCCGTTCAAGCGGGCGACCACCGCGACCATGCGGGCTATCGCCGGCAATGACGAGCTCGAGGTCACCTTCGGGCATGGCCCGCCCGCCATGCGTGGCAATCAGGTGCGCGTGCCGCTGCCGCAACTGGGCGCGAGCCAGGAGCAGATCAATGCCATTCGTGGCGTTGGCGATCAGTACGCGCTGAACATCCGGTACCACGACAATGGGGTACACGCGAGTTACGCCCCGGGTGCCGGTCCCGCGCAGGAGATGTTCCAGTGGCTGGAGGACGCGCGCGTTGCCGCCATTGGTTCGCTGCGCATGGAAGGTGTCGCCCGCAATCTGGACGCAAGCCTCGAAGTGCAGTGCAAGCAGGCGGCGTTCGATACCGTCACGGTGGAATCCGAAGCGCCGCTGAGCGTTGCCGTTGGTTTGCTTGTCAGGCAGCAGATGACGGGGCGCGACCTGCCTCCCTCCGCGGAAAACGTGGTCCGGTTCTGGCGTGATTTTGTCCTGGAGAAAGCCGGTGAGGATATTGCGGCGCTCAAGGACAGTCTGTTCGACCAGAAGCAGTTTGCGCGGTTGGGGCGCCGGCTGATCGCGGACCTGGGCCTGGCGGCCGACATGGAGGAGCCGCAGGAGGGAGATGCCAACCAGGACGAGATCGAGTCAGTCAACGAGAACCAGGACGCGGACAGCGACTATTCGCCGGAAGACGTGGTGCTCGACGAAGACGGCGCGACGGAAGAGTCCACCGAAGGCGACACCACCATGGTGGAAATGGATGCCGACATGGACATGGATGAGCTCGGCGCTGATGCGGACCCGGACGAAGCGCCCACGCAGATGCCGGATGACAGCGGCCGCATCGCCATGGACGTCAACTACGCCGCATACACGCAGGAGTTCGACGAGACCATCCGCGCCGAAGACCTGTGTGATCCGGACGAGATGGTGCGCCTGCGGGCGCTCCTCGATCAGCAGTTGCTACCCTTGCAGCATGCCACCTCCAAGCTCGCCAATCGCCTGCAGCGCCGTCTGATGGCGCGCCAGAACCGCAGCTGGGAATTTGACCTCGAAGAAGGTTACCTGGATGCCAGCCGGCTGGCGCAGGTGATCATCGATCCGATGAACCCGCTGGCGTACAAGCAGGAGAAGGAAACCAAGTTCCGCGACACCGTCGTGACATTGCTGATCGATAGCTCCGGCTCCATGCGTGGACGCTCCATCACCATCGCCGCCATGTGCGCCGATATTCTCGGCCGCACGCTCGAGCGCTGTTCGGTGCGCGTCGAGATTCTCGGTTTCACCACGCGGGCCTGGCGTGGCGGCCAGTCACGCGAAAAGTGGATCAATGCCGGCAAGCCGGCCAATCCCGGTCGACTGAACGATGTGCGCCACATCATATACAAGGCGGCGGACGACACCTGGCACCGCTGCAAGCGCAATCTCGGGCTCATGATGCGTGAGGAGCTGCTGAAGGAGAACATCGACGGTGAGGCGCTCATCTGGGCGCATAACCGGATTGTCACCCGTACGGAAGAGCGCAAGGTACTGATGGTCATATCGGATGGCCTGCCCGTGGACAACTCCACGCTGCTCGTCAATCCCAGCAATTATCTGGAACAGCACCTGAAGTACGCCATCGACCAGATCGAGAACCACTCGCCCGTGGAGCTGATCGCCATCGGCATCGGCCACGATGTGACGCACCACTACAAGCGCGCCGTTACGATCACGGACGCGGAGCAGCTGGGCGGGGCGATGACGGAGCAGTTGGCGGCGCTGTTCGAGATACCGGTCTGAGTGGCGGGCGGCCAGACCGGCGCTGCCAGCGACACCACGAATGAGCGGAAGCCACTGAGCAGCATCCTGCCAGCGGATGCATGGTGGTAAACAGCTTGCCACGTTGCGATTGCCAGCGCTGTCGCGCATGGAACTTCGTTACATGAGAGGGTAGCGGCGGCGGCGCCGTTATCGCTCCGGTTCAGCGCGGTTCATTGAGGACCTGACGCGCGGAGCGGTTGTTGCCGCCCCGCCGGGTGCAGAATCTCAGCCGACGACTGTCAGGCGCTGAATATCCGGTGCACCGGCCATGAGGCCCTTGAAGGAGGCACCTGACGCCTTGAAGTGCTCGGACTGCCCGTGGGCCGCCAGCGCGGCTTCATCGGTGTACAACTCCATGACCAGGTACTTGCCGTCGGCATCCTTGCACAGCGTGTACAACTTGTTGCCGGGTTCGTTGGCGCGAACCTTGCCGGCCAGGTCCAGCATGGCCTTTTCAAAATCTGCTTCCTTGCCGGCCGCCACATTCAGTTTTGCAATCACGGCGATCATTCGTATGCTCCTCGGGGTTTAAAACCGCGAGTCTGCCCAACCCCATGCATCGGCGCAAACTTCTCCTGCTCCTCGACGACTACGCGGCGCGTGCGCCGGTTGAGCTGCCGACCGTGCAGCGCTTCCTCGCGCTGGCGGAAGCACACGACAACTGTTTCGCGAATGATTGCTGGGCCGGTCACGTCACCGGTTCTGCCTGGGTAATGCATCCGTACCGGGATGAGGTGCTGCTCACGCATCACCGGAAACTGGATATCTGGGTGCAGCTTGGGGGCCACAGCGATGGTGATCCTGACACCTGCGCGGTGGCGGCGCGTGAAGCGCGTGAGGAGTCGGGCCTGGATGTGGCGCCTCTCGGTACTTCGGTGTTTGATCTGGATATTCATGAAATCCCGGCGCGCAAGGGCGACCCCGCGCACTGGCACTATGACGTGCGGTTTGCGTTCAGGGCGCTGACGGAGGAATTTGTCGTATCACCGGAGTCCAAGGATCTCGCGTGGGTGCCTGTTCAGCGAATGGATGACTATACGCACGAGGAATCGATGCATCGCATGGCGCGCAAGTGGCTGTCCGGGTGGACGCCGTCTGCATGAACAAACGATCGGACGGCATCGGGCGCCGGATTGTGAATGCCACCCGCTATTCGATGCAGGGCTTTTCGGCTGCCTGGAAGCATGAAGCCGCCTTCAGGCAGGAAACCATTCTCTGTGTCGCGCTTACCCCAGCGGCATTCTGGCTGGGAAGATCGATCGGCGAAGTTACCGCGCTGCTTGCTGTCATGTGGCTCGTGCTGTTGACGGAACTGCTGAATTCGGCGGTGGAGGCGGCTGTCGATCGACAGGGAGAGGAGCGTCACCCCCTGTCAGGACGGGCAAAGGACATGGGCTCCGCGGCGGTGTTTGTCAGCCTGTCGCTCGTCGTGCTCGTTTGGATGTCTGTTGCCGTACAGCGATTCACGGTGGGTTGAACTTCAATTTCAGGTCGTTCTGCGAAAGTGCCCTGGAAGCGCCGATATCCACAGCTCCACTGACGCCATCTTCCGCGAGAGCTGTCTTCTGGAGCACATGGACAAGGACTGTTCGGAGAACGTATTGCACCGCAGCGATTCTTGGCCGATCTCCCGCCCTCCTATTCGGGTTGCGGGAATGCCGGTCACGCTGATCAACTCGCGCCTGCGGCATGGTGCATGCCGGCATGTGTTTGCCTCCTGCCCCGTTTTTGCCGCCAGCAGGACCGTTCGAGCAGTCCTGTCCGGGAGGGGTGGCGTGGCAGGTTGAAAGGGCCAACTCAAGCGTGCAGCGTGGACCTGCCATGCCTGAACGCGGGATTCCGCGCAGGCGTATCAGTCAGTCGGCTTTCCGAAACATTTGCGCAATACACGCGCAACCCGCAAACGGGACAATGTGCACATGCATCGCAGATTGTCCGTCCTTATCGTTGTCATGGCCGTCATTCATGGCATCGCGCTCTGGCGGTGGCCGCTACCTGTTATTGTTGGGGCCCCCGCGCCTGTGCCGACGCCCGAGTTCTCGATCGAGATGCGCACCCCGGACGAAGTCGCGCCCGCAATCCCGCCGTCAGCGCGGACCGCGACTGTTCGACCGACGCCACCGGGCAACCGTTTGCCGGCGATTCGACAGGAATCAACGTCAGCGCCGGGCGTCCCGCCCCCGGTTGCCGGTGAATCGGCAAGTTTGCCGGCCGCGCAGCTGGACCTGACCCCGCCCGCCTATCCGGTAGCGCCCGAGCGGGAGGTGGTGCCGGGGCTGGAGTTTCGCCCGACCCTGAAAGAGGCCATCGGCCGGCGTCGGACGACGCGCGAACGCCAGGCGCTGCTGGCACAGGCACGTGTCGCACGGTTGGGGCTGGATGCGGAGACATTCAACAGCGTCGATCAGCACAATGGCCATATAAAGACCGCGCGCGGCTGTTTTGACGTGCGCCCGGATTTCGCAGGCGGTATGGCGCGGTTGTCTGAGGGGAATCGATACTGGATGACATCTTGCCGGGAAGTGCAACGAGGCAGTATGAAACTGTTCAGTGATCTCCCGGCCCGGGTGCCTTGAGATCAGCGGCGGGCAACGTGCTGACGTCGCCACGGGCAGCATGGGAAGCCGTACAGATCATGCCCTCGCACTGTAGTGGCTGTTCGTTCCGTCGTGAACGGGGTCATTCCGTACCCAGTTGATGCTCGCGGATCACATCCAGAAATCGCTCGCCATACCGTTCGAGGCGCTTCTGACCAACGCCGTGCACGTCCAGCATGGCGGTGGGCCGAGTCGGTCGCTGACGCACCATGTCCAGTAGTGTGGCGTCTTGAAAGACGACAAAAGGCGGCACGCCTTCGTCGTCGGCAATACGTTTGCGCAGGGCGCGGAGCGCATGCCAGAGGGCGGTGTCTTCCGGTGACAGTTCCGGTGCACCGGTGGGTCGGGTCGTCTTTGGTTTCTTCACACGGCCCGTGCTGACGGGGTCTTCCCGGAGGACAAGTCTGTCTTCACCCCGCAACAGGCCACGCGAGGAAGCAGCAAGACGCAATGCGCCGAAGCGATCCGCGTCCGCTGTGACATATCCACGCACGACAAGCTGGCGAACGATGGAACGCCAGCGAGGTTCCGCAATGTCGCGCCCGATACCCCAGGTCGACAGTGTCTCGTGGTGGTTCTGCGCGGTTTTTTCAGTGGTGCGGCCAAGCAGCACGTCCAGCACGTGTCCGACGCCGAAGCGCTGTCCGGTACGGTAGATGCAGGACAGCAGCATGCGTGCCGGTTCCGTGGCATCCCACGTCGCTGGCTGGCTGAGGCAGTTGTCGCAGTTGCCGCAGTCCCGCCCCGGATCGTCGTCGAAGTAGGCGAGCAGCGCCCGCCGGCGGCAGGTGGTCATCTCGCACCAGCCGAGCAGTGTGTCCAGACGTGCGCGCTCTATGCGCTTGTGAGCCTCATCCGCGTCGCTCGCGTCGACCATCTGCCGCAGGCGCACCACGTCCTGCATGCCGTAGATCAGCCAGGCATCGGCAGCCTGACCGTCCCGGCCGGCCCGACCGGTTTCCTGGTAGTAGGCTTCCATGCTCTTTGGCAGGTCGAGATGGGCGACGAAGCGGACGTCCGGTTTGTCGATACCCATGCCGAAGGCGACAGTAGCCACCATGACGATGCCGTCCTCGCGAAGGAAGCGCGCCTGGTGGCGGCGACGCGTCTCGGGCGGCAGGCCGGCGTGGTAAGGCAGCGCCTGGATACCGGCCGCGTCGAGCTGTTTGGCAATGCTTTCCACGCGGGCCCGCGAGAGGCAGTACACGATGCCGGCCTGCCCGGGATGAGTGGCCAGAAAACGCTGGAGCTGGCGGGTGGCATCGGTTTTTGGCGCCACCGCGTAGTGGATGTTCGGCCTGTCGAATCCCGAGACGAAACGCCGCGGCTCGTGCAGGGCGAGTCGGGTGACGATCTCCTCGCGCGTGCGCTGGTCCGCGGTGGCGGTCAGCGCCATGCGCGGTATGCTGGGGAAACGCTCGCCCAGAATGTGCAGACCGAGGTAGTCCCTGCGGAAGTCATGCCCCCCAAGGTCATCGTGGGAATATCACAATGCGCTTCGTCGATGGCGAACAGGGCAATTGCAGTCGTCCAGCAACGCCAGCGTTTCCTCCATGAGCAGCCGCTCCGGCGCCACGTACAGGAGGTCCAGCTCACCCGACCGCAGGGCATCGATCACGCTTTGCCGTTCGCCGGCGAACTGCGACGAATTCAGAAAGGCGGCGCGCGCGCCGAGACGCTGGAGTGCGTCCACCTGGTCCTGCATGAGCGCGATGAGTGGTGACACGACGATGCCGGTACCTGCACGCAACAGCGAGGGAATCTGATAGCACAGCGATTTGCCGCCACCGGTGGGCATCAGGACCAGGCTGTCCTGCCCGGCGAGGGCGCTGGCGACAATCTCCGCCTGCTGACCGCGAAAGTGCTCGTAGCCGTAGCGTGAGCGAAGCAGCGCTTCCGCGTCCCGGGGGGTTGCCTGCTGCATGGCTGCCGGGTATCCGGTTCCGTGTGGTGGCGCGAGCTGGCGTCAGGGTGGCCACTGGCGGCGGGGGATGTCAAAAATCGCTGGCCATGGTCGTGCGGGCGGAATGTCTCCGCAGGTTCGCCAGGTGTCGGGCGGGTGTCGATGTGCGAGCGCGCTGATGGCGGAAGAGCGCAACGTGTTACCTTGGCAGGCAGCCGCCGCGGAGATGCCGATGTCGTCCATTCCGACCGACTGCGAAGCCTACAAGCGCACACCGACTTTCACGGAAACCACGATTCCCGCAGGTTTGCTCAGACGACACAGCACCAAGGCTGGGGTGTGGGGAAAAATTGTCGTGGAGGAAGGAAGCCTGTTGTATCGGGCACTGGAGCCCCAGCTGCTAGAGGTCGAATTGACGGAGGATGCCCCGGGGGTGGCGCAGCCCACCCAGCACATGAAGTGGCGCCGCTCGGCAGCGTTCGCTTCCACGTCGAGTTCTACAGGAAGAAAGCCGAAACGACGGTGTGAGGCGGGACATTTGGTCAGACTATTCTGTTTCGCCATCCGTTGCGCCAGAATACGCGCCTGCTCGCGGGACTAGCTCTCATCTGGTAGAGCGACAGCTTCCCAATGGCAGGCGACGGGTTCGAGTCCCGTGTCCTGCTTCCATCCCAACGCAAAGCGCCGTATGGCGCCGCCGCGTTCCGGTAACCCGTGACCACGACCTCCGACCTCACTTCGCGCAGCGAAGCGGCGCAATGGCTTTGGGCAAAAGCGGCTGGCTGAATCCACGCCGCGGTTGAGCCAGAATAACGGCTTTCGCGCTTCGGGAAATGTGCGATCGGTAGCGACACTCCACCTGCGGTGGAGTGAACGGTTCGAGTCCACATCCCCTTCAGGATCCGCAACGCAAAGCGCCGTATGGCGCGGTGGGTTCCTCAGTCACTGACCACCGGAAAGTAGCGACCCGTCAGCATATTGCGCGCAGCGCAATGTGCGAGAGGGCCACGCGTCGGGTTGAATCCAAAGTACCGCCGCAGGCGGAAAGTAGCGACCCGTCAGCATACTGCGCGCAGCCTTCCACCCATTTCCTGTGGGGCAATGTGCCGCTGTTGCTCACGCCACTGGAGGTGGAGTGAGCGGGATTCTCGCCTCAAAGAAGCGGATCAAAATCCTTCAGGCGTTCCAACGCATCGGCCATGGATCTGGCCAGGTACTCCGGGGGAAAGCTCTCGAACAGTTCCTCTTCCTCGAACTCGTCGAACAGCTCGTCCTCGTAGAGGGCTTCGGCAAGTGCTACTGCGTGCGGATCCATCATTTGTCGTGTTCCTTCGACCGTCCCTTTGAAGACCGTGCTCCCCGGTCCTGGCTGCGTCGCTCGCGTGAAGGCGAGCCGAAGGCAGATACTATTTCCAGGGCGCTCAGGGTCCGTGAACTGGACCACGATTTGAACACGCCACCACCATTGTGCGGGGTGGCAGGATCGCGGCGCGTCGTGCGCCGGCGCGGAAAGGGGTGTAGGCAGTTGCCAGAGGACCCCGGGGAATCACTCCACCAGGAAGCAGGCCACCTGCCGCTGGGGTGAAGCCTTCAGGGGCCGCAGCGTCGGTGTCGTCGCGCGGCACTCGGGTTCGGCCATGGGACAGCGTTCCGCGAATCGGCAACCCGGGGGGATGTTCACAGGCGAGGGGATCTCGCCCGTGATGGTGGTGGACACCCGCTGCCGTTCAAGGTTGGGGTCCGGCTCCGGATTGGACGCCACCAGCACCTGCGTGTAGGGGTGTTTCGGTTCGAAGAAGACCTCGTCAGCCGGGCCGATTTCCACCAGGCTGCCGAGGTACATCACCGCCATGCGGTCGCTCACGTAACGCACCATGGATAGATCGTGGGCGATGAACAGCAGGGTCAGCCCCATCTCCGTCTTCAGGGTGTCCAGCAGGTTCACCACCTGCGCCTGCACGGAGACGTCCAGGGCCGAAATGGGTTCGTCGCATACCACGAACTCGGGTTCCATGATCAGTGCGCGCGCCACGCCGATGCGCTGCCGCTGTCCGCCGGAGAATTCATGCGGATAACGCGACATGTGGTCGGGTTGCAGGCCAACGCGCAGGAGCCAGTTGGCCACCCGGTCGCGGATCTCGCTCGTGGAACTGTTGCTGTGCAGGCGCAGGCCCTCGCCAATGATCTCGCCCACGGTCATGCGTGGATTCAATGACGAGTAGGGATCCTGGAAGATCATCTGCATGTAAGGCGCCCATCGCTGGAAGTCGCGTGGCCGGTATTTCGCCGGCAGCGCTTCGCCGCGCCACGACACGGTTCCCGATGTCTTGTCATGCAGTCCGAGTACCGCTTTGCCGAAAGTGGATTTTCCGGAACCGCTTTCGCCGACCAGGCCGACGATTTCCCGCTCGGCGATGTCCAGGCTCACGCCATCCACGGCATGCACGCGCTGACCGCGTCCCAGGTCGAAGTACTTGGTCAGCGAATCGACATGTACCAGCGAGCTCATGCGCCGGCCTCCGGATAGTGGATGCCGGGCACGCGCTTGTCACGCGCGTCCGGATGATGCAGAAAGCAGCGGCTGTAGTGGCTGCCGGACGTGTTGATCGCGTGCGTGGCTGGCGGTTGCTCCGCGCACACGCGCATGGCGTGTGGGCAGCGTGCGCAGTAACCACAGCCCACCGGTGGATGGAAAAGATCCGGCGGACTGCCATCGATGGGATGCAGGCGATGGCCGTGTTCGCGGTCGTTGCTGGGCATTGCCGCGCGCAGACCGAGTGTGTAGGGGTGGCTCGAGCGATAGAAGACATCGTCAACGGAGCCCTTCTCCACGATCTGGCCCGCGTACATGACGGCTACCTCGTCGGCCATGCGGGCCACCACCCCGAGGTCATGCGTGATGAGGATGATGGCCATGTCCTTGCTGCGTTGCAGTTCCATCATCAGGTCCAGAATCTGTGCCTGGATGGTGACATCCAGCGCGGTTGTCGGTTCGTCGGCGATCAGCACGGCGGGTTCGCAGGCGATAGCCGTCGCGATCATCGCCCGTTGCAGCATGCCGCCGGAAAACTCGAAGGGGTACTGTTTCGCGCGGCGTTCCGCTTCAGGAATGCGGACCATCTCCAGCAGTTCGACGGCCCGTGCGAACGCCTGTTTGTAGGTCTGGCCACGATGCACCTGAAGGGTTTCCGCGATCTGCGAACCGATGTTCATGGTCGGATTCAGCGACGTCATCGGATCCTGGAAGATCATGCCGATCTGATCGCCACGGATATCCTTGCCGTCCAGGATCGGACGACCCAGTATTTCGCGGCCGCGCAGCCTGGCCGAACCGCCGGTGATGTGGCCGGGGGGGATGGGAATGAGCCCCATCACCGTCTGCACCGTCACGGATTTGCCGCAGCCGGACTCGCCAACGATGGCCAGGGTCTGTCCGGCGTCCACGGAGAAACTGACGCCGCGCACCGCTTTCACACGACCGCCATACGTGGCGAATTCCACGGCGAGATCCTCAACGGCAAGCAGCGGTGTCTTACTCACGGGAGCGCATCCTCGCATCCAGGGCATCGCGCAGGCCGTCGCCCAGCAGGTTGAAGGCCAGCACCGTGATGCTGATCAGGATGGCCGGAAACAGCAGTTCGTGCGGTGTGGTGAGCATGGTCTTGATGCCTTCGTTGCACATGCTGCCCCACGAGGGGGTTGGCGGCGCCACGCCCATGCCGATGAACGACAGAAAGGCTTCGGTGAAGATGGCGGACGGTACGGCGAATGTCAGCGTCACCAGGATTACGCCCATCGTGTTGGGAATCATGTGCCGCATCACCAGATAGGGGGTGGCGGCGCCGAGCAGTCGCGAGGCGCCGATATAGCCTTCCTCGCGGATCGACAGGATCTGTCCGCGTACCAGGCGCGAGGTGGCCGGCCAGCTGAGAATCACCATGGCGATCAGCATGGGGACGATGCCACTCTCCCCGGCACCGAGGCCGAACATTACCTTGAACAGGATCATGAACAGCAGAAAGGGCAGTGCCACCACGAAGTCCGCGAAGCGCATGAGGACAGCGTCCGTGCGCCCGCCGATGAATCCCGCCATGGCGCCATAGGCAACACCGATCATCACATACAGGAACGGCGCCACGATGCCGATGAACAGCGATACGCGGGCGCCATGCATCAGGCGCGCAAGCAGGTCGCGTCCCAACGCGTCCGTACCCAAAGGGTGCAGTGCCAGCGTCACGGGATCACCCAGTTGCGGCGTTGCATCAGCAGCGATGAGGCCGCGTCCGCGGGCTTCGTCGATGGTAATCACCCGCGGAAGGGTTACCTCGATGGTCTCGGCATCGGGTAGTTCCACGCCGTGCTCGTCCAGACCGACAACGGTGTAGTAGTAGTCGCGGGGTTTGAGATCCAGCAGATCCTCATACCAGGTTCCCGCGATGCTCATCACCAGTGGCAGGCCATAGGCCTTCTCGGGGCCGATCGGAAAAATGTTGCGGTAGATGCGATAGCCCCGTACGGCACCCGGAATCGGGTCCCAGGCCAGGCGCACGGCCTGCGAATTGGCGGCTCCGACGATGCGCAGTCCGTCGACGGCGGCGGTTTCGGCTTCTCCGCCGTGCCATGGCACGTGCGGTGCCACCAGCGTTGCGCGACGGTCGACACCGGGAGGCTGGCTGATCTGATCCAGGTCCTGCACGGAGGGATCCACCGACCACAACAGCGGTCCGATCAGGGTGAACGCCAGCAGGGCGATGACGATATACAGCGAGATCAGCGCGCGCCGGTTGCCTTTGAGGCGAATCCAGGCGTCCTGCCAGTAGGACAGCGACGGACGCGACAGCGTCTCCACCACGCGTTCCTGCGCGATGTGTTCCAGGTCCCTGGACGAAAGTCGGATGTCGTTCGTCACTGCAGTCGTACCCGCGGATCGATTAGGCCGTACACGAGATCCACGGCAATGACCATGAACACCAGGAACGCGCCGTAAAAGACGGTGGTGCCCATGATTACCGTATAGTCGAGTTGTTGCACCGCCTGCACGAAGTAGCGACCGAGACCGGGGATGGCAAACACCAGCTCGACCACGAAACCGCCGGTGGTGATCGCGGCGATCGCCGGACCCAGTACGGTAACCACCGGAAGTGAGGCATTGCGCAGCTGATGCTTGCTGAAAATGCGGGCGGCGGGCAAACCCTTTGCCTTGGCGGTGCGGATGAAGTCGGCGTTGACGATTTCGAGCATGGAGGAGCGCATCAGGCGCGTCAGATACGCCATGGTACCGAGCCCCAGCACCAGAGACGGCACCAGCATGTGGCGCACGGTACCCCAGCCGCCAACCGGCAGCACCGTGGCGCCGAAGAAGGCGTTCAGCTTTACCAGTGACAACTGACCCAATGCCGCCATCACAAAGCTGGGCACGGATATTCCCAGGATCACCAGGAACATGATGATCACGTCGGGCAGCCGGTTGCGGAACAGCGCGGTCAATGCACCCCAGAGCACACCGCCCGCTCCCGCGAACAGTATGGCCAGCAGACCCATCGTGGCGGAAACCGGAAAGTGTTCACGGATGATGTCGTTCACTTCGCGGTTCTTCTGCGTGAACGAGATGCCGAAATCGCCCCTGGCGATATTGCCCAGGTACACGAAATATTGCTGCAGTACAGGTTTGTCCAGACCGTACTTGGCCCGCAGGTTGGCCTGGATTTCAGCCGAAGCGGCTTTTTCCCCGCTGAGTGGATCCCCTGGTACCAGATGCATGGCCCCGAATGTGGCGGTGGCGATGAACCACACCGTGATCAGGCCCTGCACCAGGCGTTTAAGGGTATATCGGAACATGCGTGCTCAACAGGTTTTCATTTGAGACGGGTCACTGCGCCGATTCCTCAATCCACGCGTACGTATAATCCGGATCCGCGCCCACCACCCGCCGCACCAGGCCTTTCAGGCGCGGATCGGTCACGAACGAAGCCCCCTTTTCATAGTTGGGCAGTATTACCGCGTCGTCCACGATGATGTCCTGCATGCGGGCAAACAGCTCCACGCGCTCCGCCTGATCCAGTGACGCCTGCGCCTTGCGTACCAGCGCATCGTATTCGGGATTGTCATAACGACCCCGATTGTTCAGGTTCCAGGAGGCAAAGAAATCGCCGAAGGTGAGCAGGTCTTCGTAGTCAGGCCCCCAGCCGGCCATGACCATATCGAAATCGCCACTGGTCATCTTCTGCAGGCGCTGCTTGAAGATCTGCCGGTCGATGCGCACGTCCAGGCCCAGTTTGTCCTTGAACACGGACTGGTAGTACTCGCTCTGCAGGTTTGCGATGGGATTGTCGCCGGTAAGCAGGCTGAGGGGCGGCCACTTCTCCAGCCCAAGCTCCTTGCGCGCCAGTTCCAGTTCGCGTCGCGCCTGGTCCACATCGATCGGTACGTCCTTCGCGGGGTGTTCGCGCCGGAACTTGTCATGCAGGCCGTCGAGGAAGGCCGGGAACAGCGAGTTGGTGGGCAGATAGCCGGGAAGCTTGGTGACCTTGTTGACCAGTTCGCTGGAGTTGTTCACCAGCAGCAGGGCCCGTCGCAGATGCAGGTTGCGGGTCAGCCGGTTCGGGCGATGATTGAACTCGATGAAGAACACGCCACCATCCTGGAACTGGCGCAGATGCCAGCGGTTTTCCAGTGCCACGGACAGCGACTCCGGCGCCATGCCGGCGTACGCGACCTTGCCATCCTTGAAGAAGTTGAGCTGGGCGTTGGCGTCCGAGGTGATGTACGCCCAGTTGATGGTGTTCAGGCGGATCTCGTCCCTCCGCCAGTAGGATTCGTTCCTGTCCATGCGCAGGCTGGCGCCATGCACCCACGATGAAATGACGAATGGTCCGTTGTAGAGCAGGGTGTCGGCGTCAGCGCCGTAGCGCCCGTTAGTGGCCTTGAAAAAGTCCTCGCGCACCGGGTAGTAGGTAGGGAACGACACCAGCTTGTCGAAGAACAACACCGGCCGTTCCAGTTCAACCACCAGTGTGCGCTCGTCCGGTGCGGACACGCCCAGCGCCGTCGGCGGCATCTCGCCGCGATTGATCGCTTCCGCGTTCTTGATGTAGTAAAGAATGAAGGCATATTCGGACGCGGTGGCAGGATCGAGCGTACGCTGCCAGGCGAAGATGAAATCGTGCGCCGTGACGGGCTTGCCGTCGCTCCAGCGCGCGGCAGCGCGCAGGTTGAACACGGCTTTGTCGGCATCGATCGTCCAGCTTTCGGCGACGCCGCCGACGATGTTGCCGAGTTCGTCCTTGCGCAGCAGGCCTTCCATGACGTGACCGATGATACGGCCGCTCACCTGGTCCGTGGCCAGCGTGCTGTCGAGCTGCGGGGGCTCTTCGTCCAGGTACAGGGTGATGGTACCGGTGGCGGCGTCCACGGCGCCGGTCGTTTCGCTGCTGGAGCCGACAAGGCTGGCCAGTGCGTCGAGCAGCCACATCAACAGCGCAAAACCAAGCACGGTGACAATGCCGTAGACGAGCAGCTGACGGCCCGCGGATCGTACGAAACTGGATTCGTCGATGATCACGTCCGCCATGCTGACTCCTTAGCCCTCGACCGGTACAAACCGGGCCAGTCGGCCCCTTGATAGGTACGGCAACGTGAGCGCTTCAGGCGTTCTCAAATCGCCAAACGCAGCAAGCGGCCCACTAGCAGGCTGCTGAAAAAGCAGCCTGGTATGCCAGCCAGGGACGGCTGGCCGGAAAATGCAGCGGACAACGCTGCATTTAGCGCGAGTCGGCGAAGCCGACGACTGCTGAAACAAGTCCAGGATGGACTTTTTCAGCATCCTGCTAGGCCCCCGCCTGCTTGAGCAGATTACCCACCACGCGCTCCAGGTGCATCAGGCTGTTGCACTCTTCCACCTGGTGACAATACGGACTGTACGTGCGCATCACCGAATCGCCCACGTTCCAGGCACTGCGCGATTCCGGATTCAGCCAGATGACGCGCTTGGCGCGGTCGTACATCTCCTTCAGGATTTCCTGCCGGTTTTCGCCGTAATTGTTCCGCGCATCACCCAGGATGATGATGGTGGTGCGGTTGTCCACGTCATCCAGGCAGTTTCGCCTGAAGTCCAGCAGCGCCTGGCCGTAGTCGGTGGAGCCACCGCTGTATTCGTGCAGCGTCTTGCTTATGGCGTCCTCCAGCGAATTGCGCTCAAAGAGCTGGGTGACTTCCGCGAGATCCGACGAGAAGGCAAACGAACGCACTTTCGGCATCACTTCCTCCAGCGAATAGAGGAACATGAGCATGAAGCGCGCGTAGTTGGCGACCGATCCGGACACGTCGCAGATGGCGAACACGCGCGGCCGGTCGATTTTCACGCTCTTCCAGTGCAGATCGAAGATGGCGCCGTCGTAGGCCATGTTGTTGCGCAACGTGCGCGGCAGGTTCAGCGCGCCGCGCTTGAACACCTTCTTGCGCCGGCTGTGCATGGTGGCCAGGCGTTTGGCCATCTTGTAGACGATTTCCTGAATCAGCCGGAACGAGCGGTGCTCTACGTTCGACAGCTTGACCTTGCGCAGCAATTCCTCACGCAGGCGCTTGCCGGAAACGTCCGCGTGCAGCAGAAACTGCCGCTCCACGTAGTCGCGCACTTCCTCGCGCAGCCAGTCGCGGCGACGTTTGAGCTCCTGGCCGAGACGCCGGGCGGGCACGGCGCGCGATTCGCCCAGGTCGCTGATCTCCTGGTTCAGTTCCTGCAGCCCCATGGCGTCCATCATGCGCCGCGCGTACAGGCCCTTCTGTGTGAAGATCTGGATTTCGCGTACGTTCACGGCTTCACCCGCCTGCGCCATCTGCACGCTCAGTTCCACGCGGGAATTCGACATCAGCAACTTGCCCAGCGCGGAACCGGGCTCGGTCATTTCGCCGGGACCGAGGTCTTCCTCTTCCTCGGCTTCGTCCATCAGATTGTTCGGTCTGCGCTTTGGCTTGCCTTTTGCCTTGCGTCGTCCGCTGGCCTTCGCGTCGGTGGTTTCGGCGCTGCCGCCGGCGCCGCCTTCGCCTTCGCCGGGAGCGCCGCCTTCCTGATCGCTCTCCTCGCCGCCGGCTTCGCCCTGGTTCTGGCCATCCTGGCCTTCACCGCCGCGTCTCATTTCCTCGAAGCGAAAAAACTGGTCGAAGCACATGTCGAAGGCCGCCTTCTCATCGGCGGTCTTCGGCAGCACGAGCGCCAGCGAATCCTTCAGAAACTGACGGTCGGTATACCCCACCAGTTCAACGGTCGTGACCGCGTCCAGCGTTTCCGCGGGTGACACGCGCACCTCGGCATTGCGCAGTGCCTGGATGAAATTGGCGAGAGTGCGTTCCACGCTACCGACTTGCCGACTTCACCTTGGCGGTGATGGCGGTGATTTCGCCCTGCACGTTCACGATGTCCTCCTGGAACTTGAGAATGACGTTCAGCGTGTCGCGTACCAGATCCGGGTCCAGTGTCTCGCTGTGCAGCAGCAGCAGGGTGCGTGCCCAGTCGATGGTCTCGGAGATCGCCGGCACCTTTTTCAGGTCCAGCTCGCGCAGTTCCTGGATGAAGGCCACCAGCTGGCGGCGCAGTTCCGGGGGTATTTCCGGCACCCGCGCATGAATGATCTTCTGCTCCAGTTCCAGGTCGGGAAATGGAATGTAGAGGTGCAGGCAACGTCGCTTGAGCGCGTCGCTGATCTCGCGCGTGTTGTTGGAGGTGAGGAACACCATGGGCGGTTCGCGGCTGGCCTTGACGGTGCCGATCTCCGGTATGGAAATCTGGAAGTCGGACAGGATTTCCAGCAGCAGGGATTCAAACTCGTGGTCGCTCTTGTCAACCTCGTCGATGAGCAGCACGCAGCCGTCTTCTTCTTTCAGTGCTTTCAGCAGCGGCCGTGGCTCGAGGAATTCCTCGGAGAAGAAGATATCGCCGAATTCATGCAGCCGTTTAACGGACTCCGCGAAGCCACGTGCTCCCTGCAGTACTTCATCCAGCGTTTCCTTGAGCACCTGCGTATACAGCAGCTGCTTGCCATATTTCCATTCGTAGATGGCCTTGGCTTCGTCCAGGCCTTCGTAACACTGCAGGCGGATCAGCGGCAGCGCGAACAGTTCCGCCACGGTCTTGGCCAGTTCGGTCTTGCCAACACCGGGCGGACCTTCGATGAGGATGGGTTTGCGCAGGTGGTACGCCAGGTAGATGGCGGTGGCGATCTGGTCGCTGCAGATGTAGCGGTATTCCTCGCACGCCGCTTTGATGGCGTCCACCGAGGCGGTGATTTTTTCGATATCCGGCACGCAGGCCTCCCCTCAGGTCAAGATTCAGTTGCCGGACCCGGTCCGGCGCAAACCGCGCATTATCCCCGTATGCGGCGCTCCCGCGCCAGCGCGATGGACGCGGGGCTCAGTTCCGGGCCGTCGTCGGCTGATACAGGCGCATCAGGCCCTCCTGGGTGGCGGACGCCACCAGGGTGCCATCCTGACTGTAGATCAGGCCCCGGTTGAAGCCCCGGGCGCCGCTGGCGCTGGGGCTGTCCTGGACGTAAAGCAGCCACTCGTCCGCCCGGAACGGGCGATGGAACCACATGGCATGATCGAGGCTCGCCATCTGCACGTTGGACTGCAGGTAGCTGATGCCATGGGGCAGCGTGGCCGTGTCCAGCAGCGACCAGTCGGACAGATACGCCAGCACGCACTGGTGCAGGCGGGGATCGTCCGGCAGCCGGTCGCGACTTTTCATCCAGGCCATCTGCCGGGGCGGGCGTTTTTCCGGGTGCACCATGTCCAGCGGATCGATGGGACGGAATTCGATCGGACGCTCCACATTGGGATGACCGGCGAACAGGTCCGGATATTTTGCGGCCTGTTCCGCGCGCAGCGCACGTTCATCGCGCACCGCGTCGGGAGGCGGTGCGTCGGGCATGTCGAACTGGTGCGACAGGCCGTCTTCCGCCACCTGGAAGCTGATGGCCATGGAAAAAATGGCCCGGCCATGCTGGATGGCGACGACGCGGCGGGTCGTGAAGCTCTTGCCGTCACGAATACGGTCTACCTTGTAGAGGATGGGCACCGTCATGTCGCCCGGACGCATGAAATAGCCGTGCAGGCTGTGGGCGTGCCGGTCCAGGTCTACCGTGCGCGACGCGGCCACCAGCGCCTGACCCAGTACCTGACCGCCATAGACCCGCTGCCAGCCCTCACTGGGACTGGTGGCGCGATAGTGGTTCTTCTCGATCTCTTCGAGGTCGAGGAGATCGATCAACTGCTGAACCGGCCGTGACATGGCGCGTGATATCCTGCGTCGCTGACATGAAAAGGGGGCGCATTATGCCATCGCGACGCGAGATCATTCAGCTCAACGACCAGGAGATTCGTGAATACCTGGTAAGTCAGAAGACCATCATCCTGGTCTCCAACGGCGTGGGCGGCTTTCCGCACCCCATGCCAATGTGGTTCTACGCCGACGAGCAGGGGCGCATCTGCTGCACGACGTTCAGCAAGTCACAGAAAGTGCTGAACTACCAGCGTGACCCGAGGGCGACGCTGCTGGTGGAAAGCGGTGAGGAGTACGCCGAGCTGAAAGGGCTGGTGATCTACGCCGACACTGAGATCGTGGAGGACTTCGACGCGGTTTGCGACACGCTGTTGAAGATCAACACCAAGGGCCGGGACGTGACGCCGGAGCAGGCGCAGAAGATCCTTGCGGGGGTGGCGCCCACGGCGAAGAAGCGGGTGCTCCTGCGCTTTACCCCGCGCAAGGTGGTCAGCTGGGATCATTCCAAGCTGGGTGGGGTTTACTGAGCGCGCATTGTAGCGACCGCGTCTGCCCCTGGGGGCCTTCGCTGGAGGCCCTGACGCAGGGTCTGCGGGGCCGTCCCTGTCAGCTCCCTTGCGATAACTGGCGCAGTGCCGCCGCGCTGGCGGCCCGCTGACTGATCTGCGCAAAATCGCCGGCGTCGATGAGTGCCTCGGAAACGAACCAGGAACCGCCGATACACCCCACGCAATCCAGCGCCAGATAGTCGGGTGCCAGCGCTTCGGTAATGCCGCCAGTCGGGCAGAAACGTACCTCCGGCAGCGGCGCCGACAATGCGCGAATGGTTTTCACCCCACCCAGTGACTCCGCCGGAAAGAACTTCTGCATGCGATAGCCGTGCTCGAGCAGTCGAATGCATTCCGAGGCAGTGGCGGCGCCCGGAATGAACGGCATGTTCGCCGCGGCCAGAAGGGTGTCCGTGCTGCCCGGACTGATGGCGAAGCGTGCGCCTGCGTTGGCAATCTCGGTGAACTGCTCCGGTCGGCGAACGCTGCCCGCGCCAACGAGTATGCCCGGAACGTGTCTGGCCACGCGTTCCATCGCAGCCAGTGCCGCCTCCGTACGCAACGTGATCTCGATGGCGGCAATTCCCGCTTCCAGCAGGCATTCGGCAAGCGGTACGGCTTTTGCCGCGTCATGAATGGCCACGACCGGCATGAGGTGGATGTGTCCGAGCAGCGCGGTTGCGTCCATGGTTATGTCACCATCCCGCGAAAACGGATGCGCCGGATTCCGAGCCGCCGACACGATCACGGAATGCCGCGAAAAGTTCACGGCCCATGCCCCTGCCATTGGCCGAAAGGTCCACTTCCGGCGACGCGCGCGTAGCGAGATCCGCGGGACCTTCCAGCCTGCCGGTGGCCGCATCGATGTGCACGATGTCGCCGTCGCGCAGACGTCCGATCAGGCCGCCGCGCACCGCTTCGGGCGTCACGTGGATGGCCGCGAGGATTTTTCCGGAGGCGCCGGACATGCGTCCGTCCGTCAGCAGCGCCACTTTGTGGCCCCGATTCTGCAGCGTGCCCAGGTAGGGCGAAAGCTGATGCAGTTCCGGCATGCCGTTGGCGGCCGGCCCCTGCCAGGGCACCACGACCACCAGGTCGCCATCCAGTTGCCCGGCATCAAAGGCATCCGTAAAGGCTTTCTGTGACTGGAATACGCGCGCCGGTGCCGTGATGCTGCGTTGTTCGGGCTTCACGGCGGACACCTTCACCACGGCGCGGCCGAGATTGCCTTCCACAACAGCCAGCCCGCCTTCCGTCTGGAACGGCTCCGCCGTGCCGCGTACCACGCTGCGATCGCCCGACGCCGCTGTAACAGGTTGCCACACGAGCCCGCCCTCGCCGAGGGACGGCGCCTCGGTATAGCGGCGCAGCCCCGGGCCGACGATGGTCTGGACGTTGTCATTTAGCAGACCTGCATCCAGCAGTTCGCGGATCACGAATCCCAGCCCGCCGGCCTCGTGGAACGCGTTCACGTCGGCCATGCCGTTGGGATAAACCTGTGCCAGCGTCGGCACCACACGAGCAAGCTCCGCGAAGTCGTGCCAGTCGATACGGATTCCCGCCGCCGCGGCCATGGCTACGAGGTGCAACGTGTGATTGGTTGAGCCACCGGTGGCCAGGAGGCCTGCCATTGCGTTCACGATCGTTGCCTCGCTGACAATCTGCGCAACGGGCGTGTAGGTGCCTGCCAGTTGCGTGAGCGCCAGTGCCTGTCGCGTGGCGTGCGCGGTCAGGGCCTCGCGCAGTGGCGTTCCCGGCGGTACGAACGAGCTGCCGGGAAGCTGCAGGCCCATGAACTCCATCAGCATCTGGTTGCTGTTCGCGGTGCCATAGAAGGTGCAGGTACCGGGCGCATGGTAGGAGGCGGATTCCGCGGCAATCAGGGCGTCGCGTCCCACTTCGCCGGCGGCATAGGCTTCCCGAACAGCGGCTTTTTCCTTGTTGGGAAGGCCGGACGGCATCGGGCCGGCGGGCACGAACACGGTCGGCAGGTGCCCGAAGGTGAGCGCGCCTATCACAAGCCCGGGGACAATCTTGTCGCACACGCCGAGACACAGCACGGCGTCGAACATGTCGTGCGACAGCGCGATGGCTGTGGCCATCGCAATCACGTCGCGGCTGAACAGTGACAGATCCATGCCGTCACGCCCCTGGGTAACGCCGTCGCACATGGCTGGCACGCCGCCGGCGAACTGGGCCATGGCGCCGGCATCGCGCGCCGCGGCGCGGATGATGTCCGGGTAGCGCTCGTACGGCTGGTGTGCGCTCAGCATGTCGTTGTAGGCGGAGACAATGGCGATGTTGGGAATGCGTTCGTCGGTCAGACGCTCCTTGCCCGCGGCATCGCAGGCCGCCATGCCATGGGCGAGATTGCCGCAGGACAGTGCCCCGCGATGGGAGCCCGCCGCGTGCTGGTCGCGGATGCCATCCAGGTAGCGTTGACGGGTGGCGGCGCTGCGCTCGCGTATGCGGTCGGTGACCAATTGCAGGGTAGGGTGAATGGACGGGGGCATGGGAACCTCACGCGGGTGTCCCTGTCAGTCTAGCTCTGGCTGGCCAATCGTGGTGCGCGGAGTTCACCGCGTAAGTGCTGCCTTCAGGGCGCCCAGAAAATCTCCACGGGCGTGGTGTCCTGCGCGAGCAGGGCGTTGACAGGATAACCGGCCGACGCTTCAAGCAACCTGCGCTTTGCGGCGCCGAAGACCAGCAGCAGTATGCGGTCGCTGCGCAGCAGCCGTGCCAGCGTCATGCTCACACGCGGGTAGGGACTGCCCGCGGTGCGGATGGTGATGAGCGGGGCCGGATTGCTGATGTCCAGCGCGTCCGCCAGGTTGGGCGCATCCGGAAACAGTGAAGCAAAATGCCCATCCTCGCCCATGCCCACCAGCGCGCAAGCGAAGGGGGAAACTATGGGAGCGATCGATTCCGGTCGTAGCGGTACGAACGTCGCCCGCGAGGCGGCGTTCAGGAGCAGGTGGGAACGCACCAGACGCTCATTGCTTGCTTCGTGATCCGCAGGAACCAGGCGCTCGTCGGTCAGTGTCACATTCACCCGTTCCCAGGGCAGACGGGTACCGGATAGCGCGGTGAAACACTGCACCGGCGATGTGCCGCCACTCACCACGAGGGTCGCGCGAGGTTGACGATTCAGGGCTTCCCGCAACAACGTGGCAATGCGATCGGCCACCGCAACGGAGGCGGCGTGCCGGTCATTGAAGGATTGCAGATTCATTGCTGGTTGGATCTGTCCGGATGCGTCCTCACTGACGATAGCAGCCGCAACCCGCCTTGCCGCGCCCGGTTCGCAGCGCGCCCGCGGAACTGCCAGGCCCAGCGGAATTGAAGTGTGGCCCGATCCCGCTCACCATCGCCTGACTTGCCTGGAGAACATCATGGAAACGTCACCGCTCATACTTCCCGTACTGGTCCTCGTGGGCTGGACGTTCGTCATGTGGGCCTGGATGTACGCCACGCGCATTCCGGCCATGCGACGCGCGAACATCGACGTGAACGAGATCTCGCGCACCGGCGCAAAACTGGAGCTCCCTCCCGAGGTTTCCCGGGTGGCGGACAACTACAACCACCTGCACGAACAACCCACGCTCTTCTATGCGGTGGCACTGTCCGCGGCGATCATCGGTGTGGACGATGGCGTGGCGCCGCTGCTCGCCTGGCTGTATGTTGCGCTGCGCATCGTGCATTCGCTGGTGCAGGCGACGAAGAATGTCATCATGCTCCGCTTCAGCGTGTTTGCACTTGGCAGCCTGGTGCTGTTCGTCCTTCTTGTGCGCACGCTGCTGTGGTACAGCGGCTTATCGGTAACGGGCTGATTCCCGTTACCGTGCCGGTCGGCGAAAGCGGCTGCTGGAAACGCAGTCTGGAAAGCCGTCGCACGCCAGCGGCTTCACTGGACTACGCCCCGTCGGATTGTTTTCCCGCGTTCGCCGCCGCTCTAGCCTTGCGGCGTTCCTCACGCTCCTTCTGCTGCTGCACGATGGACGCGGGTAATTCTTTCCCGGCGTCCGTGAACGCTTTGGCCAGGGCGGGCAGCGTGCCGCCGAAGACTTCGCGCATGTTGCCCTCCACCCAGTCGCGGCTCTTGAGGATGGGGTCGAGCTGTCCCTGAAAGCGGGGCGCAACGTGACGGGCGAACAACTCGAAACTGCGATACGTCGCTTCGGTGCCGGCCCATTCGTGCGCCAGCGCGAGAATGCCGCCGATGCCGCCCGAGCGTTCGATGATGATTTCGATCGACTGCGCCACGTCGTCGGGTGAACCGATCAGTGCGGTGCTGCGTTCAGCCTGGTCCTGCAGCGTGCCCGCACCGGCAAAGAGGCCGGGACCAGCTGCCGCGGGGTTGCCGGCATCGCCGGTGTAGGCGCGTATGCGGTAGCCCTCCTCGATTTCGGCGAGCGCCTGCTTGCGTGACTCAGCCACATGAATGGGCACCACCACCTTCCAGTGGTCGCGGGAGATGGTGCGACCGGACTCCGCCGCGGCTTCCTCGGCCCAGCCCCAGGTACGCTCGAAACCGGTGTTGTCCACACCGGCCACGGACAGCAGACCAACGCCATGTTTACCGGCTGCCATCGGTCCGGCGGGCGTGAATGAGGCAGCCACGGAAACCGGGAGATGTGGGTCTGAATACGAGGCGAGCTGCAGCTGCGCGTCGCGCAGCTCGAACCAGTCCGTCTTCATCGTCACCAGTTCCTCACGGCGCAGAAGCTTCATGATGGCGTCTAGCGACTCGCCCATGCGGCGACGCTGTTCGGTGGACGGAATTCCCATCATGTGCGCGTCCGACGACAGCGCGCCCGGCCCGCAGCCCAGCATCACACGCCCCTCGGTCATGTGATCGAGCTGCACCATGCGGTCGGCAACCATGAGCGGATGGTGATAGGGCAGGCTCAGCACGCCCGTGCCGAGTTTGATGCGTCGGGTGCGTTCGGCCGCTGCCGCCATGAAGACAACGGGGTCGGCAATGATCTCGCGGCCGAAGCTGTGGTGTTCGCCGATCCACGCCTCGTCGTAGCCGAGATCGTCCAGGCGTTCGATGAGCTGCATGTCGCGCCGCAGCGCCAGCGTCGGGTTCTCGCCGACCCGGTGGAACGGCGCGATGAAGATGCCGAATTTCATGCGTTTGGGGCGATAAGCCATGACCCTTGAGCTCCCGCGTGTGTGCCTGATGGCCGGAGCATAGCCGGTCGGTTTGCGGATCGCGACGCCAAGTGCGCGCTGCCCCCGCATCAGGAGGCTGCGCCTGGTCGTGAGCAGCTATCGGCAATTAAAGGCGCGATCAGCCGGATGTTTGCGTTGGCATCCCGCGGCGCGACACAATCGGGCGGCTGCCGTCCATCAAGGGGTTTCCCATGCGAATCGTTGATGTCGATGCCCACTTTCACGAGCCAGTCGATTGGCTCGAACGGACCGACCCCGCGCTGGCGGCATTGCTGGGTCCTCCAGCCCGGTTCATCGACATTGCCGATGCGGTATTCGGGATCAACAACCCGGCAGTGTCGCAGTTGCCGGCCGCACAGCAGCCGGACTCCACGTGGGCGACGGTTCTGCCGGGCTTCGTGCGGCACCTTGAGATGACCGACGAGCGCCAACCCGCACGACAGGATCAGGCCGTTGGCGATCCGGTGTGGGATGCGCAGGCGCGTCTGAAGGTCTGCGACGCCGAAGGCATCGACGTGCAGTTCCTGAATCCCTCGTTCTTGGTGAATACGGTGGTACAGGCCGCGCGCGCACGCCGCGCCGACCTCATTCCGCAAGTCCGCATGGCGTGGAACCGCTGGGCGATGGACGTCGTGCACGGACACACCAGGCGCCTGATGCCGGTGGCGCAGATCGACTTCAATGACGTGCCCGCGGCGGTGGCCGAGATGACACGCATGCGTGCGCTCGGTAGTCGCGGTTTCACGATCAGCGAATCGCCGGTCGGCGTCGGCCGGTTCGGCAAGGATGGCAGCAGCCCATTGGCACGCTCGATCTCGCATCCGGATTTCGAACCCATCTGGTCAGCCGCCGAGGATCTCGGTATGGCGGCGATTGCCCATGTCGGTTTTTCGCGCGAGCGCATCCAGTTCGGCTGGGCCAACAATGGCGCCAGCGATCTCACCACCTACAGTCTGCTCAGCATGGCCATCGCGCCGCAACTCGGGCCACAGCTCATGCTCGGCGCACTGGTGTTCGACGGTGTCCTCGAACGCCATCCGAAACTCATGGTTGTTGTGGAAGAGGTGGGTATCTCGTGGTTGCCCCACCTGCTCGGCGTGGTCGACAACGCCGTGGGACGCTCACGTTCCGGGCTGCTGGCCGATGGTGAGTTTCGCCCGGATTTTGCCGGTACGGCGTACCGGCTTCCGCTCGCCCCCTCGGAATACCTGCGTCGGCAGGTCATGGTGACACCGCTTGTCGTGAATGAACCCCTGCGTCCCGTTCTCGATCGCGTACCCGCGGAAATGCTGTGTTTCTCCAGTGACTATCCGCATGTCGAGGGCACCGCGCGGGCGGTTGCCATCTGTGAGCGGCAACTCGAAGGCTGTGCGCCGGGAGTGCGCGAGACGTTTTACGGCCGGCTTGCCGGGTGTCTAGGTCTCTGAGGCGGGCTGGTGTGTCGTAGTGACGTGAGCGTGTCAGGGAACAGGACGAGGAATTCGGATGCATGGCACATCAGCGAACTGCTTCGCGCAACTCGCCGCACTGAGACTCAACACGTTCATGACGCGGGACGCCCGCCTGGCTCAGGCTTGAACCATGTCCCCTCGCTCAACGCTCGCAACACATCCCGTCGACTGATCAGCCCCACCAGTCGCCCGTTCTCCACCACCGGGCAGCGGCGAAAGGGTGATGCCGCGAACAGTTCGCCCACGCTCATCAGGCTGTCCTCCGGGTGCACGGTGCGTACATCGCGGCTCATGATTTCCCGCACACTGCCGCCGGCTTCGTCGAAGTAACCGGCCTGCAGCGCGGTGCGGATGCAGTCGCGCTCGGTGACGATGCCGAGCAGCTCCTGGTCAGCGGACACCACCGGCAGCACGGAGATGTCGTGTTCCACGAACAGCGCAATGGCCCGCATCACGGGGGTTTCCGGCGTGATCGTCAGCAGGTTCGTGGTCATGGATTGGCGTACGCGCTGTGCGTTGAGCGTCATGTCGCACTCCCTGTCGGTGTGCCCGAAAAGTCATCGAAATGAATGTTGCGGCGTTCCACGCCAAGGTCTTCCAGCATCGTCACGACCGCGCGGCTGAGCACCGGCGGACCGCACAGGTAGTAATCCACATCTTCCGGATTGGGATGGGTTTCCAGGCAGGTCTCGTACATCACGGTATGGATAAGGCCAACCGGACCATCCCAGGCGTCCGTCGGGCCGGGTTCGGAGAGCGCGGCCAGGTACTCGAAGTTCTGGAAACGAGCGGCCAGGGCCCGGAACTCGTCCGCGTAGACCAGTTCACGCCGGTTGCGGCAGCCGTAGAAAAACCGGATACGTCGATTACTTTGTTTGCCGATCAGTTCGGCCAGGATGATGGCCCTCAAGGGGCCGACGCCGGCGCCGCCACCGATGATGATCATCTCCGCGTCGCTGTCCGTCACATGGAAGTCCCCGAATGGACCGGTAACGGTGACCGCGTCACCTGCGTGCCGGCTCCAAAGCCAGGACGACACCAGGCCGGGCGGTGTACCGGGCGGTGCACTGGCTGGCGGTGTGGCGATGCGCACCACCAGTGTCAGCGTGCGTACGTCCGTCGGCGCGCTGGCGATCGAATAGGCGCGGGTCGTGGGCGTGGGAATGGTTGCTTCGAGCCGCAGCAGCCCCTGCCGCTCCCAGTCGGCGTGCAGCACCGGGTCCAGCGCTATGTCGGCGAAGCGTACTTCGCCGGGCGGCGCGGTGATCAGCACGTAATCGCCGGCACGTCGGGCGAACGTTTCCTCCGGTGGCAGGTCCAGTTCGATCTCGGCCAGCGATGCCGAAAGCGTGTGTATCCGGCGCACGCTGCACACCACGCTGCGGGCAGCGAGCGCGCCGGTCGGGACGTTGACGGTGAGATCGTTGCGGACTTTCACCATGCAGGCAAGGCGTACGCCCAGTCGGGCGTCGGCGCGGCTGATGTGATTGCGCTCAGCGGGCAGCAGCGCATCGGCGTTCCCCGGGATGGTCACGCGACACTGTCCGCAGGTGCCGCGTCCGCCGCAGGCGGAGGCGAGGTGGATGCCGGAGTGTGCCAGCGTGTCGAGCAGGGAATCGCCGCTGGTGACGACGAGCTGGCGCTTGCCGTTCAGGGTCAGCGTTACCGTGCTGCGCCGTTCAAGGGCGCGGCGCACCAGCAGTACGGCGCCAGCCAGCAGCACTATCACGGCAACAAAGACGAGCACGGGGGTGACGAGCACGTTCATGACGTGCCGAGTCCGGCCACGGTGAGCGCCAGAAGCCCGGCGATGATGAAGGTGATGCCAAGCCCCTGCAGACCGCCCGGCAGATTGCTGGCGGCAAGGCGTTCGCGCAGCGCCGCAAGCAGACAGATGGCCAGTGCCCAGCCAAATCCGGAGCCGAAGCCATAGGCAAGGCTTTGCACCAGATCGAGCTGCCGCTGCGCCATCAGCAGGGAAGCGCCCAGCAGCGCGCAGTTCACCGTGAGCAATGGGAGGAACGCACCCAGCGCCTGGTGCAACGGCGACGCGAAGCGGAGCAGCACGATGTCCAGTATCTGCACCGAGGCGGCGATGACGCCGATGAACACCACCAGCTTGAGGAAGCTGAGGTCGAGTTCACCCTGGCCCAGCCAGTCGAGCGCTCCGGGCGCCAGCAGGGTGTGGAAGACCAGATTGTTCAGCGGCACCGTGATGGTCTGGATAACGAGCATGGCCGCGCCGAGACCGAGCGCCGTGGTGAGACGTTTGGAGATGGCGAGATAGGTACACATGCCGAGCAGGAACACGAGCGCCAGGTTCTCGGTAAAGATTGCCTGACCGATGAGGGTGATGAGGTCGTGCATCAGCGTTGGCCCCGCGTCACCGGCGTGGATGCGGTGGCGACGTGCCGGGCGGCCAGCGCGCGCAGTCCCCAGATGAGAAAGCCGATCAGGAAAAAGGCGCTTGGGGCATACAGCATGAGATGGTTGGGCCGGTACCAGCCACCGGCGTCGAGCGTTGGCAGGAGTGTCACGCCGAAGAGCGAACCTGTTCCCACCAGTTCCCGGATGGCGGCAACCGTCAGCAGGATGAGGCTGTAGCCGATGCCGTTGCCCACGGCGTCGGCGATGCTGTGCAGAGGGCCGTTGCGAAGCGCAAACGACTCGGCCCGGCCAAGGACGATGCAGTTGGTGATGATCAGCCCCACGAATACGGTCAGCGTTTCCGCGATGGCCGGGGCATATGTCTTCAGCACTTCGTCCACCACGATCACACCGGAAGCAATGATCGTCATTTCGAGGATCAGGCGTACGCTGCCCGGCAGCACGTGCCGCAGCAGGCTTATGACGAGATTGGAGTACACCAGCACGGCCGTGACGGCGGCCGCCATGATCAGTGCCGGTTCCAGTGTGCGCGACACTGCCAGCGCGGAGCACAGGCCAAGAATCTGCACGGTGACGGGATTTTCATGCAGGATCGGGTCGAGCAGGTGGCGACGCAGTGTCATGGCGGCGTCGCTCCGGCCGTTTCCTTCGGCGTTGAACGGCTTGTCGGAAAGCGGGTGGCGAGGCTTTGCAATATCGGCTGGTAGGTGTCCAGGGAGGCGCGGACCATGCGGATGGCGGCGCTGGACGTCACTGTGGCGCCGGTGATCGTGTCGATGTAAAAGTCCGCGTCGACGGCGTCGGCCTCACCGAGGCGCACGTTGCCCTCACTGTCGTAGAGCCTGCGACCATGCCATTGCGCGAGCCACGCGGGATCCTGTATGCGATCACCAATGCCTGGCGTTTCCTCGTGCCGGTAGATCGAAAGCGCACGCACGGTGGCAAGATCGCCTTCGAGCGCCAGGTAGGCGTACAGGGTGGACCACATGCCCTTGCCATCCAGCGGCAGCACCACGCAATCGAGTTTGCCGTCGCGCACACGCAGATAGACCGGGACGCCGGGCCGGGAAGCGTCCGCCTCCGACGGCCAGCGCTCTACCGTGTCGACGTCGTCGATGTCGGCGCCGGTGCGCAGATCCACCAGGTGCCGTTGCAGCGCCAGATACGCCGTGACGATGGCGCTGTCGCCCGCCTCGGCCAGGGCGGGATTGCTGGCGGCAACGATGGCACGGTTGCGCTCGATCGCCGCGTAGGCCGCCTGCATCGGGCGCAGCGTCAGTACCGCGGCGGTGACCATGGTGGCGCAGCAGGCGGCAATCAGCACGGTGATGGCCAGGGTTTTTGGAAGCGATTCCGGCTGGCTTCCGGCCACTGGCATGTTCATGCGTGCTGCCTTCGCCAGGCGTGGATGTGTTCGGCCAGACGATCCGCCAGCGGTGCGCAGAGCAGTCCGATGGCGGCGGCACGCAGCGCAGCGTTTGCCGGCGCCATGCCCGTGGCCATCAGCAGCAGACACAGGCTGGCGATGCTGAAACCCAGCAACCAGCGCACGCTGCGCATCAGCGGGGTGGTGGTCAGGTCGGTTGCGATGAACGCCAGCACAAAGGCGAGGGGGCCCGCCTGCTGCGCCATGCCGTCGACCGCGCGCATGGCGTCATCCTGCAGCGCGGTCACCGCGGTGAGAAACGTTGCGGCGCCGAGTGCGCCCCCAAGGGGAACACGCCAGCCGATGGTTCCCCGTGCCGCCAGGTAGACAGCGCCCAGGGTGCAGGCGGTTGCCGATGCGCCACCCAGCGGCGCGGCGGTGAATCCGGGGTAGGCCAGTGCCGTGCACAGCGCGCCCAGCAGTGGCGGGCTGAGCGGGTAATTGCCGGTGCCGCCGAAAACCAGCAGGCCCACCACGGCGGCGACGCTGGCGCCTGCGGCAACCACGCCAGGTGTCGAGTCCGGGGGCAGCAGCAGGAACAGCAGCCAAGCCGTCAGCAGCCAGGCCGGATCCACCGGCAGCCGGCGCCAGTGTGCGAAGAGGCGCGTCCAGAAACCGCACACGAGAACGCTCGTCAGCAGCAATGGCAGGGGGTGCATGCTGCCTGCCAGCAGGGCGGCAGCGGATGGATCCCCGGGGAAGACATGGCTCGACAGGCGCAGTGACCAGGCATCCGCGTCGATGCCGTTTGCCGCCCTGGTGGCATATTCCCACCAGCCGACCAGCGCCACCGGCAACGATGCGTGGAGGAACGGCTTAAGTACCGCATCCGGTGCGCCGTGCACGTGCAGGTGCGTGGCCATGTCAGCGCACGCCTCGCTGCGTGTGGGCGACCAGCGCTGTCAGCGCCGCACCGTAGTCCTGGTGCATCGGGCAAACGTACTCGCACAGCGCCAGATCTTCTGCGGCCAGAAACGCGCAATCCAGCGTCTCGAAGCGCTCCTCATCGTTGGTGCGCAGCGTGTGCAGCAGCGGCGCCACCGGAATGGGCAGTGGCCACACCCGCTCAAAGGCTTCGGTGACGAGAAACCCTGGCGCCGGTCCGGTGGCCGCTGGCGCCGGCGGTAACGCCACGAGCTGCGCAGCTGTCCAGCCAGCTACGGCGGTATCGGGTTGCAGGAGGCGGCCGCTCAGCGGCGCGCCGGATATCCAGCGCGAGCCAGCAAGTGGCCGTGCCACGGCGGCCAGGGAAGCGGCATCCACGCCTCGAACCGTGAGGGCGACAAACGGGTGCACGCAGTTCGGTCCGGCAACCGCCAACCGGCGTTCGTGCCAGTGGCTGCCGTCGGCAAACAGATAACCGCACGCGATGACGTCCTGGTAACCGATGTGCCAGATTTCTGGAGGTTTCGCCGTGCTCTCGCCGGGGGCCTGAGTCAGATGGATGTGCGTGCCCACCAGGCCGGCGGGATGGGGGCCCTGAAACGTGACGTGTTCCAGGCCGGGCAGGTCGGGGAGCGTGACGGAACAGTCCTTGCCGGTGCACACGACCGTTCGCGGCGCCAGCTGTGCCAGCGCGCGCACGCCAGCATCGAACGCGTGGCGGTGATCGCGCAGAACGACGGAGGGATTGAGCGCCAGCGGCCGGGTATCTGTGGCGGTGATGTAGAGCGCCTCCGGCGATGCCGCCGGCGAAGGGATCACCTCGCCGGGGCGGCTGCGCAAGGTTACCCACAAACCTGCCGCCAGCAGGGCTTCCCGTACTGCCGCGACGTGGCTGGCGTCGGGCGTTGGTCCGGCCAGAGCCGGTACGGCCTCAACATGCAGCAGGATGCTTTCCAGGCGGCGTGCGGCACCACGATGTACCGCGGCCACCGTGCCGGTCACGGGCGAGAGAATGCGTATTGCCGGCACCACGCGATCCACGCATAGCGGCTCGCCAGCCTGCACGCGGTCGCCCGCGGCAACCAGTGGCTTCAGACGCAGACCCGGAAAATCCGCGCCCACAAGACCGATGCGTGATGGCGTGACGCGCTCGACCTGCGTTGGGGATGCACCCAACGGAATGTCGTATCCACGGCTTATCGCAATTCGCGGCATCAGCAAAGCATGCGTGCCCGTGTCACGGATCGCCAGTAGGGGGTATCCCGGGTGGGAGATGGACAGAGCTGCGGGAATCTCCTGAAGGCGCGACAACCCGACAGTGTCATTCTTGTTGCTGCAGGTGCGATTTGGAGAGCGTCCCCAGCGATGTGCCGAAAACCGGAAACGAAGATTCCCTGGCGACAGGTTTTGTGGGTGAGCATGCTTGCATGCAGCGTGTGGTCGCTTCCGCTTCGCGCCAACGAGCCGATGTGCGCCGCCTGCCATGCGCCAGCCGCGCAGGCGCTGGCCAGTCAGCCGCACGGCAGGATGGGTATTGCCTGCACGGCCTGCCACGGCGATGGCCAGCAGCATCTGGCGGCGCCGGGCAAAGCGAGCATTCTTGGCTTCAGCGATGAGCCGGCGTCGGAGCAGTCCGCGGCGTGTGCGGGTTGTCATGCGGCAGCCCACCCCGCGGACGCGGATGCCCACGCGGCCGCCGGCATTGCCTGCACGGCCTGCCATGCCATTCACGCGGAAAAAAAAAGCCCGCTGAACGCCAGCGTTGACGCGGCGACACTGCCGGAGCCGTCCGCAACCTGCGCACGGTGCCACGCGGCGGCAGCGGCGCAGTTCGCGCACACCGAAAACCATGTGCTCGGCCGCGCCGGGGTGCAGTGCACGTCCTGTCACGATCCGCATGCGGCCGCGGTGCGCACGGGGCTGCATGATGGGTTCGATACCCAGTGCGAAAGCTGCCATGCGGAAGTGGCGGGGCCGTTTGTCTACGAACACGGCGCGGTGCGCGTGGAGGGTTGCGGCGCCTGCCATGCGTCGCACGGCAGTCCCAACCGGCATCTGCTGAACGTGCAGGAGGTGGGCGCACTCTGCTACACCTGCCATGCCGAGGCGCCGCAGTTCCATGTCGGCTTTTCGCCTGCCGCGCCGCCACGCTTTGGTCTGGATACGGTGTGCACCAACTGTCACGTCGCCGTACATGGCTCGAATCTCGATCGGTTGCTGCTGAAATGAGGCTGTTTGCTGCGGCTGTTCTCAGTGCGCTCGCGGGCCTTGCCGCCGCGGCGGATGACAGGGATCTCCATGCGGACGTGGAGATCGGCTACCGCACCCTGTCGCTGGACGGCGATGCTGGCAAGTACGACCAGCACGTAAATCTGCACAGCGGTCTGCGGCTGACCGGCGCCTCCCTTCGCTACACGCCGGGCGCAGGCGATAGCTGGTGGCTCGACGAACTCGACGTCAGCGCGGCCGGTCTCGGTGGCGACCCGTTTCAGGACATACGCCTGGATCTGCGCAAGTTCGGTTCGCACCGCCTGCGGTACCAGCACACGCGGGCTGATTACGTGTATGCCGATGTCTTCACCGATCCCGGTGCGGTATCCGCCTCTGCGTCCAATGGTGGCGACTTCCACCACTTCGACTACCAGCGTACGCACGATCAGCTGGACCTCGAGGTACGGCCAGGCGAGCGGTTGCGACTGCTGCTGGGCGTCGACCGTTACCGGCGCGATGGCGACAGCACCACGGTGCTCGATCTCTCGCGGGAAGAGTTTCATCTCGACAAGCCGGTGGATGAAACCAGCCGCGCCCTGCACGTCGGCGTCGAATATCGCTGGGACGCGGCGGTGTTGACGCTTGATCAACGCTGGCGGCGGGTGGACAACGACGTTCGAATGCAGCTTGCCGAGCCCTCGGAGGGTTCCGATCCCGCTGCGCTGACGCGTCTGGACGACTATCTGCTGCGCCAGGACCTTGCGTATGACAGCCGCGAATCGCGTGTGGCGCTACTGGTGCGCCCCGGGAAGCGATGGGATGTGCGGGCGGAAATCCTGAGGGCTGAGATGGCTCTCGACTTCGACACCCGTGAGACCACGGATGGCGTCGATTTTGCCGGACAGCCCCTGCCGGTTTCCTCTCGCGGGGATGGCGGCGCGGACCGCGACATTCTGCGCCTCGATGTGCGCGGTGGCGTTGCGCTGACGGATACCCTGCGGCTTGAGGCAAGCGTTCGCGACAGCCAGGTCGATCAGGATGCGGATCTCGTCCTTGATGCGGCGCTGGATGCCACCGACTGGCGCACGCGCACGCGGCGTTTCGGTCTGGCTGGCGAGTGGCGCCCGTCCCGCGCATGGAGTCTGCGGGCGGCGTGGAACTCGGACAGGCGACGCGTGCGCGACCGGCAGTCGGTGACGGCGTTGCCGGCGCGTGTGAATACCGACGAGGACGGGTTTCTCGTTGCCCTGGCGTATCGACCAGGCAACGGCCTGTCAGTGCGCCTCAGTGCTGAGCGAAGTTCCATCGACGATCCTTTCGTGCTGGCATCCGCCACGGACCGGCGCCGGCTGAAGGCAAGCCTCGGCTATCGCTGGTCCAACGGACTCGACGCCAGCATCGCGCACGCGGTGACGCAGCGGGACAATGCGGACGCTGACTGGGAAACCCGCAGCCGCCAGACCACCCTTCGGCTCGGCTGGGCAACGAACCGGTTCAGCCTCGGGGCCGGGGCAACGCTCATCGGCCTGGACGTCGATGCGGATCGGCGGGTGACCGCAGGCTCGCGGCGGGTACTGTTCCTGATCGATGAAGAAGCGCGTGCGGATCTCTACGATGTTTCGGCGCGGCTGCGGCTGTCGCCAGCGCTGAATCTGTCGGGCAGCTACCGTTTCTACGACAACGACGGCACGCGTGAAGCGCGCCGCCGGGATGGCAGGCTGGAACTCGCCTGGAAACCCGTGGATGCGCTGGGTCTGTCGCTGCGTTATCGCAATGTCGATTTCAGCGAGGACTTCGAGCGGTTCGATGCACACCTGGTGGAGCTTGGTGTGCGCTTTCTGTACTGACGTTTCAATCGCGCCACTGCATCGCCCTCTGCACCCGTTCCCGGGCGATGGCAAACGCGGCTTCGCGGGGCAGTTCATGGTTCTGCCGCACCCGGTCGAGCATTGCCTGGACATTGGTGCGGATTCGTTCGTCGATGGTTGCCAGCGCCTGTGCCTGACTGCCGTGCGCGTATTCGACAGCGGCGCAGATGACGCCGCCCGCATTGGCGACAAAATCCGGCAGTACCAGAACGCCCTGGCGTGCCAGCAGGGCTTCGGCTTCCGCCGTAGCGGGAATGTTGGCGCCCTGTGCGATGATGTGCGTGCGCATGGTTGTTGCGCTGGCGGCGGTGATCACGTCCGGTCTGGCGGCGGGAATCCAGATGTCGCACTCCGTTGCCAGCAGTGTCGCTTCGTCGATGGCGGTTCCCTGCGCGAACGTGGTCACGCTGTGGCCTGCATCTTTCCACGCGATGAGCTGCTCGAGATCGAAGCCGTCCGCTACGGCGCGGGCGCCAACGCTGTCGCTGACACCGACGATGGTCGCGCCACGCTGGCTGAGAAACCGCGCGGCGTGCCTGCCCACCGAGCCGAAGCCCTGGATCACCACGCGCGCGCCGGCGAGGTTGACGCCGCTGTGCGCCTGCGCGGCTTCCAGGGCCACACACAGGCCAAAACCGGTTGCGCCGATTTCATCCAGCGGTATGCCGCCCACTTCCCGCGGCAGACCGGCCGCCCGCCCGATCTGGTTGCGGATGAGCGCCATCGCGGTTTCGTTGGTGCCCATGTCAGGCCCGGGAATGTAGTCACGTATGTCGCGGATGGCCCGGGCGAAGGCCAGTAACAGGCGTCGCTTCCCGTCCGCTGGCAACGCGGGGTCGGCGAGGATGATGGATTTGCCGCCGCCGTGCGCGAGGCCCGCCATGGCGTTTTTCAGGGTCATGGCGCGCGCCAGGCGAAAACATTCCTCTTCACTGCCATCGAGCGTCATGCGCACGCCGCCGAGGCTCGGCCCGACAGCCGTGTTGTCGATGACGAGTATGGCGTTGAGTCCGCAGGCGCCATCGTGCAGCCGCACGATCTTCTCGGGGCCGAGCGCGTCGGCGAACGGGGTGCTCCGTGAGGCATCGGTCATGGTCGATTCTCCCTGCCGAACCTGTCGGCAATCATTCGCTGCACACCGTGGTGCGCGCCGCTTCGACAATGCGGTGCACGCTCGGCATGTAGTGGGTTTCGAGGCGCGGTAGTGGCATCACGGTGTCAAAGCCGGTGACGCGCAGAACCGGTGCCCGCAGGCTGTACAACGCGCCGCCGGCAATGGTGGCGACAATTTCGGCACCGAAGCCCGCGGTGAGTGGCGCTTCATGCACGATCACCGCGCGACCGGTCTTCTCCAGCGATCCTTGAATGGTCGCGGCATCCAGCGGCTTCAGAGTGGCCACGTCGATGACTTCGGCTGTGATCCCTTCCGCTGCCAGCGTATCGGCGGCCTGCTGGGTTTCCCGCATCATGGCTCCCCAGGTGATGAGGCTGACATCGGTGCCGGAGCGCACCACCTCGCATCGGTCCAGTGGCAGCGGCGCACCATCGTCCTCGAAGACTTCTTTGGCCGCGCGGTACAGGCGTTTTGGTTCCAGGAACACAACGGGATCGGGATCTTCGATGGCGGCCAGCAGCAGGCCGTAGGCACGTCGGGGTGAAGAAGGTACCACTACGCGCAGTCCGGGAATGTGCGCGAACATCGCCTCCATGCTTTCCGAGTGATGTTCAGGTGCGTGCACGCCGCCGCCATAAGGTGCGCGCAGCACCATTGGGCAACTCAGGCGCCCGCGGGTGCGGATGCGCATGCGCGCGGCGTGGTTGATCAGCTGATCGATGGCGGGGTAGATGAAGCCCATGAACTGGATCTCGGCCACCGGCCGCATGCCCTGCGCGGCGAGACCAACAGCCACGCCGGCGATCAGGGCTTCGGCAAGTGGCATGTTGATGACACGCTGCGCGCCGAATGCCTGGTAGAGCCCGTCAGTGGCACGGAATACCCCGCCCAGCGGGCCCACATCCTCCCCAAAGACCACCACGCGCGGATCGTGGGCCATCGCGTATCTGAGCGCGGCATTGATGGCGCCGACGAGCGTGAATTCAGACATTGCCGGAAGCTTCCGCGCGCGCTTGCGCTGCTTTCACCGCATCGAGCATCGTGCGTCGCTGCTCCCGCAACGCCTGGGGCGGTGCTTCGAACAGAAAATCGAACAGGGTTTCCGGCGGTTGCGGCGGTGTATCCAGGTACGCCTGTACGGCCGTGTCGATGGTGGCCGCGCAGGACGCCCTGAGGGTGTCGTCCCGCGCCTCGTCCCAGGCGCCGTTGCCGACGAGGTAGGCGCGTAAACGGCTGAGTGGGTCACGCGCCTCCCATGGCTCCACTTCTTCGGGATTCCGATAGCGGCTGGCGTCGTCCACCGTGGTGTGATCGCTCATGCGGTAGGTGAGGCATTCGAGGAAGTGCGGGCCGTTGCCGCTGCGGGCACGGTCAATGGCTTCACCCACCCGTGTGCGTACGGCGATGACATCGTTGCCGTCCACCTGTTCTCCGGTGAATCCCGCCGCGATGGCTTTCTGGGCGATCGTCATGCCAGCGGATTGCTCGGCACGTGGCGTCGACAGCGCCCAGGCATTGTTCGAAACCACGAACACCACTGGAAGCTGCTGTACGCCCGCAAAGTTCATTGCCTCGTAGACGTCACCTTTCGAGGTGGCGCCGTCGCCGAACAGGCACACAGCCGCGCGCGCTTCGCCGCGCAGTTTGAAGGCGAGCGCCACACCCGTTGCGTGGGATGCGTGGCCACCCACGGTGATGCTGACCGGAAAATCCTGACGGCACGCGGGCGCGCTGTAGTTGGAGCCGCGCTCATCGCCGCCCCAGTAGAGCAACAACTCCTCTGGGAGCACGCCGCGCAGCAGCTGGGCGCCATGTTCGCGGAAGGAAGGCAGCAGCACGTCATCGGGATGCATGGCGTGCCCCACGCCAATGGCAATGGCTTCCTGGCCCCGCGACGACGCGTAGGTGCCGAGACGCCCCGTTCGGTGCAATGCAATGGCTGTGGTGTCGAAGGTGCGCGTGAGCACCATCCAGCGATAAAGCTCGACCAGCGCTGCGGGATCCGCGCACCAGGCCGGCAACGGCTGCAGGAGCCTGCCGTCCGCGTCGAGAATTGCGGTGTGCTCAATGGCAAACCCGGTCACGCGACTCACAGCAATCCCCCTGGGAGCATACAGATCACCAGCTTGGACGTTGTCAGTGCGTACCGCCATCCGTAGTTGCTGAAGGGCGCCTCAGGCGTGTTGCGTGGGTGCGCCTGCGGAAACACCGACTGAAACGGAAACTTCACCATGTGACAAGCGTTTGACGGTGCGCGCGGGGTTGGGTTCCAACGCGATAGCGGAATCGACCCTACAGGGTCCTGTAGGCGGTCGTCCGCCGCCCGTTTTGGCGCCGTTCCGGTGCACTACATGCCTATGTGGTAAATAACGTTCGTATTCCTGTCAGTAGGAGTTTAATCGTGTTTTTCCTCGCGTTTTCTGCCGAATTCGATGGACATGGCGAAGTCGAAAGCTACGTTCCATATGTTCAGTATCGACGCGAGGGAAGCGCATATGTACAAGGACTTCTGGATCGATGGCCGTGGACGTCAGATTTCCGTCACTGCCTGCCTGTTTCTCCTGACCACGGTGCTAGGTGCCTGTGGTGATGGCGGTGGCGGCGCCACGGGCGTACCGGATGCGGGCAACGATGCCCCGCCCATTCTCGGTATCAGCGGTTCCCCGGTCGACGGCCCGATGGCGGGCGCGGCGGTGTCGGTGTACCGCGTCGACACGGCCGCTTCCGGATTGCGCGGTGCGCTGCTCGATGAGGGCGAGACCAATGCGCGTGCCGCGCTTTCCGGTCTGGAAATTGCGGAGAGTGAAACCGGCCCCTTGCTCATTGAGGTGACCGCCGACGCGGATACCATCGACCTCACGACCGGCGAGGCGCCGATCATTGCGGCGGTGAAGACCGTGGTGCCCGTCAGTGCGCTCAGCGGCGATGTCTACGCCACACCTCTCACCACCATGGCGGTGGACCTCGCGGTTGCCAAGCTGGACGATGCCGGCAGCTTCACGACGGAAGAACTCCTCGCCGAACTGCGCGTTGCCGCGACGGAGGTGACTTCCACGTTCGGCTTCGGCATGGATGAGGCCATCGATATTTTCACCACGCCGCCGCTCATCACGGACGCCACGGACACACCCGAGGAGCAGGCGCGCGTGGCTGCCTACCGCACAGCGGTGTCCGGCGTGGCGGCGGTGGTGTTCGAGATCCAGCGCAATACCGAAGGCGCCACCATCGGCGGCGTGCTCGCCGGACTGGCGGATGACCTCAGCGACGGCGACATAGACGGTACCAACTCCGAAAACGCGCCTGCCGGCGGCTACGACGCGGACGACGCGGCGGTGATCGTGGAAACTGATCCCTCCCATCTGATGGTTCCGGGTACCAACAAAACCGTGCAGCAGACCGAGGAACTGCTGGACGCCGAGACGGGAGAAACCGGCACCACCAGCGACACCTCGGATCTCGCGGACGGCACCATCGACGCCGACGCCAGGCCTGCGGTAGTCGATACGGACAGGGATCGCGACGGGGTACTCAACGTGCGCGACGCGTTCCCCAACGACCCAACCGAATCGGTGGATACCGATGGTGACGGCGTGGGTAACAATGCGGACAACGACGATGACAACGACGGTGTGGTGGACGTTGCCGATGCATTTCCGCTCGATGCATCAGAGAGTGCGGACACGGACGGCGACGGTACGGGCAATCACGCGGATACCGATGACGACGGTGACGGCGTTGACGATTCGGCGGACGACTTTCCGCTCGATGCCGCGCGCAGTGATGCCACCGACGAGGATGGCGACGGCTGGCCGGCCGAACAGGACCCGGATGATACCGATGCGGCAAGCCCCGGCTTTGCCTTTGTGGATACGGATGGCGACGGCGTGGGCGATGGCACCGACGAAGATGACGACAACGATGGCGTGAACGACAGCCTCGATGGCCTGCCGCTCGACCCGTCGGAGACCTCGGACAGCGACGGCGACGGGTTTGGCGACCTGCGCGACGATGACATCGACGGCGATGGCGTGCCCAACCACAGCGGTGGTGACGGAGTTCTGAATACGCGCGCCAACCGTGTGCCCGATGGTGATGCCTTTCCGTTCGATCCCTCGGAAAGCGCGGACTTCGATGGCGACGGCGTTGGTGACAATCTCGATGCGGATGCGGACGGTGATGGACTCGCGGACGTCAACGATCCGGATCCACGCGATCCCGACAGTGACGACGACGGCGTCAAGGATGGGCGGGATGCGTTACCGGAGGATCCAGCGGAAACGCTCGACAGCGATGGCGACGGCGTGGGCAACAATGCGGACAACTGCCGGTTCCGCGCGAATGCGAACCAGGTGGACACCGATGGTGATGGCCTCGGCAATGCCTGCGACAGCGACGACGACGGCGATGGCGTGGCTGACGTCGATGACGCATTTCCGCTCGATCCGCAGGCCTCCAGCTTCTCCGATGCGGATGGTGACGGCTGGCCGGCAGGCCAGGATCCTGACGACGCGGACGCCGATGTTCCGGCCCTGCAGTACGTGGACACGGACGGTGACGGTCTTGCGGACAACGGCGGGCTCGTCGCGGATACCGATGACGACAACGATGGGTACGACGATACGCAGGACGCCTTCCCGCTGAATGCGCAGGAATTCCGCGACAGCGACCAGGACGGCATCGGCGATGTTGCCGATACGGACGATGACGACGACGGCGTTGCGGACGCGTTGGATGCATTCCCCTTCGATGCCGGTGAATCCGCCGATACGGATCGTGACGGCTTCGGTGACAACGTGGACAACTGCCCGCTGGTGGCGGGGCCGCAGCGCGATACCGACTCGGACGGCCTTGGCGATGCCTGCGATCCCGATGACGACAACGACGGTGTCGCCGATGCCCAGGATGCGTTCCCGCGGAATGCGCTGGAAAGCCGCGATACCGATGGCGACGGCGTAGGCGATCGGGCGGACATGGATGACGACGGTGACACGGTGTCCGATGTCGAGGAAGCCGCCCGGGGTACCAATCCCCTGCTGCGCGATTCGGATCACGATGGCGTGCACGACGGGCTGGACAACTGTCCCACGGTGGCCAATGGCGACCAGCGTGATGCGGACGGCGATGGCATTGGCAATCTCTGTGACGATCCGCCAGAGGTCGCCGGTTTCTACCGTGTCGGACTGATACTCTCCGGCACCACCCGTGATGTGGCGTCGGATGCCTGGGCCGCGACGGCCCGCCGGGCCTGCACGGAGTCGCTGCTCGAACGTGAAGCCGGAGTGGTTGTCCTGGAGCAGACGGGCAGCCAGGTTCGCTTCAGTCGACTGGGCGGTCGGATCGTCGGGTCTCGTGTCGCCGATGGTGCGGTCTCCGTGCTGGGCGACGTTGCCAGCCGTGTCGTCGCTGACTGGCCGCTGGCAGACGGCACTTCCGTGCATCAGATTGTCACGCTGCAGGGGCGTCTCGTGCGCTCGAGTGGAGAAATTACCGGTCGCGTTCTGGACGAGCGCACTGTCGGCGCCGCGGATGGCACCACGGCAGTGCGGTGTACTGTGCAGCATGACGTCACACTGTCACCCATGCCGGCCGCCAATGCCGCGGCGGTCCTGGATGCCGCCGGTGCGGATGGCGGCTTCGTCTCCCTGGCAACCCACGACGGCACGGACTCGGTCACCGGAGTCACCGTTCCCCGTTTCGAATACAGCGTCGTGAATACCACCGGTCAGGAACATTTCCTCTGGCGCGCCGATACGGACCAGTGGCAAACCGCCGGTCCTGACGACGTGCATCTGATGTTGACCACAAGTGGCTGGGTACCGGCCCGCGAGCAACTCGAGGTGACAGCGGCCAGCGCGGAGCAGGCGGAGGTGGTGCGTCGGGATACGGGTGGCAGGGTAGTGGAGCGCTGGCTGGTGAACGTGTTTGCCAGCGGTATCGCCGACCAGCCCATGGCGTACCTGGTTGATCGTCGCTGGGTGGACAGCGGGTTCGAGGACGTCACGGCTGTCTTTGCCGAGGCGGCGTCCCGCAGCCTTGCCATCGAAGCGGTCAGCCAGCAGGCGAGCTGGGCGATCGCGTGTGGTGCGCTCGATGCGTCCACGGGCGTTGGCTGTCTGAATGGAGTGCCCACGGGCGGTGTCGATGCGGCGGGTCTGCCGGCGTTCGCGCATACCTTCGCCGATCTGATCATCCCTGCCGGCCAGACCACCGCCGGTGTAGCGCGTGGCATTCCCGTGGCGGCGACACCCGGCGGCGCAGGTACCGTGCTCGCGTTCCTTCACGCGGGGGCCAACGCCACTGCCGGTGAGGTGAGCTTCGGTTCCACCGATGTTACGGGGCAGTTTGTTGTCATCACCCAGGCGGACGGCACGCCGTTGACCGTCGGCTGGTCGCTGGTCGATCCCCTGTCCACGGGTTTGTCAGCCCTGCGTTTCGACATCCCGGAGCTGATTCGTCGTCAGTTCGAGGACGACGGGGAGACGCCGCACGTGTTCCTGGCAGTCGTGGAGGATCCCGTCAGTGGTGTTGCCCAGGTGCGCATCGGTCGCTTGACGCCGGCTGGCTCGCGACATCGTGAGGCGGGACTGAACCTGCCGGCACTCGACGAGGTCAAAACCGTGTTCGACTACCAGCCGCCAGTGCCGCCGGATACCGATGGCGATGGCGTGGCGGACGTTCGTGATGCGTTTCCGGGTGATGCCACTGAGTGGGCGGACTTCGACGGCGACGGTACGGGTGACAACGCGGACCTGGATGACGATGGCGATGGCGTTGCTGACAGCGACGACGCCTATCCGTTCGATCCCACGCGCTCCGTGGCGACGCCGAGTGACTTCGATGGCGACGGCATTGCCGATGATGTGGACGACGATGATGACAACGACGGTGTTCCCGACGCACAGGACCCGGCGCCGTTCGATCCGAACATCGGCCCGGTACAGGACCGTGACGGAGACGGCGTGGCCGATGCCCTGGACAACTGCCTCATCGTCTTCAACGCCGACCAGCTGGATTCGGATGGCGATCTGCTGGGCGATGCGTGTGACGTGGCGGTGGCGGACCTGCGTGGACGCTGGTCCATTACCGTCACGCCGTCCTCCGGCAGCGAGGTGCCAGGCGCCACCGGCTTGTGTGAAGCGGAAGTGGCCCACACCGTGGAAGCCGATTTCACGATGGTGGGCAACCAGGTCTTCGCCGGATTCGGTGATCCGGCCGGCACCACGCTGTCCGGTGTGCTGATGCCGAATGGCGCCTTCGGTCTGATGGATGCGGTGGGTGCATTCAGCATGGATACCTCCTATAACCCGGCGTCGGATTCCTTCTCGGGTGGCTATTCAGGCCTGCGTACGGCGGCGGATGGCACCAGCTGCCAGGCGTTCGGCAGCATTACCGGCGAGCGATCGAGCAGCACGCCTTGACAGACCCCGGGTGGCACGGTCCACTCTGGGACGATACCGCTGGCGGCGCGTGCTGCCGCCAGCGGTAACGGGTAGGCACACTACTGTCACTGCAGCATATCGGGTTGTCGGGGGAGACGGAGATGGGGGATCTGGCCTGGGTGGGCGTCGTCAGCGCGCTCGCGTTGCTCGTTTATTACTTCACACTGTTCAAGTCAGGCATGGCGCGCGTGCGTTTCAATGTGCCTGCACCGTCGCACGAAGGGCCGGAGGAATACGTGCGTCACGTGCGGGCGCACCAGAATACGCTCGAACATCTCGTGCTCTTCCTGCCCGGCATGTGGCTGTTTGCCTTTGCGGTGAGCCCGCTCTGGGCCGCCGGTCTCGGCATTCTGTGGCCGGCGGGGCGGCTGGCCTACGCACTCGGCTACTACCGCAGCGCCGATGCGCGACGCATCGGGCTGTACGTGAGCATGCCACCCATCTACATCTTCGTGCTGGGATCGCTCATCGGCTTCGCTCTGGCACTTTTCTGACAGACTGACCAACGCTGGAACAGGGGGGACAACAATGGCTGAATCGCAGGGGTGTCCGTTCAAGCATGCCGCGGACGTGGACTTCATGGACCCGGTGGTGCAGGAGAACTGGTTCGACGCCTACGACGTGCTGCGCGCCGAAGCGCCAATCTACTTCATGCCGCAGCTCGGCATGTACGTGCTCACGCGTTACGACGACATCGAGTACGTGCTCAGGCGACCGACCCTGTTCACCACCGGGCCGGACGTGCAGGACACGGAACCCCTGATCAAGTTCCCGGAAAACCGGGCGCTGTATGAGCAGAAGGGTTGGGTGCGCTACACCCCGCTCGGGGAGAACCTGCCCAAACACAAACACTACCGGGCGCTGGTGGATCCGAAGCTGACGCTGAGCGCCATTCGTGAGAAGGAACCCTTCATCCGCGGCGTCATCAACGATCTCATCGACACCTGGATCGACCGCGGCGAAGTGGACTTCATGAAGGACTTCGCCGAACCGCTGCCCATGATCGTCATCGGCGAACTGCTGGGCTTCCCGCGCATGGACCTGCCCAAGCTCAAGGAATGGTCGTTCGCGTGGGTACTGCCGTTCTCGCGCGGTCTGTCGTTCGAACGCGAGCGCTGGGCGGTTGAGCAGCACATCGAACTGCAGCACTACATCCACGCGCAGGTGAAGGAAAAGCGGCGGGCACCGAAGGACGACATCATCTCGCACCTCACCGTCGTCGAGATCGAGGACGTGGAGCTCGGCCGCCGGCGCCCGCTGACGGACCAGGAAATCATCGGCATCACGGATCACCTGCTGATTGGCGGTAACGAAACCACGGCGTTTGCGCTGGCAAACGGCCTGTGGATCCTGTTCCGCAATCCCGACACCTACGCGGCGCTGCAGGCAGGCCCCGACAAGATCAGGAACTGGGTGGAGGAAGTGCTGCGCATCGAGTCGCCCACGCAGGGCTTGTACCGGCATGTGTCCGAGGACACCGAGGTCAACGGCTTTGCGCTGAAGAAAGGCGACATGCTGGCCATCCGCTACGGCGCGGGAAACCGCGATCCCGAGCGATTCCCGGAACCGCAGCAGCCGGACCTGGATCGGAAAAATGCCGGCCGGCATCTCGCGTTTGGTCTCGGCGAGCACGTTTGTCCCGGCGCCACGCTCAGTCGCTACGAGCAGTGGCTGGCCTGGGAAATCCTGTTGCAACGGGTACACAACATGCGGCCCGTGCCGGAGAAGGACGACTTCACGCACATCCCCGGCATCTGGCTGCGGGCACTGAAAACGATCCATATGCGGTTCGATAAAGCCTGACAACGGCAGATCGGCCCCCGGCAGGTCTCGCCGGATAGGGTCTCAGATGCAAATGATAATGATTTGCATTCGCGTTTGTGGCGCGGCAAGCTACCTGTCTCCAAGGCAACCGGGACGGGTGAAACAGTGCGCCAGGCAGCTGTCGAAGAACGCAACAAACACAGTGGGTCGACTCGACGACCCACATCGCTTCGGGGTGGCATGCATCCGCCCGCGGGCTCCGGTGGCCTGGTGCTGGCCGCCAGCCTCGCCGGCGTAGCGGGCATCGCGACGGCGGACACGACTGCGAGCATGTCTGCGGGTGCCGGCAACGAAATCGAGCTGGTTGAGGTGTTTGCTGAGAAGGGCACCGTGTACAAAGCGCGTCGGTCGGGTGACCTTCGCCATGCCGCGGATCTCGCTGCCACTCCGCAGACAATCTCGGTGCTCACGCAGACGCAGATCCGCGATTCCGGGAAAACGGATCTGAAGGAAATTCTCGCGGCGCAGGCGGGCATCACGCTGGGCACCGGTGAGAACGGTAACGCCTTTGGCGACAGGTACATCATTCGTGGTCACGAGGCACGCAGTGACGTGTTCGTGGACGGCGTGCGGGATCCGGGCATGACCACACGCGAAAGCTTTGCCACGGAACAGATCGAGATCACCAAGGGACCCAGCGCTACGTTCGCCGGCCGGGGTTCAACAGGCGGCGCGGTCAACGGGATCACCAAGCAGGCTTCCACGGACGCGTCGTTCTCCATCGTCGAAGGCGCGGTGGGCAGTGACGCCTACCATCGGGCGACGCTCGACACCAACCTGCGCGTTGCCGATGCGCTGGCCGTGCGGCTGAACCTGCTGCACGCTGACGAACACGTGCCCAATCGGGACCCCGCCAGCCGCGAACGCCGTGGTGCGCTACTGTCCGGGTTGTACCAGGCGACCGACAAGCTGGCGTTCGTGCTCGACGGCTACTGGCTGCAGGCGAACGACACACCGGACCTGGGCAGCTATTTCGATCAGGCCGTGCGCAAGCCCGTGCGGGACATACCGGTTTACCTGCAGGACAGTGACTTTCTGGACACGGACGTTCTCACGACCACGTTGAAGACCACCTGGATCATCGACGATGCACTGCGTTTGCAGAATGCCACGCGTTATGGCGAGACGGAGAACGGTTATGTCACCACCGGCGCGCGTGGCGGCACCCGCGGTCTCACGGACGCGGACGCACCCGGTGCGGCAACCATCACATTGAGTGGTCACCAGGGCTGGCAGGAGGTGGCGTACTTTGTCAGCCAGACCAACCTGTTCTGGAACGTGCGTACCTGGGGGCTGCCGCACAAGGTGGTGGCCGGTGTCGAGTACGCCGATGAAAACGTTACCAATGGTGTGTACACGCTGCAGAATACGGCACCCGCCAACTGCGTCATTGTCAATGCGCGCAGTGGCGTGGAAGCGCCCGGGTACTGCGCCACCGATGGCGAAGGCAAAGCGGTGATGAACCTCCCCACCCTGTTGGGTCGCACCGTCAGCAAGGCAGGGATCGACTCCGATTTCCGCGTGGACACGGTCTCTGCCTATCTCATGGACACGGTGGATATCGGTGAGCACTGGTCCGTGTTCCTCGGCTTGCGCTACGACCGCTTCCACTATCGCAATGCGGTGACGGCGCAGGGAGTGGAAACGCGTTTCGACTACAGGGATGGTTTCTGGAATGGCCATCTCGGTGTTGTCTACCACATCAACGAGGACGCCAACGTCTATGCCACGTGGAGCTCGTCCACCAACATCAACGGCGGCGAGTCGGACGTAGGTGGCAGTTGCGGCTACGGGGGGTTGTGTGGCGATCCCGACCAGGTGTCCGCCGCTGATCCCGAGACCACGGAAAACCTGGAACTGGGCATGAAGTGGAGCGTCTTCGGTGACCGGCTGCTGGCGACCGCCGCACTCTTCCGCATGACCAAGGACGATGTGATGGAGAGCGTCGGCGATGCCTATTCGACGCTGGGAACGCTCAACACCGGCAGAAACCGGGTACAGGGCCTGGAGCTGTCGCTGACAGGCAATCTCACGGAAAAACTCAGCGCACAGGTTGGCGCGGCGTTCATGGACTCCGATGTGCTGAAGGCGTTCAACCCGGATGACGTTGGCCGCGTGCTGAGCAACTTTGCTGATGACAGCATCTATGCGCAGGTGCGCTACGAAGTGACGGACAATCTCGCGGTCGGCGCGTCGTGGACCTACAAGAGCCGGATGTTCGGCGGACAGCCCGATACCGCGGCCGGGTTCAATACGACGCTTGGCACGTATTCGGTGGAAGTGCCTTCCTACCACGTCACTGACGCGTTCGTGCAGTGGTACCCGAACCGGCGGGTGAATCTGCGTCTGAACGTCGGCAATGTGTTCGACCGCGAGTACTGGACGGCCGCGTATCGCTCGGGATCGTTCATGTACCTTGGTGATGCGCGCACGGTGCGCGCTACGGTAACGGTGGATCTCGACTGACGTGCGCGAGCTGCTGAACCTGGCGGACTACCGTGCCGCCGCGCGCGGGCGACTGCCGGCATCCGTGTTCGCCTACATCAGCGGTGGCAGCGGCAATGAACTGGCGATGCGCGACAACGCGGCAGTGCTCGCGCGCATGGCCATCGTGCCGCGCGCGCTCATCGACTGTCGGCACGGACATACGCGTGTCGACCTGCTCGGGCAGACCTTCGCGTCGCCCCTGTTGCTGGCACCGGTGGCCGCCCAGGGACTGGTACATGCGGAAGGCGAACTGGCCACGGCGCGCGGCGGCGGCGCATTGGATGTGCCGATGGTGCTGAGCTGCATGGCGTCACAGCCCATGGAGACGGTGCTTGCGGAGCACGGTGGCAGCTGCTGGCTGCAGGTGTACTGGCAGGGTTCGCGTGCGCGCACGCTGGAAGTCGTGCGGCGCGCCGAGGCGGCGGGTTTTGCCGCCCTGGTGCTTACCGTCGACACGCCGGTCAACGGCCTGCGTCTGCGCGAACTGCGCGCGGGATTTGCAATGCCCGCTGACGCCGCCGCGGTAAACCTTCCGGCGCACGCTGCGCGCGCGCTGGACGTGCCGGCTGGTGGCAGCCGTATCTTCCAGGGCGTGATGCGGTCGGCGCCCACCTGGGACGATGTTGCCTGGTTGCGGCAGCAGACCCGGCTGCCGCTGGTACTCAAGGGCTTGCTGGCGGTGCAGGACGTGCTGCGCGCCGCCGCGTTGGGCGCGGACGGGGTGGTGCTGTCGAATCACGGCGGGCGGGCGCTGGAACGTGCGCCGGCCCCGATACGGATGCTGGCCGCGGCGCGTGCCGCGGTGGGAGACGTACTGCCGCTGCTGATCGACGGCGGTTTTACGACCGGTGCGCAGGTTTTCATGGCGCTGGCGCTTGGCGCGCGTGCCGTGCTCATCGGTCGGCCGCAGGTATACGCGCTGGCGGTGGCAGGGGATGCCGGCGTGGCGCGCATGCTGCGCATCCTGCGCGATGAGCTGGAGCTGACCATGGCGCTGGCGGGCTGTGCCACGCTTGCCGACATCACGGCCGACAGCCTCCTGTCGCTGGCGTCTGCCGGGATGGATGCATGACCCTGCATATCGTGACAGGAGGATGCACGCCATGTTGCTGGTGATCGAAGGCGTGCTGGACAGCGCCGACGTGCGGCATTTCCGGGATGCACTGGTTTCCGTTACCTGGCGGGACGGGCGTGACACCACCGGCGGTATCGCGCGGCACGCCAAGCACAACAGGCAGGCATCCGACGCCGAGCCGTCGGTCCGGGCGCTGGGTGACCATCTGGCAGCGCGGCTTCTGGCGCATCCTGAGTTCGTGTCGGCGGCGCTGCCGAAGCGCATTCATCCCGTGCGGTTCAACCGGTACGCGCGGGCACAGCACTATGGCCTGCATATCGACGCCGCCGTCATGCGCCTGCCGCAAACCGGGGAGCCGCTGCGCAGCGACGTGTCCTGCACGGTATTCCTGTGCGACCCTGACGACTACGAAGGCGGTGAGCTGCTCATCGAGACGCCGTTCGGTACCCAGGCCGTAAAACTGCCGGCAGGGGACGCCGTGGTCTACCCTGCCAGCAGCCTGCACCGGGTGACGCCGGTCACCGCCGGCGAGCGGCTGGCGGGCATTCTGTGGCTGCAGAGCCTGGTGCGCTCCGCGGAGCGGCGATCGCTGCTCTTTGACCTCGATAACTCCGTGCGAGACCTTGTCGACAGGCTGGGGGAAGCGGATGCGCAGGTGCTGCGCCTGTCGGGCGTATACCACAATCTGCTGCGCGAGTGGGCCGAGGTCTGACCGGTTCGCAAAGCGGGACGTTATGGGCTTTCCGACAGCAGCCGCTGCGCCGGTCTGCGTGGCGTTTTCAACGCTTTCAGGCTACAAGGGCGCATGCGTGAAACACCCGGCCAACGAGAATCCTGGGCGGACGCGGCGACGGCCGGTGACGGCTGTTCAGCGCCGTTCGTACTGCTGGACGACAGCTCGGCGCGAGACGCCATGTCGCTGCTCTACACCGATCCCGTAGCTATCGTTCGCGCAGACACTGCTGGTGACGTCACGGGGGCGGTGGAACGCATCGAATCCGCGGTTGCCAACGGCCTGCATGCGGCGGGCTTCGCCTCGTACGAGCTCGGTTACGCCCTCGAGCCGAAACTGGCGGCGCGCATGCCCCAGGCGCGCAGCGTGCCGCTGCTCTGGTTTGGCCTCTTCGCTGCGCCGCGCAGGCTGCGAGGGGCGGATGTCGCCGACTGGTTGACCGCGCGCACGCGCAACGCCAGTCACGCGCTTGGCGACGTCAGCCTTGCTTGGACCCGGGAAGAATATGAACAGCGCTTCGCCAGGGCGCTGGCATTGATCCGGGCCGGCGATATCTATCAACTGAACCTGACGTTCAAGGCGCGTTTCACGCTTACCGGGTCGCCCCTGGCGCTTTACCGGGAACTGCGCAAGCGGCAGCCCGTGGCGCATGGCGCGCTGGTCGATACGGGTGAGGCAACGGTGCTCTCGGTCTCGCCGGAACTGTTTGTGGACGTGGACCATCGGCGGGTCCACATGCGTCCCATGAAGGGAACGGCGGCCCGGCTGCCGGTCGCCGAGGCGGATGCGCGGCAACGCCTGGCGCTCGTGAACGATGAGAAACAGCGGGCCGAGAACCTGATGATCGTCGATCTCATTCGCAACGATCTGGGGCGCATTGCGGATATCGGCAGCGTGCGCGTGGACGATCTCTTCACCGTCGAGACCTTCAGCACTCTGCATCAGATGACATCGGGGGTTTCGGCCAGATTGAAAGCGGGCATCGGGCTGACAACGGTTCTGCGCGGCATTTTTCCTTCGGGATCGATCACCGGCGCACCAAAGATCCGGGCGATGGAGGTGATCCGGGAACTCGAAACCGAACCGCGTGGAGTCTATTGCGGCGTCATCGGCCATGTCTCGCCGGAACGCCGGGCTCGTTTCAATGTAGCCATCCGCACGGCGGTGATCCAGCGCGATGGACAGGGCGAGATGGGAATCGGCTCGGGTGTAGTGGCCGATTCGAAGGTCAGCGGCGAGTATGCGGAGTGCCTCCTCAAGATGAAGTTCCTGCGCGATTCGCGCGAACCTTTCCTGCTGATCGAAACAATGCGCTACGAGCCCGGCAAGGGCATCTGGCTGGAGGCGCGCCACTACGACCGGCTGCGGTTTTCCGCGTCCTGGCATGCCTATGCCCTCGACGAGATGCGCGTGCGGGAGGCTGTCGCAGCGGCGATTGCGCCGTACGCGGACGAGACGCTGCGCGTGCGGCTGACGCTTGCCAAAGACGGCACGCCGGCGGTGTCGACGACCGTGCTCGGCGCGGACGCAATGCAGGCGGTCATGCGCTATGTGGTGTCGCCAACCCGGCTGAACAGCGCCGACCCGTTTCTGTATCACAAGACGACGCGGCGCGAACTCTATGAGGCAGAGTGGCGCAGGTACCACGACGAGGCAGGCGCCGACGAGGTCGTCTATCTCAATGAAGTCGGCGATCTGGCCGAAGGCAGCCGCACGAACATTTTCATTGTGCGCGGCGACGTGCTGCTGACGCCACCGGTTTCGGCGGGACTGTTGCCCGGAACGCTGCGCGCCGAACTCATCGCAACCGGTCGCGCCAGAGAGGCGCGGCTCGGACTGGACGACCTGACACGGGCGGAAATCTGCTTCCTCGGCAACTCCGTGCGCGGACTTGTGCGCGCCGTACCGCAGGCGCCCGGTGGATCGACCAGCCAGCACATCGATCCGGATTGATGGGCGATGGCACCGCAGCGCTGTTTGCTCAGCTACTGAATAACGGACAAAAGAAAGGGCGCCGAAGCGCCCTTTCTCCCGGTGTGCAGAACGCGGATTACTGCGCGCCGAAGTTGTAACGCACGGAAGCACCGTAGATACGCGGTTCCGTCAGGAAGTAGTTCCTGAAGAAGCCGGACGTATCGGACGTCAGGTACTTGCCGGTCACGTTGTCTTCGTTTTCGATGTTGCGGATGAAGAACTTGCCTTCCCAGCGACCGTCGGTGCTCTCGTAGATGAGCGACGCGTTGTGCTGGTCCCATGCATCCACTTCATCACCCTTGGTGTTGAACTCCCGGCCGTACATCTTGCTCTGCCAGTAGTAGTCCCAACGCAGGGTGAGATCGCCACCAAAGCGATCCAGTGCCCAGGTGTAAGCCAGACCCAGGTGGATGGTGTGGTTCGGTGAATTGGGCAGCTCGTTGCCATCCAGGCTCGTCGGCAGACCATCGGAGGTGGTTACACCCTGCGACTGCAGGAACGTACGTGAGGCATAGGCCGGAATCGCCACACCAAACTCGTTTGCCGGATAGGTGACATTGGAAACGGTCTGACCGTTTTCCAGTCCCTGGAAGCCAGGCGGCGTACCGTTCAGGCCGGTGGTGACCACTGCCTGCGTGATCTGGTCCTTGCGGGCGATGTAGTTCACGCCGGTGAGCGAGCCCGGGTCGGTGTTTTCCAGCAGTACCCATTCGTTGCTGCCCGCCGTACGGTTGACCGGGTCAACCGAGTCGGAGCCGTCGACTTCCGCGGACAGGTAGGAGTAGGCGAAGTCCACCGACAGACCCGGCGCAAACTCGGGTTTCCAGTAGGTTTCCAGCTCCAGACCCCAGATCTTGGCGTCGATGTTGTCGTTCAGCGAGCTGTTGTTGGCGATACGGGTGACCTGCAGGCCGCCGTAGTCGTACCAGAACAGCGAACCGTTCACGACCAGCGAACCGTCCATGAACGTGTTCTTGGTGCCGATTTCGAAGGCGTCGATCTGTTCGGAATCGAACGTGAACGACGAGGTGGACTGGAAGGCCACCGGAATGGCGGGATTGAAACCGCCCGGCTTGTAGCCGCGGCTGTAGAAGAAGTACGCCATGGAGTTGTCGTTGATCTGCCAGTCGACACCGATGCGGCCGCTGAACTCCTCCCACGACTCCTTGCTGGGTGAGCCGGTCAGCAGGCGGGTTTCGCCGAAATCCGGAACCAGTGGGACCGCATTGTGAACAGCCAGTCTTTCCGGGCTCAGTGGCGCAGTGCCGAGGGCGGCCTGAACCAGAGCTGGCGCATACAGGTTGCCAAGCGCCACGTCCGAATCCACACCCAGGAGGAAACCCGTGACCCGTGTAAAGAACTGGTTGTTCGGATCGGGGTTGCCCAGTACGGCGTTGAGGTCGACAGCGTTGAAAAGCACGTTGGTATCTTTCACGCTCTTCTCGTCCTTGTTGTAACGCAGACCAGCGGTGAGCTTGATGGTGTCGGTCAGATCGAAGTACATCTCGCCAAATGCGGCATAACCTTCCTGCTTCGCACCGCCGCTTGGTGCGGAGGTGTTGTTGAAATAGCCGGGGTACAGCGGCGGGAAGCCGAGGCCGGGGACACCGTAGTCGGTGACCATGTCCAGCGTGTTGGCAAGCACGTAGTAGTCGCCGTAGGTTTCACCGGAATAGCCGTTTACGCCCACCGTGAAGTTGAACATGCCGTCGAAGGTGGACGACAGCTTGACCTCCATGGTCCAGTAGTCGCTTTCCGCATCCGACTGGTCGTAGGCGAAAATGCGATTGGTATCGGCCGGGTAGATGCAGCCGCCTTCGACACCGGTGGTGCCGTCGTACAGGTTGCAGGGGCCCGGGCGCCAGTCGTCACCGGCACCGCCCGCAGGCCGCGACGTCGGCCAGTACCCGGTGGGGTTCGCGGCGGTCGGGTTCAGCGTGGGGCCCACGTTCATCTGGTAGTCCTGCTGAGACAGGTACTTCGTCTTCTGATAGGCGGCGAGCAGGCCTACGGTGAACTTGTCGAACTCGTAGTCGATACCGAAGAGGAAGTTGTCCTCATCGTTCTGGAATACCGGCTCGAAGTCCGTGTGCATGGCCCGGAAGCCCACACCGGCGGGGGCCGGATAGTCGTAGTGGATGAACGACTCAGTGCCGTTGGCACCCAGCGGCAGTGCGCCAATCTGGCCACCGAAGATACCGCCGGTGGTGCTGCCCAGGTGCGGCTGCTCGAAGCCGAAGGCGTTCGGATCACAACCGGTGGTCGGCAGATCGTTGCGTACGCACACCTGGTTGGTGATACGGGCGCGGTCATCGTCTTCCGAGAAGCGGTTGAACTGGAACCAGGCGCTGGCACGCTCGGTGATGTCCCACTTGAAGGTCACCCGGCCGGCCCACAGATCGCGGCCGTCGACGTCACGGTCGATATTGGGCAGGGTTTCCAGGCTGGTTACGCCAGTGAGGGGATCGATCACCTGACCGACCTGACCGAAGGCCAGGTTCTTGGTGAAGCCATCGCGCTTCAGGCTGAGTCCGGCTACCCGCATGGCGAAGTTGTCCGCCAGCGGAATGTTCACCGCCGCCTTGAAGCGAACGTTCGAGTAGTTGCCGTATTCGGCGTCGACCATGCCGCTGAAGTTGTCGAACTCCGGCATGTTGGTGACCATGTTCACGGCGCCGCCCGTGGCGTTGCGGCCGAACAGGGTGCCCTGTGGCCCGCGGAGCACTTCCACCCGCTGCACGTCGAAGAATTCGACCGCGTTCAGGTTGGAAGCGATCGGGATTTCGTTGATGTGCGTCGATACCCCGGCTTCGCCGGTCGTGGCGATCACCAGCCGGCCGATACCCCGGATGCTGAAGTTGGAACCACCGAAGTTGGTGGCGCTGAAACTGACGTTGGGCGCGTTCAGCTGCAGGTCGGACGCGGTCAGTACCTGCTTGTCCTCCATCATCTTGCCGGACAGGGCGGTTACCGCGATTGGCACGTCCTGGATGCTCTCCGACGTCCGCTGTGCCGTGACCACCACTTCCTCGATTGCTCCACCCTCCGCGGCCATTACTGCAGGTCCGGCCAGGGAGGTGGAGAGTGCACCTGCACCCAGCAGCGCGCGCCGCCAGGTGACCGGTGTTACTTTCCTGGTTCTCATGGATATATCCCCTACGCGATCTGGCGATCGCTGTTACATCTGATTGCGTGCCTGAAGGGCACTCGACTCCAATTGGACTAACGCGTGTTGATTTGAAACGCGTTAGAAACAATTTTCCAGTGTGGTGAAATGATCAGTCAATGCGGGAACCGCGTAGCGTGGGGGGGCGAACTGGCGCCGTCGCTCCTGCACCGATTCGACGAATAGCAGTGAAGTCGACTTTCGCCTTTGAATTTACAGCATAGGGCACGTTCCATGTGTCGGACGAACTGTCATTTCCGGGCATTTCAATGCTTGTCGATTGGCGCTGGAGGGGTGTAAAACTTTGTCACAATATCCGTGCCGTATACCGTTTTGCGCCATTTCGCTCTGGCGGATCAGCCTGGAAGCCGGCATCCGCCAGGACATGTAAAACTATGTCACACAGATATCATCAGAACGTCATCGAAGGCCGCGGTCGCCGGACGACCGCAATCCTCAGGAGGCCGAGTTGCGGCGACCGTCGATGAGTGTCCGCAGGCCAGTTCCCGACAGCACCTCGATCCAGTAGCCGTCGGGATCCTTGATGAAGGCCAGGCCTTTCATGGCCCCGTCGTCAGGGCGTTTCACGAATTCCACGCCAAGGGCGTCGAAACGCTCGCACGCCGCATGAACATCGGGCACGGAGATGCCGATGTGCCCGAAGCCGCGGGGCTCCGCGTTGCCGTTGTGGTAGGCGAAGTCGGCGTCGTCTTCCGTTCCCCAGTTATGCGTGAACTCCAGGAGCGCCGGTTGCTCGAAGACCCACTGTACGCGTGCGGAGGGGTCCGTCGGGACGGGGCCGGTCGGGTAGCCCATGAAATAGAGGGAGAACTTCATGTCGGGGAAATCGTATCGATCGAGCAGCGTCATGCCGATGACATCGCGGTAGAAGGCAACGGTGCGTTCCGGGTCCTTGATGCGGAGCATGGTCTGGTTCAGAACGTATTGGCTGGTCTCATTCATGCGGCGGGCTCCTCAAAGGGCCTTGTATCGGCGTTGTCTGGAGCGCCCATGCTACCGCCGTGCGCGGCTGCTTCAATGAGATATTCCGGAGGGAACGCGGGTCGCGGGCATGGGACTGCCCGCGACCCGATTGACTGGTGCCGGCTGGCCTCAGTACTTGTAGCTTTCGGGCTTGAAGGGGCCTTCCACTTTCACGCCGATGTACTTCGCCTGATCGGGACGCAGTTTCGTGAGGGTGCCACCGAAGCCCAGCACCATCAGCTCGGCAACTTCCTCGTCGAGCTTCTTCGGCAGTACTTCCACGGTGATCGGCTGACGCTGGTTTTCCGGTTGATCCGCCCAGCGCTGCTCGTACAGATGCATCTGCGCCAGCACCTGGTTGGCGAACGAACCATCCATGATGCGCGACGGGTGACCCATGGCATTGCCCAGATTCACCAGGCGGCCTTCGGACAGCAGGATCAGGAAATCGTCGTCGTCATCGCTGCGGAAAATCTGATGCACCTGATCCTTGATCTTGTCCCAGCGCCAGTTCTTGCGCATGAATGCTGTGTCGATTTCGTTGTCGAAGTGGCCGATGTTGCACACCACGGCGCGGCGCTTGAGTGAGCGCAGCATGTTCGCGTCGCAGACATTGGTATTGCCCGTGCAGGTAACCAGCAGATCCGTGTCGCCCAGCAGACGGGTGTCGATGTCTTCCAGTCGTCCCGTGTTGTTGCCGCTGATGTACGGCGACACTACTTCATAGCCATCCATGCAGGCCTGCATGGCACAGATCGGGTCAACCTCGACCACGCGCACGATCATGCCCTCCTGGCGCAGGCTCTGTGCGGAGCCCTTGCCTACGTCACCATAGCCGATAACCAGCGCGCGCTTGCCGGACATCAGCATGTCGGTGCCACGCTTGACGGCATCGTTCAGGCTGTGGCGGCAGCCGTACTTGTTGTCGTTCTTCGACTTGGTCACCGAGTCGTTCACATTGATGGCAGGTACCTTCAGCTTGCCTTCGGCCATCATTTCGTAGAGGCGGTGCACACCGGTGGTGGTTTCCTCGCTGATGCCGTGGATGCTGTCCAGCATGGCCGGATACTTGTTGTGCAGCAGTTCGGTGAGATCGCCACCGTCGTCCAGCAGCATGTTGGCATTCCAAGGCTTGCCGTCCTTGAGGATGGTCTGTTCGATGCACCACCAGTACTCTTCCTCGGTTTCTCCTTTCCAGGCGAAGACGGGAATGCCCGCGGCGGCAATGGCGGCAGCAGCGTGGTCCTGCGTGGAGAAGATGTTGCACGATGACCAGCGTACTTCGGCGCCCAGCGCGGTGAGGGTTTCGATGAGCACGGCGGTCTGTACCGTCATGTGTATGCAGCCGATGATGCGCGCGCCCGCCAGCGGCTTCGATTGGGCGTAGCGACGCCGCAGCGCCATGAGCGCGGGCATTTCCGATTCGGCCAGACGAATCTCCTTGCGGCCGAAATCGGCCTCAGCGATGTCGGCCACCTTGTAGTCCGTAAAAGCCGTATTGGCGCTCATGTCTGCTCCTTCTCATAGGTGAGGATCTGGATGGAAAAACCGTTCTTCTGCGCCAGGAACTGGCGAGGCCCGGGCCGCAGGCCGGCGCTGCCGGCCCACTGATCGAGTTCGTCGGTGGTGAAACCGAGCCAGATGTCGCCGCAGGCGTCCCTGACCCAGTGGTGTTCGTGGCGTTCGAGTTCAGCGATGAACAACCGTCCGCCGCTGCTCAGCAGCCGGCTGGCCTGCGTGAACAACGCCCGCGGCGATGGCATGTGATGCAGCACCATCGCGGCGACGATGGCGTCGAAACGCAGCCGCGTGCGCAGGCGTGTGAACTCCTGTCGCTGGAAGGTGATGTTCCGCTGGGCGGTCACGGCGTCGCGTACGGGGGCGAGCATGGCCTCCGCCTGGTCGATGGCGGTCACCGTTTCGAAGTCCGTGGCCAGCGATTCGAGAATTGCGACATCGCCGGGACCCACTTCCAGGGCATGTCGTCGCGGCTCCTGCTGCTGCCACAGATCGCGCAGCGAGGGCGCGTACACGTCAGCCTGGCAGATCAGCAGGCGCTGGCTGCGCAGGGCATCGGCGTTGGTAGCGAAGAAACGCTCAACGTGACGTTCCCGTTCCGCATGCAGTTCATCGATGCGGGCCTTGAGCGAATTGCAGAGCGGATTGGCGTCCAGCGCCTGGAATATGGCCGTCTTCAGGGGGTGGCCCGTTACTTCGGCGCGACGGTAGAACGTTGAGGTGGCTTCTTTCCTGGCCGTGACGAGACCGGCTTCGCGCAGAATCTTCAGATGATGGCTGAGTGCGGGCTGGGCGGTGTCCAGCAGCTGAACGAGTTCGGTGACCGAAAACGAATCATGGCGCAGAAGTCGCAGCAGAAGGGCGCGGCGGGCATCTCCCGCGGCGCGGCTGATGGCGACGACATCCTCCTGGGACGGTCTGGTGTCGCGGGCTGAACTGCCGGGCAGGCGCCGGGCGGTGGCGGTCATCGTTCGGGAAGCGTCCGTTGGCGGGTGCGCCAGTGTAGCGTTGTACCCGTCATCCATCAAAATATTTTGATGGAAAATTGTGACGTGGTTGTAGGCCGCCCCCGGCGATCGCACGCCCTGCTCGCGTTGTGATAGCGTGCGGCGGTTCCGCCGTCAGGTTCTGCAAGGCCAATGCTGACCACTAAATTGCCGCACGTTGGCACCACCATATTCACCGTGATGAGCGAGCTCGCGCGGGAGACGGGGGCCATCAATCTGTCGCAGGGATTTCCGGATTTCGATGCGCCGGCAGCGCTGCTGGACCGGGTGCAGCACTATCTGCGCGGCGGTCACAATCAGTACGCGCCCATGATGGGCATGCCCGCCTTGCGGCAGGCGCTGGCCGACAAGGTGCGCGATGTTTACGGACTGACCGTCAGTGCGGACAGCGAAGTCACGGTGACATCGGGCGCGACGGAGGCGCTGTTCTGTGCCATCGCGGCGGTCGTGCGCACCGGCGATGAGGTCATCCTCTTCGATCCTGCCTACGACAGCTACGAGCCGGCAATCACGCTTCAGGGCGGCTGTGCGTTGCGACTACCGCTGCAGGCACCGGATTTCCGGCCTGACTGGCAGCGCTTCGAGGCGCTGCTGTCGCCGCGTACCCGGCTGGTGGTGATCAACACCCCGCATAATCCGACCGGTACTGTCTGGTCACCGGACGACCTGCTGGCGCTCCAGGCGCTGGTGTGCCGGCACGGACTGTATGTTGTTGCCGACGAAGTCTATGAACACATCGTGTTTGACGGCATGCGGCACGAGAGCGTGTGCCGCTACCCGGATCTCTACGCACGCAGCTTTGTCGTCTCCTCACTCGGCAAGACTTACCATGTCACCGGCTGGAAGATCGGTTACTGCGTCGCGCCCCCCGGGCTGACGCTGGAGTTCCGGCGCATTCATCAGTATGTGACGTTCACTTCCATCACGCCCGTGCAGCTCGGGCTGGCGGACTATCTGGTGATGTGTCCCGAACATCACCTGGAACTGGGTGCCTTCTATCAGCGCAAGCGCGATCTGTTTGCCGGCCTCATGGGCGATTCACGCTTTTCGTTGCAACCCTCGAAGGGCACCTACTTTCAGATGCTGGACTATTCCGCCATCGTGGATGAGAAAGACACCGAGCTTGCCCGTCGATGGACACGGGAGGTTGGCGTTGCCTCGATTCCACTGTCCGTTTTCTACGCGGAGCCACCGGGGGACAGGTTACTGCGCTTCTGTTTCGCCAAGAGCGACGACACGCTTCGTCAGGCAGCGGAGCGCCTGTGTCGACTCTGACCATCGCCATCGTGCAGACGACAACCGCCTGGCATGACGCAGCGGCGAATCGCCGCCGTTTTGATCAGTTTCTCGCGTCGGTGCCCGGTAATGTGTCGCTGGTCCTGTTGCCGGAGATGTTCACCACCGGCTTCACCATGCAGCCCGAACAGGTTGCCGAAGGGCCGGCCGGCATCACCACGCGCTGGATGACCGACTGGGCGGAGCGGGGCAGGTTTGTGCTGGGCGGCAGCGTCGTGACGGCAGCGGGCGCGGACTATTTCAACCGTTTCCTGTGGGCGGAGCCCGGTGGCGGGATTCGTGCGTACGATAAACGCCATTGCTTCCGCATGGCGGGTGAACACGAACACTACGCGGCGGGTCGAACACGCCCGGTGTGGACGGTGAACGGCGGGCGCGTGCGTCCGAGTGTCTGTTATGACCTGCGGTTTCCCGTGTGGCTCCGCTGTCGCGGCGACTACGACGTCCTGGTCTGCGTGGCGAACTGGCCCGCCGCGCGACTGGATGCCTGGGACGCGCTGCTCAAGGCCAGGGCTATCGAGAATCAGGCGTTTGTGGCGGGTGTGAACATTCTCGGAACGGACGGCAATGGTGTGGTGTACGACGGCGGCAGCGCCGTGTATGCGCCGGATGGGCGTTCGCTGCTGGCGGCGGGAAATGCGGAAGGTGTGTTCACCGTCGATCTCGACTTGACGGAACTGGCTGCGTATCGTGAACGCTTCCCGGCATGGCGAGACGCCGACCGGTTTGAAGTGCTGGACGCGGAGTAGGATCGTGCGCAAGTGGTGGTTTGGTGGATGGATGCTCCTGCTGGGGGCCTGCGGACAGAGCGCCGACGTCGGCCCAACGCATCCGGGTGAACAGATTTATCTGAACACCTGTTTTTCCTGTCATGCGGCAGGCGTTGCCGGGGCACCCCGGGTAGGCGATGCCCAGGATTGGGGGGCGCGGTTGCAGAAAGGTCGTGACGTGCTGCTGCGGCATACCATCGATGGTGTACCGCCCGGCATGCCGGCAAAAGGGCTCTGCCGGGACTGCAGCGAAGTCGAGCTCGGTCAGGCGGTGGACTACATGCTGGAAAAGAGCCTGCCTGCCCTGGAGGAATGACAACGCGTCATGCGTCTCTTCCGAACCTCGATGTAGGTCGTATAAGCCTCGATGTGGAAGGTTTCGCCGGAGCGTGGCCTATCCGGCCGCGATACTCCTCTCACAGCCGCTGTCCGGGGTCATTTTCCTGGTCCGGAAATTGCTGTGATCTGGTATGAGCCATCGCTGCAGGAAGTGAGACAGACATGAGCAAAGCGCGTCCCGGTGACATCGTTTCCCGACGCAAAGGCCTGGTGATGCACAAGGGCCTGGTCCTGGAGGATGGGCGGGTGCTCCACAACTCCCCGTTTCATGGCGAAAGCGTCGTCACGATGACGGAGTTCCGGGCAGGTCAGCGTGTGTATGTGCAACATCAGGAGACCGCCGCGCGGGCGCGAGCGCTGCGGGCTGCCAGGGAACTGGAACCGCGTGGTTACGACCTCTTCCGCAACAACTGCGAACACACGGTGCATCGCCTGAGTCATGGGCGGGCGGAAAGCCCGCAACTGAAAACCTGGCTGGTGAGCATGGGACTGGCCGGCGTGGCGTTTGCCCTGACGCGTCACCCGGCGGTTGCCGCCGCGGGTCTGGCACTCGGCAGGAAACTCACGGCCAGGGGACGCGCGCGGTAAACCCGCCAATGCCTGGCACCACCAGACGGTGGCAATGCAGGTACAGGCGATCCGCCTGCTGTCGCGGGTCCGAGGGATTCCCGTAGAGATGGTCCCCCATGATCGGGTATCCGATCCAGGCCAGGTGCACCCGCAACTGGTGCGTGCGCCCAGTGCGCGGGGCGGCGAGCATGGTGGCGAAACCATTCCGGTGTGACAGCAGGCGTATGCGGGTGAACGCATCGACACCCTCCATTGCCGCTTCCGAGAGGTGCCAGGTTCCCTGCCCAAGCCGAATCGTCTCGCGGGCGCCCGCAACCCGGTAGCGGCTCTTGCGTCCCTTGCGCAGCGGCAGGTCGATGGCAACCGTTGACCCGCCAGCGGGGACGCCGACAACGCGCGCGATGTAGTATTTGCGAACCTTCCGTGCTGCGAAGCATTTTGTCAGTTCGCGTTGCACGGCTTGTGATTTCGCGAACATCAGCACGCCGCTCGTGCCCTTGTCCAGCCGGTGCACCAGGTACAGCTTGCGTTCCGCGGTGAGCATGGACCAGAGGTCCGTGTCACCGCTCCGATCCGCCAGCAGTGAAATGCCGTGCGGCTTGTCGAGCACCAGCAGATTGTCATCTTCCCACAGCACCCGCGGTTGCGGCGCCGGTGTCATGATGCCGGCTGGTTGGCGGCTGTCTCCACCAGTTCGACAAATGCCTGCACGGTATTGTCCGCACGGTCGTAGTCCACGCTGATGGACGGACGATCGTCCGGGTGATGGAACCAGGGGTTGCTGGCAACGATGGATATATAGCGGCCGCCGCCATCGAAGATGTCGCGCGCTTCACCCAGCGGCCGCGTGCCGACAGGAACGCTCTGGTGGTACGGCGCGCCATGGCGGCCGAAGGCGTCGTGCATGGCGCGCATCAGGTCCTGGCTGCTGGCCTGAAGGATGACCTGACTGTCGCGGGCCGCGAAGTTGGCGCCCAGGTGTACCCACAGGGCGGCTTCCCGGATGCGGCTCCGGTGGGCTTTGAGGTAGTGGTGCATGCCAATGTGACCAAGTTCGTGGCCGCTGTTGGCAGTGAAGTACACGGTGCGCAAGGGTTTGCTGCCAGCCAGGTGACGCAGGCAGGCGAGCCAGGCGGCAATGCCGCCCCCTCTTTCGGAGGCGCAGGTCCACCAGCCGCTCTTCGGTGTCATCACCACCACGGGCGCCAGGTCCGGCTGCCTGCCCTGTACAAGCGCGTCCACGTTGCAGGCGGTGGTTTCCCGCCAGCGGCTGATGATTTCCAGCGTGAGCGTGGGAGCGGATTCAAGCGCGGAGGCGTGTTCGCTGGCTACCTGCAGCACCGGTGGGCCGAACGGATTGCCGTAGCGCTCCGCGTTGATCACGGCGATGCCGGGTTTGATGCCGTCCGCGGCACCGATGGCAACGATACCCTTCAGCACACTGGCTTCGCGGGCAGCCTGCAGCGCCTGCGTCAGTGGATGGCCTTCCTGCGAAGAGAAACGGGCGACACCGAGGGTCGTGGCGGCATCCAGTGGGCCGGCCTGACCGCTGATGCCGCCTTCCGGCGTATCCGGCGAATCGAACATCGGCGTGCCCTCGATACGCGTGCCGTCAGCCAGTTGTACGCGGGCGGTCTGGATGAGCCGGCGCGCGAAAGGCCAGGAGATCAACCGCGCCGTCACGCCGGCGGCGGTGCAGGCCCCAAGCAGCAGGTAAGATGCGGCAAGATCGCCGGGTGTGCCGGTGCGGTGGTCAGCAATCGCCGCAAAGGCATCGATGTCGCTGCAGGTTTGTGTCTTCGTCATTGGATATCTCCCTGATGCCGTTGACGCTACCATCTTCGTGCCAGGAGAAGAATCATGAACATCCGCGATCTGCGCTACCTCGTCGCCGTGGCTGACCTCAAGCACTTCGGGCACGCCGCTCAGGCCTGTCATGTGAGTCAGCCGACGCTCTCCACACAGCTCAAGAAGCTGGAGGAAACGCTGGACGTGGTGCTGATCGAGCGCACCAACAAGCAGGTGGCGCTGTCGGGGGTGGGCGAGAAGATCGTTGCCCAGGCGCGCCGGGTGCTGCGGGAAGTGGACGAACTCAGCCGCATCGCGGAGCAGCATCGCGATCCATTCGGTGGTGATCTGCGGCTGGGCGTCATCCCGACGGTGGCGCCGTACCTGTTGCCGCGCATCCTGGGGCCGATTCGCAAGCAGTTCCCGAAGCTGCGTATCCAGCTCAACGAAGGGCAGACGGCGGACATCACCGTGCGTCTGCGCGCGGGTGAACTCGATGCCATCGTACTCGCGCTGCCGTATGACGACGATCAGGCGGAGGTACGGCCGCTCTATCGCGAGCCGTTCTATTTCACGACCTCCACCCAGCATCCGCTGGCCCAGCGCAAGCACATCGCCGTGGACGACCTGGCGACGGAGCAGATGCTGCTGCTGGAGGACGGCCATTGCCTGCGCGATCAGGCCCTGTCGGTGTGCGAGACCGCTGGCGCGGTGGAGAACACCAACTTTCGCGCCACCAGCCTCGAGACCTTGCGGCAGATGGTGCGCGCGAACGTCGGCACCACGCTCATGCCGGCACTGGCGGTGAACAAGGCAGGTGGGCTGCGCTACATCCCGTTCCTGCAGCCGCGGAGTGACAAGGCGCCACACCGCGACATCGGACTCTGCTGGCGACGCGCCTCCAGTCGCACGGAACTGCTGGAAGCGCTGGCGGAACTGTTACGCGACGTGATCGGCGAGGTCGTGCAATAGCGCCTGGCGGGTAACTTCCGGCACGGCGATGTCACATGGCAGGCCCGGGTGTTCGATACCCATGTGCAGCGCGCTGCCGGTGCGCAGCGCCGCAATGGACGCCGCATCGAGCTCGAAGCGCATGAAGTGCACGGCCGCGGTCTTGTCATCCGTGGTGCGTTCCATGTCCTCGTTGGCAATGGCGCGGATTCGCCCGCACCCTTCCACCTGTACCCATACCTTGTGTTCGATGCCGCCAAGGCGGGCCAATTCCCGACGCCGCTCGTCCACGTCCGGGTATTCCAGCATGAAGGTCGCCTTCCAGTTGCTGCCATCGGGAATGAGCGGGTTGTAGGCGTCGAGCTCTTCCTGGATGGCAGCCCGTTCGAAAATGCGTTCTACGCGCAGCATCTCCTGAATCTGGTACTGGATGGTGAGGCGGTCTTCGAAGTAGAGCGCCGCGTTGGGATGCAGCCTTACCTGCCGGTGCTTCTTGTGTTCGATGACCCGGTGGCGGAAGTCCGCTCGCGCATCCGCATAGGCTTCCAGAGAGTAAAGGTCGTCGCGGGTGAGTGGTTTCATGCGTCAGATTCCGTAAGCGCGCCGCACCATGGACGCGGGATGTTCGGCTTCCCGGTGTGCATCGCTGCTGGCGACGTCCACGCCGTGGGCGATGAGGCGACCGGCCATCGGACAGTCGGAACCCATGGTGTCCGCGCCGGATTCGATCACTTTGCGGGCCACCGGGCGGACAATTTTCATTGCCTTGTCGTAGGTCTCTTCTTTTACGGCGTAGGTTCCGTCGTGGCCGGAACAGCGTTCGATGGCCGTCACCTCGGTATCCGGGATGAGTTGCAGGAAATCGCGGGTTTTCATGCCGAAATTCTGTACGCGCTGGTGGCAGGCGACGTGGTAGGCAACCTTGCCGAGCCCGCGCTGGAAATCCGTGCGTATCAGACCGTCGCGATGCCGCAGCATCAGGTATTCGAAGGGATCGAAGAAAGCCGCCTTCACGCGCGCGACATCCGCGTCGTCCGGGAACATGAGCGGCAGTTCCTGCTTGTACATGAGTACGCAGGACGGCACCGGCGCAATGATGTCGTAGCCGTCGCGGATGGCGTCCAGGAATACCGGCATATTGGCGTCTTTCAATGCCTGCACCTTGGCCAGATCACCCAGTTCCAGTTTCGGCATGCCGCAGCAGCGCGCGTCCTTGAGCAGTTTCACCGGCACGCCGTTGTGGTTGAGCACGGCCACCAGGTCTTCCACCACCTTCGGCTCGTTGTGATCGCCGTAGCAGGTGACATAGATGGCCACCTTGCCGGTGGTGCGTTCGGTGGCGCGTGGCGCCAGGCCCGTGCCCGAGTGGGTGGGCTGCCAGCGGCTCACCGTCTTGGCTTCGAAAGGCGGTAGCGGCGCCTTCGGATGAATGCCGGCGTACTTTCTGCCCAGTTCCCGTAGCGTGTCATTTTTTGCGGCGGCATTGGCTACGCGGTTGATGCCGGGCACGGACAGCAGATCGAAGATCGGATCGGTGCTGGTGATCAGACGGTCGCGCCACTTGGTGTCGCCTTCCCGGAACTTGAACGCCTTGGCCCGCAGCATCAGGTGCGGGAAATCCACCTTCCATTCATGTGGTGGCAGGTAGGGGCATTTGGTCTGGGCGCACAGATCGCACAGGAAACACTGATCCACGACCTTCATGTAGTCCGCCTTGTCCACGCCGTCGACTTCCAGCGTGTCGCTTTCATCCACCAGGTCGAACAGGGTGGGAAACGCATCGCACAGGTTGACGCAGCGGCGGCAGCCGTGACAGATATCGAACACCCGCTCCAGTTCGTCGTAGAGCTTGTCCTTGTCCAGGAACGCGGGCTCCTGCCAACCCAGTGGCTGGCGCTCAGGTGCGCTGAGATTGCCTTCTCTGACTGCCATGCGATTCCTCCATCGTTACCAGGTTGCCGGGTGCGGTGTCGCGGGAGGTTCAAACCCGCAGAAACACAATGGGGCCGCGAACGGCCCCATGCAATGCAGGCTGGGGCGTGCGCCTCAGGCCAATGCGTCCAGAGCTTTCTGGAAGCGGTTGGCATGGGAACGTTCGGCCTTGGCCAGGGTTTCGAACCAGTCGGCGATTTCGTCGAAGCCTTCGTCGCGCGCCGTTTTGGCCATGCCCGGGTACATGTCGGTGTACTCGTGCGTTTCGCCGGCAATGGCGGCTTTCAGGTTGTCGCGGGTGCTGCCGATGGGCAGGCCGGTGGCCGGATCGCCCACACCTTCCATGTACTCCAGGTGGCCATGCGCGTGGCCGGTTTCGCCTTCCGCCGTGGAGCGGAATACCGCGGCGACGTCATTTTCCCCTTCCACGTCAGCCTTGGCCGCGAAGTACAGGTAGCGGCGGTTGGCCTGGGACTCGCCCGCAAAAGCGTCCTTCAGATGCTGAAGGGTTTTGCTGTCCTTAAGGTCCATTGGATATCCTCCTCAATCGTTAACGGTTGCGTGCATGCGGGTGCCAGTATACGGCGCATTGCTGCGTTCGCCATTCGAAAGCGTCGATTGATCCGATTGACGCGTTCTATCGACCGGCACCCGCAACCCGCAACCGACCTCCGCCACCAGGATCGCCTGACATGGAAAACAATCTGCCCCGGGCTGAACTGGCGGCGCTGTTGCGTCTGGCCGCACCGCTCATGCTGGCGCAGCTGACGCAGATGGGCATGGGGGTGGCCGATGCCGTGATGGCCGGGCACGTGAGCGCCACCGACCTTGCCGGCGTGACGCTGGGCGGCAACGCGTACTGGCCGGTGCTGATGCTGGTGTCCGGGGTGATCATGGCGCTGACGCCAACCATCGCCCAACTGCATGGGGCGGGACGCCAGGACGCGGTGGGCGAGGTGGTGCGTCAGGGCCTGTGGCTGGCGCTTGCCGGCGGCATCCTGATGGTGATCTTCCTGAACACGATCTGGCCGCTCTATCACTGGCTGGGAGTGGACGCGCGGGCGATTCCCGTGGCGCGGGCGTACCAGCATGCGCTGTCCTGGGGCGTGATGGCGAGTCTGGGCTTTTTCTGCCTGCGCTACCTTTGCGAGGGCATGTCGTGGACCAAGCCGTCGATGTTCATTGCCTTCACGGCGCTGCCTGCCAAGATTGCCCTGAACTACGTCTTCATCAACGGGCTGTTTGGCCTGCCGGCGATGGGTGGTGCGGGCTGCGGCTGGTCCAGTGCGGTGGTGGGTTGGGGGCAGCTCACCGCGATGGCGAGCATCGTGGCGTTCTCGCGACTGAAGTCGGTAGGTGTGTTCGCCCGCTTCAGTGCGCCGGACCCGGGTCAGCTTGGTCGGCTGATACGTCTTGGCGTGCCTATCGGCCTGTCGACCTTTCTCGAGATGGCCGTATTTTCGTTCACCACGCTGTTGATCGGTCGCATCAGCGTGGAGGCTGTTGCC